>CAVBJM010000005.1:0-118840 GCA_963595925.1 bacterium
TTGATATGTCCGTAACTTGCTCTTTCATAGGTATAAAGGTACGGAAAATATCTGATATATGCAAGAGAATACAGCTCTTTCTTGCAACAAGTTACAATGAAAATACGACAAAAACTAAAAGGTTGGAATGGACTATTTCTGCCACCGCTGAATAGTTACTCCTTTCGCTACATTTGCAAAAGAAATTAAAAAAGATAGAGCAGAACCTTAACTGAGTATAAAAACGCAACGGGGAGTTTCCCCTTTTATTTCAACCGAAAATCAGTACAGATCAGAACAGATTATACCGAGACATAAGCTACGAAAAGAACAAACAGAGAGATACATCAACTTTTTATTAATCTAAACACAGTATTATGTTAAGCAACTTCAAAATGGGAGGGGGCATTTTCTTGCTCACTCTTGCGCTTGGCAGCGAAACGGCCTTAGCCGGCACTTCAGCCACAAGTAACAGCGTAACAGCGATACAACAGGCAGGCAAATGCACTGGTATTGTAAAAGACGCGACGGGAGAATCCATCATCGGAGCTTCGGTGGTAGTGAAAGGCACACGAAACGGAACAATGACTGGCGCTGACGGCGATTTCTCACTGTCCAGCGTACAGAAAGGACAAACCATTGTGGTCTCATTTGTGGGATATCTTACCAAAGAAGTAAAATGGACCGGACAACCTCTTCACATCACGTTACAAGAAGACTCCAAGACTTTGGACGAAGTAGTAGTTGTAGGCTACGGTACTCAGAAGAAAGTAAACGTGACCGGTGCAGTCAGCATGGTGGGCGCTGAAGCCATCGAATCACGTCCGGTAGCCAACGTTAGTCAGGCTCTGCAAGGTGCCGTACCGGGCTTGAACCTTACAACTACATCAAACGGTGGTGACCTGAACTCTAATATGAACATCAACATCCGTGGTACCGGTTCTATCGGTAACGGTTCGAACGACAACCCGCTGATTTTGATTGACGGTATCGAAGGTGACCTGAACCTCTTGAACCCGAACGACATCGAAAGCATCTCTGTTCTGAAAGATGCGGCTTCGGCTTCTATCTACGGTTCGCGCGCTGCCTTCGGTGTATTGTTGGTTACGACCAAGAGCGGTAAAGCCGGTAAGGTAAGAGTAACCTACTCGGGCGACGTGCGTTTCAGCACAGCAACCCAGCTCCCGAAGATGGCGAACTCACTGGAATGGGCTACCTACTTCAACGAAGCCAACCGCAACGCCGGTGGTTCGAACATATTCAGCGATGAAACCATCGAAAACATCAAGAAGTACATGAACGGTGAATTTACCGACCCGTCAAAACCCGAATACTACGGTACTACGGCCAACACTTCAAACGGCAAGTGGAACAACTACGGTTCGGCTTTCGCCAACACCGACTGGTTTAAGGAACACTATAAAAAGAACGTTCCCTCTACCCAGCACAACCTGAGCTTGAGCGGCGGTAACGAAAAGGTAAACTGGTCTGTCAGCGGTAGCTTCTTGCTGCAGAACGGTTTGATTCGCCACGGACACGACCAGATGAACCGCTACACCTTAAACAGCAAGATTAACGCAGAACTGGCCAAGTGGGCTCGCGTGGAGTATTCTACCAAATGGACACGCAAAGACTACACCAAGCCTCAGTACCTCACAGGTCTGTTCTTCCACAACATTGCACGCCGCTGGCCTTCTTGCCCGGTTAAAGACCCGAACGGAAACTGGATGGCCGAAATGGAAATCTACGAATTGGAAGACGGAGGTAAGTACAACGAAAACAATGACGACTTCACTCAACAGCTGAAATTCATCCTCACCCCACTGAAAGGATGGAACATCTACGCTGAAGGCGCCATGCGCTTGTCGAATACCAAAGCCACAACAAACAAAATTCCTATTTATAACTACAACGTAGCCAACGAACCGATGGCCCGTGACTCTGGCTACGGTTTGGACTCTTACGTTTACGACCAGCGTTACCACAACAACTACTATGCAGTAAACGTTTACTCTGACTACACACGCAGCTTCGGCAAACACAACGGAAAGGTATTGGCCGGTGTAAACTACGAACGCTACGCCAACGACAACATTTGGGCTTCGGGTACTACCCTCACCACCGTAACCAAACCTTACCTGAGCCAGACACAAGACAACAATAAGAACGGCGATGGCTATTGGAACCGCGCTACAGCCGGTTACTTCGGTCGTTTGAACTACGACTACGACGGCAGATACTTGGCCGAATTCAACATCCGCTATGACGGTTCTTCACGATTCCTCGCCGACAAGCGCTGGGCTTGGTTCCCATCAGTATCATTGGGATGGAACATCGCGCGCGAATCGTTCTTCGAAGATTTAAGCAAAACAATCAATACCCTGAAACTTCGTGGTTCTTGGGGTCAGTTGGGTAACACCAGCTCCAACTACAGTTCTTTCTGGGATTGGTATCCTTTCTACCAGCAGCAGAGCGTAAGCAGCCAAAACAGCAACTGGTTGATAAACGGACAGCAGCAGAACACCGCATCGTTGCCAAGCATCGTAAACGCTTCTATGACATGGGAAACCGTTGAAACTTGGGATATCGGTTTCGACTTCGGAGCCTTTAACAACCGCTTGACCGGTACATTCGACTGGTACAGCCGTACCACCAAAGACATGATTGGCCCGGCTCCTATCCTTGGCTCTGTTCTGGGCACTGACGCTCCGCGTACCAACAACTGTGATATGCGTACTACCGGTTGGGAATTGGAAATCAGCTGGCGCGACCAAATACGCGACTTCAAGTACGGCGCTCGTTTGAACCTCTCGGACAACCGCTCCAAGATCTTGACTTATCCGTATGACGGAGACTTCAACAACCAGTCTATCTCAAGCTACTACAACGGCAAGTACATTGGCGAAATCTGGGGTTACGAAACCGAAGGCATCGCCCAGTCGGACGAAGAAATGAACGCATGGTTGGCAAATAATAACCCTAACTGGGGAAGCAACTGGCAAGCCGGTGACATCATGTACCGCGACTTAAACGGCGATGGCGTCGTTTCGTCTGGTGCAAGTACTTTGGGAGACCACGGTGACTTGAAGCGCATCGGTAATACCTCACCGCGCTACCGCATCGGTTTGAACCTGGACGCTGAATACAAAGGATTCGACTTCTCTATCTTCTTCCAAGGCGTATTGAAACGCGACTGGATGTTCGGAACTTCCGACCCGTATTTCTGGGGCGCACAAGGAAACATGTGGCAGAGCTGCGTATTCAAAGAGCACTTGGACTACTGGACTCCGGAAAACACCAGCGCTTACTATCCGAGACCTTACATGGGCGGTATCAACAAGAACCATCAGGCACAGACACGCTACCTGCAGAGCGCAGCTTACTTACGTTGCAAGAACATCCAGTTCGGTTACACCTTACCGCAGACATTGGTATCGAAAGCAGGTATCAGCAACTGCCGCATCTATCTTTCTTGCGACAACTTGTTCACCATCACCGGCCTATCTAGCGTTTACGATCCTGAAGCATTTGGAAGCTACAACAACTACGGATCAAGTGGTAAGACTTATCCTATGCAGCGCACCTTCTCAATCGGTGTAAACCTCAGCTTCTAATCATTACTGATAAAACGAATACATATTATGAAATCATATACTAAACATATCGGATTATGCATGTTGCTGGGAACTGCCGCATTGGGCACCACTTCGTGCAACGACTTACTCGACCTTGAGCCGCAAAGTCAAATTACTCCAGACTCGTATTACACCACGGCCGACCAGTTGGCCAGCTACCTGAACAACTATTACAGCACTTATCTGGTAGCGCCTTATTCGGGGAATATGTACCACTCACAAGGATACAACGACGGTATGGCTCGCTCGGACGGCGATACGGACATCATGCTGGCCGGAGCCTCGGGAAACACCACGTACTTTGCCGATGACCACTGGGAAGTCCCCAGTTCAAAGAACTTGCAGAGCTATTACGCAGGCATACGCGTGTACAACTACTTCTTGGAGAAAGCAACCAGCGGACTGGCTAACGGTACCATCAGTGGCGATACCGAGATGATAAAGAACTACATCGGCGAAGGTTACTTCTTCCGCGCCCTGTGCTACTATCGCATGTTGGCTTACTTTGGCGACCTTCCCATCATCTCCACCACACTGGAAGATGACAACGACGTGATTGTAGAGAACAGTAAGCGTTCACCGCGTAACGAAGTGGCCCGCTTCATCCTTTCCGATTTGGACAAGGCGGCAGAAAACCTGAAAGACCGCAGCGCATTCAACGGCCAGCGTGTTAACAAGCAAGTAGCCTTGCTGTTCAAGTCGAGAGTAGCCTTGTTTGAAGCAACGTTCGAGAAATACCACAAAGGTAGCGGACGTGTTCCAGGCGATGAAAACTGGCCAGGACTCAAAATGGCATACAATGCAGGCAAGTCTTTCAACATCGATAGCGAAATAGATTACTTCCTGACTCAGGCAATGGATGCGGCCAAGCAGGTGGCAAACGATGCAAACCTGTCGGAAAACACCCACACCATACAACCGGTTGTAGGAACCACTACCGGATGGAATCCTTACTTTGAAATGTTCAGCCAACCATCGCTGAGCAATGTGAAGGAAGTGTTGCTGTGGAAACAGTATAGTTCCAGCCTGAGCATCACGCACGATGCAGCCTACCGTGTTAAGACCGGTTGTGCCGACGGTTATACCCGCACATTCACGGAATCGTTCCTGATGAAAGACGGCTTGCCCATCTACGCCAGCGGCAACTACAAAGGTGACACCAGCATAGACAAGGTAAAAGAAGACCGTGACGAACGCCTGCAGCTCTTCGTATGGGGCGAAAGCACCCTGAAGGAATCGGACGCATCGGCTCCCTCACAAGGTAGTCTGTTCACAAAGCCGAACGTAACGGAAGCCTCTACCGAAGTGCGTTGCATCACCGGCTACCAACCGCGCAAGTACTATACTTACGACTATGCTCAAACCATGAACGACGAGTTGAAAGGTACAAACGCTTGCCCCATCTTCCGTACTGCTGAAGCATTGCTGAACTACATCGAAGCAAGCTACCTGAAGAACGGAAGCTTGGACGGAACCGCCAGAAGTTACTGGCAGCAGTTGCGTAGCCGTGCCGGCGTAAGCACTGACATCGATGCTACCATCGCAGCAACCGACCTCACAAAAGAAGGTGACTTTGCGGTTTACTCCGGAACGACAATGGTAGACAAGACCTTGTACAACATCCGTCGTGAACGTATGAACGAGATGTTCAGTGAAGGACAACGCTTTGCCGACCTCATTCGTTGGCGTTCGTTCGACAATCTGATGACTACAAAGTGGATTCCGGAAGGTATCAACTTCTGGGAAGAGATGTTCAATAACTACGACCTGACCGATGTGAAGTCTGACGGTTCAGCAGATGCTATTCTTTCCGGTAAGTCACAGAGTAACTATCTCCGTCCGTATAGCCGTAACCTGACAAGTTCGAACGAACTGAAAGACGGTTATCACTGGCACGAAGCCTATTACCTGTATCCTATCAGCACGAACGACCTCAGTACTGCGTCTCCTACTCGCGATAGCGAGAACAGTAACCTGTACCAGAACATCAACTGGTCTACCAAATCTGGTTCGCACGCCTTGAAATAACGGCATTAGTAACACTACATTGATATACGCCTCGGCCGTTTCCTCAACAAAAGGAATAGCCGAGGCGTTTCCTTTACAAAAAAGCCATTGCTAATAGTACGTGCTATGAAAGTTTTACGTAAATTGCACCCAATTTAAGAAAAAGAAACATGGCACTCATTAAACCGGTAAGGGGCTTTACCCCACAATTCGGGGACAACTGCTTTTTGGCCGACAATGCCACTGTCATTGGTGACGTGGTGATGGGTAACGATTGCAGCGTTTGGTTCAACGCCGTACTGCGAGGCGACGTAAACGCTATCCGCATCGGCAATCGGGTGAACATACAAGACGGAACGGTTCTGCACACACTTTACGAGAAATCTACCGTGAATATTGGAGACGATGTATCCATCGGACATAACGTGACCCTGCATGGAGCTTGCGTGCACGACCATGCGCTCATTGGAATGGGGTCTACCCTACTGGACTATGCCGAAGTAGGTGAAGGCGCTATTGTTGCCGCCGGCGCACTGGTATTGGCACACACAAAGATACCACCGCACACGCTTTGGGCCGGAGTGCCGGCCAAATACATCAAAGACGTGCCGTTCGAGCAAAGCAAGGAACTAAACCAGAAAATAGCGAACGGGTATCTGATGTATGCCTCGTGGTACAAATGACACCTTTCACAAAACAGACTAACTAATTAACATAATGAACCAAAAACTTTCCTCCTTTTTGGCACTGCTACCACTGACTATATTGGTAGTGTTGCTAGTTATTACCGTTCAGGAGTACGGAACAGACGCCCTGTCCGGAGCAGGCCAAGTTGTGATACTTACCGCTTCGGCCGTTTGCGTAGTCATCGGTATGGGTGTATTCAAGATTCCGTTCAACGAATTCGAGAAGAAAATTGAAAAAAACGTATCGAGTGTTACAAGTGCCATTTTCATTCTGCTGATTATCGGAACAATCGGTGGAACATGGATGATAAGCGGCGTAGTTCCGACCCTTATCTATTACGGCATTCAGGTTATACATCCCAGCGTGTTTCTGGCCTCTACGTGCGTTATCTGCGCCCTGATAAGTGTCATGACCGGTAGCTCGTGGACTACCGTTGCCACCATCGGAATTGCCTTGATGGGTATCGGACGAGCACAAGGGTTCAGCGATGGATGGATAGCCGGAGCCATTATCAGCGGAGCCTACTTCGGCGATAAGATGTCTCCTCTTTCCGACACCACTGTAATGGCTTCAGGAACTCAGGAAGTAGCGTTGTTTGACCATATACGTTACATGGTCTATACCACCGTGCCTTCGGCCATCATTACCATTTTGGTATTCATTGTAGCTGGATTTACCATCTCCATCCCCGATGCCGCCGAGATGACGGAATTCATCACTGCACTGCACGAACGATTCTACATATCGCCCGTCCTGCTTCTGGTACCGGCTATCACATGTTTCATGATATATAAACGTTTGCCTTCGCTTATCATCTTGTTCCTTTCGAGTCTGACCGCCGTGATTTTCGCCATGATTTTTCAGGCTGACGTACTGCGCGAGTTGGCCGATGGCAACATGTTTAAAGGAGTCATGCAATGTATTTTCGGTGAAACAGCCCTGCAGAGTTCCAACGATATGCTGACCTCACTGATTGGCACCAGCGGTATGGCCGGAATGTTAAATACCGTGTGGTTGGTTCTCTGCGCCATGTGCTTCGGCGGAGTAATGGAAGCGGGAGGAATGCTGAGCGGATTATCGCACTTGTTCGCACATTTCATGAAAAACCGGGTCAGTACAGTTGCTTCTACCGTATGCAGCGGCTTGGCATTCAACCTGGCCATAGGCGACCAGTATATAAGCATTCTACTCACGGGTAACATGTTTCGCAATATCTACGACCGATTGGGATACGAACGCCGTCTGCTGAGCCGCGCTACCGAAGACAGCGCTACCATAACCTCGGTTCTTGTGCCTTGGAACACGTGTGGGTTGACTCAAAGCACCGTGCTTGGTGTGCCGACCCTCACCTATCTGCCTTACTGTATCTTTAACATCATAAGCCCGATTATGAGCATCATCATTGCGGCCACGGGTTACAAGATTGTCCGCAAGACCCAGACAAAACATCAGCCAACTGGAGAAGTATAATACTCCAGTTGGCTGATGCCACAAAAAGCTTTAGCTTTCTTATTTCGTCCTATAGGGATTCGTTACAACTTTACCTCCTGCATAATCTTCTCCAAGGCTCCGGCATGGTCGCGCACATAGTTTCCGGCATTCTTACCCGACTTATCGAGGAACTTGTAGTCTGTCAGAAAAGCATCCATTACCGTCACAAAATCGTCCTTGTCTTTTATCTCGAAACCTCCCTTGCAGGCTTTCAGTCCTTGAGCTTCGAGGAACTTCTGATTGTTCGGGCCGAACATCACTGGGATGCCGTAAACGGCCGCTTCCAGCGTGTTATGGATTCCCACTCCGAACCCTCCGCCCACATACGACATTTCGCCGTAGCGGTAGATAGACGAGAGCAGTCCGAAACAATCGATGAGCAAACAGTCGGCCTGACGCACGCTCTCTTCGGTAGCCTGCGAATAGCGCACTACCGGGCGCGTTAGCTTCGATGTGATTTCCTGCAAGTGGTTTTCGTCTATCACATGAGGAGCTATCACCAGCTTCATCTCTGGATGCTCGTTGAAGTAAGGGATGAAGATATCCTCATCGGGAGCCCACGAACTTCCCACTACCAACGTACGGTCGTTTTCGCCTTTGAAAGCTTCAACCAGCGGCAGCTCTTTCGCCTTGTGACAAATGTCTAGCACGCGGTCAAAACGAGTGTCACCTACAACCGTGGTATTGGTGATGCCAATAGTCTTTAGTAAATGTACCGAATCGACGTTTTGTACAAACAAGTGCGAGAAGCATTTCAGCACATCGGCGTAGCCCACCGCTTGTCCATACCAACGGAAGAATATCTGCTGTGGTCGGAACACCGAAGAAACACTGTACACGGGGATGTCACGCTTCTTCAGTTCGGAGAGATAGTTCTTCCAGAATTCGTATTTGATGAAGAAAGCCTTGTGCGGATGCGCCAAATCGATGAAACGCTTCACGTTGTGCGGCGTGTCAAGCGGTAAGTAGCATACCACATCAGCTCCCTTGTAGTCTTTCCGCACCTCGTAGCCCGAAGGCGAAAAGAACGTCTGCAGGATTTTATATTCGGGATGGAGTCTACGGATTTCCTCTATCAGCGGACGCCCTTGCTCGAACTCGCCTAACGACGCGGCGTGAAACCACAGATACTTGGCGTTCGGGTCTATACGTTCGGCCAACACGCCAAAAGCTTCTTTCTCGCCTTTCGCCATCTTGGCCACTTTTTCACTAAAAAGAGCGACAAGGCGTACTGCGCCCGCATATAACATGATAAAGATATTGTAAAGCATCCCGCCCTCCTGATTATTTAAGCACTTCGATAGCGCGGCGCATACGTTTCACGGTTTCTTCCTTACCCAACACGGCCGAGATATCGAACATGTGAGGGCCTTTTCCTTCACCCACCAGCGTCAGGCGGAAAGCGTTCATAATGTTTCCCAAGTGATATCCGCGTTCTTCTATCCACTTCATCACCACTTCTTCCTGATGCGCCAACGAGAAGTCATCGAGCGACTCCAGCAGGTCCGCCAGTTCGGTCATGCGTTGGGCGGAGTCTTCCTTCCAACGTTTCTTCACCGTTTTCTCGTCGTATGCTTCAGGAGCCACGAAGAAGAACTTGCAAGTGTCCCAGAGCTCCTTGACAAAACTTACACGTCCCTTCATCAGCCCCACTACGGTAACCACCGTTTCCGGAGCGGCCTCTATACCGTGTTCTTTCAGTATGGGGGTGAAGAGCGTAGCAATCTCCTCATCGCTCTTCAGCAGGATATATTCGTGATTGAACCACTTGCCCTTTTCGTAGTCGAACTTCGCACCAGCTTTGCTGCAGCGGTGCAGGTCGAACAGTTTTACCAGTTCGTCCATCGACATGATTTCCTGGTCGGTTCCCGGATTCCATCCCAGCAAAGCCAGGAAGTTAATCACGGCTTCGGGCAGATAGCCCGACTCACGATACCCCGATGAAACCTCTCCGGTCTTCGGGTCGTGCCATTCCAGCGGGAACACGGGGAATCCCAAGCGGTCTCCGTCGCGCTTGCTCAACTTTCCGTTTCCATCGGGTTTGAGAAGCAAAGGCAGGTGAGCGAATCTCGGCATGGTATCTTCCCATCCAAACGCACGGTACAACAATACATGCAGCGGAGCGGAAGGTAACCATTCCTCGCCACGTATCACGTGGGATATCTCCATCAGATGGTCGTCGACGATATTGGCCAAGTGATAAGTAGGCAACTCGTCGGCCGACTTATACAGAACTTTGTCGTCAAGGATGGAAGAGTTTATCACCACATCGCCGCGGATAATATCGTTCACATGAACGTCTTCGTTCGGTTCTATCTTGAATCGTACCACGTATTGTTTGCCTTCGGCTATCAGCTTGGTTACTTCTTCTTCAGGCAGTGTCAGCGAGTTACGCATCTGCGTACGGGTATGCGCATCGTACTGGAAATTGGGAATTTCCTTGCGCTTGGCTTCCAGTTCTTCGGGGGTATCGAACGCGATGTAAGCCTTTCCGTTATCGAGGAGCACCTTTACATATTTCTTATAGATGTCGCGACGTTCCGACTGACGGTACGGACCGTAATTTCCGCCGAAGCTTACGCCTTCGTCGAACTTGATACCCAACCATTTGAACGACTCCAGGATGTATTCTTCAGCTCCCGGCACGAAGCGGTTAGAATCAGTATCTTCGATACGGAAAACCAAGTCTCCCCCATGCTGACGGGCGAACAGATAATTATACAAGGCGGTACGTACGCCACCGATATGCAGCGCGCCTGTTGGACTGGGCGCAAAACGAACTCTGACTTTTCTCTCTGCCATAGCAATAAAGTTTCATGTAAAATCGGTGCAAAAGTAAGCTAATTTTCCCGTTTTTTTCTTATTTTGCGGCCAAAATATCCCATTACGCATGAAAAGTTTCTATACAGAAAGACAGTTTCAACTGAGAAAACTGCTTTATAAAGCCGCCATATTCATCGCTGCCGTTACCATTATCGTGAGCTTTATGCCAAGAGAGGGTACTTTCAACTATCAATTTGACATCAACAAGCCGTGGAAATATGGATTGCTTCAAGCCTCGTTCGACTTTCCCATTTACAAGAGCGACGCTGAGGTAAAGGTGGAACAAGACAGTGTCATGCATCATTATCATCCGTATTTCCAGTTATCGACAAAGACGTGCGAAAACGTCATTCGTTCCTTGCGGAGAGATTACAACAAGCAGTTGCGCAGCATCATACCAGACCCGTCTTATCTGTATCACATCGAGCGAACGCTTACCGCGCTATACAACCGGGGCATCGTTTCGGTGGAAGACTTGGCCAATCTGAGGAAAGACAGCATCCTCAGCATCCAAGTGGTGACCGACAATGTGTCGTCATTGCAGAGCATCGGTGAGATAAGAAGCACCAAGCAAGCCTACGAAGAGCTGATAGGCTCCGACACGCTTCACTTCAGCAAGTCGCTGCTACAGCATTGCAACCTGAACAATTACCTCACCCCTAACCTTACGTTCGACGCTGAGAAGTCGAAGGCTTACAAACAGGACTTGTTGTCTAATATTGCCTGGGCCAGCGGATACGTACAGTCGGGACAGAAGATTATAGACCGGGGCGAAATCATTGACGAACACACTTACAGCATCCTGAAGTCGCTCGAGAAAGAGTGGGACAAACGCGGCGAGACCGTCACCGAAAAGCGTCTGACCTTGCTGGGGCAAGTGTTATTCGTGTCCATACTCATCGGGTGCTTCATGACGTATTTGGCGCTATTCCGTCGCGACTACTACCAGAAGAAAGGCAGCTTGGGGCTTATGTTTTCCCTCATTATCTTCTTTTCGGTAGACACTTCACTGGTAGTTTCCAGCGGACTCTTCAGCATCTACATCATCCCGTACGCCATGCTGCCTATGATTCTGCGCATCTTCCTCGATACGCGCACCGCTTTTCTTGCGCACATGGTGGCCGTGCTGTTATGCTCTATCTGCGTGCATACCCCACACGAGTTTATCCTGCTGCAAACCGTCACCGGACTGGTCAGCCTGTATAGCCTGCGTGAACTGTCGCAGCGCTCGCAGCTGATGCGCAGCGCGCTAGTGGTTGGCGTAACGTATGCCGTCACTTATTTCGCCTTAGACCTGATTCACGTAACCGACTTGGAATATCTGACCACACGCATCTACTGGTGTTTCGTCATGAATGCGATACTGGTACTGTTTACCTATCCGCTGCTTTTCATCCTGGAGAAGACATTCGGATTTACCTCGAACGTCACATTGGTAGAGCTCTCCAACATCAACAACAAGCTGATGCGGGAGATGTCGGAAGTAGCGCCGGGCACATTCCAACACTCCTTGCAGTTGGCCAACCTGACTGCAGCCGCCGCCAACCGCATCGAAGCGAACAGCCAGCTGGTACGTACGGCCGCCATGTATCACGACATCGGGAAAATGCTGAATCCGGCGTTCTTCACCGAAAACCAAACGGGAGTGAACCCGCACGACCAGCTGAGTTATAAACAGAGCGCGCAGATTGTGATAAACCACGTCAGCGACGGACTGAAGCTGGCCGACAAGTACAACTTGCCGCAGGTCATCAAAGACTTTATCCGTACGCACCACGGACGGGGGCTGACCAAATATTTCTACATCTCTTACCAGAACGAGCACCCCGACGAGGAAGTCGACAAGGAAGCGTTCCGATACCCCGGCCCCAACCCGTTCACCAAAGAGCAAGCCATCCTGATGATGGCGGATGCCGTAGAAGCCGCTTCGCGAAGTCTGAAGGAATATACCGAAGAAAGCATCTCCACGCTGGTAGACCGAATCATCGACGGCCAGGTACAAGACGGATTCTTCAAGGTATGCCCCATCACGTTTAAAGACATTGATACCGTGAAAACGGTGTTCAAGGAAAAGCTGAAAACCATGTATCATACACGCATCAGTTACCCTGAGCTGAAGAAGTAAAAAGCGGAATGAATTACCGAGAACCGATGCCGAGGTAGCTTTTGAACTTATCCACCGAGGTATTCATTATTAGCTCTTCGGGGAATTCGGCTTCGGCTACCAACTGCAGCGCATAGTCGTACGTAGCGATGTCGAACGAGATGTGAGCGTCGCTTCCCAAGATAACAGGCACATCGTAACGCCGGCACAGGCGGAGTATCTCCAAGTTGTTGGGACGGGCCTGCACCTTTCCGCGCGACGGCCGGAGCGACGAGTTGTTTATCTCCAACAGCGTGTGGTGCTCTTTGGCCGCCAGCACCATCGGTTCAAAGTCTAGTTCGGCGGTTCCGTCGCCCGGATGACTGATGATATGCACGTACGGATTGGATATGGCTTGCACCATGCCGTGCGTGTTCTCCGCTTTCGTTCCCCACGTGTAGCACAGCGAGTGAATGCCCACAATGCGGAGATCCAAGCGGCGCAGATAGTCCTCGTCCAAGTCCAGGTTTCCTTCGCCGTCCAGGATGTTGATTTCCGCGCCCAGCAGCAGTTCCACGCCATACATGCGCCGGGGCACGACATACAGGTTTCGGAAATAAATGGGGTCGCACGTGCCGGGTATGCCGGGCGCGTGTTCGGTTATGCCCAATAGCTTCAGCCCCTTTTCGGCTGCGGCCTGCGCCATCTCTTGCAGCGTGCTGAACGCATGTCCGCTGACTACGGTATGCGTGTGAACGTCTAATTCTATCTTCATCGTATGTTGTCGGTTTACATGGGGTCTACGTCGTAGTACACCATGATGCTTTTAAACTTCTCGTTCTCTTTTACGTACTGTTGCACCTGACGCAGGTACGCACGTGCCTTAGCCATCGAGGCTTCCAGTTCTATCTTTACCACTATCTTGCGGATAAACAGCGTCTGTACCCTGGCCACGGCCGGTTTGTCCGGACCCAAGACGCGCTCGCCCATGCCGCGGCGCAGTATCTCGCCCATGTAGTCGGCCGCCTGTTCCACCACGTCTTCCTTACGGTGTTTCAGATATACGTATATCAGCCGGTAAAACGGAGGATAATGGAAGAGGCTGCGCTCTTCCAGTTGGCTGTCGAACAATGCCTGATAGTCATTCCGCACCACCTGATGGATGACGGGCAGTTCGGGCGACTTGGTTTGCAGCACCACCAGCCCCTGTTTGTTCTTTCGTCCGGCGCGCCCGGATACCTGCGCCATGAGCTGAAAGGCGCGTTCGTAGGAGCGGAAGTCGGGGAAGTTAAGCATGGAGTCAGCGTTCAATACGCTCACCACGCTTACCCGGTCGAAGTCGAGACCTTTCGACACCATCTGCGTACCTATCAGGATATCGGTGCGCCCGGCTTCAAAGTCGGCGATGATGCGTTCGTAGGCCGTTCGGGTGCGGGTGGTGTCTAAGTCCATCCGCGCCACCCGAGCATCGGGGAAGATGGCCTTGATGTCGTCTTCTATCTTTTCGGTTCCGAAGCCACGGTTCACCAAGCGAGTTTCGCCGCAGGCCGGACACGAAGCGGGAATCCGGCTAGTATATCCGCAGTAGTGACACGTGAGCTGCCCCAACGAGCGGTGATAGGTAAGGCTTACGTCGCAGTTCTTGCAGCGCGGCACCCATCCGCACGTACGGCACTCTATCATCGGCGCAAAGCCGCGGCGGTTCTGAAACAGGATGATTTGTTCCCGGTTGTCCAGCGCTTCGCGCATCTTTCCCAAGAGAAAAGGCGAGAAATGGCCGTTCATCATTTTCTTGCGAGCCAGCTCCTTGATGTCTACCACCTCCACGTGCGGAAGCTGCACCTGCCGGTGACGTTCCGTCAAGCGCACCAGTCCGTACTTGCCGTGTGTGGCGTTGTAATACGATTCGATGCTGGGCGTAGCCGTGCCGAGCAAGGTCTTCGCCTGAAGCATGCTGGCCAGCACGATGGCGGCGCTGCGCGCGTGATAGCGCGGCGCAGGGTCTTGTTGCTTGTAGGTGGTTTCGTGTTCTTCGTCTACGATGACCAGGCCCAGCCGTTGGAACGGGAGGAATACCGACGAGCGAACTCCCAAGATGACTTCGTAGGGTGTGTCGGACAACTGCTTCTGCCAGATTTCCACGCGCTCGGCATCGGGAAACTTGGAGTGATACACGCCCAGCTTGTCGCCGAACACGCGTCGCAACCGTTCGGTTATCTGAGTCGTGAGGGCTATTTCGGGCAACAGATAAAGCACTTGTTTTCCGGCTCGCAGCGTCTGCTCTATCAGATGGATGTATATTTCGGTTTTTCCACTGGCGGTTACCCCGTGCAGCAGACAGACGTTTTTTTCGGCAAACGAGCGGTTCACCTCATCGAGGGCGCGTTGCTGCGCCTCGCTCAGCGTGTGTAGGGCTTGCGATGCGGACGCGTTCTGCGCCAAGCGCCCCACCTGTCCGTAATACACTTCCAGCACTTGCTTGTCGACCAAAGCCTTCAGGGCGGCATCGGTAGAGCGAGCCTGTTCTTTCAGCTCCGCCCGGTTCACTTCGCGCAGCGCGCATCCGGGATACGTCCACCCTGACATTTCCAAGTATTTCATCAGCAGGGCTTGCTGCTTTACGGCTTTGTTCAGCATGTTGAGCTGCATCTGCAGGGCGTGCTCGTTCTGCATGTGGGGTGTAAGGCGTACCCGAGCTTCGGTGCGGGGCTTGTAGTTGCGCTTCAGCTCCTCTTTCACCAGCACGGCGCCTTTCTCCAGCAGGGCGTTTACGGTGGGCAGCAGGTTCTTCAGTCCGCCCTGTTTCTCCAACTGGCAGACGCACCGCTCCTCGCCTTCGGGCAATAAGTCCAGTATTTGTTGTTCTTTGGGCGAGAGGGACGATTCGTCTTCGTATTCGGCGTTCCGCATCACCAGGGTTTCGCTTTCTATCTTCATTCCCGACGGGATGGCGGCCTTGTACACATCGCCCAGCGTGCACAGGTAGTAATCGGCTATCCACGACCAGAGTTTAAACTGACTGTCCAGCAGGATGGGCTTGGCGTCGACCAGCTCAAACACGTCCTTGGTCTCATAAAGCTCGGGCGGGGTGTGGTGTACGCGTGTCACGATGGCGGTATAATACTTACGTGTCCCGAACGGAACTACCACCCGGGAGCCAGCCTCTACCTTCCCCACCAGTTCGTCGGGGAGCGAATACGTGTACTGCGCCGCTATGGGCAGAGGCACGATGACATCTACATACGTTTTCATGCCGCAAAGTTACGAATAAATCACGGCTTTCCATCCCTCCCGAAATCTCCGGCGACGTTTTAAAAATCTCTCGGGACGTTTTTAAAATCTCTCGCCGGAGAAAAAAATTCTCTCGCCGGAGATTTTTTACGCGATAACGGAGAATTTTTTCCTCCGTTATCGTTTTTGGAACGGGTGTTTTAGAAGAGGTAAGCGGCAGAGATTTGCCACGTATTCTTCCGCATGCTGTCGTTTTGGTACTTTGCGGTTTTGCTCAGGGCGAAGTTGTAGTTCAGCCCTATCTGGAGATGTTTTACCAGCTTCACGCCCACGCCAGCGTTGAACGTCACGTTGCTGTCGCTCACGTTATAGCTGTCTATATGGCCGCTCCCGACATTGAATCCGAACTGCGGACCTACGGCGACGAACGCTCCAAGGGTGCTTCCCAGTCCGATGTTATACTTCAGGTTGATGGGCACCTCGATGGTCTTCAGGGTCGTACTGGAAGACACGGTTTCGTCGGCGTTGTTTACCTTCGCGCCCGACTGCGTATATAGGGCTGCCGCGTCTACTCCCAGTCCTACTATGGGCAATGTAAACTCGGCCATGGGGCCAATGAAGAATCCGGTACGGTTGTCTGAGTTGAAGTCGCTTTTCGAGAACTTCACTTTCGAGATATTCAGACCTCCTTTTACTCCAAATTTCAACTGCGCCTGCGCCGGAAGCGCCAACATAGCGGCTAACGCCACAAACATCAATGCAAATACTTTTTTCATCTTCTGTTCTTTTTTTCAGTTTTTACTCCGCTACAAATGTAACGCTTTATTTTTATTTCCATCGGTTCGGCCGGAAAAAGCCTTTCGCCTACCCCTCCGAACGATTTTATCGGGCCGTATTTTTCTTCCGTACGGAGTAATTTTATTATTTCACTGATTATCAACAAACTGCACCAAACGACCCGATTCTATTTTGCGCTACGGTTGTGTATCTTTGAACGAATTTGCTTTATTTACGTACAATATTACAAATTTCACACGTACGAAACCTTTATATTTGCGACTGTTAATAAGCTAAAACAAATGTAACCTTTGTAAAAACATTAACGCTTACAATTATCATTTATTTATAAACCTAAAAAATCAAACTATGCAAAAGTCTAATCTCTTATTGAAAGGCTTAATGCTTGGCGTTACCGCCGGCATGATTCCTGCATTGGGCGAAGCTGCTACTGCACTACCGGGGGGGGTACTTCCGAAGTAGCCAATGTACAGCAAGACGCATCCACCGTTAAGGGTATTGTAACCGACTCATCGGGCGAGCCTATTATCGGCGCTTCGGTAGTAGTAAAAGGTTCGGCTACCCTGGGTACCATTACTTCGATGAATGGCGACTTCACGCTGAAAGGCGTAAAGAAAGGTCAGTCTATCGTGGTTTCGTACATCGGATACCAAGCCCAAGAAGTAAAGTACACGGGACAGAGTCATCTGAACATCTCGCTGAAAGACGATTCGCAGAACCTGGACGAAGTAGTCGTAGTAGGTTACGGCGTGCAGAAGAAGGTGAACATGACCGGTTCGGTTTCGGCCATCAACATGACCGAATTGACCGAAAGCCGCCCCATCACCAACGTATCGCAAGCCTTGGCCGGTATGGCTGCAGGTGTACAGGTAACTTCTGGCAGCAACCAGCCCGGTAACGATAACGCAAGCATTCTGGTGCGTGGTCAAGGTACTCTGAACACCTCGTCGCCGCTGGTTATCATCGATGGTGTAGAACAAGGCATCAACACCGTAAACCCGCAGGATATCGAATCGGTTTCTATCTTGAAAGACGCGGCTTCGGCGTCTATCTACGGTTCGCGCGCGGCTAACGGCGTTATCCTTATTACTACCAAGACCGGTAAGAAAGGTAAAATCAAAATAGACTATAACGGCTACGTTTCGTTCGAGTCCATCCGCAAGACGCTGACTCCGGTATCGAACTACGCCGACTATATGGAATTGGTAAACGAAGGCCTCGGTAACTCTAACTTGGCAAAACCGTTCTCAACCGAAAAGATAGAAGAATGGCGTAACGGAACCGACGCGCTGAAATACCCGAACACCGACTGGATAGACGCAACGTTCCAGAACGCGACGGCCAACAACCACGTTATCTCAATGAACGGAGGTTCGGACAAGATTCGCTTCTACGGTTCATTCGGTTACAGCAACAATCCGGGCGTTATGGAAAACACGGGCTACACCAAGTACAGCGCCCGCTTGAACATGGACGCCGACATCACGAAGTGGTTGAACTTGGCCATGTCGTTCAGTGGATACGTTTCGGACATGCAGCCGGGCTACACCCAGATAAGCAATGTGTTTACTTACGCTTCCGCCACTACTCCGGGTATGGTATTCCGCGCTCCCGACGGACGCTACGGAGCCATGAACAACAGCGAAGACGCAGCGCAGAGCGCCACCAACAACCCGCTGATCAGACTGAACGCGCAGACCGGTAAGAACCGCAAGAACAACATCCGTCCGCGTTTCGTAGTGACCTTGAAACCGTTCGAAGGCTTCACCTTGACGGGGTCGTACAACTACGAGTTGCTGGATCAGGACATCTCGCGCAAGCCGGTATTCCTCACCGGATATAACTTCTACACCGGTGAAGCGACTTACACCAACCAGGGAAAGACTTCCATCTATAATTACGACGCCAAGACCGAACGTTACTTCAACGATATCGTAGCGCGCTACGACACCAAGCTCTTCAAGAAAAACTTGGGACTGGGCGTAATGTTGGGTATGAGTAACGAGCTTTACCGCTCGAAGAACTTCGGCGTAACCCGCTACGACTTGGTAGACCTCTCACTGGACGCCATCAACGGAGCTACCGGCGAATCGTCAGCATCTGGATCGAGCACCGAATGGGCCATGCGCTCTTTCTTCGGCCGACTGAACCTGAACTGGCAAGAGAAGTACCTCTTCGAGTTCAACCTCCGCGCCGATGGTTCTTCACGCTTTGCCAAAGACCAACGCTGGGGTTACTTCCCATCGGCTTCAGCCGCATGGCGTATCGATCAGGAAAAGTTCATGCAGAACGCCCTGAACGGCAACTTGAGCAACTTGAAGCTCCGTCTTTCTTACGGTTCGTTGGGTAACAACTCAGTAGGCAACTACGACTACCAGTCGCTCTACGCTTCCAGCGGTTACGCCTACGTACTGAACAGCACCATGGTAACCGGTGTAGCACAGAGCGCGTTATCCAACTCGGCCTTGACTTGGGAATCGACCAAGGTCGCCGACATAGGTCTTGACTTCGGTTTCTTCAACAACCGCTTGACCGGTACATTCGACTACTTCAACAAGCGTACCACCGGCATCCTTATCAGCCTTCCGGCTCCCGCCGTACACGGTATCAGCTCGCTGCCCAAGCAGAACAGCGCACAGGTAACCAACAAAGGTTTCGAATTGACCTTGGGATGGCAAGACAAAGTAAAGGACTTCCACTACGGCGTAACCGCCAACTTCTCGTACACAAAGAACAACGTAGACAAGTTTAAAGGTACAGACAAGAGCGGTATGTCACTGAGCGGCGCCAACCTGATATGGGAAGGACACAGCATCAACTCGCAGTATCTGCTCCGCGTAGACCGCATCCTGCAGACCGACGAAGACATGCAGCTGGTACAAAACATGATAGACAACGCTCCGCTGAACGAAGACGGAACCAAGAAAAACCCGTTCGCTGCCTTCGGTACTCCGCAGAAAGGTGACTTGCTCTACAAGGACGTTAACGGCGACGGCATCATCGACAACAACGATAAGGAAATCGTAAGCGACGGCCCGAACCCCAAATACCTGTTGGGTGTCAACCTGAACGCTTCGTGGAAAGGCTTCGACTTCTCCGCCCTGATTCAAGGCGCATTCGGTATGAAAGTGTTCTGGCAAAACTCAGCCTACAATACCCCGACCGTACGTCACGGATACCAGATTAACAAAGAGGTAGCCGACGGACGCTGGTACGAAGGCCGCACCGACGCTACTTACCCGCGCCTGCTGTCTTATACCGACACCAGAAACACCCTGTACAGCGATTTCTATCTGGAGAACAAAGCCTACTTGAAGATTCGTAACATCCAGTTGGGCTACACCTTGCCTACGTCTATCACTCAGAAAGCGGGCATCAGCCGTGTACGCGTGTACTGCGGTCTGGAAAACTTCTTCACCTTTACGAAGTACAAAGGATTCGACCCCGAAGTCAGCGGCATGAACTATCCTACCATGCGCCAGTGTACCGTAGGTCTTAACGTATCGTTCTAAACAGCAGACAGATGTTCACACTTAAAATGAAAATCGACATGAAAAAATCAACTATATTATCGGCAGCCTTGGCTTGCGTGTTGTCGCTGACTGGCTGCTACGACTTGGAAAGATATCCCTCTGACCAGCTCTCGTCGGGTACATTTTGGAAAACACAAGACCAGGCCGACATGGCCATGATGGGTGTGTACAACACCATGCAATACGAACACGTATTCGGATTGCAGTTCGCCTTAGACGGTCTGGGCGGTATCGCCATGGGATACGACAACCCCTCGTATCAGACTTTCCAAAGAGGCAATTACGATGTAACGAGCAGTTACATACTTTATAAATGGCAGTATCTGTACGAAGGTATCGCGCGCGCCAACGTGGTTTTGCAGAACATTGACAAAACCGAAATTAGCGACGAGCTGAAAGCGCAGTACCGTGGCGAAGCGCGCTTCATGCGCGGCCTGTTCTACTTCACCCTGATGGACTTCTTCGGCGGTGTGCCCATTTACGACGAAAGCACCGTAGTAGGCGACAGCTATTCGGATATGAAGAAAGCGCGCAGTACGGCCGACGAAGTACGTTCATTCATACTGGCCGACCTGGATGCCGCCATCGCTTCGTTGCCCGAGGCATGGGCTCAGGCCAGCTACGGACGTGCCACCAAGTATGCAGCCATCGCTCTGAAAGGTAAGGTCTACCTTTACAACAAACAATACAGCGAAGCCAAGACCGAATTCCTGAAAATAAAGGAAAGCGAGAAATTCGAACTCTATCCCAACTATGCCGACTTGTTCCTCCCGGCAGGCGATGAAAGCAGCGAAATGATTTTCGCCGTTCAGAACGTGGGTGGTGTAGGTACCGACGTAGGTATGCCGATGTGTTTCTACATGGGTACACGCGCTTCGTACGGAAGCTGCTGGAACAACGTGATGGCTTCCACCTCGTTTGTAGACACGTACGAATATACCGACGGTAAGGAATTCAACTGGGAAGATGAGTTCCCCGGATATACCACAAGCGATGACAAGAAGAAAGAAGTGTTTAACTCCACCTTCAACGGCGCCAAACTGGTTTCATACACTCCGTATCGTGACCAACTGCAGAATCTCTACGACCGCCGCGACCCACGTATGAAGGCAAGCATCATCCTGCCTTACACGCACTACACAGGCTGGTACAAGAACGCCAATTCGGAATACGAATACGCATTGCCGACCCTCGGTCGTGTAGATGGTGAAGGATTCATCCGTGTAAACAGCGCCTACAACTGCTACTTGTGGCGTAAGTTCGTACCCGAAGGCAACATGGACGGACTCATCAACAACCGTGCCGATACGCCTATCAACTTCCCGCTGATACGTTACGCCGATGTCTTGCTGATGCTGGCCGAATGTGAAAACGAATTGGGCAATCTGGACGATGCCGTAGCATACATCAACGAGGTACGCCAACGCCCGTC
The DNA here is from genome assembly GCA_963595925.1 of bacterium. GTDB lineage: Bacteria > Bacteroidota > Bacteroidia > Bacteroidales > Bacteroidaceae > Phocaeicola. The sequence continues at coordinate 21,700 of CAVBJM010000005.1, forward strand.
GGTCAATATGCCGAAGATTAACAGCGGACCCGAATGGCTTGAAGCGCGCACCAAGGACGCCGTATTCAAACGCATCCGTCACGAACGTGCTGTAGAACTGGCAGCAGAAGGACATAGCTTCAGCGACTTAAAGCGCTGGAGATTGTTGGAAGAGCTGAACGGCAGAGCCGAAAAAGAAATCACCGGTGTAACACGTTACACCCGCTCGGTTTCCAGCCGCGACTACTTGTGGCCTATCCCAAGTACCGAAATAGAAAAGAACCCGGCCCTGGAACAGAACCCGAACTGGTAACATACAGGGGATAATCTCCTCCCCGTAGCGGAACAAACCGCACAACGGAACGAATCGCATCGTCCGTTGTGCGGTTTTTCTATTTTAGTTAAAGAATATACAACTAAATGTCTGTTTTTGACAAAAGGAATAAAGAAAAAAACGAAAAATCAGACAAAAAACGAAGAATCTGACCTTGTTTGGTTCTCCAAATTGCAGGAACTTTGCAGCGAAATTTAAATATAGAGATATTAAATCATTTTTTAAGGAAGAAAATGAAATTGTTTTTAGTTAGTTGCATGATAGGTGTAGCCGTAGGCTTTACCTCATGCTCTTCGGATGAAGCGAAAGGCAACATCCCCGAAGGAAAAGGCACCGTAAGTCTGGGTATGACAACCGGTGTTGATTTTGGGTCTCCCAATTCCCGTGCCGTAAACATGAGCGACTACCAGAACGCAGACAACTACACGGTACAGATTCTGAAAAGCGACGGAACAACCACTGTCCAGGAGTTTACTTACGCCAACAAGCCGTCTACCCTGACGTTGGACAACGGAACCTATGTCATGAAAGCCTTTTACGGAGAAGAAAAGACCTCCTCGCGAGACATTTTCCGAGTAGAAGGTTCTACCACTTTTACGGTACAGAGCGACGAGCAGACTGTAGCTGTAACCTGCGCTCCTACCTGCGCGAAAGCTACCGTAGTTTTCGATGAAAGCATGGCTACGTATTTCAGCGACTATTCCGTAGCGTTCGAAACAGCAGCATTGTCCGATATTGGAGCCTCTGTCGTTTGGAAGAAAGACGATACCGAACCTTGGTTTCTGAAAGTTGACAAGAACGGCGAATCGGTAAAAGCTACCATCACGTTCACCCGACGTGCCGAATACGGTACAGGCGTAGCTTCTGCCAGCGTAGAGAAGAGTTACACCTTATCGCCCAACAAGGCATGGACACTGAAGATTGCCCCGAGCTACGACTCTGGCAAGTTAGGCATCTCCGTTACCATCGATGAGAGCACCAACGACAAGAATGTAGATATTATTGTTCCGTCGGAATGGATTTAATGACAACAAACAGAAACTTAAGAAGAAAGATAATCATGAGACTATTAAATGTTATAGCATTCAATACGATTGCCGTTTTGGGACTGGCTTCTTGCGGAATGGAAGACATCCAGAAAACCAGCGAAGAAACGGGAGCGCTGGAAGTAGCCATTACTGCGAAGCAACCGGCTTCTGAATCCACTTCCCGCGCCAGCATTAGTACCTCCGATTTCCCCGTTTCGATTGTCGGGAAAGAGGGTACCTCTGTAGCCGGCATCACCAAGGAGTACGCTACGGCTTCTGAGGTTCCGGCTGAAGTGCCGTTGGCAGTAGGTGCCTACACCGTATCTGCGCACAGCTCTGGCGAAATGTCCAAGAAAATGACGACTCCCTATTATGCGGGAAGCACCAATTTTGTAGTAACATCGGGTATAACTACACAAGCAACGGTTACCTGTAAGATGCAGAACAGCCGCATCCAGATGAACTACAGCGCCGAGTTCCTGACTACGTTCACCCAGTGGACGATAACCGTCGATGACGGTTCGGGAACAGTTCTCTCGTACGACAATACCGACACGAATCCCGCTGCCATTTACTGGGCGTTCGGCGAAAAAGTATCATCGGTAACCGTCAATTTCAGAGGCAAGACGGCCAAGGGTACTATCAGCGACAGCCGTACCTATACCAAATCACAAGCTGCGGAGAAATACGATGATGACTCGGAATATTTCAGCGGTGGCGAAGCGTTGATTTTCAACATGAAGCCGGCGATTTCTACTACGGGCGACGTAACGGGTATTGATGTGAAGCTGAACATTGTATTCGAAGACCATACCGACGAGGTGGAAATCCCCGTAAACTGGGACAAGCCGATTACCATTACAGAAGCTAACGGAACAAGCTATCTATCGAACGGCATTCAAATGTCGACCAGCGGAGCTGCACCTGCCAACGCCGCTTTGGCAATGAAAGTACCTGCCGGCATCCAAAACCTGTATCTGCAGATTTCTTCCAGCAATTCGACCTTCGCCAGCGCAGCAAGCGCAATGGGTGCATCCGATGGCGACGGACTCGACCTGACATCGTCCAGCGCAAGTACCGCAGCGGGTTCTTACCTGACCCTGCCTACCGCAGGTGCCACGGACTATACGATGACTTTTACTGGACTTCTGAATCTGGCTAAGACCTATACGGGTACACACAAGTTCAACATTAAGGTAGTAGATGCCAAAGGCAACAAGGGCACAGCGACGCTGACGGTAACAGTAACCGATGGCGATGTAGTAACCGACGGACCTACGCTGTCGCTCCCGGCAGACGTCACATACGGATCAGCAGGAACAGGAATGCCGTCAAGCGCAGACGCTCTCATCGGAGCATCGACAGGTATAAAGAGCATTGTAGTAAAGATAAAAGCCGGAAATGCTGGCTTCATTGCTGCGGTAAAAGACCTGACGATGGACGGACAAAACTTCACAGATGGCTGTGACATTGTGGACAACTCAGATTTCGACGGTCTACTGAAAACTACCGTAAGCGAAAGTACCTCCGCTCCTCACAATGGCGATACGGAATATACATTCCCCATAGGCGTATTTTTCCAATTCCTGAATTTATACGGCGCTACAGATACAGGAACTCCCCATGAATTCAGCATTGTAGTAACCGACCAAAACGGAAAAACCGCTGAAGGCGTATTTAAGGTAACAATCACACAAGAATAAAGAAACATGAAATATATCTATTCAATCGTATCAGCCTTGCTACTCTCTTTCGTTCTCTGGTCTTGCCAGAACGAAGAGGCGGTAAGCAACAAAGGTTATTTGCGCATCGACGTGGGTACCGTGGTGTCTGCAAACACCCAAAGCTCGAGAGTGTCCGCAAGCTACAACCCCAAACAAATAGCACTGGAAATATTAGACAGTTCGGGTAAAGTATTGACCAGTGTAGACGACTGGACCAATTTGAGCGGCACACAATTGGAACTGGAGGCCGGAACTTATACCATCAACGCTTCTTCCAACGGATTCGACGGTTCGGAATCGGGCTTCGACATTCCTTATTACGCCGGTTCTACCCAAGTAACCGTTGTAAAAGGCAAGGAAGTAACGGCTAACGTTACCTGCACATTGGCCAACGTAAAGGTCACCGTAAACTTCGACGAATCGTTCGCCAAGGTTTTCCAGACTGCAGCGTCTTCCGTTGCGTCTAAAGTTTCGGGCGTAAATCCCTTGAGCTTCGTGATGGGAACCACCAGCAAGTCGGCCTACTTCCCGGTAGGCGACTTGGCAGCCACGATTGCTGTGACCAACAAGGCCGGCAACCAATTCTCGCAGACGAACGACATCACCGGCGTAAAAGCCCGCGACCACTATATCTTGAATTACAAGGTAGCGTCTTCCGGAAACGGAAGTATCAATATCAAGGTAGACGATTCGGAAAAGACCTATACGTACACGTTCGAAGTACCGACCAAGGCGTCTACCCGCCTGCTAGCGAAAGCGGCCAATGCTTGGAGTTCGTTCGCTTATTTGGAAGGCGAAATCGCCTCGTCGGCATCTACGCTGGATGCCTCGAAGATGACTTTCGAATATCAGGTTAGTGGAGCTACCACTTGGACTACACTGGCTGCTACCAAAGACGGCGATTCGTTCAAGGCTACCCTGAATGGTCTGACCCCGAACACCACCTACGCTTACCGCATGAAGTACAGCAGCGACTCGGAAGAATACACCAGCGATGCAGTATCGTTCACCACGGAAACCCAGACTGCATTGGTCAACGGGAACCTGGACGACTGGTATCAGTCCGGCAAGACATGGTATGCCGCATCCGAAAGTTACTTCAACGCAAATGGCGGTTCGTTCTGGGATTCAAGTAACCCGGGTACCACTACGGGAGCCGGTGCACTGGTCAATGCGAATCCGACACAGGGAGACACAAAAACCGTACACACAGCGGGGGGTAAATCAGCGAAAATGCAGTCGCAATTCGCATCCGCTTATGGTATCGGAAAATTCGCTGCTGCCAGTCTGTATGTAGGTAAATTCAACAGCTTGGTAGGAGCCAATGGCGCCAAGATTGACTTCGGTCAGCCGTTTACCGCCCGTCCGACCCAGTTGCACGGATGGTTCCAGTACGCTCCCGGAATCATTGACTATGTAGGCAAGAACACACCAGCCAGCGCCGGTATCACCAAAGGCAGTACCCCAGACATCTGCTCCATCTACATCGCCCTGACCACCAAGGCATACCAAATAGACAACACCGACACCAGCACGTTTATCGATTTCGACAACGACCCAGGCATCGTAGCCTACGGCGAACTGCCGGCTTCGGCATGCGTTGATACCGACGGCCAGTGGAAGGAGTTCAACATCGACCTGAAATATCACAGCTTGAGCACGAAGCCTACGCACATCATCATCGTATGCTCGGCCAGCAAATACGGCGACTACTTTACGGGTAGCTCTACCAGCTTGATGTATCTCGACGATTTGGAATTGGTTTATGGAGACACTCCCGCAACGAAATAAAATCTTACCCCAGTAATAACCTTCAAAACCGGAGAGGCACAGGTAAAGCCCTCTCCGGTTACACTTATTTTATATATGAAAGTAAAGAAAACGTTAGTTTTGCTGCTGTTCGCCATGATTGTTCCATCCATCAGAGCGGAAAGACCCAAGCGTATAGACAGGGAAATACAGAATGCCATGTTTATTCCCAAAGGACAACTCATGTTCGGTGGTACGGTATCTTACTCGAAGCACGACGAAAGCAATATGAACCTCTTGGTACTGAAAGACGTGGAAGGTTTGGGATATACGTTTAAAGTAAGCCCGTACATGGGCTATTTCATCAAAGACAACGTAGCCGTAGGAGCACGCTTCACCTATAACCGCACGTACCTGAATATCGGCAATCTGGATTTGAATTTGGGTGAAGACTTCAACATCAACTTGAGCAACCTATACTATTTGCAGCACAAGTACGAGGTGTCCGGCTTTATCCGTACGTACATGCCCATAGGAAAGAGCAAAATCTTCGGGCTTTTCAACGAAACACGGTTGACGTACGGATACAGCACGGGGAAGAACTCCACCGGAACGGGAACGGAATACGACGGAACTTTCGAGAAGTCGCACAACCTGCAGTTAGGTATCGCGCCGGGCATGACGGCTTTCGTGACCGACTGGGCCAGTGTGGAAGTTTCGGTAGGCGTGATGGGCTTTAACTTCAAGTGGCAAGACCAAAATACGAATCAGGTGGAAACCGGATCGAGAAAAGTCATGTCCGGAAACTTCAAGTTCGACTTGTTTTCCATCAATATCGGTATGACGTTCTATTTGTAATTTTAATGTATGATGAAGAAACTTATATATCTGCTTTTCTGCCTGCTGGCAGTTACGGCATGCAAGATAGAGAATGACATTCCTTACCCTACGGTGGTGGGAAACATCCTGTCCATCGAAGTGGAAGGCCAGCGGGGCGCCGATGGCAGCAGCAGTACGCAGGCGGTGATAGACAAATCGAACCGTACCGTACAACTGTATGTAGACGACTCGGTAGACCTGTCGAAACTGCGCATCACCAAGCTGACCATCAGCGACGAGGCTACCTTGGTGCCGAACGCGGAAAAGTGCATGGATGCGTCGAAGTTCCCGACAAGCGGATTCGAATCGCTGGCTACCCTATCCAGCTCCGCCAATACGCAGGTGGACTTTTCGAAGCCGGTGACGTTTACACTGAAAACGTATCAAGAATACGTATGGACCGTCAGCGTTACACAGGTTATCACCCGAAACGTTACACTGGCGAACCAAATAGGCAAGGCAGTGATAGACGAGACCAACCGAAACGTGGTGGTCTACGTATCCAAAGACCAGCCGCTGAATGCCATCAAGGTATCCGCTTTCCAACTGGGAGGCGAGCACGGTCGTGTAGTGCCTGACCCCACGAATTATGACGCTTACGACTTCAGCGAACCGGCCAAGTTCTTCGTATCGTACGCATGGGAAGAATACAGCCGCGAATGGACCGTTTACGTGTATCATTCGAACAACCAAACCGTCGGCTCGGCCGATGTCTTTCCCCGAACCACCACGGCTACGCTGAACGGTGAAGTGCAGTCCGGGAAAACGCCGGTAGTGGAATACAAGAAGCAATCGGACAGCACATGGTCTACCTTGGGGGATTCGGCCGTCAATGTCAGCGGAACGAGCTATACGGCTTCGCTCACCAGGCTTTCGCCGGCCACAGCCTATCAGTACCGCGTCAGCGTAGACGGCACAGCCGGCAGTGAACAGTCGTTTACCACGGCTGCTGCCACGCCCTTGACCAACGGCAGTTTCGACGACTGGTATCAGGACGGCAAGCTGTGGAATCCCTGGGCTTCAGGAAGCACGGCGTTTTGGGATACGGGAAACCGCGGAGCTACCACCATTAGTGACAGCAATTCTGTCCCCACCACCGATACCAGCAACGGCACAGGCAAAGCCGCCTATTTAGAGTCGAAATATCTAGTGGTGAAGTTTGCGGCAGGAAACATCTTTACGGGCGACTACGTGAAGACGGACGGCACAAACGGTGTCCTGAATTTCGGACGTCCGTTTACCGCGTTCCCTACGAAACTCCGCATCCATTACAAATACAATTCGGCCACAATAGACAAAGTAGGCGACAATGACTACCAATACCTGAAGGGACGGGCAGACTCTTGCCACATCTACATTGCGCTGACCGACTGGGACCAACAACTGGAAATCCGCACCCGCCCCTCCGAACGGCAACTGTTCGACAAGAACGACTCGCACGTCATTGCATACGCCGAACTGGTACAGGGCACTTCCGACGCAGCTTACCGACAGCTGGACTTGACACTGAACTATCGTTACACCAACCGCACGCCCAAGTACATCTTAGTGGTGGCTTCGGCCAGCAAATACGGTGACTTCTTTACCGGCGGAACAGGCAGCAAACTCTGGGCGGACGACTTTGAACTGATTTATGAATAAGAAGAAAGAAAGATACGGTATGATATTTAGTCTTACAAGAAACCTGAAGGCAACGGCAGTAGGTTGGATAGCATGCTTCTTACTGTGCCTTTCCTCCTGCAACAGCGACGAAGTAGCGACTCGCGGCAGAGGCTTCCGCGTCTCACTGTCCGACGAGGTATCGGTCACGTCACGAAGCACTCCGGCGGAACTGGGGAAACCCATCGCCGACAACTTCCACTTGCTGATTACCCGACAGGACAAAGATTTGACGCTATACGACGGGGCTTATACCAATAACCTGATAGAAGCTCCCGTAGGAAGTTATCGACTGAAAGCCTCTTTCGGAACCGATGCCTTATTGGGCGTAGACAGCCCCTACTACGAAGGCACGGTCGACACGGAGCTTTCCGCTGACGAAGAACATACAGTGACGATACCCTGTAGCGTAGTCAACTCTTTGATTTCGGCCAAGTACACCAACCCGGACAAGTTTCAGGATATGTACAGTGACTACGGCATCAAGGTAGAGGTGAACGACCAATACGTACGCTTGTCCGGTACTGAAGCGAAAAGCGCGTATTTCCGTGCCGGCTCGCAGGTGAAAGTGTCTTTCTACGCTACGCTGAAAGACGATGGACGGGAGGTGTCCACCACGCTAGAGTCGGCCGACTTCCCCACGACCATTCAGGCAGCCGACCACATCATCCTTTCGCTGACCGCACAAGCGGTCACTTCGGGAACTATCCTGACGGTAGACAAGGTAGAGGTAAAGAAAGAGACCGTTACCGAAACGGTGCCGCTGGAATGGCTACCCAAACCGAAAGTTTCCGGATTTGAAGGCGGGGCTACCTCGCTGACCTATACCGAAACGGAGGATATTTCATCGGCCGCCATCCATTATACGGCTTCCCAACCGATGCAGGACGTAGAGTTCACACTCGACTTTCAGGATGCCCAATACACCTCACTGAACAAGACTTACACCCTGTCTACCCTGAGCGACGAAGACCGCACGGCCTTGACCGATGTCGGCATCGTGGTGCCAGTACTGGACAGTACGTCTACCGAAGGCAAGCTGGACTTGACCGCTCTGGCCGCTACCCTGCAGACCAATGCCGGTGCAGAGGTGGTGAATCACGTCACCCTGCGCGTCAAGGCGAACAACCGATGGAGTAGTGAAAGCGGACAAGAATACACCATTCGCACCATAAGACCGGAGTTTACGGTGAGCGTACGCGACGTGAACTGCTGGAGCAAGGAGTTTACGGCCGAAGAAATCAGCGTAACGAGCGGCAATGCGGAAAAGATAAAAGAAAATCTGGCCTACCAGTACAGCTCCGACGGTGGAAGCACATGGCAAACATGTAGCAACAACCGCCAGCAGGTTTTCAGCTCCATTCCTTCCAATAAGAGCTACAAGGTAAGAGCGTGCTACCGAAACTGCATCTACTCCAACACAGCGGATGCCACTCTAGAAACGCCAACCCAACTGCCGAACTCGGATATGGAAAGTTGGTATATTGAAAAGAAAACGAAATCAGGAACCTGGCCTTTTAAAGACAAGACATATTACACATTCCACCCTTATGCCAATGGTACAGCCAGCAGTTCTTGGTGGGATACGAACAATGATTTAGCACAAGGTGGAACTTATGCCCTTGGTATATGGTATGAGGGATGTTTCGCATCATGCGTAAGTTATACAGAAGATGCGCATGGAGGAAGTAAAGCAGCATTAATGTATCTATCTGGATGTGGTAGCGGTTATGCTAACACGTCGGGTACTTATGTGGGAGGAGCAATGGTAGGAAGTCTATTCATTGGCTCGTACAATTCAGGAATTGTACAAGGACATACCTTTGCGTCACGTCCAACCTCGTTGTCTTTCTGGTATAAATACAAACCATATAACTCTGATGCTTTCAAAGTAGTGGTTTCCTTAAAAAATGGTAATGAAGAGATTGCTACCGGTACTTACGAACCGGCAGCATCTTCTCAAGAAGATAACTCATACGGACAAGCTGTGGTCAATTTTACATATAGTACAACAGAAAAGAAAGCAACGACTATATGTGTCCAATTTTTGGCATCAAATAAAACCTCTCTTTCTGAAAGTGACTTTGAAAAAGGAACAACAATCAATTATCCTACCATCGGAAATTGGACCGTTCACATGGGTAGTGTATTAAAGATAGACGACCTCTCACTGAACTACACCAAATAAAGATAGATATGAAACATACCATCCTGTATATATTGTCGCTCTGCCTGTTGGCTTCCTGCCAACAAGCGGAAGAGCCGCAAGCGGTAGCCGGAACGGGCTACCTGTCTATCGCCTCGATAGAAGTGAGCGGCACCGATGTAGTGCCTGTAAAATCGCGCGCTGTAGACTCGGACTTAGCCATCGAGATAGAAAAGGCCGACGGTACTGCCGTGGTCAGCTACGATGCCGGAGCGGCAGAGGCTTCGGCCAAGATAGAGCTGGACGCAGGCGACTATGTACTGAAAGCGCACACCGCAAACTACAGACAGACGTGGGATGCCACCACCAAGGGCGATGCTGTGTATTATGCAGAACAGCCGTTCACCATCGTTGCGGAAAAGGTGAACTACCTCTCCCTATCCGTCCCGATGACCAACGTGGGTGTACACCTAACCATGCCCGAAGGCATCGGCCAATGGTTCAAGAACTGCAGCCTCGTGGCCACGATAGGCGACCGTAGCGTCACCTTGCAAGACGGCGAGACGGCCTACTACCCCTTGCCCGACAGTGCGGTCCCCGTAGAGTTGACCTACACGCTCTCCGCCACCAATACGGACGATGAGTCCGTGACTCAAGCCGGCTGCTACTCCGGCGTAACGGCCGGTACGGTGTACGAAATCACCTATTCGTTCGCCTCCCGCTCCTTCGTATTGCAGTAAAAAAGGAACGGGTCAAGAGAGAGCATCCTCCTCCTGACCCGTTTCTTTTTCGGTTCACACTACGTGAGCTATTTCACCCAGACACGTACATAGTCGAAGTAAGCGGCAGTCAGTTCGGAGTCGGCAGGCTCGTCCCGGAAATTGCCCTGACCGCTAAACGTAGCCACGGTAGACAGATACAGATACTCTCCCACACGCGGAATCCATTTCGTGTCACTGAAAGTAGCCTTCAGTTGGCCGTCGTAGTAAATCTTTATCACGCTCTCGTCCCAAAGCATTCCCCACGTATGGTAGCCCTGATGCACTCCGGGAGTGGCGTAACGGTAATTCTTCTCTTGATGGTCGGTCTGATAGCCGTCAATGTGAATGGTGGAGATAACCTCTTCGGTGGTATAGGCCGATTCGTAGATGTCTATCTCGGCTCCGTCATTCCCCGTGCCGTCTACGTGCCCCATGTTGTTGCTCTGCAACCAGAATGCGGTGAGCGGCGTTTTCTGAATGTCGGCGTTCTTGATGCGAGCCTCAGCATATCCGTACTTCATGGCGTACTTTCCGTTGGAATAAACCGAGCTGCAATAACACACATCGGAGCCTACCTTTGTAACTTTCAGCACCAAGTTCCCGTCTTTCTCTTCCACATTCTGCGGTTTGAAAAACCACTCCTTGATGCCCAGATTGTCGCGTTTTCCGCGCGATTCGTCCTTTATCACCCACTTGTCGGTATTCACTATGCCGTCGTTGAACTCATCGCTGAAAGAGAGTTTCCAACCCGAACCGATGCCGTTGTTGACCGGCAGGGCGTCTTTCGGCGTATCGGAGTCAATGAACTTCGGGTCGATGACGGTTTCCGAAGACCCGCCGTCGGAGGAAGACGCTCCCCCGGTGTCGGAAGGTTGTTCCGACTGTCCGGGAGTGTCGCTTCCACAAGCTACAAAAGAAAAACCTGACATCACACAGGCCAGCAATAATATGCTCATAACTACTGTCTGTTTCATAATCAAACCGGCTTTAGTCCCAACCCGGGTTTTGCTTCAGGTTATGGTTCTTGAACAATTGGGTATTGGCAATCGGGTAGAAATAAAGCTTGTCGCTGATACTTCTCGATTCCAACTTTGTTTTCTGATAAGTCAGCGTTCCGTTCTCCTTCGTAATCTTTACCGCATAGATGTCTTTCGACTCATCCAAGTCCTTCCAACGGCGGAGATCCCAGAAGCGTTGTCCCTCGAACGCCATTTCTACCCGGCGCTCGTGCTTCACGGCTTTCAGGAATGCGCTGGCATCGCATGTGCCCAATGCCGGCATACCGGCACGGGTGCGCACGGAGTTCAGCGCCGAAAGAGCCGATAGCGGACAGTCGGTAGTCGTGGCCGTACAGTCGCCTGTGGCGTTTATCATGGCCTCGGCGTAGTTCAGGAGCACCTCGGCGTAACGGAACAGAATCCAGTTGTGATGCGTGGCGGCAGTTGTACTTCCGGCTTCAAAACTGATGCTGTTATCTAAATATTTGCGCAGATAATATCCCGTAGTGGTAGCGTTGGTCAGCGGAAGGCCGTTGGCTCCTCCCTCGCTGATATCTACCGCCGTCTTGGCTGGCCATGCCATGCCGTTGTGTACAACGGTCAGGTAGAAGCGCGGGTCACGATTGGCGTAAGGATTGGCTTTCATCGTGGCGTTGCTCCAGTCGAACGGTGTACCGTCGCTCATTTCATAAGCGCTTACCAAGTTCTCGGTGGGACAAGTAGTCGTCTTTCCACCAGTTACTCCCATCGGATAGTTAGCCTGTTCAAAAGTCTTGCTGGTTCCTGTGGGACGCACCAACAGCACTTCCTTGCTGGAGTAGTTCTTGGCGTTGAACAGATTGGCGTATTTGCTATCCAAGCCGATTCCCAGTTCTGAACTGTTCCCTATCAGTTCGTAGGCTGCCCGGGCAGCTTCGATCCACTTCGAGGCGTCGTTCGACGTGTTATACAGCGGACTGGCAGCATACAGGGCGGCACGCGCTTTCAGCGCCAAAGCTACGGCACGGGTGATACGTCCGTTTTCCTTATCGGGCACGCTGTTATACGTTATCGGCAGCTTCTCTGCCACAGCCGTACATTCATCGATGATGAACTTCAGCACCTCTTGAGCCGATGAAGGCACGGCAGCGTTGGCCTCATCCTGCGTCATCACCTTCGTTACGAGGGGAATGTTCTGATAACGGCGTACCAGCTCGAAATGGAAGTAAGCGCGCAGGAAACGCACCTCGTACTGATAGTTGGTATAGGTCGTTATCCAAGAATCGTAATTCTGCGTGTTCTTCCACGTGCCGAAATCCAGATTCAGCATATTCTCCAGATAATAGTTCGCATCATGGATGCCGTTGTAATAGTTATCGAACTGGTCGTCAGCGGTATAGTTGGCCGACCAGGTACCGTTTACGAACCGCTGGATGTTGGACGATTCGTAGATGTGTATGGCATCGTCGGTAGCGGCATCCAGCATGGCTCCGCTCGTTCCGCAGAAGTCGGAAGGCAGATAACCGTAAACGTTGGTGACGAATTGTTTCACCCGGTTGTAACTGCCTTGAATCTCTTCCAACGAATAGTTGTCCGACTCATCACAGTCCATGAAGTTGCATGAAGCAAGCAGTCCGGCGGAAACAAACAATATAGTTAGGTTCTTTAATTTCATACGGTTGCAGTTTTTAGAAAGATACGTTAAAACCAAATGTGTACTGTGTCATGGTGGGGTAAGTAGCTCCTATGGCTTCCGGATCGCGGAGGTCAATATTGTCGATGCAGAACAAGTCGTTGGCACGGGCGAATACCTTGGCGCCGCCTAAGAACTTGGCCTTCGCAAGCAGTTTCTGCGGGAACTTGTAGTAAACTTCCAGCGTTCTGCACTTCAGATACGAAGCGTTTGCCACCCACAGCGAGTTGGTGTTATAGTTGTTGGCCGAACCCGAATAGGTCAGGCGAGGCAACGTTCCGTTCGGATTGGTTTCGCTCCAGCGGTTTTCCCAATAATAAGTAGAGATGGTATTGTTGCTTACTATCGGGCGGTAAATACTGGCCGTATTCAGCAACTTGCTGTAGTGTCCCACACCTTGAAACTGAGCGTACACGCCGAAGCCCTTATACTCGCCGCCCAAGTCGAAAGCGTAGTATATTTCGGGACAAGTGGCACTGTAGCCCAAAGCTACCTGGTCGTAAGAATCGATGCGTCCGTCACCGTTCTGGTCCTTAAACATCAGGTCGCCAGGCTTCACGTCGCTCAGGTATTGCTTTACCTCGCGGTTGTCTATCTCTTCCTGCGACTTGTAGATGCCTACCACTTCGTATCCGTAGTTTACGCCCAGCGAGTTTCCGGTACGCTTCAGGTAATCGTACGGGCGGTACTCTTCATTCTGGTTCACAATCTTGTTTTTGGCAAACGAGAACTGTCCGCCGATGTGGTAGGTAAAGCCGCCCACCTTATCATCCCAAGTCAAAGCCGCTTCCACACCACGGTTATCTATCACTCCATCGTTGGCGTAAGGAACCGTCATACCGAAAACGCCCGAAACCGTTCCCGATGCCGATACCAGAATATCGGTACGATGATCGTAGAACGCATCAAACGTAACGCCTAACTTGTTCCAAGCCTGGAAGTCGATACCGGCATTGAACTTATGCGACTTTTCGTAAGTCAGTCCACTTACTCCCAACTGCGTATATTTCATACCCGAATAAGAGGCAGGTACTTTCGACTCGGGATGCAGGAAATACGATTTGCCCGAACCATACAAGTTCTGGTATAGGTTCACCGAGAAGTCGGCGCGTCCTACCACCCCGTACGAAGCTCTAACCTTGAACAGATTCAGCCAGTCGCTCTTCATGAAGTCTTCTTCCGACAATATCCAGCCTGCGCCTACAGCCGGGAATATGCCCCAGCGATGTCCCGGTTCCAAGATGCTGGAAGCCGAACCGTTCAGCGAGAAATCTATCAAGTATCGGTCGTTGTAAGCGTAGTGCGCACTGCCTATAATATCCATATAAGCCCGTCCGGTATTCATGTCTTTGGCCGTCTTTTTATCCAGCGAGTAAAGCAAGGTAGCCTTCAAGTTATGCTTGTTCCACCGTTTCTGGTAATCGGTATAGACTTCGAAAGAGAATTTCGTCACGGCCGAACCTACGCTCTTTGAGAAACTCAGCGCCGTTTCGTTTTGCAGCGTGGTGAACGTCTCATCACCGGTAGCCAAATCGATGGTTCCCGACTCGATGAGCGGCTTCATCGAATTGTTGTCCCAGAAAGAGGCCGTGTTATCCAAACTCAACCGAGCGCCAGCCGACCATCCAGGCAGAATAGCCGACAAGTCCTGACGCAGATTCAGGTCGGCGTAAACGGCACGCGTCTGCGAGCGGGCATATCCCGTTCCGGCTATCAAGGCCACGGGATTGTTCATATAGGTGGTTGTTCCGGCGTACACGTCGCGTTTTGTCTTCACCGGGATAGCTCCCGCCGGCATTTGGTAAATGGCAGCGAATATATTGTCGGTGCTGGTGCTCGGACGGTTATGTTCCGAGAAGTTGGCCATCAAGTTTAGTTGCACGGTCGTAGTCTTCGACAAGTCGATATCCAAGTTAGTACGGACGTTTACGCGCGAATACTTCAGCTGTGTGGAATATCCATCGGTTTCTTCCGTAGGTTTCAGGATACCTCGGTTGTCGAGAAAGTTCAGCACGGTATAATAGCGCACATACTTGCCTCCGCCACGAGCGGAGAACGTAACGTTGTCGCCGTAGCTTCGGTTGCGCAAACTCTCATTTACCCAGTCCACATTCGGATAATAGTACGGGTTTGTGTTGTCGCGAAAAGCGTTCAGTTCGTCTTGCGTGTAGCGTACGTCCAGTCCGTCGTTCTTCATACCTTCGTTCAACGCCTGCGCATAGGTGTATCCGTCTACCATTTGCGGCAAGCGTATGGGAGTTCCCATGTTGAACTCATACGAGAAGTTGATTCTTGGGGCGCCGGATCCTCCACGTTTCGTCTTTACCAGAATCACGCCGTTCGCGCCACGGATACCGTAAAGCGCCGTAGCCGTAGCGTCTTTCAGCACACTAACCGACTCAATCTCTTCCGAGCTCAACTCGTTGATGGCACGTTCTACGCCGTCTACCAGCACCAGCGGGCTCTTGTCGTTCGTCGTTCCCAGTCCACGCACGTACAGGGTAGCGTTACTTTCCCAAGCCGTACCTCCGTTCTGCAGCACGGTAAGTCCCGGAAGCATACCAAAGAGTTGGTTCGACGGCTTGATGCTGTTCTTATGCGAGAGCGCATCCGCCTGCACGGTAGAGACGGATCCCGTCCCCTCTTTCACGTCGTAGGATACATCCCTTCCGAGATCCACGACCTTTCTGTCGGTGGTCGGTGAACTTTGCTGCGCCATTGCGCCGACGCCGCACAGCAATCCGGCCAAAATGATATTTAATTTTCTATTTGTCATAGTTCTTTTATTTCATCAGTTAAGAATCGTAGTCTTATTCCCATCCCGGATTCTGAATCAAACCGTATTGCTTGTTCACTTCGCTCATCGGGAACGCGCTCAGATAATAGCTGGGCGAGAATCCGTTCCACCAAGCGCGCTTGCGGTTTGTTCCTTCGAAACTGAACGGCACGCATTTGTAAGCGCCCGTATTCTTGTTTTTGTACACGTGAAGGCCGTGTACGGGCGATTCGAAGATATCGGAACGTTTCCAGCGTATCAGGTCAAAGAAACGCACTTCCTCGTAGCCAAATTCGCAGGCACGTTCACGAAGCAAGGCTGCACGGAACTGCTCTTGGTTCAATCCGGTTTTTAGGTCACCCAGTCCCACGCGGTGGCGTACCTCGTTCACACACTCGTAAGCCTTGGCGTTGGGGCCGCCGTTGTACTCGTTCAGCGCTTCGGCATAGGTCAGATACAGCTCGGCAATGCGCAGGTGAGGCCACTGAATGATGTGGTTGCTGTATTCCGAGTTGCGGTCCAAACCGAATTTACGGCATACCAGTCCCGTACGGCAGCTCAGGGTGTGAATGTCGCCGGTAGCCCAGTCTTTCCCCTTCGGATAGTTGGTCTTGTCACTCGAAAGTTCTTCGGTTACCTGAGCGGTTCTACCGTTGAAGATGTCGCCGTCTACGATGAAGTTCTCATACAGACGCGGGTCGCGGTTGGTAAACGGATGGGTGGCTTCCTCCTCGTTGTTCCAGTCGAAGTCGTCTCCGTTTGCCATCGGGAACATATCGAAGAACTCTTTCGTGGGGCAATAGCCTCCCCAGCGGAGCGCATTCCAAAACATCAGCGTGTTAGTCCAACGCTTGAAGTCGAAGATGCCGCGGTGTACCGTTATCAAGGTTTCGGTAGTGCCTCTATCCAAATAAGCCGAACGGTAAGCGTGACGATAGTCGCCTTCGGCCACGTCTTCTTTCTGTACCAAGCGGAAGTAACCGTTTGCGCTCAGGGCGTTGAAGAAGTCTTCACAGGCGTCTATGGCTAGCTTCCAGCGGTTTTTGTCGTATCCGCCGAACCAAGTCATCTTCTTTTCGGCCGCTTCGCCTTCGGCATAGGGCTGGTCGCTGTTGAACAAGGGGCTGGCAGCGAACAGCAGCAGACGGGCTTTCAGCGCATAGGCTCCAGCCTTACATACACGTCCGTCCCACTGGGCCTCTTCCTCTTCGGAGATGCGCCAAGGGAACTGCGGGCAGGCGATGGCCTCGTCTAGCAATCCCAGCGTAAAGTCCAGCGTTTTCTGCAGGGTAGCGCGCGCCGGCATAGCGTCTTCAGCGTCCAGCGCATGGTCTATGATAGGCAATGCACCGTAGTGACGGAACATGTGGGCGTAGTAGATGGCTACCAACATTTTGGCTTCAGCTTTCATGCGTTCCTTTTCGGCCTGGTCCATATCGGGCACCTGGTCTACGTTAGCAACGAACAGCCAAGCGTTACGGATGGCCGACCACATGTGGCTTTCGCTATTGTTGAAACGGATTTTGGTTCTCTGCTTGACATTGCTGGCCACATTCTCCTTGCTGGAGTCGTACTTTCCGTCGTAATACACGACCTGTACGGCCGAGTAGCCCACGTTGTCGCAGTTCAGGTCGGTCAGACCTTCGATATTTCCCAAATAGATGGTAGTGTAATAGCCACTGGTTTCCAGTCCGTAAGGCAGATATTGATAAGTGTACCACAATACACGCTTGGCGTACTCGGCTGTAGAGAACACGGTATCGATGGTAACGTCGGTACTGGGCGGCTTCTGCAGGAACTTATTTCCGAAAGCCAAGTCTTCGCACGACCAGTTAATCATGAGTCCCAGCGCCAACAAGATGACGTGAAAATGTTTTTTTATCTTTTTCATAATAAGTATGTGCTATTAGAATCCAATCTTTAAACCGATATTCATCACTTTTATAAGCGGATAAGTACGTCCGGAAGCGTTCGTCTCGGGATCACAGAAGTCAAGCTCGCTAAACGTAAGCAGGTTGTAGCCAGAAACCGAGAGACGGAGCGAACCCAATTTCAGTTTTGACACCAAATCTTTCGGGAACGAATATCCCAACTCAATGTTCTTCAGACGAACGTAAGAGGCGTTACGCAACCACAAATCGGAGTCCTGATAGTTATTGGCCGTACTACCTACCACCGAGATGGCGGGAGCTTTCGCCGAATTTCCTTTTTCGGGAGTCCAAGCGTCTTCTATCATGTACTTCATGAGCGAGTAGGTACCCATGTCGCCAAAGGGATAGCGGTAGATGCTGCTCACCAAACGGGAAGTCTTAAACGCTCCAGACCAAGTCATGCTAAAGTCGAAGCCTTTCCACGAGAATCCGGCCTGTACATTGCCGGTAAGCAACGGATAGGTGGGATAGCCGATGGCCGACTTGTCGTTGGCGTCGATTTTTCCGTCACCGTTCAAGTCTTTGTACTTCACGTCGCCCGCTACGGGCACGAAGCCGTCACCGTGACTCGGTATTTCCTTGCCTTTCAGGGTCTCGTAGTTCGCCGCGTCTTCTTCGGAGAAGAAACCGTCGGTAATGTAACCGAACTGCTGTCCTACGGGACGGCCGGTAGACTGCATCCATTCATACGGCTGCGGAATTTCGTCTTGCTCGATAATGGTGTTCTTGGCATACGCCCACGATGTGCCGATGTGGTAGCGTACGCCTCTCCGCTTTTCTTCCCATTTCACGCTTATTTCGTAACCTTTGTTCTTCACCCTACCCATGTTCACCATCGGGAGGCTGATAGCCAGATAGCCCGGATTGATTTGACGGGAAATCATGATGTCTTTACGGTCTTCGGTAAAGTAGTCGAAGTTCACCTTCAAACGGCTGTCGAAGAACTGGGCGTCGAATCCGTAGTTGTGCTTGTACGACTTTTCCCACGTTACGTTGGGGTTTCCTTTTTTCGATTCGAGCGCTCCGGTCACCGAGTTGTTTGTCAATACGCCGAAGCTAGCCGATCCGGAGCTGAGCGTATAGCTGTCGGGCAAGTACAGGAAGCGGGAAGCCGAGGTTTTGTCGTTACCCACGATACCGTACGAGGCACGCAGCTTCAGGTAGCTGAGGAACGGCTTGAGACCCTTCATGAACTTTTCTTCCGAAATAATCCATCCAATGGAGCCGGCAGGGAACGTACCGAAGCGTTTGCCTTCGGCATAGTTTTCCGAACCGTTGTAGCCTACGCTGAGGTCTATCAGATAGCGGGTAGCGTAATCGTAGGTGGCGCGTCCTACCAGTCCCACATACGCGCGGGGGATGCCGGCAAACGAACCGCTTGAGCTGTAATAATACTGCATGGTCTGGTTCCACATGGCCAAGGCCGTAACGTGGTGCTTGCCGAAATCGCGCTTATAGTTGAAAGCCGCTTCCATGTACCAGTTACGGCTCTGTCCGGTAGACTGCGAATAGCCCAGCGTAGTGGCTTCCTGCTTCTTGCGCAGGATGGTCTGACCGTCTATCACCACGGGTTCGTACGAATCGAGCTTCCCCTCCCGGCGTTTGGTGTAGGTGATGGCGCTGTTGTAGGCGGCCTTTACGTGTACACGCAGTCCTTTGGTTAGGAAGTCCAGCTTCTGCTGCAGCATGAGGTCGAAGTTGAGGGTATTCCCGGTAGAGGTGGTATAGCCTTTTCCGTAATAAGAGTTGAGGGCGTCGTTGAGGTTTCCGAACGAACCGTTGTTGGTTACGCGCTGTCCGTCTACCAGTCCGGCGCCCGAGAACGGGGTGGCCGTATACACATCGCTATACAGGTAAGAGATGTCGGTGTACGTACCGTTGTTATAGTTGGGCTGCGTCTTCGACGATAGGATACCTCCCAAGTTCACTTTCATCAGCGTGGTTTTAGTCACATCGATGTCCATGTTGATGCGGTAGTTGTAGCGGTTATAGCTGAAGCCCTTGTCGTGTCCGTTGTCGAACGTCTTGAACAAACCGTCTTGTGTAAACACGCCCAGCGAAGCGAAGTAGCGCGCGCGGTCCGAGCCACCCGAAATGGTCATGTTATGCTGCGTCTGTAAGGCAGCTTTCTTTATCAGCATGTCGGTCCAGTTCACATCGGGATACAGAAGCGGGTCGCTGTGGGTGCGGAAGGCTTCTACGGCTTCTTCGGAAAACTTCACGGCACTGGGGTCTACCCCGTTGCGTATCTGCGCCGCATTATAAACAGTGGCGTACGTGTAACTGTCGGCAAACTCGGGGATGTTGGTAGGCATCTGCACCGAGGCGCTGGTAGAGAAGTTCACTTTGGCCTTTCCCTTTTCGCCGCGCTTAGTAGTGACCAAGATTACGCCGTTGGCGCCACGCACACCGAATACGGCCGTAGCCGAGGCGTCTTTCAGCACGGTGATGTCTTCTATTTCGTTCGGGTCGAGTTGGTTGAACGAACGTTCCACTCCATCTACCAAACAAAGCGGAGCCGACTGTGAGGTAGTCAGTGAGCCTACGCCGCGCACGTAAAGCGTAGCGTTATCGGCACCGGGCTGACCACTTGTCTGCACACTGGAAAGTCCCGGAATCTTGCCGCTCAGGGCGTTGGCGATGCTTCCTACCGGCGACTTGATGATTTCGTCCGACTTGATGGAAGTCAATGCGCCCGTCACCGTAACTTTCTTCATCGTACCGTAGGCCACGACCTGTACTTCCTGAAGCTCGTTGGCACTTTCGGCCAAGGAGACATCCAGACGAGGCTGACCCTTGTACACGATTTTCTTGTCTTCGTATCCGATAAAGGACACTTCTACTGTCTGTCCGGGCTTTACCTTGATGGAAAAGTTACCGTCCATGTCTGTAATGGTTCCGACGGATGTTCCTTTCACCCGAACGGAAGCTCCGACTACAGGGCCCGTATCGTCCGATACCGTTCCTGTAACCACTTTCTCTTGGGGCTGTTGCTGGGAAACCGCCTCACGGGAGGCATTCCCGGCCGTGATGTGCTCCGGCAATGCCAAAGCCAACAAAGCCCACGTTAGTAACCAAGTTTTACGCATCATGAATAATAGATTTGTGAATAATAGATAAGTAATGTCAAAAAACGAGACATCACAAATTAAGTGATACTCTATTATTCATAACGCCGAAAAACATTTCTTTTACGGACACATCCCGCACATACGAACCCGATGTACGTACAAACGAACGATTTTACACTTTTTCACTATCCGCCGGCTTGTCGGATGGACAATTTTGGCCTGTTTGGTTACCGTTTTTGCGGTAGTTTTGGGGCGACACGCCGTAGAACGACTTGAAGCAACGGCTGAAGTACTGCGGCGAATTGAAGCCCAGCCGGTAGGAGATTTCCGACACGTTATACTCCGGTTCGGTCTGCAGAATGCGGAACGCCTCTTCCAGCTTGAGTTTCAGGGTCAGCTCGTTCGGAGTAAGACCGGTCACCTCCTTGATGGTGGCGAACATCTTGGTACGTCCCATGTTCAGCGCCTGAGCCAGCTCCTTCATGCCGAAGTCGGGGTTGCTGAAATTCTGCCGGATGATTTCTACGGCCTTCTCTTGTATCTTAGCGTTCAGCGTGCTCGATACAGACGGGGCAGCGGTGTCCTGACGTGCCTGATTCAGCATCAGACGCCGGGACTTGATGAGGTTTTCACAACGCACCAACAGCATCTTCAGGTTGAAAGGTTTGGCTATGTAGTCATCGGCACCGAACATGAAGCCCTCAATAGCGTAGTCGTCCGAAGCCTGTGCGGTGAGCAGTATCACGGGTACATAGGCCAGCTCGATGCAGTTCTTTATCTTATAACAGAGCTTCTTGCCAGACATGACGGGCATTATCACGTCACTGATGACCAAATCGGGGTGTATCTGCCGAGCCATGTCGAAGCCATCTTTGCCGTTGTCAGCGGTGCAAACGTTGTAGTAGGGCGACAGGGCGTCGCGCAGCATGTCACGTATCTCCTTTTCATCGTCAATCACCAGTACCGTATGGGCTTTCGGCTCATTGGTTTCCGTTTCGGTTTCGGCCGGCGTGTGGGCGGTCTCCTCGTACGGGTCTTTCCATTCGGGGGCGGAAATGTCTACCGCTTCGTGTTCCAGTTCGGCCGATGTGAAGTGGGCGTTTCCTTTCCGCAAACTGATGCGAAAGTCACTGCCCTGCCCCTCGGCGCTCTCGACCGATACGATGCCCTTGTGGGCTTCTACGATGGCTTTGGTAAAGGCCAGTCCGATGCCGCTGCCCATGCCGCTGGCCGACTGGGAGCCTTCTACCTGGAAGAAGCGGGTGAATATCTTGCTCTGCGCATCGCGGGGGATGCCGCATCCGTTGTCGGACACCGAGATGTCTACGCTATGCGCCGTCTGACGGACGGATATCTTTATCCGGCCTCCGTCTTTGGTAAACTTGAAGGCGTTCGAGAGCAGGTTAAACATCACGCGCTGCATCTGTATGGGGTCTATCCACAAGCGGATGTCCCGCTCAATGTATTCCAACCGGAACATGATGTCGCGGCTGTGCGCCGCCTCGGAGAACGACTGATAGACCTTCTCCAAGAACGGTATCAAGTCTACTTGCTGCACCTTCAGGGTCATGAAGCCCTGCTCCTGCTTGCGGAAGTCCAGCAGTTCGGTTATCAGGATGCGCAGGTTCATGGCGTTGCGGTAGATGCTATGCAGCTTCGTGGCGATACCCGAGGGGAGGTCGTCTTTCTGCAGCAGCAGTTCGGTCTGCCCCACTATCAGCGTGAGCGGCGTACGGAACTCGTGGCTCACGTTGGTAAAGAAGCGCAGCTTCACCTTGTTCAGTTCCTCTATCTTTTCCTTTTCGGTTTTCTCTTTCTCCAGCGATTCGGCCAACTGTTTCCGCTTGCGGCGCAGGCGTTGCCAGAAGTATACCAGTGCGCCCACCACCAAGGCATAACCCAGCAGCGCCCACCACGAGGCGTAGGGCGGACGGTCTATCACGAGTGTAAGCGTTATCTCGTGCGAATCGGCATCGGCCGGACGGTTTTTCGCCTCGCGCACTTTCAGCACGTAACGCCCGGGCGAGAGGTTGGTGTAGTCCAGCGTGGTTTGTTCGGTGGTTATCCAGTCGCGGTTAAAGCCTTCCAACTTGTACTGAAACGTGAGGTTATGTCCACGGCCGGAGTAATCGGAATTGGCGAACTCGATGGACACGTTGTTCTGATTGTATTTCAGGTGCAGCTCGTGTACGAAAGGCAAGGTCTGCGGCAGCATCTCGGGGTTGGAGGTCGGGGTGATGCGCTCATTGTTTACATACACGTCGCAGAAGTAGAGCTTGGCGGTACTGTCTACGCCCTTTATCAGGTCTTTCTCGCGAAAAGAAATCAGGCCGTCTACGCCTCCGATATACAGGATGCCGGAAGAAGCCGACAGGAGTCCGTTTCCGTAGGTCACACCCGAGACGCCGTTTCGAGCGTCGAACCAGTAGGAATACACCGCTCCGCTGTAGGGCGAGTAGACCGAGAATCCGCTATTGGTCGTAACCAGTAGGTTTCCGCCGGCCGTTTCGGTCATGTTATAACAGAAGTCGCTTATCAGGTTGTCGTGTTCGGCCGTAACGGGAGTCCACTTCTGGGTATTTTCGGCATAGGCCATCAGTCCGTTTCCGAGGGTGGATAGGTAAAGGCGTCCGTCCTTAGTCTGTACGATACGGGTTATCTGCACCTGGGTTTTCAGCATCCTTTCCATCGGGAGCTTGCCCGAGGTATTGTTCGCTCCGTCCAGCTTCATGCGGTACAGACACGGATAGCTTGCCAGCCAGGCGTTGTTTCGGTTGTCAATGCAGAACGTCAGGAAGTTCTTGCCGCGATACAGCTGGCGAAACTCCCCGGTGGCCGTATCGAGCCGCCAAAATCCGCTACGCGAGGACACGTACAGGTAGCCGTTGTGATACTGGGTGTGGTGGATGACCGAGCCGGGATTGTTCTCGGGACTTTGGGCCATGTAGCTGTAGAAACGCCCGGTACGCGCGTCGCAGCGGAAGAGTCCGCCCGTGTAGGTGCCTATGTACACCTGCTCGCAGCGGTCGTCGCACGAGATGCTCTTGATGTTGTTTTGCTGCAGTCCGCTCCCATCGCCGGAACGGAAATGGGTAAACTCCCCGGTTCCGGGATTCAGCACGTTTATGCCTCCCCCATCGGTTCCTATCCATATCCGCCCTTGGGCGTCCTCTATCATCCCGTTCACCACGGGAAAGTTCAGACCATCGGGGCGATAAGGGTTGTAGGCGTAGTATCGGAAGATATCGTTTTTCAGATTGAAGTGGTTCACTCCGCCGTAATAGGTTCCCGCCCAAATGGTGCCCGTACGGTCGCGGTACAAGGGGAAGACCGATTCGTGGGTCAGCGAGCCGGGGTTGTCCGATGGACGGTACACGCTGTACGTGTCTGTTTGGGGATTGTATTTCTGCAGACCGTTGAACGTGCCGAACCAGATGTTCCCGGATTCATCTTCGGTAAACTCACGGATTTGCGGACTGACTACCCGGTCGGGAGCCTGCCGCTCTTTCTGCAACTTGCCATCGGGCGTGACGCGGTACAAACCTTCCATGCGCGAGCCTATCCATAACTCGTTCCGACTGCTCACGAAGAGCTGGAAGATTTCCACTCCGGGCAGTACGGCATGCATCTCCTTGCCGTCCTGACGGTACAAGCCGCGCTTCGTGCCGTAGTACAGGTGTCCGTCTTTGCGGGTCATGCAGTAAACGGTGGGGAGATTCAGCTTACGCACAGACACCGGCTTTTCGGTAGCGGGCGCAATGCGAAACAGCGAGTCGGATGCGGTAAAAAACACATCGTCGCCGATACGGGTCAGCGAAGACACACTTCCGGCATAGAGCTGGTACAGGCGTTCCCGGCGCACGTCGTATTTCAGCAATGCCTGATCGTCGAACAGCAGGATGTCGCCCTCCACGTCGCGCGCCAAGCGCAGAATGGCGCCGCTTATCAGTTTGGTCTGTCGGTTCGGCTCATCGCCCACGTCGTACGTGCGGTACACCACCATCCGTTTGCCGTCGTAGCGGTTCAGCCCGTCGTTCGTGCCGAACCACATGCGCCCCAGCGTATCTTGACTGACCGACAGCACCGAGAGGTTAGACAGTCCGCTTTTCATATCCAGATGCTTGAAGAACTGCGCACGGCCTTTCGCCGCTACGCATAGCAGGAGCAGGATAAGGATACAGAGGGTATTGTATTTGTGTCGTAGCATAAAAATCAGGTTTACTTTGTATAGTGCAAAGATAATGAAAAGCGGGGCATTTCAAGCCCTGCGGCACAGAACAAAAACTTCCGGCGAGAGATTTTTTTTCTCCGGCGAGGGATTTTTAAAACGTCCCGAGAGATTTTTTTTCTCCGGCGAGAGATTTAAAATCCGTCTCGACGTTTTCAGCTTCCTTCCCTACTTAAAGACAGAGAAGCTCCGCTATCCCGCTATCTCGCCGATATGCTGCAAGGTATTGACAATCGTTTTCACCAAGGGTTTGACGGCGCTTACGTGTACGGCCTCATCGATGGTGTGTGCATCCCAAGCAACCGAGCACAACTTTTTTCACGTTTTTTTGCAGCTTTGCTAAATATCGTTTATATTTGTCATTGAACCTAAAACAACTAAACATGATATGGAGATTATGATTAGAAAGACACATTGCACGAGATGGCTATTCCTGCTCGTGCTACTCTGTTGCGGACTGAACGCCGCGGCACAATCCTCGAAAGACATTGCCGGAAAAGTAATCGACACCAACGGCGAGCCGCTGACGGGCGTTAGCGTTTTCCCCGTGAAAAGCACCCCGGGCATCAAAGGCGGCATCACCGACCTGAACGGAGCGTTCCAGTTTTCGGCAAACGGGCAAACCAGTGTAAAGCTACGCTTTTCGTTCATCGGAATGAAGACACGCGACGTGATGTGGAACGGCAAAAACATGCGCGTGGTACTGGAAGAAGACTCGCACGCCATAGACGAAGTGGTGGTGACGGGTTACCAGAACCTAGACCGAAGGAAAAGTACCCTCTCGGTTTCCAGCGTAAAGATGGAAGACGTGCTGATGCCCAGCATGACGACCGTAGACCAAGCCTTGGAAGGACAGATTCCCGACCTTACCTTTACGGTAAACTCGGGTGAAGTAGGAACCACCGCCCGTCTGCGTGTGCGCGGTACTTCTACCCTGGTAGGTAACCGCGAGCCGTTGTGGGTACTGGACGGATTTCCACTGAGCGACCCCGTAGACGTCAGCGCCGACCAACTGAACGACCCCGACTATATAAACTACATCGGTAACGCCATACAAGGACTGAACCCGCAGGATATCGAACGTGTGGACGTGCTGAAAGACGCGGCGGCCACCGCCCTATACGGTACACGCGCCTCGAACGGTGTCATCGTAATCACCACAAAGAAAGGTAAACCCGGAGCGCCGTCTATCCGCTACTCCAACCAGACGAAGCTAACCCTCCGCCCACGATATACCGACAAGTACATCAACCTGATGAACTCGAAGGAACGCGTACAGTTCGGACAAGACTTGTGCGCCCAGCATTACAAGTTCTCCGAGACCATGCCAATGGTAGGCTACGAAGGCGCGTTCTACCGCTATCAGACCGGACAGAACTCATACGAAGAGTTCCTGCAGGAAGTACAGGGCTACGAAACGCAGAACACCGACTGGTTCAACCTCCTCACACAAGACGCCGTGACACACGCTCACACACTGAGCATATCGGGCGGAAGCGACAAGACACGGTACTATGCTTCGGTAGGTTACACCCGCGAAAACGGTACGGTGAAAACACAGTACGTAGACCGCTACACGGCCAACATGAACCTGACATCCGACCTCACCAAGTCGCTTCAGGCACGCATCGCCTTCAACGGTAACATCCAGAAGAAGAACCACCTGCCCAGCAACGTCACTCCGCTGGACTACGCCTATAACACCACCCGCGCCCTGCCGGCCTACAACGCCGACGGCTCGCTGTACTACTACCAAAACAGAGGCTACAACAACAGCGTAGGCGGAAAGTCGAACAACCTGTACAATTATAACATCATCAACGAGATGAACAATTCCTCGAACGAATATTCGGGAAACACGTTCGCTACCAACGGCGACCTCTCGTGGCGATTCCGTAACATACTGACTGTAACCGCATCGGCTTACTATTCGCGCAGCGCCACACTGCAATCTACGTGGTACGGCGAACAGACCAACTACGTAGCCATGCTGAAGAACGGCGAAGCCAGCGACGCTCCCATTGCAGGCGAAGCCGGATATTGCGAATTGCCTTACGGTGGTGTGTACAACGTGTCGAACACATACAACGAAAACTTCACCGGACGTCTTCAGGCCAGCTACATCCAAAGCCTGGGCAAGGAGAAGAACCATCAGTTGTCTGTAACCGCAGGTTATGAAGTAAACACCTCGCGCAGCACATCGAACGCCACGAACACCCGCGGTTACTTCAAAGACCGCGGTATGAAATACGCCCAACTCAGTTCGGAAGACCTGGACAGCTATCCCCTGTACAAGAGCTGGCTGGCCTCGAACTCTACCTCGCTGGGCTACGGCAAGTCGAACACGCTGAGCGGCTACCTCACCGGCAGCTACGATTACAACGAATACTTCACCCTGGGAGGCAGCTTCCGATTTGACGCTTCCAACCAGTTCGGCCGTCGCAGCAACAAGAAGTTCCTGCCTGTATGGTCTGTATCCGGACGCTGGAACGTAATCAAAACGTTCGTTCCCGAAAACGATACGTTCATCGACCGTTGGAATGTGCGCACCTCGTACGGTAAGACCGGTAACATCCCCAACCAGACTCCTTACTTGCAACTGAACCAAGGCACACTCGACTCGTTCTACGGCGAATACATCTCTACGGTATCATCGCTTCCCAACCCCGAACTGCGTTGGGAACAGACAGCTACCACCAACTTGGAAACCGAAATCTCCATGTTCGGCGGCCGACTGGGACTGAACGCTTCGCTGTGGTGGAGACACACGAAAGACGCCATCGTAAGCACCACCGTTTCATCGGTAAACGGTGTGACCAGCTACTCGATGAACTACGGCGCACTGGACAACCACGGTGGTTCGGTATCGGTCATGGGTACTCCGCTGCAAACGAAAGACTGGAGACTCTACCTGAGCTTCATGGCTTCGTGGGCCAGCAACAACGTTACCACCGGTCCCGATACCTCGTACACGATAAACGATTACCTGCGCGGTACGGCTATCATCAACGGAGCGTCTATCGGCACATTCTACTCGTATAAATACCTCGGACTGAACCCCAACAACGGTCTTCCGATGTTCGATGACTACGAAGACCGCCAAAGCGTGTTGGAAGGCAAGACTCTAGCCGAAGTGGTCCCGCTAGTTATGATACAGTCGGGCAACCGTAGCCCGAAAGTGACGGGAAGCTTCACCACGATGCTTACTTGGAAGCAGCTATCCATGAGCATGAACTTCAACTACCGCCTCGGCTCAAAAATACGTATGTTCAACCTGTACAGCCCCATTACCTCGGGCGTATCGGCCGACAAGAACGTGCGTAAGGAATTCACCGACCGCTGGCAGCGTCCGGGTGACGAACAGTACACGGACATCCCCGTGCTGCTCAGTCCCGCCGACGACCTGTATCACCAGTACCAAAGCCACTGGTCCAGCCAGAACGCCAGCGGAAAGATACAGACCTTCGCTACAAGCATTTGGGACATGTACGACAACTCCGACTTGCGCGTGGTTTCGGGCAACTACATGAAGCTGAGCAACTGGATGTTCCGCTACTCGCTTCCACAGACCTTGCTGAGAGGTACATTCCTGAAATCGGTAAACGTAAACTTCACTATGAGCAACGTGTTTACCATCGCATCGAAGAAACTGAACGGACAAGACCCGACACAGGCCAGCCAGACCGGCGTAAACCTGTCGCTCCGTCCGGCGTATACTTTCGGTGTGGATGTTTCATTCTAATTCCGTTACGAACATGAAAAAACCAATTATACTATTAGCCATCGCCACCGCACTGACCACCACCGCGTGCGGCGATTTCCTGAACGAATACTCACAAGACAAGGTGACCGCCACCGAGGTGTCGCACCTGGACGAACTATTGCTGGGAAGCGTCTATATGCCCAGCACGGCGCAGAACGGCCCGTCGGCCAGCTACTGCGGATTCTTGAACATACTGGACGATGACGTAAACACAGGATTGTGCGACAAGGCGCCCGGAAGCATCTGGAACGTGTACAACAGCTACGTGAGCGGTCGCTACGGCTACTTCGCTTGGCAATACGAAGTGGGAAAGAAATACGAAGACGGCTCTACTTCATCAGACGACGCTTCGTGGGTAGACCTATACAAACGCATCAACGTGGCAAACGTCATACTGGATCAGATAACCGACATGCCACACGAAACGGAAACCGACTTGGCTACCTATTATCGGGTGCAAGGCGAAGCGCACTTCCTGCGCGCCTGCTTCTACTTCACGTTGGCGAACTTGTACGGCCCGGCCTATAATCCCTCCACCTGCGAGAAAGACCTCTGCGTTCCGCTGAAGTTGACTCCCAACGTGGAAACGACCGTATTCCCCAGAGCTACCACCAAAGCGGTGTACGACCAAGTGATAGCCGACCTACAAAAAGCCGAAGAACTGCTGACCACCAGTCCGCAGATTGAAGCGCACCGCCTCTACCGCGCCTCGGCCGAAGCCGCGCAACTGCTACTGAGCCGTGTGTACCTGTACATGCAGCAGTGGGACAAAGCCGCCGAAAAAGCGGATAAAGTGATAGGCAGTACCAACTTTTCGTTGGCTACCATCGACCAACTGGCTGAAGGGAACGACTTCCTGACCGAAGGAAACGAAGACATCATCTTCTCGCAAGGATGTAACTTCGTTTCGGGCTACTGCTTCAAGGGATTCATCGGTGACTTCTGCGTAACAAACGAACTGTATCAGATGTACGATGACAATGACGCGCGCAAGGCTAACTTCTTCAAGCACTACGAGCAATACGATGGCACGGAGGTAGACAGCATCGGGTTAGCCAACAAATACCATCGCGAGAACGACTACCGCGCTCATGTGTCTGACGCGTTCACCTTGCGTATATCGGAAGCCTACCTCAACAAGGCGGAAGCGTGTGCCATGCAAAGCGGACAAGAAAGCGAAGCTCTCTCTGTTCTGAACACGTTCCGGAAGAACCGCATCAACGAATACACCGCACAGACTTACACGGGTGAAGAACTGGTTAAACAGATACGCGACGAACGCCGCAAGGAACTGTGCTTCGAGGGACACCGTTGGTTCGACTTGCGCCGCTATGCCGTAAACGAGAAATATCCGTTCAGCAAGGCCATTGTACACGTAATGAACATCCCCAACTCGCAAGGCGTCATCAAACGAGGCGAATCTTACAAACTGGATGAAAACGATGACGCATACACGTTCCAGATACCGAAATCTGTAATCGAATTCGACCAAAACAAAACAACGAACAACCCG
This sequence comes from bacterium, assembly GCA_963595925.1. Taxonomy (GTDB): domain Bacteria; phylum Bacteroidota; class Bacteroidia; order Bacteroidales; family Bacteroidaceae; genus Phocaeicola. The sequence goes on from CAVBJM010000005.1 coordinate 51,911, forward strand.
CGCAGCAAACGCCCGTACTTCGCAATTAAAGTATATAAATAAAGACTGAACATGAAAACTGCAAAACTAATTATATGCTTGTTGGCAAGCGGTATGCTGGCCGCTTGCGGAGAAGATGCTCTGGACAACAGCCTAGACTTCAGCTCTCCATACGTCATACAAGACGATTCGAACGACCCCATTCAGCACCACTGCTACGAAATCTATCAGAAATACAAGGTTTCTGTTTACTTCAACGACACCATCCAGACCGTAAGCGACGGAACGGACCACAAAGGAAACCCCATCTACAAATACGAGACTCTGGATTTAAACTGGGACTTCAGCTCGCACGACGGGAGAACCATCAAATACACTTACGACTATCTGACCACAACCGAACAGAAAGAAAAGGCCATGCGCTTTGTTGACTCCTATCTGGGAATGGCCAGCAAGCCGCTCCGTCCGTTTACCATCCTGCTGACCGATACCATTCGGCGGGCAGACACCAATGGCGAGTCGGTAAGCACTGTCTACAAGTCCAGCTTCCGCTTGTTGGCCATGGCCCGACTTACAAACTACTCCGATGAACAGATAGACTCGCTGAGCAGCTCGATAATCAACAATTCCGTTTCGGAAAAGATTAAGCTGAACACCACACTTACGGCACGTTTCTGGGAAGTATCTGGCAAGAAGAACTGGTATAACCAGGAATGGACGGCAAGCGACGGACTGAACATCACCTCCTGCGCATACCTCACCACAAGAAATGCCAACTTCTGCCCCAACCACTTCTGGGAAGAAGGAGCTTATGAGCTGTCGAAGAAAGGTGTACGCCCGGGTACGGTATACTGGAACTGGAGCGAAGAACAGTTCACTGCCGCACGTGCCGAAGTGACCAATGTCATCGGACAGTACGGGTTTATCTGCGGACAGGCCGACATTACACAGGGTGACCTGACTTCGCCTTACGGACACGTGAAGTCGCCTACCCGCGACGACGACTTGAAATTCTACATCAAGTGCATCTTAGGTATGAGCGAAACAGAGTTTAAGACACGCTACGGTGGCAGCACCCTGGTGATGAAGAAATACAACATGCTGGTGGACTACATCACCAACACCCTCAAAATAGAACTGAAGAAATAACGCACGATTATGAAAAAGCTATACTACATCTTACCCCTCGCCTTTGCAGCCGCCACACTGAGCAGCTGCAAGAACGATGACGTGGAAACAGACGAAATACAGACCTCACAAATATCCGCTACAGAAAGCTTTACCGACACACGCGACGGTCACGTGTACAAGTGCATCAAGATAGGCAATCAGATATGGATGGCCGAAAATCTGGCTTACTATCTGGAAGGCGGATCGATGAACGGATGTTACACCTGGGACGAAAGCACATTCTCGGCCGAAAAGGTAACCGTATCGGACACCGACTGGGCAAACGCCTTTCTGGCTTATGCTGAAGAGACGGGCGACCCCGCTGCACAGATGGCCATCATGTACGCACCTTACATGGGAATGGAAATCATTGACTTCAAAGATCCGGACGCATACACAGCCTTCGGCATCACCGAAGAATACATGAGTAATTTCAACGACTATCTGAACACGAACGTAAAGGCTCAGCTAGCTACGGTACAAGCCAAGGAAGCCACAGAGAAAGCAGAGAAAGAAAACGGAAACTACTCGAAAACATACGGCTATCTATACACGCTGGACGGTGCGCGAAACGCTGTACCCGAAGGATGGCGCATCCCATCGGATGCAGACTGGAAGAAGTTGGAAGCCGCACTAGGCATGTCGACCTCCGAGATAGAGAAGAACAACGCTTGGCGAGGCATAAACGCCGGCACGTATCTGAAAGATGGCGGTGCCAGCGGATTCAACGCCCTACTGGGCGGATGCAACGCTTATGCAGCTGGAGTAAACGATATGAGTTACATCAAGCTGAACGATGGCGGTTACTTCTGGACCAATGAAGAGCAGGTAGTAGACAGCGATGATACCGACACCACAATATCTGAAGACGAGAAGGTTATACGCAAGGGTATGTACCGCTTCGTGACCATCTACTCCACACAGATATGGAGAGGCGAAACGTTTATCAACAGTGAATACAGAGACGTGGCGTACAGCGTGCGCTGCGTAAAAGATGCCCAATAAAACTACCCCAAACGGGTGGATTTCGCCGCCTATGCGTCTGCGTGGGCGGCGAAACCTTTTTATACACAGGGGTTAAAGTTGCTTAATTATTTCCCGTAACACTACACCCTACAGACTTTCAGTTGTCTAATCTCTAAACAACACGATTACAGAAACACAATGATAAAAAAATATATCCGCACGTTTCTCTTCATCGGGATATGCCTTCTGGCCGGAAATATACAGGCTCAGCAAAGCGAAACCTACGGCGACAAAGTCAAGTCGGACGTAAAAATGCACTATGTGTACAGCTACGACGAGGCTCTGAAACAGGCAAAGAAACAAAATAAACTGATATTCTTCAACTGCTTTGCCGACTGGGCGTTACCTTGTCACGTCATGAACCAAAACGTATTCAGCAATCAGGAGTTCTGCGACTACATGAACCGTACGTTCGTAAACCTCTTTGTAAACATGCCCGCAGCCGAAGGGAAACCGCTGGCCGATAAATACGGGGTAAAGAACTATGCCTGCTACCTGATACTGGACAGCAAGGGGAACATGGTGCAGCGTATCGGAAGCGGTGGCGAATTGCCCGAGTTTAAGGAATGGGTAGACCTCTCGCTCAGCCCGAAGACTTCACTGGCCGGCACCCGAAAGAAATATGAAAGCGGAAAGTATTCACAACAAGACCTGTACCGCTACCTGAAAGCATTGGATGTGGCCAACGACACACTGTTTCGGTCACTCTCGAAAACGTACATGAAAGACCTGAAGCCGGAAGACTACGCCCGGAAAGAGAACTGGCTTTTCGTTTATCCAGCCATGAAAAACCGCGAAAGCGAACTGTATCCATACTTCCTACATCACAGAGACCTATTTGTGAAAAGCCACGGCACGCAGAAGGTTAACTCCATGTTCGAGTATCTGTTCTACCCCGAAGTGTTCTCGTATGCTACGGGCGATACTCCCTACGATAGAGTTCGGTTCGGAGCTATCACCGATGAAATCAAATTAGCCTGTCTACCAGACACCTGCGTCACCCTCATCACTCACCAAGTGGCACGCCTCAGAGGCGAAAAGAGGTATACCGAGCTCATTGACTACTTACGGGAAAACGGACGAAGGCTCTCCATCTACAAGTACAGCATAGACATGAGCCTCAACATTCCCGACATGAACATTGATGAAAAGAAATACACGGCCGCCTATCTGAAAGAAACAGCCGAGCGGTTCAACGGCATGTCGGCTGGAAAGCCATTGGAAGAGATGGCCGAACGGATGTTGGAGAAAGAAACAGGAATCACATTCCTACAACAGCCAGCGTTCGACGATGTACTCAATCAAGCCAAGCGTGAGGGGAAACTTGTTTTCATAGACTGCTACACCTCGTGGTGCGGGCCCTGCCGCCTGATGTCGTCCAACGTATTTACCCGGAAAGAAGTGGGAGAATTCTTCAACACCCACTTCATAAACGTAAAATACAACATGGAAAAGGGAGAGGCCGTAGCCATCGGAAAGAAATATGAGGTAAACGTCTACCCTACCCTACTCATTCTGGACAGTAATGGAAAACTTCTGAAAAAGCATCAGGGCGCACTAAACGCTGAAGATCTGACCGAATGGGCAAAACAAGAATAAAATATCCAACCATAAACATAATGAAAAAAACAATTCTTACACTGGCACTTCTGAGTGGTGCCACATGGGCTTCGGCTCAATCTACATTTTCCATTGAGGGAACCACAGATAATCTCATCGAAGGGGAAACCGTATATCTCATAAAAACGGAATTCGGCGGAATGCCGACCGACAGTACGACAGTAAAAGACGGTAAATTCTCGTTTACCGGCCAAGTAGACCGTCAGACTACCGGATACCTCGCCGGAGGTGGCGGAGGTATCAACTTCATTATCGAACCGGGGACCATCCGTCTAGCGCTGGCCAGCGGGAAAATAGGCGGAACACCCACCAACGAAAAGTTGGGAGCGTATATGCAAAGCATCTATCCGCTCAATGAGAAGATGTACAAGCTGCGTACCGAAGCCCGACAGTACGACGTGCACAAGGATTCGCTGAAGCTGGTAGAATTGCAAAACGAATTCAACCGGACATATGATGAAGTAAAGAGCGCATCGAAAAAGTATATCTTCGAGAATCTGGATAACATTACACCGTCGATGATACTTCCGACCATCAGCAACGCCCTTACCGACCAAGAAATGGAAGCCATCGACAGCAAAGCATGCGACATTCTGAAAGCCAATTCCAACTACCAGTCCGTAATCAGTGCCCGAAAAGCCAAACACAATGCCGAAGTTGGGAAGCATTTCACTGACTTCAGTATGCAGACTCCCGACGGAAAAACGGTTTCGCTATCCGACTATGTTGGTAAAGGCAAATACGTACTGATAGATTTTTGGGCTTCGTGGTGCGGGCCATGCCGAAAGAGCATGCCAGCTCTGAAAGAACTGTACGCCAAATATCAAGGCAAAGCGTTTGAGGTGGTAGGCGTTTCGTACGACACCGACAAAAATGCTTGGACAAAGGCCATCAAAGACCTGGAACTGCTCTGGCCGCATATGTCCGATTTGAAAGGAGGAGCAAACAGCGTAGCCTCGGCAACCTATGCCATCAATGCGATACCCTACACCCTGCTGGTGGATCCTAACGGAACAATCGTAGCGGTCAATGCCAGACACGAAAAGTTGAACGAAATTCTTTCTGCCAATCTGAAATAACCGGAAGCTAATGAATGCCTTGATACCCCGATTCGTTTGGGTCTTGCTCTGCATGATACTCCCGACGACTGCATTCAGTCAGTACCGGGTGGAAATACCATACACCGAAGAGAACGGTAAGTTCATCGTAGAGGTGAAAGTGAACGGACTTCCGGGACGATTCCTGATAGATACAGGTGCCCCTTGCGCCATCTCACATACTTTCCTACAGAAAGTGGGGAAAGCAGATGGATTATCGACAGACTTTTACGACTCTAACGGGAACGCCATCAAGGCTCAGCTGACCGTAATAGACTGTCTCACGCTGGGCGGCGTACAGTTTCAGAAACTACAAGCCATAAGCCTTCCGCCACAGAATATCATCGAGACATTCCACGTGGACGGAATCATCGGTTATAACCTCTTCCGCATGGGAAGCATCCGACTGAACGGAAAAAAGCGAACCTTTACACTCAGTAGCTCGCCGTGCGTAACTCCATCGGACTCTGTTTATGCCATACCGATGGTAAAAGACCCTTTCCTGCCAGTAATTGCCGTAGGCATCGGAATGGCCGCACGCGATACGGTAATGTTCGACTGTGGTGCATCGGGCTACTATACCCTCTCGAGCAAGGCTTACACACGCCTAACATCCGAAAAGGCCAAGCTGAAAAAGCTATCTGAAGGCGTAGGTATCCTCTCTGCCGGAGCATCTGGAGTGGAACGAGGAACACGGAAATACCGCGTCAAGATACCCCAATTTAGCATTGGGAACAGCACGTTTAAAGATTTGACAACCATCACCACATCGGCCAAGCAGTCGCGTATAGGAACAGGATTCCTACAGTTCGGCGACATTGCCATCGACTATTCCGCTGGACTGTTTTACTACATACCTTACGTCCTCGGCACGACTCCCAACCTGTACGAACCGGAATGGAACGTCGTCATCATTGCCGCTCAAGACAAACTATTGGCAGGTATGGTATGGGATACCAAACACACGTCCTTGCGAGGTGGTGAACAGATTACTGAGATAAACGGAACATCCTACCGCAAAGGTGTAGATATGTATCAGGCCGTTACTCGCGGCGTTATCCCCGCCGGGGAAAACACGTTATCCATCAAGTATATCGACCCTGCTACAGGCGAAGAACGTTCCGCCACATTACACCGGAAATAGAAGACCTCATCAAACAAAGTCCGTCCGGTACGTTTCCTTGTGAAACGATACTGGACGGACTTTGTTGTTTTCTATACAGTTCTTTATCAGTCTACAAACTGAATCTTCTCCGCATCACGCAGTTTGGCTTCGGGAACCTCATCGGGATAACCGAAAGCGATGCAGTAAAGCAGGTTATAGCCTTCAGGCAGATTCAAACGCTTCACATAATCGGCCGCCTCAGGCTCGGTAAGCATAAACCGGGTAGGACTACCCAAGCAGCAAGACCCTATCCCCATCGACCATGCAGCCAGTATCATATTTTCACCCAACAAGCCGCAGTCAATCTGCGAGCAATCGTAAGACTGATCGTTGGCAATGAATACCACCGTAGGCGCATTGCGGAACATGTTCTTAAAGTTCGGGTCGGAAGCCACACGGTCGGCATTCTTTTTCTTAAACACCTCGGTAATGCCGTTAATATACTCCGGATTGTCTACCACACGGATAGCCCACGACTGTTTATTCATTCCGTTAGGGGCATTGATGCCACATTCCAAAATCATCTTCATCGTGTCGCGCGGCACCAGTTGCGGTTTGTACTTACGAATACTGCGGCGTGACATAATGGTTTCTATCACGCGATTTTGCGCACTTTCGGCCACGGCTTCATCGGAAGCCGTTGTTCCACTGCCGCATGCCATCAAAGGCATCAACAGCAAAGCCCAAGCCATTTTTTTAAATCCTTTCATCGTTCTGCTTTTTACGTTTTACACCGACAAATATAACAAGACATGCATAATCACGCAAGTGTTATTCACACATTCGGTTCACTCCCTTAGTTAGAACTGATAGTCTTGTACCATCTCGTTGATGATGCCGTCAGCCAAGCCGATGTTGGGTACTTGGATAGACACAGCTCCTACGCTCTCGGCTACCACAAGAAAGATTTCTGCAGCAGGGACAATGACGTCAGCTCGGTCGGCTTTCAGACTGAATGTGTCCATACGCTCTTCCACCGAGAGTGGTGCCAATGCCGCATGGAGTTTGTGCAAGGTGTCCACGGGTAACCGGTCAGCACGTTTCTCGCGCTTGTTGGCCAGTCGGTAAAGTTTGTTGATGTTGCCACCGCTTCCCACAATGGTAATGTTATCATAGCCATTGGTAACCTCACGTAACTCGGCTTGCATCTCAGCCTTGGTCTCGGGTGTTACTTTTCCCTTGAGTAGACGTATCGTACCTACGTTGTATGAGTGAGAGTGGATGCGCTCGCCGTTGTGGATAAAAGTACATTCGGTAGAACCGCCACCCACGTCTACGTATAGAAAGTTGCCGTCCGTGGGTAGAAGCGAGAGGTGGTTGTCGTAGATAATCTGCGATTCTTCATCGCCAGAGATAATCTCCAACTTGATGTGTGCTTCCTTCTCAATGGCCTTCAGAACCTTCTTGCCATTGTCAGAGTCGCGCATGGCAGATGTGGCGCAAGCCCGATAACGCTCCACACCATACACCTTCATAAGCTGGCTATAAGCTTTCATGGTGTGGATAAACTGCTCTGCTTTCTCCTTTGACAGCTTCCCTTCGGTGAAGACCTCCATCCCTAAGCGTAGTGGCACACGCAGAAAGAGCAGTTTGCGCAGTCGCTGCTTGCCGTTGCTTTCGGTCTGAAGTTGTTTAATAAGCAAGCGAGAAGCGTTAGAGCCTACGTCGATGGCTGCGAAGATAGGCTGTGGTAGTATATTGTCGGTCATGAACGTTAATCTATTTCGTTAAGATATGCTTTGTAAAGTTCTTCTTGTGATCGGAAAGGTTTCTTCCCTTCCTCTATCGCTTGCAGAACATTGCGACCCGAACCGTCTACGATTCGTCCGTTGGTGGTGTCGGCCAATCCATAATCCACCGTGCGAAGCAAATCCTTCTGCAGGTCGACATCGTACACTGGTGTCAGCACCTCAATACGATTAACCAAATTGCGTGGCATCCAGTCGGCCGAACCCATGTAATACTTAGGTTTTCCATCGTTGGCAAAGATCAGAATACGAGCGTGCTCTAAGTATCTGTCTATGATACCTACGATGCGTAGGTTGTTGTTCAATTGGGATAAGGAGGGTACCAACGAACAGTTGCCTCGGCACACAATGTCAATGCGCACTCCCGCCGCAGCTGCTTGATAAATCTTATGCACTACGTCTCGATCAGTGATGTGATTGATTTTAATCTTAATCCATGCGGTCTTACCCTCTTCCGCATTATGAATCTCGTTATCGAACAAGCGTAGTATACGCGCCTTCATGCTGTTAGGCGAAACCAGTAGTTCGCGGAATCGTACTTGCGAAAAGGGCCTGTCGATAAACTCGAAGACCTTTGCCACCTCATTGACGATACGAGGGCGTGCCGTCATCATCAGATAGTCTGTATATACACGCGCGTTGCCTTCATGAAAGTTACCCGTACCCACACAGGCGATGTTTCCTTTCTTCGATTCGATGTAGAGAAGTTTGGAATGAACCTTCAATCCTTCCACGCCATAGATGACATTCACGCCTTCTTCCAGCATGCGCTTGCTCCACATGATGTTGCTTTCCTCGTCAAAGCGGGCAAGCAACTCTACCACCGCCGTGACCTTCTTTCCATTGCGTGCCGCCGTGATTAGCGCCTTGATTACCTTTGAGTCCTTAGCCAAACGATACAACGTGGTCTTAATGGCTTTCACCTCGGGGCGTATGGCAGCCTCGCGCAGCACACGGATATATCCGTCGAAGGAGTGATAAGGCACATGAAGATATTGGTCCTTGAGCAGAATCTGTTCTAGCAGGCTCTGCGCGGAGAGGAACGAAGGTTTCATCAGATGATGCCACTTGGGATATTTCAGTTCCTTGTGATCACAGTCGGGGAATGACATCAAATCCTTATGATTCTGATATCTGCCACCGGCGAGCGAGGTATCGAGTTCCTTCACGTCAAGACGGTCAATAATCTTCTGCTGCATATCCTTAGGCATGTCTGCGTCATAGATTAAGCGTACAGGGTTCCCCTTGCGTCGGCTGCTCACACCTTCGGCTACCTTGTGGAGCACACCGTAGTCCTGGTCGTTGTCAATCTCCATCTCGGCATCTTTCGTAAACTTGATAGAGAAGGCGCGATAACGGCTCTTCTTGAAGCCGATAAAGACCAACGGCAAACAGAAACGTATCACGTCGTCTAGGTACATGATATTGTCCATGCCGTCAGACGCAGGAACTTTAATCCAGCGGCCGTACTCACGGTCGGGAACTTTAATGATGGCAAACTTCTTCTTCTCGCTATCTACATCTACCTTCTCTACCACGAGGTAGATACGATTATCCTCAAGCATCATCAGGTTATCAATCTGCGAGAGCCAGATAGGCAATACGCCACCAGCCAACTTGTCGTAGAAGAAGTGGGTGAGATATTGCTTCTGTTCCTCGTTGAGGTCCGCTTCGGTAATTAGGCGTATGCCATGATTGGGCAAGAGCGACATCACGTGCGTCACTTCGCGAGCGTATTCGCCGCTATACTCTTTGTTAAGCTTGTTGATGGTCTTAAGCGTATCCTTCAGGGCGTGATGCGTACGCTTGTCAAGGTCGGGGTTTTCCAAGATGCGATTGAGCGAAGCTACACGCACACGGAAGAACTCGTCCAGATTGTTAGAGTAGATGCCTAAGTAAGAGAGACGTTCAAGCAGTGGCAGTTCTTCTTTCTCTGCCTCTTGCAAAATGCGATGGTTGAAGTACATCCAACTCACATCGCGTTCTATATACGATTTGGTTTTAGCCACGATTGTGATGATTTGGTTATTCCTGTTTTTTATTTGTTTGTAAAATTACGTCATCGGTATTACAGACCTGTTACAATGCCTTTAATACAATATTACTGACACCGTTGAATTTCACAGGCTCGTCTCTTTTGAAAAAGTATTGATTCTCACGAAAAAACGAAGTATTCACGCTTATTAATTCCGCCAACGGACACATTATTGTATTTTTGCAACCGAAAGAATATGAATCATAGAATTATCATGTCATCACATACATTTGTTTTACCCAACGGGCTTCGCATTATCCACACCCCCAGCCCCACCGAAGTGGTATATTGTGGTTTTGCCGTAGATGCCGGAACGCGCGATGAACGCCCCGACGAGCAGGGCATGGCGCACTTTGTAGAACATCTTTTGTTTAAAGGCACTCGCAAGCGGAAGGCCTGGCACATTCTGAACCGCATGGAGTACGTAGGAGGAGACCTGAACGCTTACACCAACAAGGAGGAGACGGTGGTATATTGCGCCTTTCTGAAAGAGCATTTCACACGAGCCGCCGAACTGCTGACCGACATTGTTTTCAACAGTACGTTTCCACAACACGAAATAGAGAAGGAGGTAGAGGTTATCATCGACGAGATTCAGAGCTACGAAGACAGTCCCGCCGAACTGATATTCGACGACTTCGAAGAACTGATATTCCCCGAACATCCGTTGGGACGGAACATTTTGGGGAATCCCGACAAGCTGCGGGAGTTCGGAAGCAAAGACGCCTTGCAATTCGTAGAGCGATACTACACGCCAACCAACATGGTATTCTTCGTACAAGGCGATTTGGATTTCAAACAAGTAATACGTACCCTGGAGCGGCTCACATCGGGATTGCCCGTCTGCGCAACGGAAAGAGAGAAACGCCGTGCGCCCCTCCCGTATAAACCCGCTAGGCAAGTTATGCACAAGGACACGCATCAGGCGCACGTCATGATAGGCGGAAGAGGATACAACGCCTACGATGAACGACGCACGGGGCTTTATCTACTGAATAACATCTTGGGTGGTCCGGGCATGAACAGCCGACTGAACGTATCGCTGCGCGAAAGACGGGGATTGGTGTATAACGTAGAGTCGAACCTGACGGCTTACACCGATACGGGAACGTTCTGCATTTATTTCGGCTGCGACTTGGATGACACCGACACTTGCATCGAACTGGTGCACAAGGAGCTGAAAAAGCTATGCGCCCAGCCACTGACCGACGCCCAGCTACGGGCGGCAAAGAAGCAGATTATCGGACAAATAGGCGTAGCGGCCGACAATTTCGAGAACAACGCGCTCGACATGGGGAAATGCTTCCTGCATTACAACCGGTGCGACTCGAAAGAAGAGGTGTTCCGACGCATCGAAGCGCTCACCGCACAACAACTGTGGGAGATATCCAACGAAATGTTTGCCGAAGATTACCTGTCCACTCTGATTTATCGCTAAAAAACATTACCTTTGCCGTGATAACAACGCGAAAATAAAAAACATACATACATGAAGATAGAAGACAAACTGACGGCCGCCGTACTGAACGGAGTGAAAGCCTTATACGGAGCGGAAGTACCGCAGAAGATGGTACAGCTGCAAAAGACGAAAAAAGAGTTCGAAGGACACCTCACGCTCGTGGTGTTCCCGTTTTTGAAACTCTCGAAGAAGAATCCCGAACAGACGGCTCAGGAGATAGGCGAATACTTGCTGACGAACGAACCCGCTATCGCTAAATACAACGTGATAAAGGGATTCTTGAACCTGACCATCGCTTCAGACGTGTGGGTGGAACTGCTGAACCGCATCCACGCCGACGGACAATGGGGACTGAAACAGGCCGATGAGCAATCGCCTTTGGTGATGATAGAATACTCTTCGCCCAACACCAACAAGCCGCTGCACTTGGGACACGTGCGCAACAATCTCTTGGGTAGCGCATTGGCCAACATCATGGCAGCCAACGGGAACAAGGTGGTGAAGACCAACATCGTAAACGACCGAGGTATACACATCTGCAAGTCGATGCTGGCATGGCTGAAATACGGCAACGGCGAAACCCCCGAAACCTCGGGCAAGAAAGGCGATCACCTGATAGGTGACTATTACGTGGCGTTCGACAAGCACTACAAAGCCGAAGTGAAAGAGCTGATGGCTCAATATCAAAGCGAAGGCTTGGGCGAGGAAGAAGCCAAGGCCAAGGCCGAAGCCAATTCGCCGCTGATGCAGGAAGCACGTGAGATGCTCCGCAAGTGGGAAGCGAACGACCCCGAAGTGCGTGCCCTCTGGAAGAAGATGAACGACTGGGTTTACGCCGGATTCGACGAGACTTACAAGATGATGGGTGTCAGCTTCGATAAAATTTACTACGAATCGAACACGTATCTGGAAGGCAAGAAGAAAGTGTTGGAAGGACTGGACAAAGGCTTGTTCTACCGCAAGGAAGACGGCTCCGTTTGGGCGGACTTGACCAACGAAGGCCTTGACCATAAGTTGTTGCTCCGCGCCGACGGTACATCGGTGTACATGACGCAGGATATCGGTACGGCCGAACAACGTTTCTCCGACTTCCCCATCAACAAGATGATTTACGTGGTGGGAAATGAGCAGAACTATCATTTCCAAGTGCTTTCCATCCTGTTGGACCGCCTCGGCTTCGAATGGGGAAAAGACTTGGTACACTTCTCATACGGTATGGTGGAACTGCCCGAAGGTAAGATGAAGAGCCGCGAAGGCACGGTGGTAGACGCCGACGACCTGATGGAGTCTATGATAGATACGGCCAAAGAGACCAGCGCCGAACTGGGTAAACTGGACGGACTGACCCAAGCGGAAGCCGACGACATCGCACGCATCGTGGGACTGGGCGCACTGAAGTACTTCATCCTGAAGGTAGACGCGCGCAAGAACATGACGTTCAACCCGAAAGAATCCATCGACTTCAACGGTAACACGGGACCCTTCATCCAATATACCTACGCACGTATCCAGTCTATCTTGCGCAAAGCCGCCGAAGCTGGAATCACGATTCCGCAAACCATACCTGCTGGCGTAGAACTGAGCGCCAAAGAAGAATACCTCATCCAACTGCTGGCCGACTTCGGCAACGTGGTGGCACAGGCTGGAAGCGATTACAACCCCTCTATCATCGCCAACTATGCGTACGACCTCGTGAAGGAATACAACCAGTTCTACCACGACTTCAGCATCCTGCGCGAAGAAAACGAAGCTCTGAAGGTGTTCCGTCTGGCTTTGAGCCAAAACGTAGGAAAGATTGTCAAAGAAGCGATGGGACTGCTGGGTATAGAAGTTCCCGAACGCATGTAATCACACCGGGAAATCATTATGGCAAAAACAAAAAAGTTCTACGTGGTATGGAAAGGGGTGAACCCCGGCATCTATACTTCGTGGACCGATTGCCAACTACAGATAAAGAATTATAAAGGGGCCATGTTCAAGTCGTTCGCCACACGCGAAGAGGCTGAACAGGCCCTTGCTTCTCCCGCCTATACTTCCCTGCGGAAATCTGAGAGACCCAAGGAGAAAGGCCGACTACCCGAGGGGTTCGACACAAACTGTCTGGCGGTAGACGCCGCTTGCAGCGGAAACCCGGGAAAGATGGAATACCGGGGAGTTTACGTACTCACGGGACAGGAGATTTTCCACTTCGGGCCGGTTTACGGCACGAACAACATCGGCGAATTTCTGGCCATCGTTCACGGACTGGCCTTGCTCAAGCAGAAAAACATCCAGATGACCGTTTATTCCGACAGCGTGAACGCGCTGAGCTGGGTTAGGCAGAAGAAATGCAAGACCAAGTTGGAACGGAACGAACGCACCGAACAACTGTTTCAACTGATAGAGCGTGCCGAAAAGTGGTTGCGCGAAAACACCTACACCACGCCGCTGCTGAAGTGGAAGACCGATGAGTGGGGAGAAGTGCCGGCCGACTTCGGACGGAAGTAACCAACAAAAGAGGGAGTAAGAAACACATGAAAAAAAGATTCGCCTATCTGGGAACGGTATTCGCCGTACTCTGGATTTTCTTCGCCTTACAGAAGCCTTGCTTCATGCTTTACAACGGAGCGTTGGAACGGGGCGTAGCCTTTTCCGACTACCTGAGGGTTATCGTTCACGGGTTAACGCTGGATGCTACCACCGTGGGGTATCTCTGCGCCGTGCCTTGGCTGGTAACGCTCGTCAGCGTATGGTTCCGTAAGTTTCCGTTACGCAAGGTGCTGATAGCGTACTACGCGCTGATATCCTTGGCCGTGGCGCTCACGTTTGTGGGCGACATGTGTCTGTACCCGTTCTGGAAGTTCAAGCTCGACGCCTCGGTGTTTCTCTATCTCGATTCGCCCAAGAATGCGGCGGCCAGCGTATCGGTGGGATTCCTCATCGTGCGAACACTCCTCATCCTGCTGCTTTCGGCCGGAAGCGCGTGGGTGTTATGGCGGATTACGCCCTCACGGCTCACATCCGTAAAGAGGCGTGTTATCGGTTCGGTAGCCATGCTCCTAACGGGCGGCGTACTGTTTGTGGTGATACGCGGAGGCGTGTCCGAATCGACCGCCAACATCGGGCAGGCTTATTTCTGCAACGATGAGTTTCTGAACCATTCGGCCGTAAACCCGGCGTTCAGTCTGCTGGCATCCGTCAGCAAAACCAAAAATTACGCCGATGAGTTCCGCTTCTTCGACGAAAGCCAATGCGACTCTTTGACCTGCAACCTCTACCCCACCACCGAAGCGCCCGATACCATCCTGCTGCGAACCAAACGCCCCAACATCTTGATAATCCTGATGGAGAGCTTTGGCGGAAGCATGGTAGAGTCGCTGGGAGGGCTGAAAGGCGTCAGCCCGAATTTGGAACGCCTGAAAGACGAAGGCGTTTGGTTCTCGAACTGTTACGCCAACAGTTACCGCACCGACCGCGGCACGGTATGCACCTTTAGCGGACACCAAAGCTTTCCCACGCTCTCGGTCATGAAGATACCCAACAAAAGCCGCACCCTACCGTCCATAGCCGGCAAACTGCTCAAGAAGGGTTACCGAACAGACTTTCTGTACGGAGGCGACATCAACTTTACCAACATGAAGAGTTATCTGCTGGAAAGCGGCTACCAAAAGCTGACGGCCGACGTGGATTTCCCCGTGCAGCAACGAAAGAACGCATGGGGAGCGAACGACGACGTGACGTTCGATTACCTCTACGACCAGCTTCGGGAACGAACCGACGCCGACGCTCCTTGGCACAGCGCGTTCCTTACGCTCAGCAGCCATGAGCCGTTCGAAGTGCCCTATAACAGACTGTCCGAAAAAGTCCCCAACGCATTCGCGTTTACCGACCACTGTCTGGGACAGTTCGTAGAACGCATCAAGCAGACCCCGGTGTGGAACGACCTGCTGATTATCTGTCTGCCCGACCACGGCTTTTACTATCCGGAAGAAGGGCAGGCGCATAGCGAATACTTCCACCACATCCCGATGCTGTGGATAGGCGGAGCCGTAAAACATCCGGCAGTAATTGATAAGATAATGAATCAATCCGACATGGCAGCCACCCTGCTCGGCCAATTAGGCATCGACCACAGCGACTTCGTGTTTAGCCGCGATGTGCTCAGCCCATCGTACACCTATCCTTGCGCATACTGGAGCTACGGCGGAGGATGCGCCTTTGCCGACAGCACCGGCGTAACGCTGATAGACCTGAACACAGGGCAGCCCTGCTACGAGAACCCGTCGGCCAACGAGAACCGTACCCTCCGCGCCAAGGCCATCCTGCAACGCTCATACACCGACCTCGGAAACCGCTAACGGATTCTCCCGAAAATCCCTCGGGACGTTTTAAAAATTCCTCGGGACGAAAAAAAAATCTCTCGGGACGTTTTTAAAATCTCTCGCCGGAGAAAAAAATTCCCTCGCCGGAGATTTTGGCTTGTCTCACCACAGGTCTACAACGGCATCTGCGCAAAAGGAAATACATTTATAGGGAGTTCTGTTGGCTTTCGTCAAAAAAATATAGATATTTGCATATAAAACCAAAACGGATAATGAACAAAATAGCGATATTCTGCTCGGCGTCCGACCTGATTGACCCGAAGTTTACCGAAAAAGCGGCGGAATTAGGCCGATGGCTGGGAGAACAACACAAATGGCTAATCTATGGAGGTTCGAACACCGGGCTCATGGAAGCCGTAGCGCGCGCCACAAAGACACACGGAGGAAGCCTCTTGGGAGTAGTCCCCTCGATACTGGAAGAGAGAGGCAAAGCCAGCGAATTGCTGGACGTAACCATACGTACCGAAAACCTCAGCGAGCGAAAAGACATCATGTTGCAGGAAGCCGACGTAGCGGTAGCGCTGCCTGGAGGCGTTGGCACGCTAGACGAGATATTCCACGTTATGGCATCGGCCTCGATTGGGTATCACGAAAAGAAAATCATCTTCTACAACGTAGACGGATTCTGGGACGGAATCTTACAGTTCCTAAGCGGACTGGAAGCGCAACGCTTCGCGCACCGTCCGCCCGAAAGCCTTTACCGCGTAGCGAACAGTCTGGAAGAGCTAACCGCCCTATTATAACCTAACACCGAAACAACATTTAAAGAACAACGATATGAACGAATCTATTCAGGACTTGCTGCGCCGCGAAGCACAAGCGGTACTGGGAATCCCCGTGACCGACGCATACGAAAAGGCCGTGGCACTGATTGTAGAACAAATACACCAGAAAAAAGGCAAACTGGTAACCAGCGGAATGGGAAAGGCTGGACAAATAGCCATGAACATAGCGACTACGTTCTGCTCCACCGGCATCCCTTCGGTATTCCTGCACCCCAGCGAAGCCCAACACGGTGACTTGGGAATCCTTCAGGAAAACGACCTTCTGCTGCTTATCTCCAATTCGGGCAAGACGCGCGAGATAGTGGAACTCACGGAACTCTCGAAACACCTCAACCCGAACCTGAAGAAAATAGTCATCACCAGCAATCCCGACAGTCCGCTGGCCAAAGCCGCCGACATCTGTCTGGCTACGGGACACCCCGACGAAGTATGCCCGCTGGGCATGACTCCCACCACATCGACTACCGTCATGACCGTGATAGGAGACATCCTGGTGGTGGAAACCATGAAGCAAACCGGATTCACCATCGAAGAATACAGCAAGCGTCACCACGGAGGGTATCTGGGCGAGCGTTCGCGCGAACTGAGCAAATAAACATACGCCCCATGAGAAAAGTAATCGGCATCGGAGAAACGATACTCGACATCTTGTTCCGCAACGGACAGCCGCAAGCAGCCGTTCCGGGAGGCTCGGTTTACAACGCCATGATATCGCTGGGGCGGATGGGCGTTCCGGTAACCTTTATCAGCGAAACGGGAAACGACCGTGTGGGCGAAATGATTTTGTCTAACATGCGCCAGAACGGTGTGAGCACCGAAAGCGTCAACGTTTTCCCCGACGGGAAGTCGCCCGTATCCATCGCCTTCCTAAACGAGAAGAACGATGCCGAATACGTTTTCTACAAAGACTACCCACGCCAACGGTTGGATGTGGAGATTCCGGCCATAACGCACGATGACATCGTCATCATAGGCTCGTATTTCGCCGTAACGCCTGTACTGCGGGAGAAGGTAAAAGAACTGCTCGACGCGGCGCACGAGGCGGAAGCCATCATTTATTACGATGTAAACTTCAGGAGTACGCACGCCGACGAGGCCATCAAGCTCATGCCCACCATTCTGGAGAACTTTGAATACGCCGACATCCTGCGCGGCTCGACCGAGGACTTTCAGAACATGTTCGGCACGGCCGACCCCGACAGGGTGTACCGCAATCACGTGGCGTTCTACTGCCCCACCTTTATCTGCACCGACGCCTCGCACGACATCTGTCTGCGTACGCCACAAACCCAAAAGAATTATCCCATAACGCCTATCCATACCGTCAGCACCATCGGCGCCGGCGACAACTTCAATGCGGGCGTAGTGTACGGACTGCTAAAGAACCGCATCCGACGCAACGACCTGGCAGACTTATCGGAAGCCGACTGGGACCACATTGTGAGTTGCGGAATGGCCTTTGCCGCCAACGTTTGCCAAAGCCTCAACAACTCCGTATCAAAAGAATTTGCCGAGAGTTATAAGTAACATAACTCCCGGCAAACCATTATTCCGTATCTTTTCAGTCCCGTTTCGGGAAATTCATCCCCGGCTCTGCGAGCAGTTCTACCGCTTTCCGCACGCTGGGATTCAACTCGTTCGTCACTTGATAATATTCGCTCATGTCCCACAGGTCGCGGGCTATCAGCCCTTTCAGCTGAGCCTTGATTAAGGGGAGCGACACTTCCCACTCATCTTCCTTATACTCCACGCCCAGCTTCGTGCCCAGTTGCTTCAGCTCGTCCAGCATGGCCGGCGTTATCTGGAATTCCCGGTTAAAGCGCTCGAAAGTCTTGTACTTGCTTAGCCACTGCTTGCGGTGTTGGTCTACAAGGCGCAGGTTCATCTGCACCACGGCTCCCTTGTCGCGCAAACCTCCGTAATACTTACTATACATGGTGGTGTCTATCGGCACGAAATAGTCGGGCATGATGCCTCCCCCGCCATAAACCACGCGTCCCAACTTCAGGGTTTTGCACTTCAGCGAGTCGGGGAAGTGAATGCTGTCGGCACTCAGCATCTCGCCGCGGTTGTAGCGGTCTATCAAGTCCTTGTTATAACTTTCTATACTCTCGTAAGGTTTCTGTATGCAGCGTCCCGACGGCGTATAATATCGGGCTACGGTCAGTCTTATCATCGAGCCGTCGGGCAGGTCGATGGGTCGCTGCACCAGTCCTTTTCCGAAACTGCGGCGGCCTACCACGATGGCACGGTCCCAATCTTGCAAGGCTCCTGTCACAATCTCGCTGGCGGAAGCCGAGAATTCATCGACAAGCACTACCACACGACCATCCAGAAAGTCGCCCGTTCCCTCGGCCTTGAATTCGGTACGCGGGTTCTTCCTTCCCTCGGTATATACCAGCAGTTGGCCTTTCTGCAAGAACTGGTTAGCAATGTCTGTAGCGGCGTTCAGATATCCTCCGCCGTTTCCTTGAAGGTCGAATATCAGGTCTTTCATCCCCTGCTTTTGCAGCTTGTGCAACGCATCGGCGAATTCCTTTCCGGTTGTAGCGGCAAAGCGGCTCACACGTATATAGCCCACCTTGTCATTCACCATATAGGCCGCGTCCAGACTGTACATGGGTATCTTATCGCGCTTGATGGTAAACACAAGCGGATGCTCCGAACCGCGACGCATCACCTTCACCGTAACTTTCGAACCTCGAGGGCCGCGCAGACGGCGCATAACGTCATCGGTAGGCATCTTAACACCCGCTATCAGCGTATCGTTCACCTCCAGGATACGGTCGCCGGCCAAGATGCCAACTTTCTCCGAGGGGCCTCCGCTGATGGTTTGTATCACGAACAGCGTGTCGGTCGACATATTAAATTGGATGCCAATCCCATCGAAGTTGCCTTGCAAGGGTTCGTTCAGCTCCTTCACCTCTTCAGGATTGGAATACGTAGAGTGTGGGTCCAACTCCCGCAACATGCTTTTTATGGCATCCTCTACCACCTTCGATTCGTCCACCGGATCAACATACAGGTTCGAGATGGCAAATTCGGCCAGTTGCAGTTTGCGCATCGGCGTGTTATATATCTTATTCTGCGCCTGAACGGATAAACATCCGCACAGGCAGCAGAGTACCGCCCATACGCATCTTTTCATCGTTTTCTTCATATCTTTCGGTTTATAAGTTTATGTCCAGCCCTTTTGGGATGAACGGAGAAACATCCTTGCCGTAGCTCAACAGCTCGCGCACGATGGTGGAACTTACCGAGGTCAGTTCGGGTTCGGTAAACAATAGAATCGTTTCTACACCGGCCAACTTACGGTTTATATCGGCAATGGTTTCTTCGTATTCAAAATCCCGCACGGTACGTATGCCTCTCACAATGAATTCAGCTCCGCACTGGCGGGTGAAATCTACCGTAAGGTTATCGTAAGCAAGCACCTTTATCCGAGGATTGTCGGCATACAGTTTAGAAACCATCTCCACACGCTTTTCAATAGGAAACCACGTGCGCTTGCTCTCATTCACACCGATGCCTATTATCACTTCGTCCATAAAGGTCAACGCCCGTTTCACTACCGAGTCGTGTCCGATGGTAAAGGGGTCGAACGTCCCGGGGAATACTGCTCTTTTCATTATTGCAAGTCTAAATCTACAAGGTCTTCTTCAACCACCAGATTGTTTATAATAAAGTTCTGTCGCTCCATGGTGTTCTTTCCCATATAGAACTCCAGAAGTTCGGCCACGGCATCCGTCTTACGCAGCGAAACCTGCTCCAAACGCATGTCCTTTCCGATGAATCCGCGGAACTCATCGGGCGAAATCTCACCCAATCCTTTGAATCGGGTAATCTCGGGGTTGGGCGACAGGCGTTCGATAGCCGCCTGACGTTCTTCTTCCGAGTAGCAATAAACCGTTTCGTAAACGCCCTTCTTCTTGTTCCGCACACGAAACAACGGAGTCTGCAAGATGTACACGTGTCCTTTCTTTATCAGGTCGGGGAAGAACTGCAAAAAGAACGTAATCATCAGCAAGCGGATGTGCATACCGTCTACATCGGCATCGGTGGCCACAATCACTTTGTTGTAGCGCAAGCCGTCCAGTCCGTCTTCGATGTTCAGAGCCGCCTGAAGTAAGTAGAACTCATCGTTCTCGTACACCGCCTTTTTGGTTTTGCCGAATGAGTTAAGGGGCTTTCCTCTCAAACTGAACACGGCCTGCGTATTCACGTCACGGCTTTTGGTGATAGAACCGCTGGCCGAATCGCCCTCGGTAATGAAGATGGAGCTTTCCAGACGCGGGTCGTCTTCATCGTCTTTCTTCCCTCCTTTGAGGTCGTTCAGGTGTACCCTACAGTCGCGCAACTTGCGGTTGTGCAGATTGGCCTTCTTGGCACGTTCACGCGCTATCTTTGTCACGCCGGCAATGGCTTTGCGCTCTTTTTCCGACTCTTGTATCTTCTGAAGCAACACTTCGGTTATCTCGCGATGACGGTGTAGGTAATTGTCAACGTTCTCTTTCACGAAGTCGCCCACGAACTTGTTCACACTCACCCCCGACAACGGATAGGGATTCCCGTCGCTATCCTTTTCTGGCGCCATCACCAGCGAGCCTAACTTAATCTTAGTCTGACTCTCGAACGTCGGTTCGATGACATTCACGGCTACGGCTGCAACCAGTCCGTTTCGGATATCCTGAAAGTCGAGGTTCTTGCCGAAGAACTCCTTGATGGTACGTGCCAAATGTTCCTTGAAAGCGCTTTGGTGCGTACCGCCCTGCGTGGTGTGCTGCCCGTTGACAAACGAATAATACTCCTCGCCGTACTGCGACGTGTGCGTGAAAGCTATCTCAATATCTTCGCCCACAAGGTGTACGATGGGATACAAAGCCGCACCAGTCATGTTGTCGTTGAGCAAATCTTCCAGACCGTTGCGACTGATGATGCGACGGTTATTATAATAGATGGCCAGCCCCGTATTCAGGTACGTATAGTTACGAAGCATGGTTTCGATGAACTCGGGACGGAACTGGTAATTCAGAAACAAGGTACTGTCCGGTTCGAAATAGATATAAGTACCGTTCTCCTCATCGGTAGCACGGGTTGTATCGGAGATGAGATTACCGCGCTCAAACACAGCCTCGCGCATCTGCCCGTCGCGCGTACTTCGGGCCACAAAATGCGAACTCAGCGCATTGACCGCCTTGGCACCTACACCGTTCAAACCCACACTCTTCTTAAAGGCTTTCGTATCGTACTTACCACCGGTGTTCAGCATCGAAACGGCATCTACCAAACTCCCCAAGGGAATGCCTCGGCCATAGTCGCGCACGGAGACACGCAAGTTGTCTTCCATCTGAATGTCGATGCGCTTGCCCGCCCCCATCTTGAACTCGTCAATAGAATTGTCTATCACTTCTTTCAGAAGGACGTAAATACCGTCTTCGGCCTGCGAACCGTCGCCCAAACGCCCGATATACATACCGGGACGCGTGCGTACGTGTTCCATATCGCTCAAGTGGCGTATATTATCCTCAGTATACGATACGCTGGAGTCTGTTTGTCCGTTCAAGTTCAGTTCTTCCATATCACTTTATCGATTTCTTGAAAGCGCGGCGACGCTTGTGCTGAACGCTTTCGAATGCGCTCCACTGCGATTGCACTTTCTTATTTTCTTCCAGCTCGGGATTGCTCTCGCCGTATTCGAATCCCATCTTTTGGAATGTAGGAACCAAATCGTAAAACAACAAGGCGTTTACTCCCTTGCTCTGATATTCCGGCTTTACGCCTACTAGCAACAGGTCGAGTACTTTGGGACGTTTCAGGAACAACGCTTTCAGCAAATAGAACCAACCAAAAGGCAACATGCGTCCTTTCGCCTTCTGCAACGCTTCGGAAAGCGAAGCCATCGATATACCTACAGCTACCAATTCGCCCGCCTCGTTTTCTACCACCGAGACCATGCGCAAATCCAGTAGCGGCAAATACATCTTCACATATTGGTCTATCTGTCCTTGCGTCATCCGCGAGAAACCGTAAAGCGGCGCGTATGCATCGTTTATAAGGTCGAAGATGCGTTGCCCGTAGTTCTTCTCACGGATTTCTTTTCGGGTGAGCTTCTTTATCTGGAGTTTGTATTTCTGCAAAATGATTTCGGAGATGCGAATAAACTTATCGGGGAGTTTATCGGGCACGGTAAGCTTGTATTCCACCCAGTCGGCGTCTTTTTCGAATCCCAGCTTCTCCATGTGCTCGGGATAGTACGGATAGTTATAGATGGTAGCCATCGTTCCCAGTTGGTCGAAGCCTTCCACCAGCATACCCTCGGCGTCCATATCGGTAAATCCCAAGGGGCCTACAATGGTGTCCATACCCTTAGTGCGTCCCCAGTTCTCTACAGCTTTCAGCAGTGCTTCCGACACTTTTGTATCGTCTACGAAGTCTATCCATCCGAATCGTACTTCCTTTTTATTCCACGTTTCGTTGGCCCGGTGGTTGATAATGGCAGCCACGCGTCCCACTACGCGCTCATCGCTATAGGCTAAGAAATATTCGGCTTCACAGAACTCGAAAGCCGCATTCTTCTTGATATTGAAAGTTCCCAACATATCATCGTACAAATCGGGCACCGAGTAAGGGCTATTTTTATAAAGTTCGTAATTGAAGCGAATAAAGGTCTTCAGTTCTTTCTTCGAACTTACTTTTCTGATTGTTATGGCCATCTGTTCGTTGTTTGTCTTATGATTCTTTTCAATCGGTAAAGATACGTATTTTTCTTGGTATATCCTCAGACAAACGTTTTCGATGCAGATACGATGCCGAAAAATAGGACTGAGAATACTACCAATCGGAAATTCCGTCATAAAAACGCAGAATTGCCCTCCCGCCTCAACAGGAGAGCAATTCTGCAACAGGGTATCTTCAGCCTGCCAAAACAGGCAGCCGAAGTTCTTTAGTACATTATTTCTTTTCGATGACCTCTTTCAGCTTGGCCGCCAAACGGCTGGCTACTTCGGGATGTTCCTTGATAACATTATGCTTTTCGTACGGGTCGGAAGCCAAATTGTAAAGCTCGCCTTGCGGATTGTTTCCCAACTCCATATGCGTCCAGAACTCAATGGCAGGTTGGTCAGAAGGCTGTAAGTACTTCCAGTTTCCATCTATAATGGCTAGCGTATTGTTCAGGTTCTGCTGAACCACGAACGGGCGGTCGGCCTGGTCGCGTCCCAAGAGTGACATCGAACGCGGTCGACTGTCGGGAGCCGCTCCCTTGGGAAGTTTCTGTTCCAGTATCTCGGCCAGCGAAGCGTATATATCCACCTGCGAGAACAAACCTTGCTGCTTGCAAGGTGAAACGGCTGCCGGCCAACGAACAATAAGGGGGACACGTGTGCCGGCTTCGTACAGACTGTATTTTCCACCGCGGTAGTCCAACATGGGCTTATGTCCGTTCAGCAGTTCAAAAGCACGGTCTTGGTAACCATCGTCTATCACCGGTCCGTTGTCGCTGGTAAAAACGAACAACGTATTGTCGGCAATGTTCAGGCTATCCAGCGTGTGCATGATTTCGCCAATGGTCCAGTCCAACTGCAAGATGACATCGCCTCGAGTTCCCAAACCGCTCTTTCCGGCGAAACGGGGATGTGGCACACGCGGCACGTGTACGTCTTGCGTCCCCATATACAGGAAGAAAGGCTTCGAAGCCGAACGGATGATGAAGTCTTTGGCCTTGTTTGTAATCACATCGGCTATATCCTCATCTTTCCACAGAGCCGACTTTCCGCCCGTCATCCATCCGATGCGCGGTATTCCGTTGATGATGGTATTGTTATGTCCTTGGCTGGGTTTCAGCGTAACGAGTTCGGGGTTCTCCTCTCCAGTAGGCCAGTCGCCCACCTTTTTCTCGTAGCTCACGGTAATCGGGTCGTTCGGGTCGAGACCTGCCACGCGTCCGTTTTCTACAAACACACAAGGTACACGGTCTACCGTAGCCGGGATAACAAACTCGTAGTCGAACCCGATACTCTGTGTATTCGGTTTAATCAGTCCGTTAAAGTCGGTTCCTCCAGCCGGGCCTAACCCCAAATGCCATTTCCCGACGGCAGCCGTAGCATATCCGGCCTCCTTGAACATATCGGCCAGCGTGACACATGTGGTATCGATAATCAGTTCAGAGTTTCCGGGTGCAATGCCCGTATTCTCCTTTCTCCAAGGATAACATCCGGTAAGCAAGCCGTAGCGCGACGGTGTGCTGGTGGCAGAGGTAGCGTATGCGTTGCTGAACTGTACGCCCTGTCCGGCCAACCGGTCGATGTTTGGAGTAGAAATCTTGGTCGCTCCGTAGCAACTCAGGTCTCCAATGCCGAGATCATCCGAAAAGATGAATATCACGTTAGGACGCTTCAGGTCGTACGCCTGCTTGTCCTTGGCATGCTTGCAGCTGCTCAAGGTAGCCGTAACGGCCGAAGCGGCACAAATCATCAATAAAGGTTGTTGTATTCTCATGTTTTACTTCTGTTTTAGTTTTACATCGGTTGTCAGTCCATCGCGACACGTAAACCGAAGTACAGTCTTCCCATCGGCAGACGACAACAGTTCGCAGTTAGTCGGTAGAGAGTCGGCCATCCATTCGCCTTTTAGGGTAACGCATACCGGTATGGGTTGCGAAGCATTCGACTTCCACGGACGGGAATAGATGCTACGCTCCACACGCTTTCCGTTCTCATCGTACACGTCATCGCTGGCTCCCCGATAGAGAGCCAAGTCGGGTTGGCATACAGAGAGCATCACCTGTGACGCTTCTTCTTTCAATAGAACCAGACACGAAGTGTCGGCCTGCTGTAGCAAGCCATCGGGCAACGTTGCAGGTTTCTCAAACAATACATACGAGGTCAGCCCGCTACGGGTGTCGGCCACAATGTGCGCTTGGGCGTTGCACTGCAAAACCCGATAACTGGGTTTCCGAGCGAACGCTTTCATCTGCGTCTGAGTGGCGTGCGGGATTATAGCGTATTCATACACTTCTCCCTTAGGTGCTTCTCCGTGGTTGAACGTCAGCGAGACCCAATCGCCCTGAGTAGGACGGGCTGTTTCTTCGTTGAGCGACTGCTGCGGGAAGTGCTTCTCGAAACAGAGCTTGGTGCGTAGCGCTTTCGGTATGTAATATCCCGTCTGGCAGTTGTCTAACCATACGTTCTGTTTCGATGATGCCTTTTTCCAATAGAGACGGTCGGCCTCATCTTTCAGGTTAAGTTGGAAAACGGTAGTTTCTGTCGGGAAATCGGAATTGGCACTCTCGATGTCCGAACCCAAGCACACTATTTGGTCTTCCAGGAAATGGAATGACTTGCGTGCGCGCAAGCTTCCGTTATATTTATCGTGTTCGTGTAGTTTTATACCGAAATTCCCATTCCGGTGTTCCTGTGAAAGTCCTCCGGCGAAAGCCTCGTCGGAATAAAGCATCTCCTCTACGCCCGAATACTTATCAACATTGAGGATTTGGGCACGGAGTTGCTCCACCGGCAAATGTACGGCGGTAGTTCCGGGTATGCGTCCCCAGTCGAATCCCGCTTCTTGCCATCCGCTGGTGCGCGGCGTAACGGGCTGCGAATCGGGAGCGGTAAGTATTTGCAGGCTGCCATGTGCAAGGTATCGTCCGAAAAGGTTGCAGCCCACATAATGTTCGGCAGCCCAGAGGTAACGCGAATGTCCTCTTACTACTGCGCTCCAGTTGTCGCGACGCTGAACAGACACGCATCCGTAACCCAACGACAGGTTGCCCTGCGGATTGGATTCGGCCTTATAGCCTGCCTTTTCGAGTTGCGCCTTAAACTGACGTTCCTTCGGCCCTGTACCCGATGGCATATACTCCTCGGCCTGCTCCCCGTTCGAAGCGTCTATCAAGCGCAAGAAAGCGCCCGCCATCTCAGCGTCTACGGCCTGTTTGCCATCGGGAGTACCGGCCATGGCCATCAAGGCGTAGTGCAACGGAATGAGCCGTCCCTTTCCATCGGGATGCCGTCCAGACATGGAGAGCGGGAAGTAAAGCGTATTGCAATAAAAGCGCATGGCCATCAGCACGTTCTTCACGGTAGCGTGCGCCAAGGGCGATACGGCAAAACGTGTTCCGCTGAGCAGATAAACCATTTGGGTAGCTCCGTTCAGTCCGCCCACTGCGTATGCTGGATAGTTGTTACAATGATGAAACGCAGCTCCGTCTACCTTAAACGCTCCCATCAGTCCGTCGGCAGGCATACATCCCCGGTCTATCCATCGTTGGAAGGAATGAAGGTAGCGCAACTTCTCGGGCGAGTCTTCCATCAGCAGGATGCTGGCTATACGGCCTGTAGTCTGCGTGTTGAAAGAATCCATATCAATGCCGTTAACGGTAGGCGCCACGTATATCTCGTTCGTAATAGCGTACCAAAGCATGGCTTGTTCAGCCTCGCTCAACTTGCCGGCTTTCCGCAACACGTCCTTCATCAGGAAATACGAGGTATAGAATCCGCGAAAGCTATAGCCGTAGTGAGTAAAATTCCCCAAACAACTTCCGGCTGCGATACCTTGGTCGGTGGCATGGGCGTACATCTTCAGGAACATGTCTGCCAACTCCTGCCGCACGGTATCGGACTTCGTTTGGCGATAAGCGATGGCGATTCGGTTCATCAGGTCGAAGTACGCCTTCAGCTCGTTGCCTTGCGCGTCAATCATCGTTTTCTTCCAGTTAGGCACGATGCGTTCGTACGCCTCGGCAGCTCGACTGAAGAAGATAGGCATACCGCTCACTTCCCCATCGGCAGAGAACGAAATGTGATAGGCGGCGAATTTCTTCCGAATATCGGCCAAAGCCTTATCGGAAAGTTTTCCACCCGGATAAACCATCTGTTCGAACCGTTTTTCCATTGTGCGGATGTCGGCCTTATCAGCTTCGGTTAGCGGCACAAGAGGCATATCCGATGTAAGCAAAGAGTTCCTGTACACCACCAGCCAGTGGTTGTCATTGTCCTTATTCACAAACGGTACTTGCCTATCGGCCGTTTGGTGGCGATGGTCGGTCTTCACCGAAGGTATCAGCAAGTCGAAACACATCCGTCCGCTAGCTTGGGGAGCGGTAAAGCGAATTTCGTCCATCCCTTCTACGGGAGTTCCTTGCATGTCGCGTTCGTAGCAAACCCACGCCGCACGCCATCCCGTGAAATTCAAGCGAAGATAAAAGTGACAGCACTCCGTACCTTGCCGATAAAATCCTACGCGCAAGCTATCGGTCTGCGCCTGTGTGTTGTAAAACCATCCGACGAATGTGGATAAGTAGAGGTCCTTTCCCGTAGGGTCTTTCTTCTCGAACATCAAGTCTTTCCGCATGGAAAGTACCGACCCGGGACGGAAATCCCACTGCAAAGACTGTGCGCCGTCTTTATAGTGTACAGTGTTCAGCGAAAGTCCCTCACCCGTCCAGCACGAGGGCACGGTTTTCTCTTCGAACGAGTTGATTCGCTCGCTCTTTATTAAAGGCACTTGGCCTGCCGCCGCCCCCTGAAAGGGGATCGACAACAGGCCACAAAGTGCCAACAGGATGCGATTAGGCAGTTTCATTCCTATCTGCGTCTCTGTTTATTCGGTTACCACTACGGTATATTCGCGCACGACCGATGTTTGCTGCTTGAAATTGGCGTTTTTCGCTACAAACGTGGCTGTATAGGTTCCAGCTGTGCTATAAGTGTGGGTATAGCTATCCGTGCCCTGAGAAATGTTCTTCAAACCTGTGCCCGCATCAGGAGTACAAGTATTGATAACCATCGGGCTTGAAACCAGCCATGCATACATCAGCGGAGTTGCTTTCGGCGAACTGTGGATATAGAAATTGTTTATGTTTACCAAGTTCCACATACCGGATGTATTGTTCGTTACCGTAGCGTACGGTTTGCCTGTAAGTACAGACGCACGGCTTGCTGTGCTTAACACATCCGGATGCCGATAGTACATATTCAATGCCGTAAATCCAAACGAACCAGCCGACAAGGTAGCCACCTGACCGTTTTTCATCACGTTCTGAATCTGCATATTCTTGAAGTAGAACTTCGACTGAACCGCAGCGTTCGATACGCCTTTGTAGCAAATGGCGATTGTCACCTCTTTACCCAGGAAAGAGTTCATGTAAGCAGAATAGTCTTCACCGGCCGAATAGTTAACTTTCGTAGGGAAGCCCGATTTGGGAAGCAGTTCCTGCCAAGTAGCATTTTCTACGGCTACCGAGTCGGCTTCGAAATCGCTTTTCGTCAGTGCAGGGCAGTCTTCCGAAATCAGTACCGAGATAATGTCGGTCGGATCGCCATATTGCGAAGCGATATTTACGGTGAACAATGAGCTTTCGATGTCACTCTCGTCTACCAGTGTGCGTTCGCGGTTCTTGTATTCGGCACCTGCCTCACCGCTAAAGAATGTCAGGTAGTCGGGGTCTCCGCCAAACTGGAAAGTGACGGGCGTGCCTGCTTTTACGGTAATGGTCTTGCCGTCGAAACTTACGTCGCCGCTTGTTTCCACGTTTACACTGAGTTCGGCGTCTTGCTTCAGCTCGTTCTCGCAAGCTGTAAGAGCCAACGAACCCAGGCCAAGAGCCACAATAAATGATTTATTCAGTTTCATATTGATAGGATTCTTTTTAATGATTCTACGATTACCATCCCGGGTTATTCTTCGTGATAGCCTTGTTTACCGACATTTCCGAGTCAGGAATGGGGAAATAGTTATAAGCGTCCGAAATCTGGAAGAACGTCCAAACGCTATACTGGTCTCCTCCGTTCCAGTTGCCCGAACTTCCGCTCTGTGCTCGTGACGAGAGTTCGTTCATGTCGGTGATGTATTCACCCCAACGAATCAAGTCGAAACGGCGAGTGTATTCAAAGCAAAGCTCCATGGCACGTTCGTCTTTTACAGCCTGACGGAAGTCCGCTTTCGACAAGCCTGACTTTTCTTCGATTCCTGCACGCTTACGTACGGCGTTCAAGCATTCGTAAGCCAAAGCGGTAGGAGCGTCGTTGATTTCGTTTTCAGCTTCAGCCACCATCAACAACACGTCTGAGTAACGCAGCACGGGGAAGTTGATAGAAGTATAGTTGGCGTTCTTCTTAGAATTCTGCGTTTCGAACTCACGACGATACTTTCCGCAAGAACGTGAATAGTTTAGGGCCGCTGCACTCGATGAAGCAGTCTGTGTGTCGCCGCTTCCGTACGAGTACGACTTATCCCACCACGACGGGCTTTCGGCCTTCACCTCATCCATCTTGCCGGGGAAGAATGTACGTCCGGTTACACCGCCTGCCGTAGTCGATACATAAGTAAACGGAGCGATGTTCCAGTTCATGCGTTCCTTATCACCATTGCTGTTGTACAGTTCAAACAACTTCGGAGTGCTACGGAAGAAAGAGTAGCAGTATCCCGGGTCTTGCGCACCAATCAGGGTTGTAGCGTCAATACGTGGAGCCTGCAAACCGATAACGTTACCGATACGGCCTTCCGAACGGGTTTCGCTAGAGTAGTCTCCCGAGAATTCTACTTCCCAAATGCTTTCGTTGGCAGTAGTGTTATACTTGCTTGAGCAGATGTCGATAAATACGTCCCAGTAGTTAGGAGCAAGGGAGTGTCCCTCTTCCATTACCTTCTTGGCATAAGTGTCGGCCTGCGTAAAATATTCTTTTATCTTCGTTTCGTCGGCAGCGGTGTTGTCGCGATAGTGTTCTCCGGCACGGAACATATATACACGAGCCAAGATACCCCAAGCGGCAGACTTCGAAACGTGTCCAGGCTGATAGTTTAACTCGGCAGCCGATTTCAAACCGTTATCGGCAGCTTCCGACATCTCGGTTGCGATAAAGTCGTAAATCGTATTCTTGTCGGTACGAGGGATATCTAGACCGTTAACGCTCGAAGTAGAGGTAGTCTTAAACGGAACATCGCCCCAGCATTCTACCAACGTAAAGTAATAGAACGCGCGTAAGAAACGGGCTTCGGCACGATACTGTGCTTTTACTTCATCGCTGATAGTGCCTTCGGCCATCTTGTCGAGATTTTCAATAAGTGTTGTGGCGCGGTCGATGCCAGAATACAGTGTAATCCACAAATAACTGAACATCGGCGAGCTGGCCGTAGCGTTGTTACAAGCGATACAGCCTGAACCTTCCGGGTTTCGGCCACCACCGTAGTGCGACAAGTCGTCAGCACCGTTCAGATAGCCGAAATAGTTTCCGTAGAAATTCTGTCCGGCCAAAGGAGCGTACACAGAAGTCAGGAACGAAGTGGCTTCCGATTCGCTATTAAAGTAAGTTTCAGGCACCAGTTCGTAAGGCTCTTTCTCCAGGAAGTCGCAAGAGGTTACGGCCGTACACGCCAGAAACGAAAGGAATGCTATTTTAATAGATTTCATATTCATGTTTGTTGTTTAAGGATTAAAAGCCCAGGTTGATACCAAAGTTCACAGAGAGCGCACGCGGATAAGCCGAGAAGTCCAATCCCGGAGTCAAAGCGCTTTCGCGGACAGATACTTCAGGATCGTAACCTGAATAGTTGGTCAGTGTCCAAAGGTTCGAAGCGGCTACGTACACACGTGCCTTGCTCAGTTTGTACTTGTTCAGGAAAGACTTGGGCAATGAATATCCCAGTGTTACGGTCTTCAAGCGGAGGAACGAACCGTCTTCTACGATACGTGAAGAAATAACCATGTTCGAGCCAGAGTTTGTAGCGCGTGGAATATCGCTATACGGGTTTTCTTCGGTCCAACGGTCTGCGTACGAAGCGTACTGGTTCAACTCACGTTTCTTCTGGAAGCCGCTCTCGAAGAACAAACGGTTAGCGTTCAAGATGTCGTTTCCGTAGCTCCACTGGAAGAAGATGTTCAAGTCGAAGCCTTTATAAGTAAGGTTGTTGGTGAAACCGCCAGTGTGGATAGGAGTACCGCGACCAATCATGGTACGGTCGTTGGCATCGATAACGCCATCGCCGTTCAGGTCGGCGTACTTCGGCATACCCGGCTGAGTGTTCGCTTCACTGGTGTAGTGAGGAACTGTGCTCTTCAGCGTATAGGAGTTTCCCGACTGGTTGAAGTCTTCGTACTTGTAAGTTCCTTCGTAAATGTATCCGTACATCATACCCATGGGATAGCCCACCTTGGCGATGTAGTTAGGCTGGCTATTGAAGTTCTGGTCGAACGATGCAGTAGTAAGCAAGCTGTTCTGTCCTTCGGTCAGTTCCAATACTTTATTCTTGTTGAAAGAGATGTTGATGCTGGAAGTCCATTCAAATCCTTTCTTCTTAATGTTTACCGTGTTCAAGGTAAGTTCCAAACCGTCGTTGCGAACCTTACCGATGTTCTTCATGGCCGAAGCGTAACCCGATGAGTAAGGAAGCTGTGCGTTCAGCAGCAAGTCGCGAGTGGTCTTGCGATAAAGGTCCATGGTAAAGCCGATACGGTCATCGAAGAAGCCGAGGTCGAGACCTAAGTTCCACTGTTCAGTAGTTTCCCACTTCAGGTCGGAGTTAGGCAACGAAGTAGGTGCAACACCAACCGAAGCTACACCGTTGAACGAGTAAACGGTATTCGGAATAGAAGCGCTGCTTACGTGGCTACGAATCATGTCGAGCAAAGCGTAACGGTCGTATTCGCCGATACGGTTGTTACCGGTGAGACCCCAGCTCAAACGCAACTTACCGTTGTTCATCCATGAGCGAACGTCTTTCATGAAACGTTCTTTCGTGAAGTTCCAAGCTCCAGAAACCGAGGGGAAGTAACCGTAACGGTTTTCCTTGCTGAACTTCGAAGAACCGTCGGCACGGAACGAAGCGGTGAGGTAATATTTCGACTTGTAGTTATACGATGCGTTAGCGAAGTAAGAGAACAAAGACCAAGACGTCTTACCAGAAGACATCGTATTGATAGTACCTTGATCAAGAGCAGAGATTCCGAGCGATTCGTTAGGAAGGTCGCGTGCGCTATAGCCATAGGCTTCGTAGTCGGAGTTCTGAAGGGTAGTACCCAACATCACGTTCAGATAGTGCTTACGTTTCCAGTTGGTCTGGTAAGTAAGGATGTTTTCGTTCAACCAAGTAAGACGCTGCGTGCGGCTGATAGAACCGTTTACGCCCATCTGCGAACGAGGACCACCGTAACGGGTGCTTGAATTGTTGAACACGTCAGCGTGACGGTTGTCGTAGGTGTATCCACCAGTTACCTTCAGCTTCAGTCCTTTGATGAACTCGTACTGTACGTATCCGTTCAACTGGAGGTTATTGGTGTAGTTCTTACGGTATGCGTTTTCCAAGTCCAAAATCGGGTTGAAGCGGTAGTCGCTTGCTTCGTCCTTAGTGGCCTGGTCGATAAGCTCGGTGCGAAGAGATTCGAGTGAACCGTTCGGGTAAGCTACCGGGCGGTAACCCCAAACGCTATAGAACAAGTTGTTCATACCCGAATAAGAGTTAGACGAAGGTGATGAACCGTTCTGAATGGCGCGCGAGTAGTTGAACGTAAGGTTTACGGTCAAGCGATTGCGCTTGATGATGGTATTCAAACGGCTCTGCAAGCGCTGATAGTCAGAGTTCAGCAAGATACCGTCCTGTCCGTAGTACGAAAGAGAAGCGTTGTAACGGGCAGCTTCAGTACCTCCAGAGAGGCGGAGGTTATGGTTCTGCGCCCATGCGGTGCGGAACACTTCGTCCTGCCAGTCGGCAGTTTCGGCGTTGCGATAATCTTCCAGCGTGTATTTCTTGCCTTCGTAAGTCATGAAGTAACGTTCTTCGGCACGAGCCGGGTCAACTTCCTGCTGCAGTTTTACGAAATCGTAACCGCTAAGCATATCCATATATTTGGTAACTTTCGATATACCGAAGCTACCGTCGTACGAGAGCTGAGCGCGTCCTACCACACCTTTCTTAGTAGTGATGACCACTACACCGTTGGCACCACGCGAACCGTAAATAGCGGTAGCCGACGCGTCTTTCAAGATGTTGATAGACTCAATGTCGCTCGGGTTGATGGCCGATGCCATTTCAGGATCTTCTGCAGGGAAACCGTCGATGATGTAAAGCGGCGTGTTGTCCTGCGTCAGTGAGTTGTTACCACGGATGGTGATGTTCATCGTAGCTCCCGGCATACCTTCCGATGAGCTAACGTTCACACCGGCGATACGTCCACCCAGTGTCTGGTCGAACGTGGCAACCGGCGTACTCAACAAGTCGTTCATGCTGGCGCTGGCCACCGAAGTGGTCAAGTCGGCCTTGCGGACTTCCTGATAACCCACTACTACTACTTCGTCCAAGGCCTGTGAATCGTCTTTCATCACAACGTTGAACGATTTCTTGTTACCCACTTTCACCTCTTGCGTTTTATAGCCGATGAAAGAGAATTGAAGCACGTCGGAAGGACGTACATTCTTCAGAGTAAACTTACCGTCCATGTCGGTTGTCACTCCGTTCTTTGTGCCTTTCACTACAACACTTACCCCGATCAATTCGCCGGTGGCATCCGATACTACTCCCGTCACTTCTCCGCCGGTCTGCGCCTGCATGGGAGACAGGCCGCCCAGGAATGAGAAGAAAAACAACAGTAGCATCAAAGTCGTTTTCTGTTTCATAAATATTAAATAACAAATTAATGATGAATGTCTTATGTCGGTACAACACATTTGTTACACCGGTTACAAACTTATTGCATTTAAACAAACGACGCATACACATTTTATTCATAAAAATGTGCAAAATTGTACAAAATACCTACATACACAGCACGCTATGCGTAGGCAAAGTGTATAGCGTACGGCGAGAGAATGAGCGTATCACAGCTGTGACACGACTATCACCACAACTGTGATACAACTATCACCGCAGTTGTGGTACGACTATCACCACAATTGCGGTACGATGATTTTCCGTTATTGTTCACCCTTTCGGTATTCCATGGGAGTCATATCGTAAGCCTTCTTGAAGAGCTTCGCGAAATAGCGAGGCGAGTTAAATCCCGTACGTTCGGATATGGTCACTATATTCAGTTCGGGATTGTTCCGCAGAAGACCGGCGGCACGCTTTAGGCGAAGGGTGATAAAGAAGTCGTTCGGAGTCTGCCCGGTAATGGCCTTTATTTTCCCGTAAACACGCGTGCGGGAGATGAGCATCTCTTGCGCCAAATTGTCGATGGTAAAATCGCTATCCTCCAAATGCTTCTCGAAGATGGCTATTACTTCATCCAGGAATTGCTTGTCGAGCGGATTCGTAGCCAGAACAGGCGTCTGCACCGCAGGTTGCTTGCTGAAATATTCCTGAAGCTGGATGCGCGAATTCACCAGATTGTTGCACCGCGAGATAAGGATGCGCGAATCGAACGGCTTGGTGATGTAGTCGTCTGCGCCTGTACGCAGACCTTCCAGATTATGCTCGACCTCGGTACGTGCCGTAAGCAGCACAATGGGTATATGGCAAGTATCCAAACTGCTTTTCAAACGTTTGGTCAGCTCAATGCCAGACAATCGTGGCATCAGCACATCGCTCAGCACTATTTGCGGCGGACGGGCGGCTATCTTCGCCAGCGCTTCTTCGCCATCGGCTGCCGTTTCCACCCGATAAATAGGCTCGAACAACGCCTCCAGCATGTGACGGATAGATTCGTTATCCTCCACAATCAGGATGGACGGGCGCGAACCGTCGGGCGTTTCCGAATCAGCTTTCCACTGTACGGCCGGCAGTTCTTCGGCCAAGGGTTTCTTTTCCGTTCCGGCTATTACGACCCGGTCGGTTTCCGTATCTGCCGCCATCTCTTCGGGCGCATAAGCCGCATTTCCCAACGGCAACTTCACCGTAAACCGAGAGCCTTTTCCTACTGTGCTCTCCACACTTATCGTGCCGTGATGCAATTCCACGATTCCTTTCGTCAGAGCCAGTCCGATACCCGTCCCTGCATTCAGTTCCAGTTCGTTCGAAGCTTGATAGAAACGGTCGAATATTCTATCGACTTCCGAAGGAGGAATGCCCACGCCATCGTCTTCTACCGAGAAACAGGCCTGCCCGTCCGCTTCGAAGACCGAGAGGGTGATATGTCCGTCGGGCTTGCAATGCTTCACCGCGTTCGAGAGGAGATTGTTTATCACCTTCTGCATCTGCACCGGGTCGAACCATACCTTCAGTTCTTCCTGCGAGCGGTTGAAGTCCAGCTTTATCTTCTGCTGCTGCGCATAGGCCACAAAGAGCAGATACGTTTCGTTGAGGAACTGTATCAAGTCGCGCTCGTGCACCTTTATCTTCATCATACCTTGTTCCTGCTTGCGGAAGTCCAGCAGCTCGCTAATGAGTCCTTTCAGTTGCATGCTGCTCTTGTAAGCGGTAAGCGCTTTCGAGAAAATGGCGGGCGGTACTTGCGGTAGCTGAAGAATGCCCTCCAACTGTCCAACGATAAGCGTGAGCGGCGTGCGGAACTCGTGGCTGATGCTGGTAAAGAAGCGTAGCTTCGACTGATTCAGCACCTCGATGTCGTGCAAATGCTTCTGCTCGTACCGCAGCGACTCGCGCAGCTTCACACGGGTTTTGTACATCCGCATAAAGTAAAGTACCGTTCCGCCCAATATCAATGCGTAGAGCAGATAAGCCCACGCCGTACGGTAGAACGGAGGGAGTATTTCTATTTTCAAACTTATCTCACGACTGGCGCTATCGGGGTTCACCGCCCGCAAACGAAGGGTGTAGGTTCCTGGATTCAGGTTGGTAAAGGTAATGACAGACTGCCCCTGCGTGTGCGTCCAATTCTTCGAGAAACCTTCCAAGAAGTATTCCATTTCCTCTTTATTCTCGAGCAGGTAATTGGAACTGGCAAAGTATAGACTGAACATATTCTGCGAAGCGTGCAGACGTATTCCGTCGGCTGCCTCCAAAGCCTGCGGCAAAATGCCCGTATCATCGCCCGGGCTGACAGTCTGCCCGTTCACTACCAGCCTACTCCAATAGATGTGATAAGGTTTGGGGGCGACATTCAGCTTGCTCAGCGAGAAAGAAATCATCCCGTTTAC
This sequence comes from bacterium, assembly GCA_963595925.1. Classification (GTDB taxonomy): domain Bacteria; phylum Bacteroidota; class Bacteroidia; order Bacteroidales; family Bacteroidaceae; genus Phocaeicola. The sequence continues at coordinate 88,383 of CAVBJM010000005.1, forward strand.
ACCGCCCAAGAACACGGTTCCGTCTTTCGCCACATACAGCCCGTTCTCGTTAACGGCCGTAAATGGCAAACCGTTTTCCACGCTATAGCCTTTAAACTTCCCGGTACGGGTATTGAACTGCGCGAACCCTTGGGTAGAGATGAGTAACAACTCGTTGTTGGCCGTCTCGCATACCTTATATATATTATTATCCTTTAGCGGGGTGTTCTTCATGTCGTAATTGGTAAACCGTCCGGTCTTCGAATCGTAACAGTCAAGACCGCCTCCCGAAGTAGAGAACCACAACAGTCCGCGGCTATCGGCAAAGATGTCGTTCACATTGTTGCTGCTGACGGTACGTTCGGCCTCGCCTTCCTTATATTTATACTGGGTGAGCGCACCCGAGCGGAAGTTATAACAGAACACGCCTTCGCTACTAACCGACATCCATAGGTTGCCTTGGCGGTCGAATTCCAGGTCGGCCACGGTCTTTATCAGTCCACCCAATTTGTCTCCGCGGAACATCTTGCGGCATTTGCCCGTCTGCGGCGAAAACATACATACGCCATCGTGTGTAGCAATAATCAGACTGTCACGATAAGGCACTATATCACGGATGATATCCGAGGGCAAGGTTTCGTCATCGCCCGCCACACTGCGGTAGCACGTGAAGCGCTTAGTCTTTAAATCCAGCCGGTTCAATCCTCCCAAGTGCGTGCCTATCCACATCACGTCTCTATCGGCATCGTAATGGATGGCTTTCACGTTGTCATGCGAAAGGCTATTCTTCGAGGCCGAGTGGGTAAACCATTCAATGCGCCCCGTCTGGCGATTGAGGACATCCAACCCTCCGCCTTCGGTACATATCCAGAGATTACCATCCCGGTCTTCCACCATATTGCCCACCACGGGACTGCTCAAACCTGCCCCGGCACGTTCACTCTGCCGATAAATGGTGTATATCTGATACTCGGGATTGACGTAATTCACTCCGCCGAAATACGTTCCTATCCACAGAGTGCCTTGCGGGTCTTTCTCGATGCACCATACCGATGAATGCGAGAGGCTGGTAGGAATCTGGCTATCGTGAACGTAACATGAGAACTGTCCCGTCTCCGGATAATAACGGTCCAAACCGTTCATTGTACCTACCCATACGCATCCCTGATTGTCTTCGCAGAAACAGCGTACGAAGTCGGACGAAATGGAGCGCGCGTCAGCATCGGCATGCCGGAAGTTCACAGTCTGTCCATCGGAACCGAAACGATAAATACCGTTCAGCCAAGTGCCCACCCATACGTTCCGATGGGAATCTTCGTAACACTTGGTAATCCTCAGATTCGAAATCGGATGCGTCAGCTGCTTGTCTTTCGAGAGCTGATACAGCCCATCCTGTTCGGTTCCTATCCAAAAGCGCCGCTTCGAGTCAATGAACATCGAGGTTACGTAGCCGTTCATATCAGCAATACGGTAATAGCTGTCGAAATTAGAAGTAGCCGCATTGTACACAAACAGTTCGTTCTTACACGCAATGTATAGACGTTCCTTGTAATAAATCCAATCCACTTTCCCGTGAATCATGGAGCGGAATTGCTGGGTGTAGATATTGAATTCGGCCACTCCGCTACTGGTGAGCAAATACAGGTGTCCCTTTCGGTCTCCAACCACACACAGCACCGTGCTCGACGGCAAACTGTACGGATTGTCCCGTTCAACTTTAAAAGTCTGCATTTCCTGACCGTTGTAACAGTTCAGGCCGTCGCGCGTAGCGACCCATATCAATCCTCTTTCGTCAATATAAATGCTGTTTACCGACACCTGTGACAATCCATTGTCGGTAGACAAATGTTTAAAAATAATATTCTGAGTCCATCCGTTTATTGGCTTCGCTCCCCAAGCAACGAACAGTAAAAAAAATAGTATTCGTATCTTCATGTATATAAACTTTCGTTTAGGCTCGCCTAAGTTAAGGGTTTTCGGATAAATACCGGGGAAAAATGCATGCTTTTTTAACCTCGTACAATTTTGCAACCTCATTTGAATGATTTTGCATGGTAAGTTTGGCGGATTCTGGTTTCTTTTGCATCATCGAAACAATATGAATCATTAAAGACTAATCCATGAAAAAAATGAAACTGACAGCATGGCTCTGCATCTCTGCACTGGCTGTATGCAGCTGCCAAAACAAGACTCAGACGAATGACTTTCTGGCTGAAGAAATCGCCAACATCGAAGCACAACACACGTTGCAAACCGACTTGATAGAAAAGCATGGCTCGTTTATCAACCCGCGAACCATTGACACGGACAGCAACATTGTTTACGTACCCATTGACGACTGGTGCAGCGGATTCTTTCCAGGAACCATGTGGCTGGATTACGACCTCACAGGAAAGGATAAATGGAAAAATCTAGCTGAGAAATATACCGAAGCACTCGACTCGGTAAAATACTTGAAATGGCACCACGATGTGGGCTTCATGATAGGATGTAGCTACCTTACAGGTTATCGTCTGTGCAAGAACCCTGCATATAAGGACGTAATCGTGGAGGCTGCCAAATCATTGTCTACACGCTTCCGCCCCACGGCAGGCGTCATCCAGTCGTGGAATGTAGACCGCGGATGGCAATCTACCCGCGGATGGGAATGCCCTGTTATCATCGACAACATGATGAACCTGGAACTGCTGTTCGAAGCAACACGCCTTTCGGGTGACTCAACTTACTACAACATCTGCGTTTCGCACGCCGATGCTACCATGAAGAACCATTTCCGCCCCGACAACAGCTGCTACCACGTAGTAGACTACAGTCTGGAAGACGGCTCGGTACGAAGCAGAGTTACCGCTCAAGGATACGCCGACTCTTCGGCTTGGGCACGCGGACAGGCATGGGCCATCTACGGCTTTACCGTTTGCTACCGTTATACCCATAACAAAGCATATCTGGATCAGGCCGAGAACACGCTGAAGTTTATTCTGAGCAACAAGAATATGCCCGAAGATCTCGTACCCTACTGGGATTACGACGCTCCGAACATCCCCAACGAACCACGCGACGCTTCGGCTGCCGCTTGTGTAGCCTCGGCTCTGTATGAAATGGATGGCTATTGCCCCGACAAAGGCTATAAGGAATTGGCTGACAAGATTGTGACTAGCTTGGCTACCCCTGCCTACAAGGCTAAAGTGGGAACCAACGGAAACTTCATCCTGATGCACTCTGTAGGAAGCATTCCACACGGAAATGAAATAGACGTGCCTCTGAACTATGCCGATTACTATTACGAGGAAGCACTGATACGCAAGCGCAATCTGGAAAACAATAAACCTTTTTCATTCAACAACTAAGCAATGAAAACTTTTCTGAAAGAAATAGGGATTTTAACTTGCTGCTTGTCCGGACAATCTGCGTTTGGACAGGCAGAACATCCCAACATCATCTACGTATTCCCTGACCAGTTCCGAAACATGGCCATGGAATTTTGGAATAGTCCCGAATACAGCCGCTACGTAAACTTTAAAGGAGACCCTACCCACACGCCGAACATAAACCGCTTTGCCGGCGAATCGATGGTACTTTCTTCGGCTATGAGTAACTTCCCCTTAAGCAGTCCGCACCGCGGATGCCTGCTCACGGGTATGTACCCCAACAAGAGCGGAATTCCCTTGAACTGCAACTCCACCCGTCCGTTCAGCTCGCTGCGCACCGATGTAGAATGCGTGGGCGATGTATTCAGCAAAAACGGATACGACTGCGCTTACTTCGGCAAACTGCATGCGGAAACACCGACAAAGAACGACCCGGAACATCCGGGACAGTATGTGGAAACACAACGCCCCGTATGGGACGCATATACTGCCCCTAAGAACCGACACGGATTCAATTACTGGTATTCATACGGAACTTTCGATGAACACAAGAATCCGCATTATTGGGATACGGATGGCAAACGTCACGATCCTAAAGAGTGGTCGCCGATTCACGAAGCAAAACAAGTGGTATCCTACTTGCGCAACGAAAAACAACAACGCGACAGCAACAAGCCGTTCTTCATCATGGTGGGTATGAATCCGCCCCACAGCCCATACCGTTCGCTCAACGACTGTATAGAAGAAGACTACAATCTGTATAAAGACGTGCCCATAGACAGCTTACTGATTCGCCCAAATGCCGACCGTCAGCGAGCAAAGGCCAAATCGGCCGCCTATTACTTCGCCTCAGTCACCGGTGTAGACCGTGCATTCGGACAAATACTGGATTGCCTAAAGGAGTTAGGATTGGATAAAAACACCATTGTGATCTTCTCATCGGATCACGGCGAAACCATGTGTAGCCAAGGAACGGATGATCCTAAGAATTCGCCTTACGCTGAATCGATGAACGTACCGTTCGTAGTGCGCTACCCGGGAAAGATAGCCCACCGCGTAGATCCGTTGCTGCTGTCTTCGCCCGACATTATGCCGACTTTGCTCGGTTTGTGTCATTTGGAGAAAGACATTCCGGCAAACGTTCAGGGAAACAACTACGCTCCTATCTTCTACGGACAGAAAGTTAAGCGTCCTACCGGCGCTCTGTATTTCCAAAACATGGACGGCAACAAGGACAAGGACGGATTGGTTACCTCATATTTCCCCCGATCAAGAGGTATCAAGACAGCCCGCTACACGCTGGCTCTATACATCGACAGAAACAACAAACTGGAAAAGACACTTCTCTTCGATGACCAAAAGGATCCCTACCAGCTCACGAATCTAAAGTTGGAAGACCATAAGAAGGAAGTGAAAAAGCTGTTGAAAGAAATGGGTCGCCAGTTGAAAGCTATTGATGACCCTTGGTACAAAGAACAAATCCTTTCGGATTTGATTTCCTACAAATAAACGGTTCGCAAGAATACAATAAAGGCCGTCCCATTGCTTCGGTAACAGGACGGCCTTTTCTATTTAAATTTCTAGATGGGGCACCTTATCGACTTCTGTCACCTGCTTGCCATGATCTCGAATTTCCGTAGGGGCATCGGCCTCGTAGCTTACGCCAGTATCCTCACCGCTCTTCCGGATGCTAAAACTTGCTTCGCCATCGGTAGACAAATCGACGCATATCGTCCACGCTCCGATGAGCAGGCTTCCATCGGCCTGACGAACAGGCTTCAACGGTTGGGTGTCATTGCTATGAGTATAAACAATGGTGGCGAAGCGATAAGAGGGAGTCTTCTTTTCCGAAACAGCCCGGAAATGCCAATGATTGGGATAAGAAGCAAAATTCCCCTTGTCATCGGCACGCAACCAGTTGTCAGCCGGTACAAAGAAACGGCTTGTGGTATCGGTCTGTAACACATCAGAAGCATACAAGAAGGCATCGGAAACACCCACTCCATTGGAAGCCCGTACATGTATAGCCTCATCATTTACATCTACCTCCATCGGTTGCTGTACCGTATGGAGCAGATAAGTCCACGAGACTGCCGTATCGGCTTCCAATTCATCGTAGATAAAAGCGATTCCGCTATTTCCCAAGGTCACGATATGCCGGCGAAAAAGTTTCAAGTGGTTTTCGTCCCATCCATTTTCGGGCGAATCTGTCAGCCCCGATAAACGGAAACGTTCTTTCCAAAGCGGCGAAATCACCTTCCCATAAGCGTTCGAAGCATCGCCCATCACGTAATTTATGCTATCGCCCGTATAGTAGCGCGGCATCCAGCCGTAGCCTTCTGTACCGATGCGTTGTCCCATGCCATTGACCAAAACGGAATTGTGCGCACGGGTAGCACGATGACAATAAACACTGTGCTTATCGGTAAACTGAATGTGGTGTCCGCTGCTATAGAACAACGGCTTCCCACCATAAAACGTATTGAAGGCATTCTGGTTGGCGAGGGCGTGCGATGTAGAGCCGTAAGGACTGGAACGGAAAGTAAGCATGGCGTTTGTACGATAATCGTCCCACGAAGTGTGAAACGCAGCCAGTCCGCTCTCGGGGAAAACGTGTCCCGAAGGCAAGTCGGACAATCCCAATCCCGTGGGCAACGGCCGTTCGCACTGCAAACGAAACCAAGCGAGGTCTCCCGACTTTCCACGGAAAGCCTTTTTCAGTAAGCCTGTACTCTGGCTCAGCGTACGCCTTACGAAATCGGCCGCATAGGTATCTCCCGTAAGCCGTGCCAAGGCATCCAAATAGCCGATTCGCACGCCGCTGGGCTCCAATATCTTCTGATGGCTGCTCCCGTTTCCGCCCGACTTAGAGAAAGGCGGTTGCTCATACATCGTGTACAGGATATTCCCCTTATACCAAGGGTCGGAAAAGAAATCGTAACCTGTAATCCGCCCGTAGAACCAAGGCATTTCGATGAGCGTACGGGCATTGACCATGAAATAGCTGTCGCCATTGTGCCATCCCCCATCGGTATTCAGTCCCGGGAAACGCGCCAACCACACGTTATAGCAATATTCCGCCCACAAGGCAGCCTCCGGCAAATCGCCATACGTACTGTACGCCGCCATCGAAAGGATACGCAACGTCATTTGCCACACATGATTGTCGGCTATATGGTTTCCCAAATGGTTGTTATTGTGGGCGTACATACTATTGCCTTTCTGCTTGATTTGATAAAGCAATGCTTCTTTCTGTTCCGAAGTGAGCAGACTATAGAAAGAGTCGTAGGCCATAGAGCAGAGGGAGAGCAACGTAGCCTCGTTGAAATCACCAGCCACCTTGTTGCTCTTGTCCCAGTCGGCCATTGCTAAAGTCCGTTTCAACGCTTCATCGGCGTAGCGGCGGTCAGCAGTAAGCAGATAAGCGTAAACCAGCGTGGTTACATTTCCTTCCTCGCGGTCGATGATGCGTCGGCTCTCACGGGTGATAAGCGCTTTGCGCTTCACCGAGTTATCAAGATTAGCGGCGTGATTTATGTTGATATCATCTAATGTCTGCATCGGTTTCTTCAGTATTTGCTCGGCTGCAGTCAAATACCATCTACGCTCGGCATGCGAAACGCTTTGCTTACGGAATTGTTCCCAACGCTTTCCGTCAACCCACACACGGGGATGCCCTTTCGGCAGTTTTCGAACGAATGTCTGATAGGCCGGCGGATAGAATCCATCCGCTGTTCGTTTCACTGTAACCTGTTGCACGGTTTTCCATACGGTTTGTCCGCCCTGTTCGTATCCGTACTGCCAAAACCACACTCCGTCCTTCAGTTCTACGGGCGGATTGTAGAAAGGCCAGCGGGACTCCACTTCAGTCACGCCTTTCCGGAAAAGGCTGTCGGTGGAGTAGCGCAATCGGTAGCGAAGCGCGCTTTTATCTATCTTCAGCTTTCGGGGCGCAATCCCATCCAATGCGGCATCGGACACGTTCAGTTCATCGGGCATAGGCCACTGAAAGGACACGAAACGTCCGCTCACGGTAGAACGGTCTGTAGGCGAAGGCGTAGCGCGCATTTCATGCATTAGCGTCACATCGGACAAGTGTTTGGCGGGCTGAGCCACGGCGCAGACCTCTGCCGCACCTATACAAAGCAAAAAAAGGAGGCATCTCATTGTATCGCGATATTTATGGTTCATTTACGATACAAAGATATGCCTCCTGAGTGATGGAGTCTTATAATTCTGTTGAATTAGTCGTCAGATTCGTTCTTTTATTGGACTTCCGCCAACTGATGGATGCGGAAAGATACTCCGTTCAGCGATGTTCCGTCGGGTGATGTCACTACGATTTTCTTCTTCTGTCCGGGAAGCAAATCGAAGAAGTTGTCGGTAAACCGTACCCCTTGCACCGGGATTTCCACAAAGACATCACGTGCCAACTGATTAGCCTGAAGAGTGATTTCCAAGTTGCCGTTAACCACTTTGGTACGGGTATTTAGCTTGGCAACAGGTAAGCGCTGGTCTTTGGGACGGGCGAAATAGAAAATGTTTTCCGCTACGACCTCGTTTTTCGCATTGCGTACAGTCATGCGCATCAGTGAAGAGGCTGCGTCCTTTCCTTGCAACGCATCGGTGACAGTCTGCTCATAAACCAGCGTAGAAGCATTGGCCGGCGCATGCGCGGGAACGACCTTCTTTCCATACACCTTCCCGTTGAAATCCATGAGTTCCAACGTAAGTTTTAAGTCTGTAGTTTCCAAACAATCGGACAAGAGGTAATAACCAATCCGTTCGCCGTCTTGATAAGCATGAATCATCATCGGAGCAAAAGCCCGCTGCATCTGATAGTGCATGGCCTTCCAGTTGCCATAATAATCTATTCCCGACCACGAAACAACCGGCCAACTGTCGTTTAGCTGCCACACCAAGCTACCCATGCAATACGGCCTGTTTCTGCGATGCGCCTCTATGCCGTGACGGATGCCCTGCCCCTGCAGAACGAGTCCGGCGTAAACCAAATCTTCAAACTTCTGCGGAACCTTATAATATAGCGCCATTGTCTTTTGAATAAGCGCATTCCCGATAGTGGCTTTCTGATGGGCGTTCATCACTTCCGACTCAAGCGCAAAGTCTTTTTCTTCGGCAAACGTACGAATGGTCTTCATCTCGGGGAAAGCCTGAAAGCCGTATTCGCTCATGAAGCGCGGAATCTCGGTATCCAGACTCTCGAACGGTTTTTGTCCGTACCAAATGCCCCAATTATGGCTGTCGGCTATGCGCCAGCTTTCCGGACGCCCCCAGTTCGCTTCGTAAGGCGAACCATGCATATAAAAGCGGTCGGGGTCGAGTTTCTTTACCTCTTCGGGCAACACTTGGTGAAACAACACGTCATATCCTTTTTCCATCTCGGCAAAGATGGTCGGCGTATATTTCTTTTTCCAACCCCAATAGCGAAGACCCTCGTATATCTCGTTATTGCCGCACCACATGGCCAGCGAGGCGTGCCCACGCAAGCGACGGATATTGTATCTCGCTTCCTGACGCACACGATTCAAGAAAGCATCGTCGTGCGGATAAGTTGTACAGGCGAACAAGAAGTCTTGCCACACCAAGATTCCATTGCGGTCGGCCTCATCATAGAAACTGTCGTCTTCGTAAATGCCTCCGCCCCAGACACGAAGCATATTCATGTGGGCGGCCTTCACATCAGAAAAGATTTGCTTGTAACGTTCAGCCGTCACGTTGGGCAACAAGGCGTCATCGGGGATATAGTTGGCGCCCTTGGCAAAGAGCGGATGTCCGTTAACTTCGAAGAAGAACGATTTGCCGTCCTTGTCGTCTTCCATCACCACACGCACGGTGCGCAAGCCTACGTGCCGTGTTTCGGACGTTATGTCTTTTCCATCCATCCGCAATGAAGCCGTAAAATCGTAGAGGGAAGCTTCGCCCCATCCGTTAGGCATCCACAAGTGAGGCTTTTCGATGGTCTGCGAAAGCGAAAGGGTGTTCAGCCCTGGCTTAAGGGTCACCGCCTTTTCTTCGGTAAAGGTTTCGTTCTTATATTTCCGGGTTACAACCAGTGTTGCGGATAGCGTTTGCGGTTTCACGTTGTACACTTCCAACCGATTGTCCACTTCGGCTTTCTGCTCCGAAGCCGAAACGGTACGCACATAGTAGTCATTGATGCGCGCCGCATCGAAGAACGTGAGACGCACCGGCCGCCAAATGCCGCACGTAACGAGGCGAATGCCCCAGTCCCAACCGTAAGAATATGGCGCCTTGCGCGTATATACGCTCACTCGGCGGGTAGCATGGTCGTTGTCGGCTGGATAATTGAATCCGTCCGATTCCCATTGTGATTGTGTCTTCGTAATGGGAGAACGGAACAAGATATAAAGTTTGTTCTCGCCCTCGCGCAGATTGGTCACGGTTATTTTGTGACCAACGAACATATTGTCGGCACTCAGTATTAAGGAGCCGTTCAGGAACACGTCGGCATAGGTATCCAGTCCGTCGAACTCCAGTTGCGCCCTATCCATAGCCAACTGTTCACGAGTAACCGTAAACGTGGTACGATATGCCCAGTCTTTCTGTTCCACCCATTGCACAACCTTTTCGTTCATGCCGTAAAACGGGTTGGGCAGTCGGCCATGGTCTATCAGGTCCTGGTGTACCGTTCCCGGTACTTTGGCATCCATCCAAACCGAATCGCCGGCTTCGGCGAATTGCCATTGGGTAAGCGGCAGAGTCTGTGGCGTACGGTATTCTCCTTCGGCAAGGAGGGTGGAAGCATTCATCATCGCGCCGAAAAGGAACAAGATGCTTTTCAGTTTCATAGAATAAGACAGTTTAAAGGTTATTACTTCTTGTATATCATCCGCAAGGCGAACTTCAGATGGCGAATCAAGGTAGGAACGGTACCATAATAACGGCACATGATGCGGTAGCGTTCTTTCAGCGACGCCTTGTGGTTACGGGTGGTCAGTCCCTCGCTCAGGTAGTCGATAAGCACCAAATGGGTGTTGTGCAACGTGCGGCTCTGTTTCATCACACGGATGCACCAGTCGAAATCGGCCGAGAAACGGTAGTTCAAATCGTACGGAGCAACGTGATCCCGACGGGCGAAGAATGCCTGATGGCACACCAACATGCCGTGACGAAAACTCTTCCAGTCGAGACGCTCAGGAGCGGAAAGACGGCGCATCCGCAAGAAGTGACCTTCACTGTCTACAATGGCGGTTTCGCCGTATATCACATCGGGCAACTCTTTTTCCTCCATCGGAAGTGAATGCACCATAAGCTGCAGCGTGTCGTCCTCGTGGAGTTCATCGCCGGCATTAAGAAAGCATACGTAATCGCCGGTAGCCACTGACAGGCCCTTGTTCATCGCGTCGTAAAGCCCTTTGTCGGGTTCGCTGATGAGCGTATGGATGTGGTCGCGGTACTGGTTGACGATATTTAGTGTCTCATCGGTCGAAGCGCCGTCTACGATAATGTATTCCACATTCTTATAGGTCTGTGTAATGACACTCTGTATGGTGTCTTCGATGGTCTTCCCGGCATTGTAAGTGACGGTAATAATCGAGAACTTGGGATGCGGATGTTGTATGTTATGCATTTTCGTCGGTTATCTGATTGTAAACATGGATATATTTCATCGCTATGATGTGTTCGGAGTAGGCGCTTACCGCTTTGCGGCGCGCTTCTTCGCTCAACGTTTTGTAATCTCCACCGCAGAGCGACCAGTATATGCCGTTAGCCAAATCATCGGAAGATTTGTAACGCGCCACGTAACCGTTGTGCAAATGGTCTATCATCTGAGGGATTCCGCCTATTTGGAAACCTACGCAAGGCACGCCGCACGACATGGATTCTACAATGGTGTTCGGAAGATTCTCCTGAAGCGATGGGGTTACGAATAAATCTACGGCATTATAGATGTCTACGATTTCTTTTTCTTTGCTCACATAATCGATGCAATACACTGGGAACGGGAACAAATGGGCGTACTGCTGCGATTCGCTTCCTACGACAACTACGCCCAGCGTGTCGCAGAAATCGGGATACTGCTTTACCAGTATGCGGCAAGCCTCTATCAGATAATCTATCCCCTTCCGCTTGTCGGTAATCTTCATCGAACTGAACAGAAGCAACCGCTTGTCGGTTGGCAAATGCAGCTTCTTCCGAGCCTGAGTCTTGTCGGCGGGATGAAAAAGATTCGTATTGATGGCGTTCGGGATGCTTGTTACGGTATGCCCCATGGTAAGGGCGCTTTTTTTCGCCAGTTCTTCCAGCCATTGGCTGCAAGCCACGAACGTAAGATTGGCGTTCTTATATATCTGAAGTTTCTTCCGGTAAGTGGAGTTCGAGAGGTCGTGAGCCGAACCTTTGTATAACAACGGACAGTCGTGACACTGCGTACAGTAGTTCAGGCAGTCTTGGGCGTGATGACAAATGCCGGTGATGGGCCACATGTCGTGCAAGGTCCATACTACGGGTTTCCCCGAGGCGATGATTTTCCGGATGTCTTTCAGCGAGAGCATGCCTTGGTTTATCCAGTGAAGGTGTATCACATCGGCTTGTCGGAATTCGGGCAGCGAAGTAATGTCGGTACCCGTGTTGGCTATGTCTACGGCAAAGAGGTTATGTTTCTTAAAACGGTTGGCTTTCCATATCACCATGCGTTCCCACACGAACTGCCAGATGTGCCACCACGACTTGCGAAGCGCCACCACCGTTACTTGGTCGGTCTGCTTGTCGCGCACCAAAGTCTTGGCCTTAATGCCACTGTTTTTCAGGGCTTCCATTAACCGATTGGCCGCAATGGCCGCACCGCCTGTCCGTTCGGACGTATTTATCAACAAAACTCTCATCGCATGCCTAATTTTAGGCAAAGGTAATGCTTTTAATGATATTTATTATTTACTTTGTCGGTATAAACAGATACGGCATGCGTGAAAAAACAATGATAGTCCCCGTGGGAGGATTGGCCAACCGAATGCGCTCTGTGGCTTCGGCTGTGGCCTTGGCTCGTGAAACGGGACAACAGATAGAAGTAATGTGGTTTACCGACTGGGCCTTACGCGCTCCGTTCAGGGAACTGTTCTTGCCCCCCGACAAGAACCTCTGTACGGTAACAGACGCGTCGGCAACCGACCTCGTGCTGTTCGACCGCCCACGCAAAAAGAACCTGTTCCTGCCCCGTGCGGCACAAAAGCTGTTGTTTCGCTCATGCCTGTACGAAAAACAGATGCCGCAGTTAATGCGTTCAGGCTACGACTTCCAGCGCTGGATGAAGCGCGGCGGAGGATATATGGCTACCTGTTACAACTTTTATCCCTACCCCAAAGGACTTGTCGCCAATCTGTTTAGGCCGAACGCTGAAACGGCCAACCTCATTGCGCAGCGCACCGCAGCGTTTACGGGTTACACCATCGGCATTCATGTGCGACGCACCGACCATACCTTCGCCACACAGGCAAGCCCGATAGAACTGTTTTTCGAGATTATTGACCGCGAACGAGCCCAGCATCCCGACCTGACGGTTTATCTGGCTACCGACTCAGAGGAGGTTAAACAACAAATGCGCCAACGATACAAAGACATCATCCTTTCCGCGCCGAACAGAGCGAGCAGAGATTCGGTTTCCGGGATAAGAGACGGGATAACGGATATGTACGCTTTGGCGCGCACGCAGCGGATTTACGGCTCGTATGGCAGCTCGTTTTCCGAGATTGCAGCCGAGATAGGCGACATCCCATTCCAGGCGGTGCGATGCCCCATGGCGTAATCCACACCCCCTCTACAAGGGCTTGTAGAGCCGTTTTCGACGACCTCAAAAAACGTCCCGAGAGAATAAAAATCTCCGGCGAGAGATTTTGAAAACGTCCCGAGAGATTTTAAAAACGTCGGGACGTTTTTCGGACACCTGTTCCGGGCCTGTTTTTCCGCCCTTTTTCAAGCCGCAAAAGGCTCAATATACGAAGGGGAATATCCGCTTGCGATTCCCTACTTCAGCCCCAAACTCTTCACGGTAGCGATGCCAGATGGCATTGGCGCGCGGCACCAGATTGGCCACCGTCCACCATAGGAAAACCAAGCCCGACCAAGAGCACGTGAGCAACGCCCAGCCAGCCCATTCCACCGTTTCGCCCAAATAATTGGCCGAAGTGACATAACGATATAGCCCGCGCGACGGCAAGTAATGACGGGTATCTCCGGGACGACGCAGATGCCGTATCACCGAATCGGAATGCCAGTTTATCGCCATCCCGACAAAGAAAAGCAGCGTGCCGCCAATGAAGCAAGGCGATGTAAGCCATGACAAGCCGTACTGCTCCGAAGGCGACAAGCGGAATATCCACAGCCCCTGCATATATCCGTTCAGCACATTAAATACGATGCCCATCAGCATAATGGATAACGGCATCCGGCTCTTGCCTTTCATCAGCAACGGAAAGACAAACGAACGCTGGAAATAATGGAGCTGAAACAAAAGAAAAATCACACACAGCGTTGGCTCGAACCGCCTGTCGGAAGTTGCCCACAAGTAAAGCATCACGAAAAACACGGGAGCTTCCATCAATATCCACGCCAACTTATTCGGTATAGACGGTCCCCAAGAAGAAGTGCGAAAGATGCCGTATCCGGCCTTTACGAAGTACAGAGACACAAACACCGCCAAAGCAATGACGCTCATTACGGCGAGAAAAACGTTGAAAGAAGCCAAGTCCATATCGGTGAGGGAATAAAGAAGGTTACATATCTGTTTCTATACACGCAAATGTAAGCTATTTCATCGGATTCCGGCTTGGAACGGAAAGAATTTATTTCGCGCCGAAAACAAGAAAGTGGGGAATAAGTCCTAATTTTACACACCGAAACAATATCGACATCTGTCATGAAACGAACCGTCAAGTTAATACTTTACTATTTTGCCTACCAACTGGCCACAGCGAGCGTTTTCAGCTTAGCCTTTATGCTGATACACCACTTAAACCGGCTGCCGAACGCCTCCGACCCTGGCTTTATGCAGATGAGCATCGCGGCGCAAGCCATCGCTACAATAGGCCTTGGGCTACATCTGCTCATCGGGAAATATGCCGATGTAAGAAAGGAAGTAAATTCATCGCATCCCGTACAGCTTTACCTCATAGCGGCGCTGTTTATCATAGCCATGGGATGCTGGACAAACTATGTAAGCGAACTACTCTCGCTACCCGACAACATGGAAGATGTGTTCAACGCCATGCTACACAACCCCATTGGAATAATCTCCATCGTTCTGCTAGCTCCTATGGTAGAAGAGCTTCTGTTTCGTGGAGCAATACAGGGACATCTGACGCGAACGTGGAAAAATCCGGCATACGCCATCGTAGTTTCCGCTCTTGTCTTCGGCCTTGTACACGGCAACCCGAAACAAATCCCTTTTGCCTTCGTTACCGGGCTGGCCTTGGGATGGGTTTACTACCGCACCGGCAGCCTATTGCCATCCATGTTTATGCACTTTCTGAACAATGGTTCGTCGGTGTTGCTCTTTTATCTTACCGACAATCCGCAATCTACCATGCAAGAACTATTGGGCGCCCACACTGCCCTGACAGTAGCCGTAGGAGGATTCATCATCTCCGGCGTATGCGTGTGGTTGATACAAAAAAGGTTAACGTATTACGGTTACAAGGAAAAATAGTCGCACCTTTGCATTTGGTATGAAGAAGGTTCAGGACAACTATACATTTCTTACGCATGCCCCCGTGCATCAGGTCATTCTCCGAATGTCCATCCCCACCATCATCAGTATGCTGGTAAGCAGCTTGTACAATATGGCCGACACCTATTTTGTAGGCCAACTCAATACGCAATGTACTGCCGCCGTAGGCGTGGTATTCTCGGTAATGGCCATTATTCAGGCCACGGGGTTCTTTTACGGACATGGTTCGGGCAACTACATCTCACGTAAATTGGGCGCGAAAGAAGCCGGAATGGCTCAAAAGATGGCTGCTACAGGCTTCTTCTACAGCATCCTCACCGGATGTATCATCACCGTAGTGGGACTGACATTTCTCAGGCCGCTTTCCCTCCTGTTGGGTTCCACCCCCACCATCCTCCCGTATACCGAAAAGTATTTGGGCATTATCTTGTTAGGAGCTCCGTTTATGACCAGTTCGCTCACCATGAACAATCAGATGCGATTTCAAGGCAACGCGCTGTACGCCATGTACGGAGTGGGAGCCGGAGCCGTGCTCAATGTTATTTTAGACCCGCTTTTCATCTTCGTATTCGATTTAGGCATCAGTGGAGCCGCCATTGCCACCGTAGTAAGTCAGTTTTGCGGCTTCTGCGTACTGTTTTACATGACCCGACGCGGCCAAAACATCCGTATTTCATACCGTAACTTCAGCCTCTCCCGCCACTTGGCCAAGGAAATCGTCATGGGAGGCACTCCCTCGCTCTCCCGTCAAGGACTTGGCAGTATCGCTACAACTACCCTGAATGTATGCGCCGGAGCCTATGGCGATGCCGCCATTGCGGCCATGTCCATCGTAAGCCGACTTTCGTACTTTACTTATTCCGTGGTAGTGGGACTGGGACAAGGCTTCCAGCCTCTATGCGGCTTCTGCTACGGCGCTCGCCTATATAGCCGTGTACACAAGGGATTCGCCTACTGCATCAAACTAGGCACTATATTTCTTTCTGTATGTGCCGTGATAGGATTTGTATTCGCAGATCCTGTCATCGAGTTATTCCGCAGCGACCCCGACGTAGTCAATGTGGGAAGAATTGCGCTCCGCTGGCAAGTTGTGGCTTGGCCTCTCATCCCTTATATCGTAGCCACCAACATGCTGCTTCAAACCATCCGTAAACCCATACGAGCCAATATCGTGGCAGCAGCCCGTAGCGGCCTGTTCTTCATCCCCTTTGTTTTGATTCTTCCATACTTCTGGGGATTGCTAGGCGTAGAGATGAGTCAAGCCTGGGCCGACATCTGTTCCTTCGCCATCTCGGTTCCCATCGCATACAGCGCATTTGCTGACATGAAAAACTCCCGTTTGCGAAAAGTGTAACACAAACAAATGTAGGGCTGTCGTATAACTGTCCTGCTTTGTGCGAGAGCAATCGAAATCATTTCATTTCCCATCCATCAATGATTTCCGTCATCGAAGAAATATAACCACAAAAAAGGCGCACCCTGTACGGATGCGCCTTCATTATACTTAATAGTATGTAAGTTCTGATTACAACTTCGGACCAGCAGCAACCAAAGCCTTACCAGCTTCGTTTCCTGTGAACTTAACGAAGTTCTTGATGAAACGGCTAGCCAAATCCTTAGCTTTTTCTTCCCACTTGCAAGCGCAATCGTAAGTATCACGAGGATCAAGAATCTTCGAGTCAACTCCCGGCAATTCAGTAGGAACAACGAAATCGAAGAACGGAATAGTCTTTGTAGGAGCCTTTTCGATAGAACCATCCAAGATAGCGTCGATGATACCACGAGTATCGCGGATAGAGATACGCTTGCCAGTTCCGTTCCAACCAGTATTAACCAAGTACGCCTTAGCACCAGTCATCTTCATCTTCTTAACCAATTCAGCAGCATACTGAGTCGGGTGCAAGCTCAAGAAAGCCTGGCCGAAGCAAGCTGAGAAGGTAGGAGTCGGTTCTGTAATACCACGTTCTGTTCCGGCCAACTTAGCGGTGAAACCAGACAGGAAGTAATACTGAGCCTGATCTTCGTTCAGGATAGATACTGGAGGCAATACACCGAATGCGTCAGCCGACAAGAAGATAACCTGCTTTGCGTGAGGACCTTTAGAAACCGGCTTAACGATGTTCTGAATATGGTGGATAGGATAAGAAACACGAGTGTTTTCTGTTACGCTCTTGTCTGCGAAGTTAATCTTGCCTTCAGCGTCTACAGTTACGTTTTCGAGCAAAGCGTCACGCTTAATAGCGCCGTAGATATCGGGTTCAGATTCCTTGTCAAGGTTGATAACCTTTGCGTAGCAACCACCTTCGTAGTTGAATACACCCTGGTCGTCCCATCCGTGTTCGTCATCACCAATCAACTTACGTTTCGGGTCGGTAGACAAAGTAGTCTTACCTGTACCAGACAATCCGAAGAAGATAGCTGATTCAGTTTCGTCCATGTTAGTGTTTGCAGAGCAGTGCATAGAAGCGATACCACGCAACGGGTTGAAGTAGTTCATCATTGAGAACATACCTTTCTTCATTTCACCACCGTACCAAGTGTTCAGGATAACCTGTTCCTTAGAAGTCAAGTTGAATACAACTGCAGTCTCAGAGTTCAAACCGAGTTCTTTGTAGTTTTCAACTTTAGCCTTTGACGCGTTGTAAACGATGAAGTCAGGAGTGAAGTCTTCCAGTTCTTCTTTAGAAGGACGGATAAACATATTAGTTACGAAATGAGCCTGCCAAGCAACTTCCATGATGAAACGTACGCAGAGGCGAGTTGCAGGGTTAGCGCCACAGTAACCGTCTACTACATACAACTTCTTGTTTGAAAGTTCTTTTGCAGCCAAAGCTTTCAGCTCTTTCCAAGTTTCCTGAGAAACCGGTTTGTTATCGTTTTTATATTCTTCAGAAGTCCACCATACAGTGTTTTCGCTGGTAGCGTCCTTTACCAAGAATTTGTCTTTAGGAGAACGACCCGTGTAGATACCGGTCATTACGTTTACTGCGCCGAGCTCAGTAACCTGACCTTTTTCGAAACCTTCCAATCCCGGTTTTGTTTCTTCAGCGAACAAAACGTCGTACGACGGATTGTGCAACACTTCAACGGTACCAGTGATACCATACTGAGTAAGATCTAATTTTGCCATTGTTCAAATGATTAAATGTTATCTATCAAATGTATTGATTCTATTTTCGCATGCTATGCCTTGCGCCCGAACAGAAAGTACACACTGCACCTCTCTCGGATTTTAGACGTCACAAAAGTAGTGGTTTATTTTCTAATTCAAAAAAGTTAATATAGAAAAAAATCCGTAATCTCGGAAGTTTTATACTTGTGTAACATATCTGCTAAACCCACTTTACAAATCGAAAAATATTTCGTTTCTTTGCACTGATAAACACATCATTAATGAATATGATAAAGGTTACAGACTTCAGTCAGAACAATTCGATTCTGAACCAATACATCGCGGAGATTCGTGATATACATATACAAAATGACAGCCTCCGCTTCCGCAGAAACATTGAACGTATCGGCGAAATCATGGCATACGAAATCAGCAAGGATTTATCCTACAAAGAAATAGAGATTCAAACGCCGCTGGCCGTTGCACACGAAAGCGTACCAGCAGAGCGCCCCGTTATAGCTTGCATCCTGCGTGCCGGACTACCTTTGCATCAAGGCTTTCTGAATTATTTCGACCATGCGGAGAACGCTTTTGTTTCTGCCTACAGGAAATATACCGATGAACAGCATTTCGACATCCACATTGAGTACATCGCCTCGCCACGCTTAGACGGCAAGACTCTGATTATCGTGGATCCCATGTTAGCGACAGGAGGTTCCATGGAGTTAGCCTATAAAGCTTTGCTTACCAAAGGAGAGCCGAGTCACATTCACATCGCATCGGTTATCGCCACGACACAAGCCGTAGAGCATCTAAAAACAACATTGCCACAAGACAAGGTCACAATATGGTGTGCCGCCATCGACCCCTCACTGAACGCTCACCAATATATCGTTCCCGGACTGGGAGACGCTGGCGACCTTTGTTTCGGAGAAAAAGAATAAATCATGTATACATCACTATCTCCCATCTTATTGTTTGTCTATAACCGGCCAGACCATGTCCGGCGGTGCATAGAGGCACTAAAGAAAAACAAGTTAGCTTCCGAAAGTGAACTATTCATCTACTCCGATGCCGCAAAAGATTCCGCATCTGAAGAAACAGTGAGAGAAACACGCCAATACATCCACACTATCGATGGATTCAAAGCTGTACATATCACGGAACGGACGAATAACTGGGGATTGGCACGGAACGTTATTGACGGAGTAACTACTATCGTAAATGCTTACGAACGAGTGATTGTATTGGAAGATGATCTTGTAGCTGCTCCTTATTTCCTACAGTTCATGAACGATGCCCTTGAAACGTATAAGGACAACCCTAAAGTGGGGCATATACAGGCATGCGACTTCACCAACAACCCTTCGCTACCCGACACCTTTCTTATAAAATGGACCGGGAGTTGGGGATGGGCTACCTGGAAACGGGCATGGAAGTTCTTTAATCCCGATGGCAAAACCCTTTTGCATCAGCTTGAAGAACGCCACCTGACCCGAACATTCGATTTCGATGGTTCCTATCCTTTCACCCGTATGCTAAGGAAACAGATAGCCAAGAAAAACAACTCTTGGGCTATCCGTTGGAACGCATCCCTTTTTCTGAGCGACATTCTCTCGCTCAATGTAAGCAAATCACTGATACAAAACGAGGGATTCGATGGTAGTGGAACAAATTGTGGCGGAGGCAGATTGTACGGATCACAACTGTGGCTTGAACCTTTGCCTGTCACTCCTATCAGCCCGACAGAGGAAAACCTGGAAGCTCGTCGGGTGTTCGCCCAATACTACCGCCACAACAACGGCTTTTGGGCAAAAGCCATCCGACGTATTAAACGCACCCTTAAAGGAGACTTCGGTGCATAAAAAAGTACTGATTTAGTTTTGTAAATAAAAAGATTATCGTACTTTTGCATCGCTTATTCAATAAGCAAAAAGCCGAAATAACTCAGTTGGTAGAGTAACTCATTCGTAATGAGTAAGTCGCGGGTTCGAGTCCCGCTTTCGGCTCTACTCCAAAAATTATTTCCCTTTTACTTTTTCGATATCACTTTTTTCTACAGTCATATTGTGCGCATAAATTCCGTGCAATGGGAATTGTTGTGAGTCAGCGGAGATTCGTTGGATTTCCCATCTTTAGAAAATCACAATTTTTAGGTATTGTGACATTTAGTGCATTGCCGCAACTTTGCAGCGAAATTTTAGACAACGATTTATACACAACAATTACACTTTTATGGCTATGAACAAAATCTTTAAGAATTTGGGCATCCTCATGCTGATGCTTTCTGTATTCACCACTTTCTCATGTAGCAACGATGATGACAATACACTCACATGGCAAAGCCTCGCAGGAGAATATACAGGTTGG
Organism: bacterium; assembly: GCA_963595925.1. Lineage (GTDB taxonomy): Bacteria > Bacteroidota > Bacteroidia > Bacteroidales > Bacteroidaceae > Phocaeicola. The sequence goes on from CAVBJM010000005.1 coordinate 108,916, forward strand.
ACAAGCGGAGAATTCAAATATTCATCTACTCCGATAGCTACCGACAAAGAGAAACTTACCATTACCGTAAGCGATGATAAGATGAGCCTTCAACTTACATCAAACCAGTGGGGTACATGCACCGTCAGTAACGTAACCATCACTGAACAAAGCAACGACTACAAACTATCAGGCACTGGGTCTGCTTCTATCGGTATGCATGGTTCTCAGGCAAAGCAATATGACTGCACCTTGGATGGTATCATCAGCAAAGACAAAAAGACTATAAATATCATCCTTACTTATCCTGCCGTAATGGGTGGTACGACCGTAACATTTACCCTTGGTGAAGCCCCCTCTGCTAAACTTGTGGCGGGTTCTTACAGTGGATGGACTAAGGGTGACTGTCAATACTTCCAAAATCGCACGCAAAACGATGAAAAGGTTGAAATAAGCAGTAATGACGATGGCACCATCGAAGTAAAACTTACTTCGCAGATGTGGGGTGAAACAACCATCCAAGGCGTAAAAGTAGAGAAATCCAATGATGGCTTTACCCTCAATGGGTCAGGTAAATTCACAATGGGCATGAACAGCACACAAACCGAATACGACTGTACCCTTACAGGTACGATATCTGCCGACAAAGAAACTTATAGCATTGCTTTCAATTTGCCTGCAGTAATGGGTGGACTGACTATCACATTCGCACAAGGAGAAGCTCCAAGCGAAGAGTAAAAACAACATATTCAGAGTAGCGGTGGCATTCTACCTCCGCTACTCCTTATTCGTTTAATCTATGCTTCAACCATTTTTTCATACAACTAAGCCTTATAAATTATTAGGGATGGTATTCTTGTCTCTTCTATCCATCCTTTCGTCCTGCAACAACATTTATGACGACCCGTCAGAAATGCCATCAGACGATGACAAAGAAAACAGCTACACCAACGTTGATGCCACAGCGTACACAACATGGGTGTACCTCAATCTCAATGATGGTTCACAGGTTTCGCTTTCCTACGACAACACTACCGACATCCCTGCCGACTGGACCATAGCTCTTCATCGCTATGACGTCAAAACGAATTCCGGTTATGCTTTCCGCACCAGTTACACATCGCTTGACGAAGTGAAAATAGCTGTTAAGAAAGAAACATTCCCTATGCCAGAGCTCTCGGAGTTTACCGCCGATGAACTGTCGAAGATAACCATTGACATGTCACACATGATGGATGGTTACATTGACTATGCCGACGCTTATATAAATAAGGTAATCGGCACGTGGCTCAATGTTGACACATCATCAATGCCTCCCAACTACACCATGGACAACAATGTGTATCTCGTCCGTACAAAAGACGGCGATGTATATGCCATTCAGTTCACAGGATACTCTAACCCCTACAAGAGTAATACAAAGGGGTATATTTCGTTCGAATATGACAAGATAAAGTAAATTTTCCATGAACAGAATAGTTATCTCTTCCTTATTAACTATAGTATCCTCTACAGCTCTCGCTATGCCCTACACCATTCGTGGCCGAGTAACCACCATTGATGGTGAAGCACTGCCATATGCTTATGTACGCGTAGAGGGCAAACAATATGCAACACAAGCCGACAAGAATGGCTACTACTCACTACAACTGCCAGAGGGACACTATGAGCTAAAAGCCAATATTCTAGGATATCGCCCCATGTCGAAACAAATCAAAGCGACAGCCGATTCCAAGGTTAACTTCTCGCTCACAGAGGACATGATAAATCTTCAGACAGTTACAGTGACAGGAACACGAACTCCAAAGCTACTTGAGAACACCCCCGTAGTGACACAGGTAATCACCGCTGAAGATATAGCAAAGACAGATGCTACGAACATTAAAGATGTACTTCTGACAGAACTTCCCGGATTGGAGTTCACTCTGTCAATGAACCAACAGGTGTCACTCAACATGCAAGGACTTGGCGGCATGGCTATTCTCTTCCTCGTTGACGGTGAGCGTATGGCGGGCGAAACACTCGACAATATCGATTTTCAGCGCATATCCACCGACAACATTGAGCGCATTGAGATTGTAAAGGGGGCCGCATCGGCTCTCTACGGATCGAACTCCGTAGGTGCCGTGATAAACATCATTACTAAGAAAGCCAGCGAACCGTGGTCACTCAACCTGAACACACACTTCGGATCAAAATATAACGAGCAACGTCACGGCGGTGCCCTCGGCATAAAACAGGGCAAGTGGAACTCCTTGACCAACGTACAAACAGACGGCACACACACTTATACACTCAATGGCAAGCAAGACGGCGACCAAATGACAGTGTACGGTACACGCCAGTGGAACTTTAAAGAGAAACTGACATATCAGTTCAACGACCACACTTCGATTTCCGGACGTGCAGGATACTACTTTCACGAACGAAACTCATCGGCTATAGCCAATGACCGTGCACGCGATTTCAACGGAGGGTTACGTTTCCTGACAACATTTGCCGGGAAGAATCAACTTGACATTTGCTACTCATTCGACCGCTACGACAAAAGCGATTTTTATAAGGAGATAAAAAAAGATTTCATTGATTACAAGAACGTACAGAATTCACTACGTGCACTCTACACACACCACATACAGGATAATCTCGCACTAACCGTCGGTGGAGACGGAATGATTGATTACCTGATGACTTACCAATTTACCGACGATGGCAACCACAAGCAATATACAGCCGATGCCTTCGCGCAGGCAGACTGGACTTTATCGAGAAACTGGAATATCGTGACAGGAGCACGTGCCGACTATTTTTCAAAAACAGGTTGGAAAATAACACCTAAAATAGCAGCCATGTACCGCACAGGACACCTAAACATTCGCGGCTCCTACTCCGGCGGTTTCCGCGCTCCTACGCTTAAGGAAATGTATATGGATTTCAACATGGCAAATATCTTCAATATCTATGGAAATACCAACCTCGGTGCTGAGAACTCCCATTCTTTCGCTCTTTCTACTGAATATGCTAAGAGCCGTTATTCATTTACTGCCACTGGTTACTACAACATTGTGAACAACGAAATAACAACCATCTGGGACAAGAGCCTTGAAAATGGCAAAGGCGCAATGGTTTACCAAAACATTGAGGGGCGCAACCTACTCGGAGTTGACGTGTCGCTTATGGCACGATATCCGTGTGGTATAGGCGGAAAACTGAGTTACTCTTATTTTCATGAGTACACTCGCAATGGTAAACCCAATACTTCAGACACACGTCCACACTCTTTGACTGCTCGCCTTGACTACCACAAAACGTTACGCGGATACGAGATTGATGCCGCACTGACGGGACGTTATCTCTCCTCGGCGCACTACCATGAGTTGGAGTCAGGTCAATATGACCAATATGTTGAAGCCTCATCGCCAGCCTACTCCATATGGAAGTTTACGCTTACACAACGCTTCTTTCAAGCTTGGAAACTCATCATGTCGGTAGACAACATCTTCAATTACCGCCCACAAACGTATGCCTACAATTCACCGCTCAACGGTGGCACATCGTTCTCTATCGGAGCATCAGTAGATGTAGAGCAACTTTTCAAGAAGAAATAACCCGAATAATATGAGATAACAAAAGCATCATAATTCAGCAATAACATTTAGATGAATGAATAAACCATGAAAGCAAACGACATTGCCCACAAACTAAAGTCCATGCACTGGACACGCCGACGTATCTTCACAACCATCGGTTGCGTTGTACTGCTCCTGTGCCTCATGAAGTTTTATTCCATTTGGCTTAGCCGTACAAAGATAGCCTTCGTCAATTTCCAACCCATTGCATTACAAGGTTTCTCACAGGCCAACGATAACCCAATGATATCACTTGGTGATGTATCCACAAAGGATATCAAAAAGCTTAACAGCTATGATATCGTATTCGTCAACGGCATGGGTCTCAACATTACAGCCGAACAACGAGAATATATCAAGCAACTTGCCGGGAGTGGGAAACCCGTATACACAACGATGGCTACCAACCCCGACAACAATATATCCAATCTCACCACCAATGAACTCGTCATCGTACAAGAATACATGATGTATGGTGGAAAGAAGAACTACCGCTCACTGCTTTCGTTCATACGTCACAACATTGATGGTAAGATAATTTTTACCGGAAAAGCTGAAAAGCCACAGAGCAAGCCTAACAACTATCTGTACTATCCGAACGAGAACGAAGAAGAAGAGCACGAGTTCCTCACTGTTGCCGATTATGAACAGTTCATGCACAAGAACGGATTGTGGCACAACGATGCACAGAAAATAATTGTAACTGGACAAATTACCGACCCTTCAGACCTAATTTTGGCTATCGCCAAGACTGGCAAATACAATGTCTATCCAGTAGCATCAATGACACACCTACAGGAGTTTGCCTCACAGATACGTCCGGCTGCTATCATCAATCTCGCCCATGGACGCCTTGGTGACGACATGGTAGCGTGGCTCAAACAGACCAATACACTACTATTCGACCCGCTCACCATCAACGACTTAAAAGAGAATTGGGAAGCTGATAAGCTCGGAATGGTAGGTGGTTTTATGTCGCAGAGCGTTGTAATGCCTGAAATAGATGGTGCCATACGCACTTCTGCCCTTTTCGCTCAGCGCAAAGACAAGAACGGGCTACTACAGCCTTATGCCATACTCGAGCGACTCTCCTCCTTCATGCAGACTCTTAATCACTACATTTCCTTACGCACTAAGCCTAACTCAGAGAAGCGCGTGGCGGTAGTCTACTTCAAAGGACCAGGCCAGGCTTCGCTCGTCGCGAGTGGAATGGATGTAGTACCCTCGCTATACAATATGCTGAACATGCTAAAAGCCGAAGGATATAATGTTACAGGTCTACCAGCCACCGTATCGGAATTTGCCGCACAGATTAAGCAACGTGGAATGTTGTTCAACTCGTTCGCCGCAGGCGACGCTGAGAAGTTTATGAAGACGGGACACCCCCAACTTGTCACGAAGAAGCAGTATGACACATGGATTGCGCAATCGCTCCGCAAGGATAAGGCCGCAGAAGTAGACAAGGCTTTCGGAACTTTTCCTGGTGATGACAACTTACTGAAGACCGCCAATGGGCAATTGGCCTTTGCTTGCATCAGATACGGGAACGTGGCTCTACTGCCCCAACCTATGGCCGGTGAGGGCAAGGACGAGTTCAAGATTGTGCATGGCACCGACAAGTGTCCGCCACACTCCTACATCGCTCCTTATCTTTGGATTCAACACGGGTTCCAAGCCGATGCTCTTATCCACTTCGGCACGCATGGTTCATTAGAATTCACTCCACGCAAACAAGTCGCTCTGTCGAACGAAGATTGGCCGGATAGACTTATAGGCGCATTACCTCATTTCTATATATACACTATTGATAATGTAGGCGAAGGTATGATAGCCAAGAGACGCTCCTACGCCGACATCATCAGCTATCTCACCCCACCGTTCCACGAGAGCGGGCTGCGAGATACTTATCAGCAACTCTCAAAGAAGATACGTGACTTCGATGCTGCAAAAGGCGACAAACAACAATTGCGCAAGGACATTAAAGCACTAGCTGTAAAGCTTGACCTCTGCAAAGATTTACAACTTGACACCAATCTCTCGAAACTTCTTACTGACGATGAGGTGGCACAAATAGAGAATTACGCCGAGGAAATAACCAACGAGAAAGTGACTGGCACTCCATACACAATGGGCATACCCTATTCCGATGAAGACATACGCACCTCGGTATATGCCATGACTACCGATCCGATAGCCTACTGCCGTTATAATCTTGACCGTATGAAAGGGCGTGTAGGGAAGCTCGGCAAGGCTGCATTCAACGACCGCTATCTGTCGGCTGCCAAGCAGACTGTAGCAAACCTTTATGTCAACCCGACAGGGGTAAGCGATCAAATGATTTGTAACATTGCAGGCATCAGTGAGGCCGAATTGCAAAAGTCACGCGAGGTTATTGAATGGAAGAACGCACCTAAGGGCATGCTCGCCATGATGATGGCCATGTCGAAGAAGGATAAAGAAGATAAGAAGGACGGAAAGACTCCCCATAAGAATAGCATGAACGAAATGATGAGCAATATGGCTAAGGCTTCAGATGAAGTGCCCGAAGCAAAGAACAACCCCATCGCTAAGTTCATGCGTTACCAAATGAGGAAGATGCTCGCCAAGGGTGACCCCACGCAGATGATTGAGGTAGCACGTAAGATGGGAGCTTCGGAAGAAGCCCTAAAGAAGATGAGCGCTGCAATGACCAAGAAGAAATCTGGCAATTCGGGTATGACGGGCGAATCATCGAAGCCGAAATTCAACCGTAAGGAAGTGGAGATGGCCGAGGCCATAAGCCAAGTGGAAACGGCGCTAAAGAATGTGGGAACCTACCGCCAAATGTTGCGCGACTGTCCACAAGCCGAGCTCGCCTCCATCAGCAATGCACTGAAGGGTGGCTACACGGCCCCATCGCCCGGAGGAGATCCAATCGTAAACCCCAACACCTTGCCGACAGGTCGCAATCTTTTCGCCATAAACGCCGAAGAGACTCCAACGGAGGACGCTTGGGAAAAGGGCGTGGCACTGGCCAAGGCCACTATCGCCGATTATCAGAAGACGCACAAGGGCGAATATCCGCGCAAGGTAAGCTACACACTGTGGTCGGGCGAATTCATACAAACGGGGGGAGCTACCATTGCACAAGTACTCTATATGCTGGGCGTTGAGCCCGTGCGCGACCGTTACGGACGTGTGAACGACCTGAAACTTATTCCGTCGAAAGAACTTGGCCGTCCGCGCATTGATGTAGTGGTACAGACCTCAGGTCAGCTACGCGACCTTGCCGCCTCTCGCCTGTTCCTCGTCAACCGAGCTGTACAGATGGCGGCTACCGCCTCTGACGACAAATACGACAACATGGTAAAAGATGGCGTTGACGAATCGGAACGTTATCTTATAGACAAAGGTGTTCCACCAGCCGAGGCTCGTGAGATTTCCAAATATCGTGTATTTGGCGGAGTGCAGGGTGGCTATGGCACAGGCATACAAACTATGGTAGAAAAAGGCGATGCATGGGACAACGACAAGCAGATTGCCGACCAATACATAAAGAACATGGGAGCGTTCTATGGCGACCAAGAGCACTGGGAGGCTTATGCCGACGATGCTTTCGGTGCTGCACTGACACGCACTGACGTGGTGATGCAACCACGACAGAACAACACCTGGGGCGCACTGAGCCTTGACCATGTATACGAGTTCATGGGCGGCATGAACCTTGCCGTGCGAAAAGTGACGGGCAAAGACCCCGAGGCATACTTTGCCGACTACCGCAACCGTAACGACTACCGTGTACAAGACTCAAAAGAAGCCATCGCCGTAGAGGCTCGTACAAAACTGTTCAATGAGAAATATGTGAAAGAATCGCTCATGGGTGGTTCGACTTCAACCGACGCATTGGCCGAAATGGTACGCAACACCTACGGATGGAACGTGATGAAGCCCAATGCCATATCGAAAGATATGTGGAACGAGATATACGATGTGTACGTAAAAGACAAGTATAACCTGGGTGTACAAGAGAAGATAGGCGCCACCAATCCAGTTGCCATGCAGGAGATAACCGCAACCATGATGGAAACAGCACGCAAAGGCTACTGGAAGGCTTCCTCCGAACAACTCAAGGAGATTGCAAAGGTACACACGGCGTTCACCAAGAAATACGGTGCAAGCGGCTCGTCATTCGAGGGCGCCAACCACAAGTTGCAAGACTTCATCGCAAACAATGCAAATGCCGAAGACGCCAAGGCTTATCGCCAAGGAATAAGCCAACAACAAACCGTTTCCGACCAAACCCAAAAAGGTATGGTGATGAAGAAACAAACCGTACAAAACGGAGAACAGATGGAAAAGTCGGGGTTCAACGGACTGTATATTGTAGTCATCGTACTCGTGGTGTTCATTGCGCTCGCCATTGCTATACGCAACAAACGTAAGAAACTGTAACCGATGGAAATACTTATTTATACCCTCATCGTGTTTGTTCTCCTAAGCTGCGCTTTCAAGCTCAGCCTATGGGGATGGACTGCGCGGATTGTCTTCGGCGCGTTGCTTGCCGCTTTCGTGGTGTGGAGCGAACAGTATGCCGTATTACAGTCGAAGACACAACTCGCCGATTATCTCGCTAACGTCACGGCCTTGCAGAACATGGCTGTAGTCGTGACCATCGACTCGGTGTTCTGCTTCGGCTATGCATTCTGCTATTTTCAGGATATGTACGACACGGTACAACAACAACGCAAGTGGTGGCTCACCATCCTGAAGTGGTATCCATCGTTACTCATGCTTCCCGTAACGTTTTATGCTTTCACGCAGACATTGTTTGTTGCTATGGGCGTTGACTTTTCCACCACGACATGGGCGTTTGCCATAACCAGCCTCATCGGAATTCCGCTCTTAGCCGAAGGTTGCAAGTGGCTCGTGCCCGAGAAGGACGGCCGCATAGAAATGCAGTTGCTCTCGGGGTGCTTTGTATGCATACTCGGACTTATTTCAACGGAAAGCGGCAAAATGGTGTACAAAGTACAAGAAACGCCAACCAACTGGCACATGATAGCATTAGCTATCGGCGTGTTTGCCGTACTGTTCGCTTTGGGAATCATCATAGATAGGATAAAATACAGACTGAAACGATAACAAACAAAAGACTTATGGAAATAATATCAAAAGCCCTGTTCGGAATAGCTAACTCGCTACTTATACCGGACGTAGTACTTCTCATCGTGTTTTTCTTCCGCGCCCTCATTCTTGTGGGTGGCACATACAATAATTTTATGGTACGCCGCAAGAACGCTCGCGTTTTCGATGAGAAAATAAAGTCGCTCACGCCCGACAGCCTTGTTGAGCTAAAGGCGCTGATTCCCGAAAAGCATAACTCTGTGTTCACACAGTACCTTGCAGACATTCTCGAAAACAACGACTCGGAGGACTACTCCGACTATATCCTTACACGCTACGAGACCGAAGTGCAGAAAGACATCAACCTGTCTCGACTACTTACAAAACTCGGACCGGTACTCGGTCTTGTAGGAACACTTATCTCCATGTCGCCGGCTCTTGTCGGACTGTCTACGGGCGACATATCGGGCATGGCCTATAATATGCAAGTGGTGTTCGCTTCAACCGTTGTCGGGTTGGTAATCAGCGCCGTCGGTTTGGCCACTTGCCAACTCAAGCAGCGTTGGTATGCCAAGGATGTGAATAATCTTGACCGCGTTTGCCGCATCATTAATAACCAAAGGGAGGTAAAAGCATGAGCAGACGCAGACGTAGAGGCAATTTCCTGAGCGAAGACGATGGTGACCCATTGAGCGTTGTAGTAAACCTGTTCGATGTGGCCATGGTGTTTGCCGTTTCGCTCATGGTGGCCATGGTGATGCATATGAACATGACCGAGGTGTTCGGTAAGGAGGATTACACCATCGTGAAGAATCCGGGCAAAGATAATATGGAGATAATCACCAAGGAAGGCAAAGAAATAAACACTTACAAAGCATCGGGCGAGAGCGCTGACGGAAAAGGCCAACAAGGCAAACGCCTCGGCACGGCCTATCAGCTGGAGAATGGACAAATTATATATGTACCCGAATAACAGAATGACATGACACGATGCGCCACGATACAAAAGAAGCAGTTACGGAATCCGTAACTGCTTCTTATTGTGTGGACCAGCTAGGGCTTGAACCTAGGACCTCCAGATTATGAGACCAATAGAATGATAGTCCGTGATATTTCGTTGTTATAAACTTTTGTTGATAATCAACGAGTTATCTCTATTTGATATTTTGTGGCATACCATTGAATGTCCATAACTCAAACAGTTTGTTTACGCA
>CAVBJM010000006.1:0-104116 GCA_963595925.1 bacterium
ATGCTTACTACGGTCGTTCAACGTGCTTACTTCGACCGAAGTAAGACGATTGCGCTAATACGTTGTAAAGATTTGTCTGTTTTCGCTCCAAACTTCGTCCATGGGGATATCAAGAGATTCAGCTGGTAATCTGTCTGTTATTTGGAAATGGAAGCAGACGCCTATCTTATGTGTGCTGATTTGTTTCAGCAGTCTGTCATAAAAACCTTTGCCTCGTCCTAATCTGTTTCCGTGAGTATCGAAAGAAACTCCGGGTATAAAAGCCAAGTCTATGGGCAAATCTTTGCGGATAGGATTTCCCACAGGCTCCTGTATGTGGAAACTTCCTTCTTGCAGGTTCTCCGCTCCGTTGTAGTGGCGTAATTCCAAATCATTGTCAACCACCACGGGCAGGATAATGTCTTTGCTCCGGCTCCATTTCTCAATAAACCTTTGTGTCTGTACTTCATCGGGGAGTGAGTAATAGAGCAATACGGTTGAAGCACGCTGAAACAGTGGGTGCGCTTCTAGTTTCGACCAAAGGATGTCCGACCATTCTCTTAATTTCTCATCCGTAAAAGTCTGTTTTTTTGCGGCGATGGCTTTTCGTATTTCAGCTTTGCTGGTCTGTGTCATGGCGTAAAAGAAAAAATCCGCATAAGGAATTAGCTTGGGAGAAGCGTTCCCTTATGCGGATTCGTACAGTTAAAGTGTGACTATTTATTTCTTTGTTTTTGCGTCGGGTGCTTTAGGAAATGATTCTCCTTTCTCCAGAACTTGTATAGCCTTTAAGACCGTAACGTCTGTTTGATTCAGGAAAGAAACGAATGTTTCCATACCCAACATGTTATAGATGATATTTCCGAAAAGGTTATCTTCGAACAACTTTTTGGATTGATAAAGTAGGATATTGCGCCGTTTTAACCCTTTCTTTTCCGCATAAGCCGCAAATTTGTCCAAAAGGTTCTGTTTTTTCAGATAGCTTTCCAACTCCTGACTTGTAGTAAACTCTTTTAGTTTGCTCCGGTTGTGGTCTGTATATTCCATCGCATATCGCAAGATAAGTCCGCGAGAAGCGGCCATACGATAGTATGAAGTCATGTTCGAAGTGTCCTGAGGAACAAAGATGTCCGGCATGATTCCACCTCCGCCGTAAACGGTTCGTCCTAACCGGGTGTGATATTTCTCGGTCTCGTTTTGCTTGATGCTATCGGCCGAGAAGAACTCCCCGTGCTCATATCGTGTGATGAGATCCATTTCGTATTGCTCATCGTATCCCTTGGCATAAGGCTTTTGGATGCAGCGGCCGGAAGGAGTATAATAGCGGGCGATTGTCAGTCGGATAGCCGAGCCGTCGCTGAACTCAATGGGTTGTTGCACCAAGCCCTTTCCAAACGAACGTCGGCCAATGATTGTACCTCTGTCGTTGTCCTGAATAGCTCCGGCAAAGATTTCGCTGGCTGAAGCCGAAGTCTCGTCCGTGAGGACAACAAGTGGCATCTGCTGGCTGCTACCTACACCGTTAGAGGTATAGTTTTCACGTGGTGACTTCCGTCCTTGCGTATATACGATGAGTCTGTCTTTCGGTAAGAATTCGTTTACCATCTGGATGGCTGCTGCCATATATCCTCCCGTGTTTCCGCGCAAGTCTATAATCAAACCTTTGCAGTCGTGCCGTGCCAAATCGGCCAATGCCACCAGCAGTTCTGGATAAGTCGTTTCTCCGAATTTATTGACCTTTATGTAGCCGAATTTCTGGTTTATCATGTATGCGGCATCAATGCTTTTTACAGGAATGTCGCCACGGACAATGCTGAAATGGAGCAACTCTTTCTCACCAGGACGGTAGACGCCAATTTTAACCTTGCTCCCTTTTTCTCCTTTCAGTCGCCGCATCGCTTCATTGTTTGTAACGATTTTCCCGACAAACAGCGAATCATCGATTTCTACAATGCGGTCTCCTGCCAAAAGGCCAACCTTTTCAGACGGACCTCCTTGAATGACGCTGTTTATATGTATGGTATCGTCCTGAATGGAGAACTGAACACCGATGCCGCTAAAGCTTCCTTTTAAGTCGGAGTTTACAGCTTCCAAGTCCTTAGCCGGGATGTAGGACGAATGCGGGTCTAGTTCTGAAAGGATTTGCGGCATCGCTTCCTCCACAAGGTCGGCCATATTTACCGTATCTACATACTGGTCACTGATAATTCTCAAAAGAGCGTTCAGCTTGTTCGAAGACGTATTGATAATCCCCAACTTGTTCCCGGAAAAGTGATTGGCGTAAAACGTGCCAATGCCAATACCTGCCACCAAACTAATGGCCAGCAAAAAAGGTATGAGTCTATTCTTTTTGTTGTTCATTCTGCGGATTCGTTAGTGTTTAAGTACTCAGTTTCTATATTCGCTCTTTTCAGAAGATTGATTCCGTCTTCCAGCCGATATTTTTCGGCATAGACCACTCGTCTTATACCTGCTTGGATAATCAGTTTTGCGCATTCTATACACGGCGAAGCGGTGACATATAGAGTCGCTCCCTCGCTACTGTTGTTTGAGCGCGCTATTTTGGTTATTGCATTGGCCTCGGCATGTAGCACATATGGCTTGGTTATTCCGTTCTCGTCTTCACATACATTTTCAAACCCCACAGGCGTTCCATTATAGCCGTCGGATATAATCATCTTCTCTTTTACGATTAGAGCTCCTACTTTCCGTCGGTTGCAATAAGAATTTTCGGCCCAGATGGTGGCCATTCTCATGTAGCGTTTGTCTAGAACTTCTTGCTTGTTTTCTTCCATACGATTGACTTTTTAGTTTCTGAACCCGATGGGGTAGAATTGAATATAATGTTTTTTGTTGCTGTCGAATAGCTTTATAAACTTAGAGTCGCCTCTGTAAAACTGTGCTTCGCTGATTTCCTTGAAGAATGTTGCGTCTCTGGAACCGGCGTTGGGAGTCTTGCTCGCTTTCACCTGAATGGAAATGCTGTTCTCGTTACCATTGGCACTCCATGTTCCCGAGAAAGTAAAACTTTCTCCGGTTCCGGAAACAGTACCGTCGTGATCAAAAATCACGATAAACACGTTCTGTTTATTGCTGGAATTGATTACTTCCAAATCGGCTTGCTTAAGGGTCGAGGTGTATTTGTTATCGTCTTTCCAGTTACTGGTGTCATACGAACCGCTCCAATGCCACGTCTGTCCGCTGGCGAAGATTTCGTTTACGTCATCTCCGTTGTTGCAACTCCCTAAGAAGAGGGGGAATATCGTAAGAAGTAGTAAATAGATTGTTTTCATTTCTTAATCGTTATTTAATGATTCCGTTTCGTTTTAATAAGGCGTTGATGTCGGGTTCTTTTCCGCGGAATTGTTTGTATAATCTCATCGGGTGCTCTGTGCCACCTTTTGATAGAATGTTCTCGCGGAAAGACTGAGCTACTTGGGGATTAAATATACCGTTTTCCTTGAATACTGAAAAGGCGTCTGCATCCAATACTTCCGCCCATTTGTAACTATAGTATCCTGCGGCATATCCTCCGGACATGATGTGTCCGAACTGTACCGTCATACACGTTTCATCTATTTGCGGAAGCAGTTGGGTGCGCTCCCAAGCCTGATGCTCATATTGTCGAACATCTCCTTGGAAAGCGTCCTGACGAGTATACCAAGCCATATCCAATAGTCCGAAGCTGACTTGACGTAAGCAAGCGTAGGCCACATTGAAATTCGAGGCGTCCACGATGCGTTGTATTAAGTCTGTTGGGATGGATACTCCCGTTTGGTAGTGCTTGGCAAAGGTGTTGAGGAAATCCTTTTCGATAGCGAAATTCTCCATGATTTGCGAGGGCAACTCCACGAAGTCCCAATAGACATTTGTGCCGCTCAAACTCTTAAATCTTGTATTGGAGAACATGCCGTGCAGTGCGTGCCCGAATTCATGTAAGAACGTCGTAACCTCTGAATGGGTGAGCAAGGCGGGATTTTCCGTTGTTGGCTTCGTAAAGTTCATGGTTACGGAAACGTGTGGACGGCTGTTATAGCCATTGTCGTCTATCCATTGCTCCTTATAACTGGTCATCCAAGCTCCAGAACGTTTTCCCACTCTTGGATGGAAGTCGGTGTACAGAACAGCCAAGAACGTTCCGTCCTTGTCAAGTACTTCGTATGCTTTTACATCGGGATGGTATACCGGAATGTCCTTGTTTTCTTGGAACGTTATTCCGTATAGTTTAGTTGCCAATCCGAACACTCCGCTTTCTACTTGGCTTAGTTCGAAATACGGGCGGAGAGCTTCCTCATCTAAATTGAATTTCTTTTGCTTGAGTTGTTCTGCATAGAAAGAAAAGTCCCAAGGCATGAGTTTGAATCCGTTTCCTTCTGTGGCTTGCGCAAATTGTTCTATTTCCTTTAACTCTTGTCTTGCGGTCGGGGTATAGGCTTCTGTCAGTTGGTCTAAGAGTTGGTATACGCGCGTCTTGTTTTCAGCCATTCGTTTTTGCAACACAAAGTCGGCATAACATTCAAATCCAAGCAACTGAGCCTTCTGCATACGTAGATTTACCAAACGTTTGATTATTTCGAAATTATTCAGCTCGTCATCGTGCGTGCATTGCGTGTTATATGCCAAATATAATGTTTTACGCAAATCCCGATTCCGACTGTATTTCATAAAGGGCACGTAGAGTGGAGCTTGTAATGTAATAATCCATCCCTCTTTGTTCTTCTCTTTTGCCGTGTGTAAGGCTGCGTCAATGGTGCTTTGTGGCAACCCTTCCAGTTGGTTTGCATCGGTAAGATGCATTTCGTACCGATTGGTCTCTTTCAGATGATTTTGGGAGAAACGTAAAGTGAGCGAGCTGATTTCAGCAGTTATCTTGCGATAAGTTTCCTTGTCTTTGTCTGAGAGGTTTGCTCCCTGACGGATGAATCCATCGTACGTATTTTGTAGCAGTTTACTTTCTTCGTGTGACAAGTGGAATGACTCTCGATTCTCATAAACTTGCTTTATGCGTGCGAAAAGTTTCTCGTTCAGGCTGATGTTGTTGCTATGCTCCGTCAGTTCTGGCATCAGTTTTTCCGCAATGGATTCCAGCTCATCGCTTGTTTCCGAACTCATGAGATTGAACATGACCGTGGTGACATTCTCCAGCAAAGTTCCCGATTTCTCCAATTCCAGAATTGTATTGTTGAAAGTAGGAGTCTCCGTATTGTTGATGATGTCGTTTATCTCTTTGTCTTCTTGGGCAATGCCTTCCCGTATAGCCGGCTCGTAATGCTCTGGCTTGATTTTATCGAAAGGAACTGTTCCGTGAGATGTATTATATGCTTCTATAAAAGGGTTCTTATTCATGATTCTGTTTCGCATTATTTATCAATATTTCCAAATCCGGAATGGTTATTTCTTTCCGGCTGAGGGCAATGAGTTTTCTATTCTTTAGTGTATTCAGCTCTTTCGAGATGTTTATCCGCGTTTCGCCAGTAAGCTCAGCGAAGTCTTCCATCCTGATTCTTAGTTTCTTCTCTCCTTTCAGGGTAAGGCATCTTCTGCGTAGAAAATTGATAATCTTGTCGAGAGTAGTTCCCGAGTGTATATTCCATAAGCGCAGTGTAAGGCTTTGAGCCTGATTGCTTAGCAAGTTCAGATAATTAATCTGGAATATCTCGAATTTGGTCAGCACCGAAAGCACATCTGCCTTTTCTATGGAGACTGCAGAGACTTCGGTTAGAGCTGTATAGGTAGCGGTATAAGAAGGATACATACCAAACAACGAATAAGGTTCTATTACGAAAGGAGATTCAAAATATTCGCTCAGGCTATATGTTTGCTCTTCGCCTTGTCTTTCCGATACCACTTTCCCGTCAAGTATGAAGAGGAGCGCATTGCACTTGCTCCCATGTTTTACGATGGATTGACCGGCGGCATATTTCTGAAAGTGAAATTTGGCTTTCTCCAATATTGTTGTAAAATCTTGCTTACCCAATCCTTGGAATAGGGGCAATAGCAAAAGTTTGTCGTACATGGTTACTTCCATTCGTTTTATTAACTTTTAGGATGCTTTTAACAAAGCAAAGTTAAACATAATTCTGTAAGCGACTGTTTGTTTTACCTTTTTTATTATTTCTTACAGAATGGTTAAGGCTTGGCAGAATCACCAGGTTTCACTACCTTTGCAAAAAGCTAATTGGAAAAAGGCGTATGTTATGGAAGGATTGAATTTACAGCAGATTGTTAGCTCGTTTATTGTGCTATTCGCAGTGATTGATATTTTTGGAGCAATTCCTATTATTCTTGACTTGAAGCAGAAAGGGCGTGACGTAAACGCTGTAAAAGCTACTCTTATAGCAGGAGCGTTGTTGATCGGCTTTTTTTACGCCGGAGACATGATGCTGAAGTTGTTTCAGGTAGATATTGCATCGTTCGCTGTAGCTGGTGCGTTTATCTTGTTCCTGATGTCACTCGAAATGATACTGGATATAGAGGTATTTAAGAATCTGGGTCCGATAAAAGAGGCGACGTTGGTACCGTTGGTTTTCCCATTGTTGGCAGGAGCGGGGTCTTTCACTACATTGCTGTCATTGCGGGCTGAATATGTGGCTGTCAACATTATTATCGGCTTGTTGCTCAATATGATTTGTGTGTATTGTGTTCTTCGTACAACCGACAAGGTTGAGCGTTTGCTAGGGAAAGGTGGAATCTATATTATCCGTAAGTTCTTCGGGATTATCCTATTGGCCATATCGGCCCGCATGTTCACCGCTAACCTGACTTCACTCATTGAGCAGTTTCAGGCGTTGAAATAAGTAGGCGTTGTGTACATGCGGGCATAAGCCTTATTGCTTTAGTGTTCTAATTTCACCGCTTCCGATGCATAAGTGCGCTTCTTTGTCGTAGATAACACCGAATTGTCCCGGTGCAACACCTTGTACATTGGTTTCGCTTTGGATGGTACATTCTCCGTTGCGGTAGGTGAGTGTTCCTTTTTGAAACATGTCAGTGTGTCGTACTTTAAAGCGGATTTCTTCTTCCGTATCTTCTTTCCACGGATTGTCTGTGATGAAATGGAAGTCTACTAAACGGAAATCCTTGCTATACTGTTTCTCCGTATCGTATCCGCGCGATACGAACAATATATTGCGGTCGATGTCCTTGTCTACTACAAACCAAGGGCCTCCGCTCAGCCCCAAGCCTTTTCGTTGTCCGATGGTATGAAACCAAAAGCCCTTATGGGTACCAATCTTCTTGCCGGTTTCCAACTCGATGATGTTTCCTGTTTTTTCTCCCAAAAAGCGTTTGATGAAATCGTTGTAGTTTATCTTTCCCAAGAAGCAAATCCCTTGGCTGTCCTTTCTTCGGGCGCTAGGTAGTTTCGCCGACAAGGCGATGTCTCGTACATCATGTTTCATGATATTGCCCAATGGCAGGAGCAGTTTTGATACCTGAAAGTAGTCTATTTGCGCCAAGAAATCGGTTTGATCCTTGACCGGGTCAATAGCCGTTGCGAGCCAGGTACGTCCGTCGATATCGCAGGTCGAGGCATAGTGTCCCGTAGCGATACGGTCATAGGCATATCCAGCTTTTTCATTGAAGCAACCGAACTTGATAAGTTTGTTACACATCACGTCCGGGTTGGGCGTAAGTCCGCGCTTTACCTTATCGATGGTGTAAGCCACTACACGGTCCCAGTATTCTTTTTGTAAGTCGATGATGTCGAATTGTAGACCATATTTTCGGGCTGTGGCCGAAGCCAATTCGATGTCTTCCTCGGCAGTACACGACAGTCCGTCATCGGTATCCATGCCTATCTTAATGTAAAACAAGTCGGGTTTGTATCCCTGTTCGCAGAGTAGATGTACAGCTACTGCACTGTCTACACCTCCCGAAATCAGTCCGGCAATATTCATGTTTGTTCTGTTTGTTCGTTTATAAATCAGGACGAAGTTACAAAAAATAGATGAAGTGTTACTATCGTCCGTATAATTTGTCTATCAAATCCGTGCGTCCTATGCGGCGCAGCTCGTTGATGATGGCGCGTCGTTCTTCAGGCTTGTACCAGAAAAAGAACATGCGTTGAGCCAGCTTCTCTTTCGGAGTTTTGGCTGAAAACACAGGCTCCAAGGTGTACGGATGAAATCCGGTGTACCAAGCTTCGGTGGCTACGGTCATGGGGGTGGGCGTAAAGTCCTGCACTTGCTCCAAGTGGAAGTCCAACCGTTTGGTTATAACTGCCAACTCGGCCATATCCTCTTCTGTGCACCCTGGGTGACTACTGATGAAATACGGAATGATTTGTTGGCGCAGATTCAGTTCTTTGTTCAGCTTGTCAAAGATGCGTTTGAAGCGGTAGAACTGCTCGAAAGGCGGCTTTCGCATGGTGTAGAGTACTTGGTCGCTGGTATGTTCAGGAGCCACTTTCAGACGGCCGCTTACGTGATGCGCAATCAGCTCGCGCGTATATTCGGCGGTACTTCTGTTTACTTCAGGGTCTTTGCTTTCGTGAAGCAAGAGGTCATAACGCACCCCGCTTCCAATGAAGCTTTTCTTGATGCCCGGCATGGAGTCTACGGCGTGGTATATTTCCAACAGAGGCCGATGGTCGCTGTTCAGGTTGGGGCAAACCTTGGGATGGATGCACGATGGGCGTTTGCAGCGATGGCACAGTCGTTCGTCGCGTCCGTGCATGGCATACATATTAGCCGATGGCCCTCCGAGGTCGCTCAGATAACCTTTGAAGTCATCCATTTGGGTGATGGCCTTCACTTCTTTTAGGATGCTTTCCTTGCTGCGGCTAACGATGAATTTCCCCTGATGGGCCGATATGGTACAGAAAGCGCATCCGCCGAAACAACCGCGGTGTATGTTTACCGAGAATTTTATCATGTCGTAGGCCGGGATACGTTTGCCCTTGTATTTGGGGTGGGGCAAACGGGTGTAGGGCAAATCGAACGACATGTCCAGCTCGCCCTGCGTCATGGGTGGGTAAGGCGGATTCACCACCACCACCTTATTGCCTGTTTCCTGATAGATGCGCGATGCCGCATACTTGTTCGACTCCTCCTCAATGTGACGGAAGTTTTCGGCCTGTTTCTTTTTGTCTTTCAGACACTCTTCGTGCGAGTGTAGGCGCAAGTCGGTTTCTTCGGCTTGAAAATCGCTTTTCTTTACCGTGTAGGCTGTCTGCAGCAAGTCGTGTGGTAATCTACTGTCTGCTTTCAGTCTTTTACAGAGGTCGGTAATGGGCTTTTCTCCCATTCCGTATATCAGCAAATCGGCTTTCGAGTCGATGAGGATAGACGGCATAACCTTGTCTTGCCAATAGTCGTAGTGAGTTACTCGGCGAAGCGAGGCTTCGATACCCCCCAAAATAACGGGTACATCCGGATACAACTTCTTCAAGATTTGGGTGTAAACTATGCTGGGATACTCCGGACGCATATCATGCCGTCCGTCGGGGGTATAGGCATCTTCGCTACGTAGACGTTTGTTGGCTGTATATTTGTTTACCATGCTGTCCATGCAGCCAGCCGACACGCCGAAGAACAAGCGAGGGCGTCCCAGTTTCTTGAAGTCGCGTAAGTCGTCGCGCCAGTTTGGTTGGGGAACAATGGCTACTTTATAGCCCTGAGCCTCAATCATCCGGCCTATTACAGCAGCCCCGAAAGACGGATGGTCTACGTATGCGTCACCACTGAACAGGATAACATCCAGTTCATCCCATCCTCTCAACTCTACTTCTTTCTTGGTTGTAGGTAACCAGTCGGTCAGTTTATGTTCTTTCAAGGCTTATGCTTCCTCTTCTTCTTCCTCTTTTTCGTCAGATTCGCGTTCCCAGTTGATGTATAACTGAACCAGCTGGAATAGTCCGAACGCTTTCATGTTGTTGTGATAGATTACATCAATGCAAAGATCCAACAAGTCCTTGCAGTCCCCTTCGCTTGAGGCGATGAGTGAGCGTACGTTCAGTCTTAATTTTTCCAGTACAGACTCATCAACGATGCCGTTGCTGTCTATCAAGTGTTGGAAGAGAGCGTATTTCTCGATGGTTTTCAGGTTTTCTTCGGATATTTCCATGCTACGGGTTCCCGTAGGATTTGCTTGTATGGTATACATGATATTCTATTTTTATGATGTTGTTACTAAAGCAAAGTTAATGGTTTTTGTTGGATATGGCTCACAAATGCGCTTATTTCTTCATCAAAAAGTCAACGGCCATATGCATCAGCTTGGTTTGTGCGTCTTCGCTCTCAATGCACTCAAAGGGGAATCCCAAGGCAAACACATTCCAGTTTCCTTTGTAGGCGATTCCGGCACATTGTCTGTTTCCGGTATAGAGCAGGATGGGCATGGCACCGCCTGTAGGGCTGATGCAGTCGGGCGACGGTACGGCGTAATGCGCTTCGTTGGCTTTACGGGGGATAGAGAAGCGTATGTTTGCACCTTGTATGCTACCTGTTTGGGTGTCTTTCATGCTTCCTCCATAAGTATATTTCAGCGTGTTGCCCATAAAGGCCGTACTGCCGATGCTTCCAGTATGTGCTCCGCTCACGAACAAACGGCCACCGTTTTGGCAGTAAGCAGTCACCGTTTGCTGAAGATTGTTCGAAAGGGAGGCTCGTTCGCCGCCATAGATGAGGTCTATCAGGTCGTATGCTTGTAAATCTTTCGAAGAGGATTCCAAGGCTTCAGAGCTGCATGATACGAACGAATAGGCTTCCGACCGCTGAATCGCTTTCCCGTGCACAAACGGATAGTCGAATGTGTTCCCGGCTATTTCCGTTCCTTCCAACTCGCTGCCGGTGTATCCCAGTCCATCAGATGTTTCAAGTCCGGGTTTCGAACGGTCGAAATTGTGCTGATAGCCGCAGAATGCCGTAGTGCTGATGTAGGGTATTCCAGGGTCGGACTGGATGTCGAATCCTTGCGCCTTGTCGGTGTTTACAGAGGCTGGCCCGCATGTGCGGTGAAAGGCATTTACAATAAGTATTTTCCCCTTCTCATGCTTGGCCTTGTAAGCGGCCAGTGTTTCAGAGGGGAAGCTTTCTCCGCCTTTGTTTACCGCTGTAACCCGGAAGCTATAGATAAGTCCCGGTTCTGTTTTTACGTTATACGAAGTGCCTTTCACATAAACGCCGTTGTCGAATCCGCCGCGTCCAATACGGGTGTATACCACGTATCCTTGGGGAGAAGCCGTTTTCTCCAAGGGGTCAACGGTAGGCTTCCACGTGAGCTCGAAAGAGTTCTTCTTCTTACCCGCTTGTATCGAGAAGCTATTCACCGGGAGCGGTTGTACGGTGTAGTCGGTGTGGTGCATGGTGGCGGTGTATTTTAGCAGGGCTTTGTAGACCGAGCGAGCCACAGTGAACTTGAAGTCGGGTTCGTATCCCAACTTCAGGTCGGCAAAGTTCTGATGCGACAATGTTTCGAGGATGATGGACGGAACGGCCGGAAGCCTTGTTTCGCTATAATTGCGATTCCACAAGCTACG
This sequence comes from bacterium, assembly GCA_963595925.1. Taxonomy (GTDB): domain Bacteria; phylum Bacteroidota; class Bacteroidia; order Bacteroidales; family Bacteroidaceae; genus Phocaeicola. Next base: position 11,459 of record CAVBJM010000006.1, read on the forward strand.
GCGTACCCAGTCTACTCCGAAGCGATGCGAAATGTCGGTTTGCAGAGTGGTAAGCACCATGTCGGCCATGTCGCGTGAGGCGTAGCGTGAAATGCCGCACTGGGTCTGTCCGTCCTGATAGTCGGTGGTGTAGATGGAAAGAGACCCTACCGGTTTGTTGTCGGTATTGAATCCGGCATCGCTGTGCATGGCGAAGCTGAGTTCGAACGGAACTCCCAGTCCGTTCTCCTTGGGATTATACACCGAACCTCCGCTCAAGTAATTGGTCATGAGCGAACGTGCGTTTATGTCATCGTTGTAGTCGTTTGCTCCGTTGCTTTTACTGTACACCGCATAGGGCATTCCAGCCCATTGCGCCCAGTAACGTGCGCCCTCCAGGTAGCGGGGTAATCCGCTTGTAGCACCGCCTCGTTCGATGTTCCCCATTCCTCCACCGAAGCGGACGGCATCGGCGCATACCACTCCGTTTTCAGAACTCTCGTTGCTAAGCACTACCATTCCGTAGTCGTTCGTTCCCTTGTCGAACTCGAATGTGCCCAGATAAACCCATGTTCCTCCGCCCATCTGCTGGTTTACTTTAAACTCGGTAGCTCCTCCGTTGTGAAATACCGTATATCGGGCGTCCGAGACGCTTCCTTTCAATGTTTGGTAAGATACGTAAACGGCGTATTTCCCTTTTTGCGGAATGTTTGGAATCCATTCGGCGAAGGCTTTCTCGGGTTTCGATACGGTGGGAATGTATCTGGCCGTACCGCTGCTGAACGGATTCTCGTTTTCACGGTAGCGGGTCTTTCTTTGGGCAAACCCAGGCTGTCCCGTGGTGTTCCATATACACTTTTTCTTGTAGTTTACTTCCAGATACCGACTTCCCGGGGTGCAGGTATTGTTGTCTACAATTACTTCATTTCGTTGCCAGTCTCTTTCGCGCGGAGTGAACACTACGGCTCCCGCATTTTCCAGCATTGGGATGAGGTAAGGAACTACGATAGATTGTGTATAGAAATCCTCGGTTGTTCCAAACAAGCGCGGACGTTGCCAACGCCAGTCGTGCTGGGCGCTGCTGTAATACTTTCCGTGGCTTTGCCAAAGGGCGAGATGTCTATTCTGTAGCCCTTGACTGATGGAGTAGGGGCGTGATACGTTCTCGGTCCAGGGGGCACCCTTGTAGTCGGTTTTCCCGTAGAGACGTCGTTTATCCTTATCCTTGCGTCTGTAAGCATTCGGAATTAGGTTCTCTATAGGCTGGCCATCGGCGTACACCGTAATTTTGTAATAGTTGGTTGGCCCGGGCAGCAGACGTTTTACTTGTTGATAGATGGCCTCTGTGCTCTGCTCGGTGAATGGCTGATAACCGAATGTGGCGTTTGTATAGATATCCAGCGTTTTTCGCTGGTGGTCTACTTCGAACTTTTCCAGCTTACATTTCCCGATGGTGGCGGTAGCTGGCTGATAATTATTGAAGAAAGTGGTCAAACGGTCGTTGATGTTCTTTTCCAATCCTTGCGAGTGGAGGGGAGTGGTTAACCCTATCGCTCCGCATAGGCATAACGTATATAGATGTTTCATGTTTGATTCCCGGTGAGTTTGTGACCGCAAATTTACAACTAATCCGCCAACTTACCGCCTCCATACGCTATTTTCCGGAGGGGTGTTGCAGGAAAGAGAAATACGCGGCGAGCTTTTTAAAACGCCCGGCGAGAGAATTTGAAAACGTCTCGAGGAATTTAAATTTTGTGGCGAGGGATTTTTAACGCCTGGCGAGAGATTGACGTATCATGACCTTTAAAAACTGATATGATTCCGTAGATGCTTTTTTAGACTCTCGAAAAAACATCTGCCTTACTTTAATCCTTTTATTTATATATATAATAGGTAGGGAAACGCCAAGATGTTGTACTCCATGTTGTACCGCGTTACACACTTTTGGGGTTAATCGGCTGAAAACGAAAGAAAAAGATGTTGTACTGCGTGTTGTACTCCATGTTGCACTGATGTGTTGTGATTTTTGGAATTCGCTTAAAATGAACTCGGTAAGGAATCGTACTGTTTAGAACTTGTATAGATAATAAAGAAAAAGAGACTCCTTTCTGTCGGAGAAAGGAATCTCTTTCTGTAAATGCTTCTTGTTGCTACGCAGCAGGCGTTAGAACTGGAATTTTTCGAGCTTCATCTTAGCCATGCTTTCTATCTGCGGAACAAGTGTGGTAAAATGGCTCGAGTTGGAGTGCGCATCAAGCGATGGTTCGTCTTGCCATGTTTCGCAAATCATCATGACATCGCTGCGTGTTGCGCTCTCGAATAGGTCGTATGCGATGCAACCTGCATCCTTGAGTGATGCTTCTACCAATTTCTTTGCAGCTTCCAGTACGGCTTCGCGGTGAGCTGCGTCTACTTGAATAAAACAGTTTAATCTAATCATAATTGTAAGGTATTAAATCCTCTGAATGAATTATTTTTTCTCTTTTAGTAAATCGCGTATTTCGGTAAGCAACAGGATGTCTGCGGGAGGAGCAGCAGGTTCGGCAGGAGCTTCTTCTTTTTTCCGGCTCAAGGCGTTAATGGCCTTTACCAGCAAGAATACCGAGAAAGCTATAATCAGGAAGTCGATAATGACCTGAATGAAGTTTCCGTAGTTGATGGCTACTTCGGGAGTGTCGCCCACGGCTTGTTTAAGAACCAGCTTCAAGTCGGTAAAGTTGACTCCGCCAACCAGTACACCTACGGCAGGCATGATGATGTCGCCTACTACCGATGATACGATTTTGCCGAAGGCGCCACCGATAATGATACCCACAGCCATATCCACCACGTTACCTCGCATGGCGAATTTCTTGAATTCCAACAACATTTTTTTCATACGCTTTATTCTTTATAGGGTTTATTGTTTCTTTCCGAACAGTGCTTGGTAGTCTCGTTCTGCTGCGGGGACTGTCCATTCTTCAGGAATGAATTTCCACTGGTTCAAAGGCTTAGGATTAAGGTGTTTAACCTCTTCTATGCGCTTCATTAAGTAGTAACGCAAGTCTTTGTCGGTTGAGAACACGATACGTTTGGACAATTCTTCTTTGGGAATGCCTGCGCCTTTGGTGAGCAAGTCTCCTCCGCCGTTTCCTCGATAAGAGTTGACGGCTACCTTGTAAGTCTTTTCCGTTGAGAAGGGAGTGCCATCGGCCATGCTAATGACGTTTATCATCTCGCCTTGCGGTTTGGTAACATCTACCGTATAGATGATGCCGGCGGCCGAGTCGAAGTTGAAGCTCGGATTTCGGAACCAAAGTCCCTTGCTTGTCTCGTCTAACAACAACAAATGGTCGGAGGCCGATGTCATGCGATTTGTCCACTGCGCATACGACATTTCCAGAAAATCCTTAATCTCCTGTCCGCTGAGCGTCATGGTGTAAAGCATGTTCTCGTATTTGTACAGGTTAAACATGTCGCTCGTATAGATATCGCCTTTTTTGATTTCTGCGGTGGCCGAAAGAGGGGCGCAGAACGAGATGTCGGCTTTGGTGATGTCCAGTTGGAGCTGATGTATCAGGTCGATGAAAGCCGATGGCCCGAAGAACGCGTTTTTCGAGGAGATGGTTTCGTCTATCTGTCCAATCTTTTGCGATACGAAATCGTTCGTAGCTTGATATTGTGCCTGAAACGCAGCGGTGAACCCTTCGTTTACAGGATAGTTTGATACATCGGCCAACTGTCCCGAAACCGACTTAGACAAAACCTTTCCGTTTTTCTTCTTTATTCGAACGATTACGTCTGATACAGCCTTAGCGGTGTTGGCCGGGTCAATAAGCAAAACCGAGTCGCCCGCTACATTGACTACCTTTTCGCAACGGCGTACATGGTCGTGCCCCATAAACACTACATCGAATCCCGGAACGTTGCGAGCTACGTTCCCTGAGGCGTTTTCTACGACATTTCCCAACGTGTTTCCTTCAGGGCCAGCATGGAATAAACCTACCAGCACGTCGGGCTTCTCCTTTTCGGTTATAACCTTTACCCACTTGCGTGCGCAGGTTTCCATATCTTCAAAACGTAGCCCGCTCCACAGTTGTTCGGGCAACCACGATGGGATGGCAGGTGTAATCATTCCCAAGATGGCTATTTTTACGCCTTTGCGATGGATAATCTGATAGGGAGGCAGATAAGGTTCGCCCGTCTTTGCTGAAACGATGTTCGCTCCCAGTACTGGGTGCTTGCATTGGCTTATCCAACGGTCGTATACAGCATGCCCGGCTTCCACATCGTGATTTCCCATATTTCCTACATCGTAGCGCATATAGTTCAGCATCGAGGCGCATACGTGTATGGTTGTGGTATCCAGATAATTGTAGTAATAGGCTATTGGCTGTCCCTGCAGAATGTCGCCATTGTCCATTAGTACCGTTGCGTCAGGATACTGCTTCCGGCGTTCTTCTACAAAGGAGCACACTCGTGCTAAACTGCCTTTCTGTGGGCTACGCCGGATAAAGTCATACGGGAAATAGCATCCGTGTACATCACTCGTCTCTATTAGGTTGATGACTGTTTCTTCCTTTCTTGACATCGCATTCGTTGCACAGAGCATTCCCGTGCCCCATACCGCAGTCAGGCAAATGGCTTTCTTTACGTTCTTGTTCATTTCTTTTTCAACGTTTCTTGATGCAAAGATAGCTGAATTCGGAGAAAAAACATGGAATAGCCTATAAATTGCGGTGTCGTGTCGGGTGAAAACGGCAGACTGAAATGCTTTTGTAAAAACGCAGACGCATTTCCAAAACACCATCCAAGGGAAGGTATTGGATAAATTAACAGAGAAGAACGAACCGGTTGTCGTTTTTTTCTGTTAACTTTGCGCGACTTTATATTTGGATGTGCTATGTTTATGAAAAGGACTAAGATAAATTGGCGAGTTCCAAAAGGTGCAGAACTTACGGAGCTTGATAAAAAAGTGCTTTACTATCAAAATAAAGGGCATTTGGTGCCTAAGCGCGAGCTGATAAAGACCCCGGAACAGATAGAAGGAATCAGACGCAGCGGTGTGCTGAACACTGCGGTGCTTGATACTGTGGCCGAAAAAATACATGCAGGCATGAGTACTGCCGAAATAGACCGAATCGTTTACGATTATACGACAAGCCATGGCGGTATCCCGGCAACGTTGGGATATGAGGGCTTCCCCAAAAGCGTATGTACGTCTATAAATGAAGTGGTTTGTCACGGAATACCTTCGGAAGAGGAAATATTGGAAGAAGGTGATATTATAAACGTAGACTGTACAACCATCTTGGACGGTTATTATGCGGATGCCTCGCGTATGTTTATCATCGGGAAAACCACTCCGGAGAAAGAAAAGTTGGTAAATGTAGCTCGGGAATGTTTGGAAATTGGTGCCGAAGCCGCACAACCTTTCAGTTTTGTAGGTGACCTTGGACATGCAATAGAAAAGCACGCGAAGAAAAACGGCTTCTCGGTAGTGCGCGATTTGTGTGGTCACGGAGTGGGCGTGGAGTTTCACGAAGAGCCTGAAGTGGTACATTACGGACGAAAAGGTACAGGTATGTTGCTCGTTCCGGGAATGGTGTTTACTATAGAACCGATGATAAACATGGGTACTTGGGAAGTTTTCATTGACGAGGAAGATGGTTGGACAGTTGTGACCGAAGATGAACTTCCGTCGGCTCAATGGGAGCACACGTTTGTGATGACGGACAATGGCTTGGAAATATTGACTCATTAAACTGTAATGTAGAATGGATACGATAATATTGGGAATAGAATCGTCTTGCGATGACACCTCTGCAGCAGTAATCCGAAATGGAGTGTTGCTCTCTAGTGTAATAGCTAGTCAGGCGGTTCATGAAGCTTACGGCGGAGTAGTTCCGGAACTGGCTTCGCGGGCGCATCAGCAAAATATCGTGCCGGTAGTACACGAGGCGTTGAAGCGTGCAGGGGTAGATAAAGAACAGTTAAGTGCTATTGCCTTTACTCGTGGCCCGGGTTTGATGGGCTCGTTACTTGTAGGTGTTTCATTTGCCAAGGGCTTGGCGCGTTCGTTAAGTATCCCAATGGTGGATGTTAACCATTTGCAAGGGCATGTTCTTGCGCATTTCATCAAGGAATCGGAAGATGATACCCATCAGCCTGCTTATCCATTTCTTTGTTTGCTGGTATCGGGAGGAAATTCGCAAATTATTCGCGTGGACGCATATAATAAGATGACCGTATTGGGTCAGACTATTGACGATGCTGCCGGTGAAGCAATAGACAAATGCTCCAAGGTTATGGGGCTGGGGTATCCGGGAGGTCCGATTATTGATAAATTGGCTCGCAAGGGGAATCCTGAGGCGTTTACCTTTAGTAAACCTCATATTGCAGGGTTGGATTATAGTTTTAGTGGATTGAAGACATCCTTTTTGTATTCGTTGCGTGAGTGGGTAAAAGAAGATCCTGATTTCGTGGAACATCATAAGGAAGATTTGGCGGCATCGCTTGAGAAAACCATCGTGGATATTCTGATGAACAAGCTCCGCAAGGCGGTAAAGGAAACGGGAATAAAAGAGGTGGCGGTAGCTGGTGGTGTATCGGCGAATAACGGCCTGCGCAATGCTTTCCGTGAGCATGCCTCCAAATATGGTTGGAATATTTTTATTCCGAAATTTGGTTATACCACAGACAATGCAGCCATGATTGCCATAACGGGATATTATAAGTATAAGGACAAGGATTTTTGCACAATAGACAAACCTGCTTTTTCGCGGGTTGCGATTTAGTAATTCATAAAAGTTGTAGTAATGTCAGTAGAAACGAAATTTCTGAGCAAAGAGATAAGCGAAATATTTTGGCGGGAAGGCTTTACGCTGGCTACGGCCGAAAGTTGTACAGCAGGGAATGTAGCCGCAGTCATAACGGCAATACCGGGAAGCTCTCGCTTTTATAAAGGGGGAGTTGTTGCGTACTCGAATGAAGTGAAGCGAAATTTGCTTTCGGTAAGTGCTGAAACATTGGAGACCTTTGGGGCTGTTAGTGAAGAAACAGTGAAAGAGATGGTCGGCGGAGCGCTTAAAACGTTTGGGGCAGATTATGCCATTGCCACCTCTGGGATTGCAGGTCCAGGAGGAGGGACTCCTGATAAACCAGTTGGTACAGTTTGGATAGCAGCAGGAACTGCCGAGAAGGTTTTAACTGTAAAAATAGAGGGGGATGAGGGACGCGAGAAGAATATTCAGTCATCCGTAAAAAATGCCCTTCTTTTATTGCTTGAATTGTGCCGAAGCGCCGAAAATGAACAATAAATCAGCATTTAATCGGTAAAATGCTTGTTTATATAAAATAAAATGGCTTACTTTGCACTCCGTTTGAGAGAACGAAAAAATAAGAATTATAAAAATAGATAGAAATGTCGAAAATTTGTCAAATTACCGGAAAGAAAGCCTTGATAGGCAACAATGTTTCACACTCTAAGAGAAGAACTAAGAGAACTTTTGATGTGAACTTGTTTACAAAGAAGTTCTACTATGTAGAACAGGATTGCTGGATTAGCCTGAATATCTGCGCTAATGGCTTGCGTGTTATCAACAAGAAAGGTCTTGACGCTGCGCTGAATGAAGCTGTGGCTAAAGGTTACTGTGATTGGAAAACTATCAAAATTATCGATTAATTAAAAGGAGAAAAATACTATGGCTAAGAAAGCTAAAGGTAATAGAGTACAGGTAATCCTTGAATGTACAGAAATGAAAGATAGCGGTATGCCGGGAACTTCTCGTTATATCACTACGAAGAATAGAAAGAATACCACAGAAAGATTGGAGTTGAAGAAGTACAACCCGATTTTAAAGAGAGTAACAGTACATAAAGAAATTAAATAATAAGAAACCATGGCAAAGAAAACAGTCGCAACTCTTCAGACAGGTAAAGAAGGACGTTCTTACACTAAGGTTATCAAGATGGTTAAGTCTCCGAAAACTGGTGCTTATGTCTTCGATGAACAAATGGTTCCTAATGAAAAAGTACAAGATTTCTTCAAGAAATAATTGTTAGGAATTTGATATATAAACTCCTTTCATCCTTTGATGAAAGGAGTTTTTTTGTGTGTATTCAAGATATATTGTATCTTTGTATCATAACTGATAAAATACTTGCATAATGGGACTTTTTGGTTTTTTTTCGAAGGAAAAGAAGGAAACGCTCGATAAGGGATTGTCTAAGACAAAGGAAAGTGTGTTCGGGAAAATAGCGCGTGCTGTCGCTGGAAAATCGAAAGTAGACGATGAAGTACTGGATAATCTGGAAGAAGTTCTGATAACTTCGGATGTAGGAGTGGAAACTACTTTGAAGATAATTAAAAGGATTGAAAAAAGAGTAGCGCACGACAAATACGTTGGGACGCAAGAACTAAACGAAGTTTTGCGTGATGAAATTGCGGATTTGCTTATTGAAAACAATAGCATTGACGTGAATGATTTTGTCGCACCTCAAGACAAGAGACCTTATGTGATTATGGTTGTCGGTGTAAATGGTGTTGGAAAAACTACTACAATCGGGAAACTAGCCTACCAGTTTAAGAAAGCAGGAAATTCCGTGTATTTGGGAGCGGCCGATACATTCCGGGCAGCGGCAGTTGAACAACTTGTCATTTGGGGAGAGCGTGTAGGTGTTCCTGTTGTGAAGCAAAAAATGGGGGCAGATCCGGCTTCTGTAGCTTTTGATACGCTAAGTTCTGCCGTTGCGAATAATGCGGATGTTGTTATTATTGATACGGCTGGACGGTTGCATAATAAGGTTGGGTTAATGAATGAATTGACCAAAATCAAAAATGTTATGAGAAAAGTTGTTCCGGATGCCCCACACGAAGTGCTGTTGGTGCTTGATGGTTCTACAGGACAAAATGCATTTGAACAGGCGAAACAGTTTACCTTAGCGACAGAAGTCAATGCAATGGCTATAACGAAGCTGGACGGAACAGCAAAAGGCGGAGTTGTTATAGGTATATCTGACCAATTTAAAATTCCGGTAAAATATATCGGGCTCGGAGAGGGAATGGAAGATTTGCAGATTTTCCGTAGAAGGGAATTTGTGGATTCATTGTTTGGAACTAAATCGTCGAAATGAGAAAAAATACAATAGATATTATTACACTGGGCTGTTCTAAAAACTTGGTGGACTCAGAGAAGCTGATAAGGCAACTTGAGGCCAATGGGTATAAAGTCTCTCATGATAGCGATAATCCTCAAGGTGAAATCGTTGTAATAAATACATGTGGTTTTATAGGTGACGCAAAAGAGGAGTCTATAAACCTGATTTTGGAGTTTTGTCAAGCTAAAGAGGAAGGTCGCTTGAAGAAATTGTATGTTATGGGATGTCTATCCGAACGTTACTTAAAAGAATTGCAAGTGGAAATACCTCAGGTGGACAAGTTCTATGGCAAATTTAATTGGAAAGACCTGTTGGAGGATTTGGGTAAAGTATATCATTCCGATTTTGCGATAGAGCGCAGTCTAACTACGCCCCGACATTACGCTTATTTGAAGATTTCAGAAGGATGTGACCGTCATTGTTCTTATTGTGCAATACCTATAATAACAGGTTCACATGTGTCTCGCCCGATGGAAGAGATTTTGGATGAGGTGCGCTTGCTTGTATCTGAAGGCGTGAAGGAGTTTCAGGTTATAGCTCAGGAGTTGACCTACTATGGTATAGATTTGTATAAGAAACAAATGTTGCCTGAACTGATAGAACGTATGGCTGAAATACCTGGAGTAGAATGGATTCGTCTTCACTATGCTTATCCTGCCCATTTCCCGAATGAACTACTGCGTGTGATGCGAGAACATGACAATATATGTAAATACTTGGATATTGCATTGCAACATATTAGTGACCATATGCTACAATTGATGCATCGGCATGTTACGAAAGAAGAAACTTATGCGTTGATTAAGCGTTTCAGAGAAGAAGTTCCAGGTATTCATCTGCGTACAACGTTGATGGTAGGACATCCCGGAGAGACGGAACAGGACTTTGAAGAGTTGAAAGAATTTGTCCGCAATGCTCGTTTTGATAGAATGGGGGCGTTCGCTTATTCTGATGAAGAAGGAACCTATGCTGCAAATAACTATAAAGATGATGTTCCACAGGAGGTGAAGCAAGCCAGATTGGATGAACTTATGGATATTCAACAAGGAATATCTTCTGAGTTGAGTCACGCAAAGATTGGACAGATACAGAAAGTGATAATTGACAGAAAGGAAGGCGAATACTATATTGGACGAACACAGTTCGATTCTCCGGAAGTAGACCCCGAGGTGCTAATTAAGGAAACAAAAAGTCCATTGGAATTAGGCGCATTTTATAACGTGAAGATTTACGATGCGGACGATTTTGACTTATATGCTTCATTAGCTTGAGAAAAAGAAAGATGACAAACAAAGAACTTGTTGGCGAACTTGCACAGCGGTTGGGGTATACAAATAAAGATGCTTCTGTCTTGCTGAATTCTGTTATTGCTATCATGGGAGAGCAGTTACAGGAAGATAAGATTTTGTCATTTCAAGGTTTTGGCACTTTCGAAGTGAAGAAGAAGATGGAACGCATCATTGTCAATCCGTCTACGAAACAACGTTTCTTGGTCCCCCCGAAATTGGTATTGGCATTTAAACCTGTCATGTCACTAAAAGATAAATTCAAAAATAAGGGTGATGAGTGACAAGTTTTCCATGCAGGAGTTGATTGGCTTGCTCGCAAAGCGGCATGATATGCAACAGGCTGATGCTGATGTCTTTGTGAAAACTCTGTTTGCGTTGATAGGGGAGGCGTTAGCTTCGGATAAATATGTCAAGGTAAAAGGACTTGGCACCTTTAAGCTTATAGATGTCGATAAACGAGAAAGTGTAGATGTCAATACAGGAGAACGGATAGAAATACAAGGACATTCAAAAATTGTTTTTCTTCCGGATCTGAAGATGCGTGATGTTGTGAATAAACCATTTTCTCATTTCGAAACGGTTCTGCTGAATGAGAACGTTCGATTTGATGATATGGCAGAAGAAAACAAATCAAATGAGCTTTCTGTGGAAGGAAAAGCAGAAATCATCGAAGACGATTCAGACGAAGGAGTTGCAGAAGAAGTACAATGTGCATCGTCTGTGGTGACGAACTTGAGTGAACGGAATACAGAAATTATTGATTCCGAGGAATCTTTTGAGGATAATTCGGATGATATTAAGTGTGACACCGACAATCATTGGTATGGACTAGGAATTCCCGCAGTGTTGATATTGACGACATTGTTTTTGGGGATTATTATAGGAGGTGGAGTTGTGTGGCTAACATTGTCACGACAACAAATGCTTCAAAAGCATCCCGAACCAACGGCGTTAGAAAAGTCGAAATCGGGAATAGATGATGCTATAGAGCTTGATAGTGTATCGCCTTTGACTGATTCTGTAGCATTGACTGTTGATGTAGATTCTAAAAGTCCTGTGGTGAAAGACAAAGCAGTAGCTATCCCACAAACTCCAGAAATCCTAGCTGATACATTGGACTATAAGATTATAGGAACTCGCGCATCGTATACGATAAAAGAAGGGGAAAGTTTGGTTCGTGTTTCTCTAAAGTTTTATGGAACTAAGAAGTTATGGACATATATAGCACGTTATAATAGAGAATTATTAAAGGATGCTGACTGTGTTCCTGTTGGAACTGTTATACGGGTACCAGAATTGATTCCTAAGTAGGTTAAATAGTGATGGTATCGTTTTTTATAAAACTTTAGTTCAATAAGTTTTAAAATAAAAAGGGAACGTTGTTTTTTTAGTAAAAATTAATTGTTCCTGTTAATATATTGGCGTACTTTTGGCTTCGATATTAAAGCTGCTAAGGCAGCCAATAAAGCAAAATGGAAATATTAAAATATTAAATTATGGTTGGAGCTATTGATATTCGTGAATTAAACGAACGTATTGAGCGACAAAGTGCATTTGTAACAAACTTGATGACAGGAATGGATCAAGTTATTGTGGGTCAAAAACATCTTGTAGAATCCTTATTGATTGGCTTGTTGTCTGATGGACATATATTGTTGGAAGGTGTTCCAGGTTTGGCTAAAACGCTAGCAATCAAAACGCTGGCTTCGCTTATTGATTCAAAATATAGTCGTGTGCAATTTACTCCGGATTTACTTCCTGCCGATATAATCGGAACAATGATTTATAGTCAGAAAGACGAACAGTTTATTGCAAAGAAAGGTCCTGTTTTTGCTAATTTCGTATTGGCTGATGAAATTAACCGTGCGCCTGCAAAAGTGCAAAGTGCATTGTTGGAAGCCATGCAAGAAAGACAAGTAACTCTAGGGAAGGAAACTTTTGACTTGCCGAAACCTTTCTTGGTGATGGCTACTCAAAACCCAATAGAACAGGAGGGAACGTATCCATTGCCTGAAGCTCAAGTGGACCGATTTATGCTGAAAGTCATAATAGACTATCCAAAGATTGATGAGGAGAAGAAAATTATCCGTCAAAATATCTCCGGAGAAAAAATGGAAGTCCGTCCTATTTTGAAGTCGGAAGACATTATTGAAGCACGTAAAGTTGTGTGTCAGGTGTATTTGGATGAAAAAATAGAGCAATATATTGCAGATATAGTATTCGCGACACGTTATCCTGAAAAGTATGATTTGAAAGACCTTAAAGGATTGATAGGTTTTGGAGGTTCTCCTCGTGCATCTATCAATTTGGCTTTGGCGGCTCGAAGCTATGCGTTTATTAAACGTCGTGGATATGTAATACCGGAAGATGTTCGCGCCGTAGCTCACGATGTACTTCGCCATCGTATAGGACTTACTTATGAGGCAGAGGCTATCAATGTAACCTCAGATGAAATTGTAAGCAAAATCTTGAATAAGGTAGAGGTACCCTGATTCTTTCGATGTTTTTTATAAATCTGGAATTTCAATAAATGTGTTTTCTCTTGGACTATCCAAGAGGGAAATCTTTATAAAGAATGGAAACTAATGATTTGTTAAAACGTGTTCGTCAGATAGAGATAAAGACTCGTGGGTTATCCAGTAATATTTTTGCAGGGCAATACCATTCGGCCTTTAAAGGGAGAGGTATGGCTTTTTCCGAGGTTAGAGAATATCAATATGGTGATGATGTGCGTGATATTGACTGGAATGTAACAGCAAGATTTGACAAGCCGTTTGTGAAAGTGTTTGAAGAAGAACGTGAATTGACGGTTATGTTATTAGTGGACGTTTCGAATAGTTTGGATTTTGGAACAATAAAGCAATCGAAACGTGAAATGCTAACCGAAATAGCTGCAACTATTGCTTTTTCTGCAATCCAGAACAATGATAAGATTGGTGTAATTTTCTTTTCAGATCGAATAGAAAAATTTATTCCGCCCAAGAAAGGACGTAAACACATTCTATTTATAATTCGTGAATTATTGGATTTTCATCCAGAAAGTTTACGGACTGATGTAGGATGCGCAATAAAGTACTTGACAAGCATCTTGAAGAAGCGTTGTACGGCATTTATATTGAGCGATTTTATAGATGGGCATGACTTTCAAGACGCATTGACTATCGCCAATCGCAAACATGACGTTGTAGCTATACAAGTTTATGACCGAAGATTGGCAGAGCTTCCAGATGTAGGGCTCATGAAAGTTCGTGATGCGGAAACAGGACATGAACAGTGGATTGATACTTCATCTAGAAAGCTGAGGAATGCGCATCATTCTTGCTGGGTGCAGCAGAAACAAAAGTTGAATGAGATTTTTACGCATAGTAATGTAGATTCGGTATCTGTACGTACTGATGAAGATTATATAAAGGCATTACTGAATTTATTTGCAAAAAGGAATTAACTATATGATATGGATATCCTTATATAACAGTAGAGTAAATCTGAGATCACTGATATTTGTATTGTTATTTTCGGCGGTATCTTTTGGAGTAAAAGCCCAAGTAACAGTTGATGCAGCGCTTGATTCGGTACAACTTTTTATCGGTGAGCAGGCAAAGATTAAATTGCAGGTTAGTATGGATGCTGGTCGTAAGCTATTACTTCCACAATTGAGTGATACAATTGTTTCGGGCATAGAAATCGTAGAAATAGCAAAGCCTGATACGCAATCGCTGAATAATGATAAGCGTTGGCTTATTTCACAGGAGTATACAATAACCTCATTCGATTCTGCTTTATATTATATTCCGCCTTTTGAAGTTGCCGTTGACAATAAAATATACCACTCTAAGGCTTTGGCTCTGAAAGTATATTCTGTACCTGTTGACACGTTGCATCCGGAACAATTTTTTCCGCCTAAAACCATTCATGAAATACCATTGGAATGGTCGGATATAGCTCCACTCGTATATTCTATAATTGCCATGTTGGCGCTTGGAGGTTTGGCTATATTCCTAATAGTACGTTATCGTAATAATAAGCCAATTATTAAGATTATAAAGATTGAACCGAAATTGCCTCCGCATCAAGTTGCAATGCAGAAAATAGAAGCAATAAAGGCGAATAAAGATGTACAACGTCAAGATCCGAAATCTTATTATACAGAACTTACAGATGTGTTGCGTACATATATGAAAGACCGTTTTGGTTTCAACGCATTAGAAATGACTTCTTCTGAGATTATAAATCGGTTGAATGCAGAAAGGGATCAGCAATCGATAGAAGAATTGAGGATTCTGTTTGAGACTGCAGATTTGGTAAAGTTTGCCAAACATGCACCGATGATGAATGAGAACGATATGAATCTTGTCAATGCTGTGGATTTCATCAATCAGACAAAACAGGAGGAAGAACCTGGAGAAAAGAAGCAACCTACAGAAATCAAAGTTGAGGAAAAACGTTCAAAGCAGGGACGTATTATATTGATATGTTGTATAATTGTTGTAGGAGTTGGTACATTGGCTTCCTTATACTTTGTTGTGCGGCATATTATCGACTTGTTCTTTTAATTATTAACTGTACGAATTATGATTTTTGCAAATATTGAATATTTGTTTCTACTCCTTTTGTTGATACCTTATATTGTTTGGTATTTTGTGAAGCGGAAGCGGACGGAACCTACCATGCAGGTGTCTACGACTCGGATGTATATGAAAGCTCCAAAGAGTTGGAGATGTTATTTGCTGCATGTTCCGTTTGTACTACGTATCATAACTTTTGTGATGATTGTACTAGTGTTGGCACGTCCTCAAACTACTGATAATTGGCAGAACTCAGAAATTGAAGGTATAGATATTATGATGGCTGTTGATGTTTCCACCAGTATGTTAGCGGAGGATTTAAAGCCGAACCGCTTAGAAGCAGCAAAACAAGTTGCATCTGAATTTATCAACGGACGGCCGAATGATAATATCGGTCTAACAATTTTTGCTGGAGAAGCATTTACTCAATGCCCTCTTACTGTAGACCATGGAGTGTTGCTTAATTTGTTTCAAAGTATAAAGGGGGATATTGCTCAAAGAGGACTGATTGAAGATGGAACAGCAATTGGTATGGGATTGGCAAATGCCATTAGTCGTTTGAAAGACAGTAAAGCTAAGTCGAAGGTTGTAATTCTATTGACCGATGGTAGTAATAATAGAGGAGATATTTCACCTCTTACAGCTGCAGAAATAGCCAAACAATTTGGCATTCGTGTATATACTATTGGTGTAGGAACGAATGGCACAGCTCCTTATCCAATGCCAACTTATGCTGGAGTACAATATGTAAATGTTCCAGTTGAAATCGATGAGCAGACTTTGACTCAAATTGCAGGGACTACAGAAGGAGATTATTTTCGTGCGACCAGCAATTCTAAGTTGAAATCCGTTTATAAGGAAATCGATAAGTTGGAGAAAACGAAGTTAAATGTAAAAGAGTTCAGTAAGCGTGAAGAGGCATTTGCTCCATTTGCGATTGTGGCACTTGCATGTATATTGCTTGAGCTCCTTTTACGGAGTACAATTTTAAAGAAGATACCTTAAATTATAGATAGTTATGTTTCGATTTGGAGAACCTGAGTATTTGTATTTATTATTGGTATTACCCATTTGGATAGTCTTCCATTTTTATGGTAATTATCAGTGGAAAAAGCGAATTCGTAGATATGGAGACCCTTTACTGTTGGAGCATCTGATGCCAGATGTATCTAAAGGTCGTCTTGCTACAAAATTTTGGTTGGTTTGGTTTGCTTCTGCTATGATTGTTTTTGCATTGGCACGCCCACAGTTTGGCTCTAAAATGGAGACTGTGAAGCGTCAAGGAATAGAAACAGTTGTGGCTTTAGATATTTCGAACTCTATGTTGGCTCAAGACGTAGTGCCAAGTCGATTGGAAAAATCGAAAAAGCTTATATCCCGATTACTCGAAACTTTTAATAACGATAAAGTTGCATTGATTGTGTTTGCCGGTGAAGCTTTCACCCAGTTGCCAATAACTAGCGATTATGTGTCGGCTAAAATGTTTTTGGAGAGCATTAATCCGTCTCTGATTTCTACCCAAGGAACGGATATTGGAGGAGCTGTCAATTTAGCTATGAAAAGTTTTACTCCTAATGAGGGAGTTGGACGGGCGATTGTGATTATTACAGATGGTGAGAATCATGAAGGAGGGGCTGTGGAAGCAGCACGTGAAGCAGCAAAGAAAGGCATCAATGTATTTGTATTGGGAGTAGGATCTCCTGATGGATCACCTATACCAACAGAAAAGGCCAATGAGTTTCGTCGAGACAAGGACGGACAAGTGATTGTTACTCGTCTGAATGAGCAGATGTGTCAAGAAATAGCGAAGGCAGGTAATGGGATGTATGTTCGGGTGGACAATACGAACAATGCAGAAAAAGCCTTGAATGCTGAAATTAATAAATTGGCAAAGGCCGATGTTGAAAGTCAGGTTTTTACTGATTTCGATGAACAGTTTGGTGTGCTCACTTGGATTGCTCTGTTACTCTTGTGTGCTGATTTGTTGATTTTAGAGCGGAAGAATCCGCTATTTAAGAATGTGAAACTTTTTAAGTAGAATTGATATGTCGTGTAAAGCTTTGTGTATGATGTCGGTAATGTCGCTTTTCTCTGTTGCGTCATTTGGTCAGAAAACGGCTCGCGATTATTTGCGTAGTGGAAATAAACTATATAAGGACAGTACTTTTGTTAAGGCCGAAGTGGATTATCGGAAAGCGTTGGAGAAAGATCCGAAGTCTGCTGATGGGATATATAACTTGGGAAATTCATTATTGATGCAACAAAAGGCAAAAGAAGCGATGGAGCAATATGAAGCAGCTTCCCAAGTGGAAAAAGACAAAATGAAGTTGTCTCATATTTATCACAATATGGGAGTGATATTGCAGTCATCCAAGCAATATCCACAGTGTATAGAGGCTTATAAAAAGGCGCTACGAAATAATCCTGCGGATAATGAAACGCGTTATAATTTGGCTTTGGCTCAGAAAATGTTAAAAGATCAGCAACAAAAGCAAAACCAAGACAAACAAAATGAGCAAAAGCAAGATCAAAAGCAGGACGATAAGCAAAAGAACAAGGAACAGCAAGACCAGAAAAATAAAGAGCAGCAACAGAATAAGCAGCAGAATCAACAGAATCAAATGTCGAAACAAAATGCAGAGCAATTACTGAAGGCTGCAATGCAAGACGAGAAGAATGTACAGGATAAAGTAAAGAAAAATGTGCGCATTCAAGGACACAAGTTGGATAAAGATTGGTAAGAAGTATATTTTTGATAATAGCAAATAAAAACAAGGATAAAAGATGAGAAAACTATTTTTCTTATTGCTATGGATGCTTGTTGTTGGAGCACAGGCATTTGCACAAGCTACATTGGTGGCTGAAGCTCCTGATGTAGTGGTGAGTGGAGACCAATTCCGGTTGTCTTTTACTGTCAATACGCAGAATGTAAGGAATTTCCGGGCTCCTTCAATCAGAGGCTTCGAAGTATTATCTGGCCCCAATCAGTCGCAGCAGAGCAGTATGCAATATATTAATGGAAAAACTACTTCAAGTAGTTCCATTACTTATACTTATATATTGATGGCTGATGCTCCAGGTAAATATACAATACCTGCTGCTAGTATAGATGTGGACGGGAAAAAGATTATATCGAATGCAGTTAGTATAAAAGTTCTTCCTGCAGATCAGTCTGGCAGTGGTAGTCAAAGCGGACATCAGCGCAATAGCTCTTCTGGCCAGTCTACAGGAACACGTATCGGAGCAAACGATTTGTTTATTACCGCTACGGCGAGCAAGACTACGGTACATGAACAAGAGGCAATTCTGTTGACTTATAAGGTCTATACATTGGTTAACTTGCGTCAGCTCTTTGGAAAAATGCCCGATTTGAAAGGTTTTCATACGCAGGAAATAGAGCTTCCACAGCAAAAGACCTTTTCGTTGGAGCATTATAAAGGGCGTAATTACCATACCACAGTTTGGAGTCAATATGTTCTTTTCCCACAACAGACAGGGAAGTTGGAAGTGCCTTCAATTACATTTGAGGGAGTGGTTGCTCAACAGACCGTATCGGATGACCCGTTTGACGCATTCTTTAACGGAGGGGGTGTAGTTGAAGTAAAAAAGAAGATAGTAACTCCCAAATTGTCTATCAATGTACAACCATTGCCAGCCAAGCCGGCTAATTATTCGGGAGGTGTGGGTGAGTTCTCTTTGTCCTCATCTATAAATTCAACGGAAGTGCGTACCAATGATGCTGTTACTATAAAATTGGTCATTAAAGGTTCTGGGAACATGAAACTTATCAGTGCGCCTGAATTGAAGTTTCCTGCAGATTTTGAGGTGTATGACCCTAAAGTAACCAATAATTTCAAAGTCTCTAACTCTGGACTAACGGGAACTCAAACCATTGAATATTTAGCCATACCAAGAAGTGCTGGAAACTTTACGATTCCGGCTGCCGAATTTGTATATTTCGATTTGAAGAGCAATTCATACAAGACTCTCAAAACGGAATCTTATGACTTGAAGGTTGCGAAAGGAAATGGCAATGCCGATCAGGTTGTTGCTAATTTCACAAACAAAGAAGATGTAAAAGTTCTAGGAGAAGACATTCGCTTTATAAAGCTTGGCGATACTACATTTAGCAAGAAAGGCGATTACTTCTTTGGCTCTCTGCCTTATTATCTGTGGTATTTGTTGCCACTTGTCCTTTTCCTATGCGTTGTAGTATTTTTTCGGAAGAAGGCCGTGGAGAACGCAAATGTAGTTAAGGTGAAAACAAAGAAAGCGAATAAGGTGGCTACCAAGCGTATGAAGTTGGCTGGGAAGTTGTTGTCGGAAAACAAGAAGAACGAATTTTATGATGAGGTATTGAAAGCTTTGTGGGGATATATCAGCGACAAACTTAGCATACCTGTTTCACAACTTTCGAAGGACAATATAGAATCGGAGCTCTCTGGGCATGGTGTACAACAGGATGTGATAGAGAATTTTATCAATGCGCTGAATGAATGTGAATTTGCACGTTACGCTCCAGGCAGCGAAAGTGAAGCCATGGATAAGGTATATTCCATTTCGGTGGATGCGATAAGTAAAATGGAGAGCAGTATCAAACATTAAACAGGAGGGATGAATATGAAGAAGCTATTGGTCGTTGTATTGTTTTTAATGGGGATGGTACAGTATTCTGTGGCCGCAGAAACAAAAGCGGAAGCGGATAAAGCTTATCAGGAGGCTCATTATGCAAAGGCTGCACAGATTTATGAATCTGTTTTGTCTACACAGGGCGAATCAGCCGAAGTTTATTATAATTTAGGCAACAGTTACTACAAGCAGAAGGATATAGCGAAAGCTATTCTGTGTTATGAGAGAGCGTTACTGATAAACCCTTCTAACGCGGATGTGCGCTTTAACTTATCTCTGGCTAAGAGCAAGGCCGTAGATAAGATTACTCCTATGAGTGAAGTGTTTATTGTTACTTGGGCCAAGTCGGTGGTTAATATGTATAGTGAGAAACAGTGGTCTGCTGTAGGCATTGTTTCTTTTATTCTGCTGTTAGCGGGGATTGCTCTCTATCTGTTTGGAACAAAACTTGTTTTCAAGAAAATAGGCTTTTTCGCAGCCGTATTCTTTTTGTTGGTGGCGGTTCTTTCCAACGTTTGCGCTTACGAGCAGAAGCAACGCTTGTTGGTTCGTAACGGAGCAATCGTCATGTCGCCTACCATTACAGTAAAGAGCACTCCGAATGAGAGTGGAACCGCCCTTTTTGTCTTGCATGAAGGAACCAAGGTTTATGTTGATGATGATTCGATGAAGGGCTGGAAGGAAATCCGTTTGGAAGATGGGAAGCAAGGTTGGTTGCCGGTATCTTCAATAGAAAAGATTTAAAGGTTTACACTTATGGATATGCAGCAGCTTATAGGTTTGGATAGAGAATTGTTATTGTCACTAAACGGTAGCAGTTCTCTGTTTTGGGATGGGGCGATGTGGATTTTGTCGGATACTAAAACCTGGCTTCTGTTGTCTATTGCGTTGCTTTATATTATCTTTAAAAACAATTCATGGAAGAATGCATTGCTGATATTGGTTATGTTGGCTTTAGCCGTGACATTGGCCGATCAGTTTTCTTCTGGATTGTGCAAGCCGTTCTTCTTGCGCTATCGTCCATCGCAAGACCCGGAATTGATGTCGAGTGTAAGTATTGTAAATAATTACAGGGGAGGGAACTACGGGTTCATATCGAGCCATGCGGCAAATTGCTTTGCTATAGCTACTTTTATGGCTTTACTTATGCGTAACCGCTTGTTTACAGTAATGGTTTATCTGTGGGCGTTTCTTCCAGCGTATTCGCGCGCTTATCTGGGAGTCCATTATCCTGCCGATTTGTTCTGCGGAGCAGTATCGGGTTGTGTTATTTCCGGTTTGGTTTATTTCCTGTATTCACGGATAAATAAGCGTTGCGTTTCCGGAGGCAGCTATGTATCTTCACAGTATACATGTTCGGGATATATGGTGGAGGATATCGATAAGTTCTTTACTGCAATGTTGATTACTGGCTTTTACGTGCTGATTAAGGCTTTGTGGTTGGCCAAGGCTCTCTCCTTTTGATAGAAAGTACAAAGGCTACTCAAAGCATTCTTATAAAGAAACGTGCTTTGAGTAGCCTCGTGTTTTTTCAGAAACCAATCCTTATCTTATTACCCTAAATAAGATTTGAGCAACTTGCTACGCGAATTCTGTCTTAATCTGCGAATCGCTTTTTCTTTAATCTGGCGTACACGTTCACGGGTCAACCCGAATTTGTCGCCGATTTCCTCTAACGTCATTTCTTGCGTATTGATACCGAAAAACATCTGGATGATATCCTTTTCTCTTTCGGTCAGCGTAGAGAGTGCTCTGTCAATTTCCTTCGAAAGTGATTCATTAACCAAAGAACGATCGGCCATGGGGGAGTCATCGTTCACGAGTACGTCCAACAGACTGTTGTCTTCTCCTTCCACAAAAGGTGCGTCTACAGAGATGTGGCGTCCTGAAACTTTCAGTGTATCCGATATCTTGTCTACCGGAATATCCAACTCGTTTGCCAATTCCTCTGGTGACGGACGACGTTCGTTTTCCTGCTCGAACTTTGAGAAGGCTTTGCTGATTTTGTTCAGCGAACCTACCTGATTCAACGGTAAACGCACGATACGTGACTGCTCTGCCAAAGCCTGAAGAATAGACTGGCGAATCCACCATACAGCATAGCTGATAAATTTGAATCCGCGTGTCTCGTCAAACTTTTCGGCGGCCTTTATCAGACCTAAGTTTCCTTCGTTTATCAAGTCGGGAAGGCTTAAACCCTGATTTTGGTACTGCTTAGCCACAGAAACGACAAATCGCAAGTTGGCGCGTGTAAGTTTCTCTAACGCAACACGGTCTCCTTTACGAATCCGCTGGGCGAGTTCCACTTCTTCTTCTACCGTAATAAGATCCTCACGACCTATTTCCTGCAGGTATTTGTCAAGAGAAGCACTCTCTCGGTTAGTGATACTTTTGGTAATTTTTAATTGTCTCATTCTTAATACCGATATTTGGTTGCAAAAGTAGACAAAATATTCGGATTTTAATCCCCCTATTAAGAAACATTAATGTTATGTCTATTGCTTTTGCTCTCTTATTTCTTTCATCTCTTCGCTGAGGTATGCCTTGATATCGTTATAGGCTACGCCAAAGGAAATAAGTCCCAGGGCGTAAGAGGCTATCTCGTATTGCTGGTAAACAAAGTACAGACTGTCGTTCTGTAAATAGGGGGCATGAACAGGAAGAGGAATGATTCCGTTGTTTTCTATGGGGAGCATCAGGTTGTCGTTGAGAGTGGAGTCGGTCACTTCCTCGCCGCAATCGTTCAGGTATTGTATGATGCCTTTGCGAAGAATGGGTTGGATGTCGCTTGTCAATGTACTGTCGATGGGGTGGTACATGGGACTGAACGAATGCTTGCTGATGTTTACACTATAGGTTGTGTAAGAACCGTGGGCGCCGCCCAGATAAGTCTGTTGGGTGACGGTGTAGGTTACGTAGTCGGGAGTTTCGATGTCTTTCTTGATGGTTGTTTCACAGCTGAGTTTGGTGTAATAGTCCAGCGTAAAGCAGTCAGCCAGATATTTCATCGTGCCAGCGCCATAATAGTCCGTCATTTTCTGTCCTTCGAGCGCACTGCCTGTGTAAAGGGGATATTGTTTGATTTCGTTTTCGTCTCCGTTGTTGCGGGGAAGATAAAGGCTTGCCAACTCATGTCCGATGAAATTTTTCACCGCAGTAGAAAGGCTGTCGGAGCCATTGGGATAATCTATTCGGATGGTGCATTCCACAGTGGAATCACGCAATCCGAGGTAAACGACACTGTCGGTAGTGAGTGTATCGGCCTGAGATTGTTTCTTTGCCGATTTGTTGCAACCTGTAGCGGCGAGCGTTAAAGCTGCCATTAGAACAGGGAATAAATGAGTTCTTTTCATATAAAAATTGTGTTTATTGGTTATTTGCGATTGATGACGCTTGCTTTGTGCCGGGAGCTACGGCTCTTATGGTATGGCCTACAGGGCGGTCATTGCGATACCAACTGAAGTTGGCGAAATAAAAGCAGAGGTCGAAAGCTGTTCCGGCTGTCTCGGTGCCGCGTGTGCTAGTCCAATAGGCACCGTTCTCATTGCGCAGGTACAAGCTCTTGCCGTTTCGTGCGCCCGAGGCTGGAAGGAATATGCTGTTCCCGTTTCTTTTGCTTGTAACCTGATAGCCCATTACGGTGTCGTTGGGTGTCACGGCAATTTTTGTCCAGCGCCATGAGCAGTTGGCCGTATCCGCCAATTCTTGAAACTCGGCGTATGTCGGTATCCGGCACGGTGCGCCCCAACGAACGGTAGCTACATCGTCTTCGGGCTCTAGCGTGGTCTTCCCATCGGTCTCGTTGTATTTTGTCATGTTTTCGAACGATGTTCCGTATCGGTAGGCCGTTTGCGAGTAGTCGCTTTTGGTTTGCGTCTCGGCCCAGGCGTAATACTCACCGTCTTCGGTAGATGTTTGTGCCCCTATGTTGGTTTCGGCCCAAAGCAGACCGCTGGGGAGTTGAAGATCCACGAACAGATGTCCGTTGATTGTGGTATTGTCGTTAGTCGATGCGGTATGGGAACATCCCGATATCGCTGCAGTCGACAGGCAAGTCAGCAGGGTAGTATATAAAAAGGTATGCATGGCCTGTACTTCTCTAAATATGTTCTTGTTCGGTAGTCTTTGCTTTTTCTATGTGCTCGGAACGGTGCAGGAAGATATTTCCCAAGATGGCGCCCGATATGTTGTGCCATACACTGAATGCCGCTCCGGGGATGGAAGCCAACGGGTATTGAGCAAAATGTACGGTGGCCAGAGATGTTGCCAGTCCCGAGTTTTGCATACCTACCTCTATGGAAACGGTACGGCATTTTACGGGAGACATTTTCAGGAGCTTTCCAGCGCCATACCCCAAGGCGTAACCGCATAGATTATGCAGAACGACAACTCCCATAATCAGCAATCCGCAACTCATCAGTTTTTCGGCGTTTGCGCTGACTACCGCTCCCGCAATAGCTGTAATGGCTAAGGTAGAAACAAGCGGCAGGAAGTCTGCTGCATGTTCTGCGAATCTGGGGAAAAAGTGATTGAGGATGAATCCCAATGCAATGGGCAGGATTACGACCTGAATGATAGACAGAAACATGGAGAGTATGTTTACGTCTACCGTTTGGCCGGCGTAGGCGTAGGTGAGTAGTGGGGTCATAACGGGGGCTAAAAGCGTAGAAACGGCTGTGATGCCTACGGAAAGCGCTACATCTCCTTTAGATAAATAGGTGATGACGTTCGAGGATGTTCCTCCGGGGCAGGTTCCTACCAAAATTACGCCTACAGCCAGTTCCGGTGACAGTTGAAACACTTTAGCCAACACGTAGGCCAACAGGGGCATGATGGTAAACTGTGCCACGGTGCCTATTGCTACATCTTTGGGGTGACTGAATACCACGCGGAAATCGTGTGGCTTTAACGTAAGTCCCATGCCGAACATGACAATCCCTAATAACGGGTTGATGTAACTGGTTTTGATGAAACTAATCGATTCCGGTTTCAGTAGAGCCAAAACTGCTATGGCAATGACTAGAAGCGCCATGTATTTACTGACGATGCGGGATGCTTTTCGAAGAAAATTCATAATAGATAGTTTGATGATACTTAATGTTTTTGCCTGGCTAAAGAGATAGTATTCTTAACCGATTGCAAAGTTATAGAAATCTCTTTTGTTTTTTCATACATACTTGTTCTTTCTTATGCCTTCTTGGTTCATGTAAAAACGCTCTTCCGATGTCCTCCCTGATTCTCTGCTGCGGGCGTTTAAAATCCCTCGGGACGTTTTAAAAATCTCTCGCCGGGGAATTTTTTTCTCTCGGGACGTTTTTTAAATCTCTCGCCGCAGATTTTTATTTTCTCGCCGCAGATTTTCGAGAGTAGAAAAAAACGTCGGCTTCCCTTTTCTCGCTTTTACTTATATATATAAGAAGAAAACTTCAAGGCGTTGCGTCTTGTACTGAAATGTCTTCGTGTGTGAAATAAGTTTATTTGACTGACATTTTGTGCTATGTAAATGAAATATGCTAACTTTGCGGAAAAATATACGATTATGCAACAACTAAACGACTTTTTCTTGCAGGCAAGTTCTCTGCTGTGGGGATGGCCCATGATTATCATGTTGCTGGGCACCCATCTGTTTCTCACCGTACGCCTTAAATTTCCGCAGCGTTATATCTTCAAGGCTATCCGTTTATCGGTACAGAAAGACCCCGATGTATCGGGCGATGTATCGCAATACCGTGCTTTGTCTATGGCGCTGGCCGCTACCATCGGTACGGGAAACATTATAGGTGTAGCCACGGCGGTAGCATTTGGCGGACCGGGTGCCGTGTTCTGGTGTTGGCTGACAGGCGTATTCGGCATAGCCACAAAATACGGCGAAGGACTGTTGGCTGTAAAATACCGGGTTAAGTCGGCCGATGGACGTATGCTGGGAGGACCGATGTATGCCTTGGAGCGCGGATTGGGGTGGAAATGGTTAGCGGTATTGTTCGCATTGTTTACAGCCTTGGCTTCCTTTGGAATGGGCTCTACCGTACAGACCAACGCTATCTCTACCATGGCCTACGAGACTTACGGCATATCGCCTGTTGTGAGTGGCGCTGTGGTGTGTGTATTGCTGGGCGCCGTAGTGATAGGAGGGGTGAAAAACATCGCTCGGGTATGCGGCTGGCTGATACCGTTCATGGCTATCTTTTACGTGGCCGGATGTGTCTACATCCTCTTTCTGAATAGCGAATATCTATGGCCGGCATTGGTTAAAATCGTAAAATCGGCCTTCAGCGCGCAAGCGGCAGGAGGAGGTTTTATCGGAGGAACTGTGATTATGGCGGCACGTTATGGTATCGCTCGCGGACTGTTCAGTAACGAAAGCGGGTTGGGCAGTGCGCCTATCGTAGCCGCTGCGGCGCAGACTCGCAATCCTGTGCGTCAGGCGCTGGTGTCGAGTACTGGAACATTTTGGGATACGGTTGTAATCTGTGCCTTGACGGGACTGGTAGTAGTGTCAAGCATCTTGGCTTACCCCGAACTGGGTAGTGAGAACGGTGCAGCACTCACCAAGGCAGCATTTGCCAAGATACCGCTGATAGGCGACGACTTGCTCACCATCAGCCTCTTTACGTTCGCCTTCAGTACCGCACTGGGGTGGTGTTATTACGGAGAGCGCGCCGTAGAGTATCTGGGCGGACGCAAGTTGATGTTGGCTTTTCGTTTGGTATACATTGTGGTTACATTTTTCGGGGCGGTGGCCAACCTTGCGACAATATGGAACATGTCCGACTGCTTCAATGCCTTGATGGCCATCCCGAACCTACTGAGTCTGTTGTTCTTGAGCGGTGTCATTGTACACGAAACGCGCAAGTATTTGTGGAACGGCTCCTTGCATCAAGGTATGGGTGAGACAGAAGAGTAGAGTGGGGCGATATAGTTCTCAATAGGAGATTCCGATAGAAAGGGCGTGGATTCAACATTCGCGTCCTTTCTTTTTTTTTGCTTTTCGCTTTCCGTCTCTGCGAAAAGTATGTATATTTGCACAAATTTTCGCGAAACATGAAAATTAAGGAAGTGATTCATGCCCTTGAGATGTTCGCGCCTCTGCCTCTGCAAGACGGCTTTGATAATGCTGGCTTGCAGGTAGGATTGACAGACGCGGAAGTAGCAGGGGCATTGTTGTGTTTAGACGTGACCGAAGCGGTGGTAGACGAAGCCATCTCCGCAAAGTGCAACCTGATTGTGTCGCACCATCCACTCATCTTCAAAGGTTATAAATCGATAACCGGGAAAGATTACGTGGAGCGGTGTATTATGAAAGCTATCAGGCACGACATTGTGATTTATTCGATGCACACCAACATGGACAATGCCTTGCATGGAGTGAATGCGAAAATAGCAGAAAAACTGGGCTTGGTGCAGACCCGTATACTTGCTCCGAAGACCGACAGTTTGCTGAAACTGGTGACGTTTGTGCCCACGGCGCAAGCTTCGGATGTACGCGAAGCACTGTTTTCTGCTGGATGCGGAAACATAGGAAACTACGATTCGTGCAGCTACAATCTGGCTGGAACAGGCACGTTCAGGGCAGGAGAGGGCACACACCCTTTCTGTGGGAAGCAAGGTGAACTGCACGAGGAAGGAGAGGTGCGGATAGAAACCATACTCCCATCGTGGCTTCGGCAGAGTGTGGAAAGCGCCTTGGTAAAAGCGCATCCATATGAAGAACCGGCCTACGATTTCTACCCATTGAAGAACGAGTGGCAACAAGCCGGTTCGGGAATAATCGGAGAGCTGCCAGATTCTCAACCTGAGGAAGAGTTCCTGCATCGGGTAAAAAGCGTGTTCCGGACAGGATGCGTGCAGCATTCACGATTCTCGAATCGGAAGATACGGACAGTAGCCCTATGCGGTGGCGCGGGAGCGTTCCTGTTGCCTCAGGCTGTGGCTCAAAAAGCTGATGTCTTCATTACAGGAGAGGTAAAATATCACGACTATTTCTTTTATGAAGACCAAATCCTGATTACTGCCATTGGGCATTACGAAAGCGAACAGTATACACAAGAAATATTTAAATCAATCATCAGGGATTTGTCACCCGATATTCCAGTTAAGGTGGCTCGCACGATGACAAATCCTGTAAATTATTTATAACGATTATGGCAAAGGAAGTAAAGAAAGACCCGAACGAGTTGAGCGTGGAAGAAAAGCTGAGAGCGTTGTACCAACTCCAGACAATGTT
Source organism: bacterium (assembly GCA_963595925.1). Classification (GTDB taxonomy): domain Bacteria; phylum Bacteroidota; class Bacteroidia; order Bacteroidales; family Bacteroidaceae; genus Phocaeicola. Next base: position 39,283 of record CAVBJM010000006.1, read on the forward strand.
GTCAGAAATAGACAAAATTAAGACCTTGCGCGGTGAGTTGCCTCTGGAAGTGCAGGACTTGGAAGACGAAGTGACAGGACTTACTACCCGTCTCGAAAAAATCAATTCGGAAATCAGCGAATTAAAATCGAACGTGGCAAGCAAGAAAATCGAGATTGACACTGCAAAGGCTTCGATAGACAAATACAAGACACAGCAGGACAACGTGCGTAACAACCGTGAGTTTGATGTGTTGACTAAGGAAATAGAATTCCAGACCTTGGAAGTGGAGCTCTGCGAAAAGAGAATCAAAGAATACACAGCAAGCATCGCCGATAAAGAAAGCGAAATAGAAAAGAGTACTCAGCAACTGGAAGAGAGAAAGAAAGACCTGGAACTGAAGAAGAGTGAACTGGACGAGATTATCGCCGAGACCAAACAGGAAGAAGAAAAGCTGAGAGAAAAGGCGAAGAATCTAGAAACTACCATTGAGCCACGTCTGCTTCAAGCTTTCAAGCGTATCCGCAAGAACTCGCGCAACGGATTAGGTATAACCTATGTACAGCGTGATGCCTGCGGTGGCTGCTTCAACAAGATTCCGCCTCAGAAGCAATTGGATATCCGCATGAGAAAGAAAATTATCGTCTGCGAATATTGCGGACGTATCATGATAGACTCTGAATTGGCTGGTGTAGAACCCGAAAGACATTTGGAGACAAAGACAAAATAAACGCTTCTCGATAAGCTGAAGCGTATTTGGGAAGCGGGCAGTGTAGGTGGTAATACCTTATGCTGCCCGTTTCTTTTTATCTAAACTAAATCGGTATATGCAGGTATTTCGCGGAGGAATGAATACGAGTTAGTCTTGTAATCTATCTTGCAGCAGAAATGTGACAGGCCGTTGGTTACCACCAGATAATCCACCCGTAGAACCATGTTATAACGTGTAATCTGATCAAACACCGCCTGCGTAATCTCCACCGAAGTTGCCTTGTATTCTACAATCATACGTGCTTTGCGGTCTGTTCCAAAAAGTACAGTATCACACCGCTTCACCGTTCCGTTTAGGTGAATCTGCACTTCGTTGGCAAGCAGTCCGGACGGATATCCCTTGTATTCTAGGAGAAAATGCGTAAAGTGCTGCCTGACCCACTCTTCAGGGGTGAGAGCCACGTACTTCTTCCGTAACACATCGAATATAAAGTTCTTTCCTTCCCGTTGCACAATCCGCCGTGGAAATGTGGGTAAGTTCAGTGAAACAAATGGATTTTCCTGCTTCGCCATAAGTCTTGTGTTTTATCGTACAAATTTAGGCATAAATCGAGATTAATACCTAAATTTGCTGCTACAATCAAAAGATAGAGTACCAAAATACGTTTGGATATTATGGCAAAAGACGTGACTTATGAAGACATCCTACGAAGCGTAAGAAGCAGGAGTTTCGTTCCCGTTTACTTTTTGATGGGTGAAGAAGACTATTACATTGATCAGATTTCGGACTACATTGTAAATACAGTTCTGAACGAGACGGAAAAAGAATTCAATCTAACCGTTCTTTATGCCGCTGATACCGATATGCCTACCGTCATCAACGCCGCAAAACGCTATCCGATGATGTCCGAACATCAAGTGGTAGTAGTGAGGGAAGCTCAAACTTTGAAAGATTTGGATAAGTTGTCTTTCTATCTACAAAAGCCTCTGTTGTCTACAATATTGGTCTTCTGTTACAAACATGGTGTACTGGACAGGAGAAAGAAGATCGCTGCCGAGATAGAAAAGCATGGGGTATTGTTCGAATCGAAAAAGTTGAAAGAAACCCAGCTTCCCGGTTTTGTCTCTGCCTATTTAAAGCGGAAATCGGTAGATATAGAATCGAAAGCATCGGAATTGATGGCTGAGTATGTGGGCGGCGACTTGAGCCGCTTGACAAGCGAACTGGACAAACTGGTTATTACCTTGCCACAGGGTTGCAGTAGGGTTACTATCGACCAAATAGAACAGAACATTGGTATCAGCAAAGATTACAACGCTCTTGAACTCCGGAATGCCTTAATGACAAAGGACGTACTGAAAGCAAATAAAATAGTGAAATACTTTGAGGAAAACCCAAAGAACAATCCACTGCCAAGAACGTTGGCTACTATCTTCAGTCTCTTTTCCAACTTGATGTTGGCTTACTATGCTCCCAGTAAGACGGAGCAGGGAATAACTCAACAGTTAGGTTTACGCAACTCGTGGCAAGCTCGTGACTACATCAAGGCGATGCAACTGTATACGGGAAGAAAGGTGCTAAGTATTATTGATGCTATCCGCATCTACGATGCTCGCTCAAAAGGAGTAGATAGCCCCTCTACTACATCCGATGGGGAATTGCTTCGTGAGCTGGTTTACATCATTCTCCATTAATTGAAAAATCACAGATAAAGATAAGTTTGTTTGCAAATAAGCGATTCTCGCGGAAGGAGGCTACGTCTAATTAAGGCGTAGCCTCTCTTGTTTGCGGATTGCATACAAATGTAAAGTTGAATAATTGTTTTAGTGCAATTTACAAATGTGTATATATAATTTTGTATATAATGGCGCTTGGTGATATCCATATGTATAGTACTGCTGTATTTTGTTGTTTATTGTAGGAATGTAAACGTTAGGATTCTGCAAGTTTAAAAAGCAAGTAGAATATATGAGGTAAGATTCTAAAAATTAACTTTATATCTCCAATGATAAAACTAAAGCTACAATAAATCGAGTCGACTATACATGACAAATGTAAAACAAAGGTAAATAATGGTAAGCTTGGTGTATGTAACATTCTATGCTTTATTGTTTTACAATATTTTGTTAAAGTGTCAGTTCCTTGTACTAAGAATAATTGGCCTTTTCACTAAAAAGTGCTTTAGATATGCCTATAGATGGTAATTATAGTAGGTGAAATCGATCAAGATTTTCGAGGCGTTACATTTGTAATATTTACAGATGTTTTTAGTGGTTGCGAAAAGTAAAACATAATAATTGTTGAAGTTTATATTTGTATATTTGCGAGTCGTAAAATTTAGCACTACATTTGTAAATGTATTAAGATTACTCAAATGAAAGAACGTATTATCCAAATTATGCAGGAAATGGGAGTCAGTAAGTCTGAGTTCGCCGATAAGATAGGTGTTGCCGTATCCCTTTTGTCACACGTTATCGGTGGGCGCAACAAACCGACCCTCAACGTCGTGATGGGAATACACACCGCTTACCCTCAAATAAACATTGACTGGATTCTCTATGGAACTGGTGATATGTTTTCCACGACTTCACCTTCTGAGAATCGAGAAATCTCGACCGATCAGCAAATGATTTTTAATTTTTCTACGGAGAAAGGCTCTGAAAAGCCCAAAGAACAGACTGAAACTCCTGTAAAGGAAGAAATTAGATACATAGAAAAGCCTGCACCTAAGATAACTGAAATAAGAATTTTCTTCGACAACGGTACTTATGAGGTGTTTAAGCCTGACAAGTAAGAGATTTACATTATCTTTGTGCCAGATAATAAAAACACAATCGTAGAGATGAAAAAATACATATTGGATTTAACGGTTTCCGAAAATATACGTTTGCATCAAAACTATGTGCTGATAAAGTTGACGCAATCGTCACCATTGCCGGAAATGCTTCCGGGACAGTTTGCAGAGATACGTATAGATGGTTCTAATACGACTTTTTTACGCCGTCCTATTTCGATAAACTATGTAGATAAGGACAAGAATGAAGTTTGGTTCTTGGTACAATTGATTGGCGATGGAACAAGAAAACTTGCAACTGTCTCTGTAGGCGACACGGTCAATGTGGTATTGCCTTTGGGAAATGGGTTTACATTGCCAACTTCCAGCGAGAAGAATGTATTGTTGATAGGTGGAGGTGTAGGAACGGCTCCGATGCTCTATTTAGGAGCTTTGTTGAAGAATATGGAATGTAAACCGACCTTTTTGCTAGGGGCACGTTCGGAAAGCGATTTGTTGCAACTTGACTTATTCAAAGAGATGGGTGATGTTTACATTACCACCGAGGATGGAAGCGTGGGAGAGAAAGGATATGTAACAATGCATAGCATTCTGAAGCAAAAGAGATTTGACATGATTTACACTTGCGGCCCAAAACCGATGATGATGGCGGTTGCAAAATATGCAAAGTCGGCCGATATAGAATGTGAAGTATCACTCGAAAATAAAATGGCTTGTGGAGTTGGAGCATGTTTATGCTGCGTAGAAAAGACAGAGGAAGGTCATGTGTGTGTATGTAAAGATGGTCCGGTATTTAATATAAAGAAGTTGTTATGGCAGATTTAAGCGTAAAGATAGGAAGCATGGAGATGAAGAATCCTGTGATGACTGCATCCGGCACATTCGGATACGGGGTGGAATTTCAGGACTTCGTAGATTTAACCCAAATAGGCGGAATTATTGTAAAGGGAACGACTCTGAACCCTCGTGAGGGTAATCCTTATCCGCGTATGGCCGAAACTCCGATGGGAATGCTGAACGCTGTGGGGTTACAAAACAAAGGCGTGCATTATTTTGTGGAGAATATATATCCGAAGATTAAAGATATAAATACAAACATGATTGTAAACGTTTCCGGTTCTAATATAGAAGACTACGTGGAGACGGCATCAATCATCAACGAACTGGAGCATATCCCAGCCATTGAGCTGAATATCTCTTGTCCGAACGTTAAGCAGGGAGGCATGGCTTTCGGAGTTTCCGCTTCCGGAGCTTCGGAGGTAGTGAGTGCTGTGCGGAAGGCTTATAACAAGACGCTAATCGTGAAACTGTCGCCCAATGTGACAAACATTGCGGAAATAGCCCGTGCGGTAGAAGGTGCCGGAGCAGATAGTGTTTCCCTCATTAATACCCTGCTCGGAATGGCTATTGATGCAGAGAAAAGAAAACCTATTCTTTCTACGATTACGGGTGGTATGAGTGGAGCTGCCGTAAAGCCGATAGCCTTGCGCATGGTATGGCAAGTGGCCAATGCCGTCAAAATACCGGTCATCGGTTTGGGAGGAATCATGAACTGGAAAGATGCCGTAGAATTCTTGTTGGCGGGAGCTTCAGCTATCGAAATAGGAACGGCCAATTTCATCGACCCGGCCATCACCGCTAAGGTTGCTAAAGGTATAGACGACTACTTGAACCGACACGGATATGACTCGGTAAAAGACATAGTTGGAGCTTTGGAAGTATAACTCTTTATAGATAAAAGCGAAAAAATCCCCATAGGCTTGAAGTAAGGCTATGGGGATTTTTCTATTTCTTAAGCAGGTCCGGGCGAAGACGTTGTGTTCGCTCCAGCGATTGTTGGAATTCCCAGTCTCTTATCTTGGCTTCGTGTCCCGATAGCAAGACATCTGGAACCTTCCATCCGTTATAATCTGCAGGACGGGTATATACAGGTGGAGCCAACAGGTTGTCTTGAAACGAGTCGGACAATGCGGACTGTTCATCGGATATGGCGCCAGGGATGATTCGTACGATAGCATCAGAGATAACAGCTGCGGCCAGTTCACCTCCTGTCAGCACGTAATCGCCTATGCTGATTTCTTTTGTGATAAAATGCTCGCGGATGCGATAGTCTATCCCTTTGAAATGACCGCAAAGGATAATCAGATTCTGGGAAAGCGAGAGCGTATTTGCCATTTTCTGGTCGAACTGTTCGCCGTCGGGAGTTGTGAAGATAACTTCGTCATAATCTCTCTGTGCCTTTAGCGCGGTAATACATCGGTCTATCGGTTCTATCTTCATCACCATCCCGGCACAGCCTCCAAATGGATAGTCGTCTACTTTTCGCCATTTGTCTACGGTGTAGTCTCGCAAGTTATGAATGTGGATATCGGCGATGCCTTTCTTTTGCGCCCGGCTGACAATGGAATAATTAAAGAATCCCTCAATCATTTCAGGGAGCACGGTTATGATGTCTATTCTCATATGTTATATTTCTTAATTTCCCGCAAAAGTACAAAGATTTCTAATGCCATTCTAATTTCTACATCGAATACTCTAATGCCACTGATTCTTTCGCAAAAAAACGTCCCGAGAGATTTAAAATTCGTCTCGAGAGATTTTTTTTCTCTGGCGAGAGATTTTTAAAACGTCCCGAGGAAATTTTTTTTCTCCGGCGAGAGATTTTTAAAGCGCCCCGAGGGATTTTTAGACTCTTCGCCGATTTGAAATTATCCACCCCAAAACATTTCCGTATTCCGGCAGTCTTCGTATTTTTGCAAGAACATCTATCAAAAGAGGATCATATGACAGAAATAGAACGCATAGACCAGTTGCGACAAGAGTTGCATCTGCACAACTATAATTACTACGTGCTAAACGCTCCAGTGATATCCGATCAGGAATTTGACAAGCTGATGCGGGAATTGCAGGACCTGGAATCGCTCCATCCCGAGCATTACGATGCCAATTCGCCAAGTGTGCGTGTCGGTAGCGATTTGAGTGAAAATTTTACTCAGGTAACGCACAAATATCCCATGCTGTCATTGGGTAACACGTATTCGCAAGAGGAGGTAACCGATTTTTACAACCGCGTCAGCAAGTCGCTGAATGAAGATTTTGAAATCTGTTGCGAAATGAAGTTCGATGGAACGTCCATTTCTTTGACTTACGAGGACGGAAAACTGGTTCGAGCCGTAACCCGTGGAGACGGAACCCGCGGAGACGATGTGACGAATAATGTGCGAACCATCCGCTCCGTGCCCTTGGTGCTGAAAGGAGACGGTTATCCTCGAGAGTTCGAGATGCGAGGTGAGATTCTTATGCCGTGGAGCGTTTTCGAAAGATTGAACAAGGAGCGTGAGTTGCGCGAAGAGCCTTTGTTCGCCAATCCGCGTAACGCTGCATCGGGAACACTGAAATCACAGAACTCTGCGGTTGTTGCTTCCCGGCAGTTGGATGCGTATCTCTATTATATGTTAGGAGAAAACTTGCCGTGCGACGGACATTTTGAGAATCTGAAGGAGGCGGAGAAATGGGGATTTAAGATTTCTCATATCGCGAAGAAAGCGCATACGCTGAACGAGATTTTCGATTTCATCAACTACTGGGATGTAGAACGAAAGAACTTGCCAGTAGCAACCGACGGCATCGTATTGAAAGTGAATTCACTCAGACAACAAAGGTTGTTGGGCTATACCGCCAAATCGCCGCGTTGGGCCATCGCCTACAAGTTTCAAGCTGAGCGAGAGCTTACCAAACTATTGAAAGTTACTTACCAAGTAGGCCGTACGGGAGCGATTACTCCGGTGGCCAATCTTGAGCCTGTCCAACTGTCTGGCACTATCGTCAAGAGAGCCTCGCTACATAATGCCGACATCATCGCTTCTTTGGATTTGCACGTTGGCGACATGGTTTATGTGGAGAAAGGAGGGGAGATTATCCCCAAAATAACGGGTGTAGATACAACTTCGCGCATCCCCGGCGCTTCGAAAGTGGAATTCATCACCCATTGTCCGGAGTGTGGTGAGAAGCTGACTCGATTTGAGGACGAAGCCGCTCATTACTGCACCAACGAATCTTGTCCGCCGCAGATAAAAGGAAAAATAGAACACTTCATCAGCCGCAGAGCCATGAACATCGAAGGCCTTGGCCCTGAAACGGTGGATTTGTTTTATCAAGAGGGGCTGATAAAAGATGCTTCCGACCTGTACACCCTTCGGCTAGACGATATCTCTCGCTTGGAACGTTTGGGAGACAAGTCGGCCGAAAACATAATCCAAGGCATTGAGAAGTCAAAAACAGTACCATACGCACGCGTCCTATTTGCCTTGGGTATCCGTTTCGTAGGTGAAACCGTAGCCAAGAAAATCGCAAGCGCGTTCCCTTCGATAGAACAACTGGAAAATGCAACACTTGATGACTTGATTCATGTGGACGAAATCGGAATAAAAATTGCGCAAAGCATCATTTCCTACTTCTCCGATGAAAGAAACAGAGCTTTTGTTGGGCGCTTGCAAACCGCTGGCCTGAAAATGGAAGCAGATTCAACATCTACTTCCCGTCTTTCCAATACGTTGGAAAATAAATCCATTGTCATAAGTGGAGTTTTCACCCACCATTCGCGCGATGAATATAAGAAGCTAATAGAAGACCATGGAGGGAAAAACGTAGGAAGCATCTCCAAGAAAACAAGCTTCATCTTGGGGGGCGACAACATGGGACCATCCAAATTGGAAAAGGCGCACCAGCTGCAGATTCCAGTCATAACAGAAGCCGATTTTCTGAAAATGATAGGAGAGTAAAACGGATAAGAGACAAAAACCTGCGAAAAACTGACAATCTCATCGCTGATAAACGAAAATATTAGTATTTTTGCACAAAGTAGATGCGTTTATATATTAACTTGTATGATACAAAGAAAGTTGAGAGGAATGGGAGTTGCGCTTATCACTCCCTTTTGTGAAGACGGTAGTGTAGACTATAATACATTGTCGAAATTGGTGGAATATCAAGTACAAAATGGAACAGACTTTTTATGCGTGTTGGGAACAACAGCCGAAACTCCGACACTGACAACCGAAGAAAAGCAAAAGATAAAACGTTTAGTCATAGAGCGTGTAAACGGAAGAATCCCTATATTGTTGGGTATTAGCAGTAACTGCACGCAAACAGTTGTAGATACGCTGCAAAACGATGACCTTACGGGTGTAGATGCTGTGCTCGTAGCCGTTCCGTATTACAATAAACCATCGCAAGAAGGCATTTATCAGCATTACAAAGCGATAGCCCAAGCCACTCAATTACCTGTTGTATTATATAATGTTCCGGGCAGAACAGGAGTAAATATGACGGCAGAAACAACCTTACGATTGGCTCGTGACTTCGATAATATTGTAGCGATAAAAGAAGCGTCCGGCAACATTACTCAGATGGATGACATCATCAAGAATAAACCTCAGAACTTCGATGTAATATCAGGAGACGATGGAATCACTTTCCCGCTTATTACCTTGGGAGCAGTGGGTGTTATTTCTGTTATTGGTAACGCTTTTCCACGCGAATTCAGTAGAATGGTTCGTTTGGCTTTGGCAGGAGACTATTCCAGTGCTTTGTCTATACATCATCGTTTCACAGAACTTTTCAAGCTGCTATTTGTAGATGGAAATCCTGCCGGTGTAAAAGCCATGCTGAATATGATGGGAATGATAGAAAACAAGCTTAGACTTCCTCTTGTTCCTACACGAATAACTACATTTGAGCAGATGAAGAAGATTTTGGATGAGCTAAAGATTAAATGCTAATCTTTAGCTTTTTCCGAAAGGCTAAAGAAAAATATAATGGCAATTATGTTAAATACAAAGTTGATACACTTCTTTCATTTAATTCAACCAGCTTTTAAAAACGATACTAGGTAAGTGAATACGAAATAAATGAAGAACAAGCCAAAAAGCAGAAGTATCTTCTGTATCGTGCTGTTATCGCTATTATACGTGAGATAAAGAAAAAGTAAAAAAGTATTTTGCATCGAAGAAAAAGAAAATATCTTTTCGGGGAGAGAGCGGCAAGCGGGACTCGAACCCGTGACCCTCAGCTTGGGAAGCTGATGCTCTACCAACTGAGCTACTGCCGCATTTTTCTGATGCAAAGATACAATCTTTTTACGAAAGTACAATAGTTATTCCCACAATTTTGAAAGGTCTGTTTCACCCCAATACCAATGTGGCTGACTGACCACAACTTTTTTATAGCGATAAACAGGTGGAATATTATCTGCTTTTATATGACTATATTCGTAACCTCGTAAAATTGTCCCGTCAAGATTCTGCTTACTGTATCCGATGCTAGCTTTTGGCGTGACCATACAATCAAGCGGCAAGACATTTGCCATGTAATAGGTTGTTCCACTTTGCTTTACCATTAGCGAATGCGAAAGGAGTACTCCCCCACTACCTTCGGTCAATATCATGCCTCCATCCTCTGCAAAGTCTTTCAACTGCTGAAGGAAACGTTTCCTACGGTGCAGTTGACGAGCGAAAAGTTCGGGATATCCCCCCGGTATATATATCAAATCCACATCAGGCAAATCGTTGGCATACAATGGACTGAAAAAGGATACAATCCCTTTTTTAGTTAGACTGTCAATATTTTCCCGATATAAAAAGCAGAAAGCCGAATCGCGTGCAATGGCAATCTTTAACTTACGTGAATGCAACATTGGGCCTATTTCGATATCTGTAGATTGATATGGCAATGAGTATGGGCAGGGGAATATTCCCATACACAGAGACAACAACTTCTTCCAATCCACGTGTTTTTCCAACAAGTCAGCCGTTTGTTCAATGATGCCTTTTACACTCCTTCGCAGATCCACAGTGAAAGCCGAATGCCGATTAGGTAACCGTAGCGTTTCGTCTGCTGGAAGATACCCCAAACATTCTATTCCTGAATCAATGCAAGCCTCTCTTAGAGCAGTAAACTGTGCAGGCGAAGTTATTTGATTGTATATCACACCCACGATGCGAGTCGATGGGCGGAAGTGCTTAAAGCCATATAGAATCGGAGCTGCAGAGTATCCCATTGTTCGAGCGTTCACAATCATGACAATAGGCACATTGAGCAAATGGGCTATTTCTGCACTACTTCCCTTCATTCGACTATATCCATCGAATAACCCCATATTTCCGTCTAATACACAGGCGTCGGTTCTGTCGGCATACGTATTGTATAAGCATTGCACATGAGACTTGGACGATAACCAAGTATCCAAATTGACAGAGTCTCTTCCGCAAGCAATGGAATGATAGAACGTATCTATGAAATCAGGCCCACACTTGAACGGTTGCACGCTTATCCCCTTGCGTTGCATTACACGTAATAGTCCCAAGGCGAAAGTGGTTTTCCCACTTCCAGATGTAGGTGATCCAATCAATACTTGCGGTTTCATGGACGCGGAAACTTATTTCTCAAAGTATACCTTTCCGAAAAATTGGGGGCAATGGAAACACGGCGTTGGCAAATCTATTGGATTCCAGGATATAAAATGAGGAGTTTGTAAGAGGTCACCGCATTTATAGAAATTGGCGCGCATTTCCTTGCCGTCTAGCGAAGTTATGTTATCTTGAAAGAATGCGGACGCCGGAATTACCAAACAGAGCATCCATTCGGTTGGGGCGTTTTTTTCTTCAAAAGGTAAACGTCCCAATGACGCCCATCGGTCTACACTATGTACCACATCTAAGGGTGCATGTTCACGATTGCCTGGTTTGCCGTATTCTATCAGGAGTGTTCCTGCGCAGTTGCACTCAAAATTATAATACATTCCGCTTGCCTCGTCTGGTTGGACGAAGAACTCAGCACATGAATCCTCCCAAACTCTTCCATTGTCAGACGGAGCTACAGCTCGAACTGTTTTTTCGCTTATCACATACTGGATAAGGATGCTGTTTCCTGTATGTGCAATACGAAATTTCATAGTTGGTTGGTAGGGATAGTCTTCTCTCCAATTTACATTATCCACAGTTTCAAATAGAACATTGTTCTGAGTCAATAACATCGGTATATCTTTCGCCTGGACTTGATCTGAAAGAGTAATTTTAGGGATATTCAGTGCTTTCATTTATTCTGATTATTTTAATATCAAATTTTCTTCAAAAATACAATATTCCTTTGGATGTGGCAAGTTTTTGGGAAAGTGTTCAAAAGCGCTTCAGATAACTTTAATGGAAATTTTCCGTAAATGGATATTTGACCGCATCGCTCTTTTCGTTAATTTTGCGATTCACAAACAGAAGATAGGCAAGAAAATGAAAATACAATTTATGAGTTTCGGTAGTGGTAGTAGCGGAAATTGTTATTATTTAAGTTCTGAAAATCATAGCATATTAATAGACGCAGGAGTAGGTATACGCATGCTGAAAAAGATATTTAAAGAATACTCCCTTTCATTAGAAAGTGTACGGGCTATTTTCATTACCCACGATCATGCAGACCATATAAAAGCAGTTGGGCATCTGTCCAACAAATATAGCATTCCGGTTTATTCTACCGCTAAAGTACATGAGGGGATAAACCGAAGCTATTGTATGACAGATAAGTTGAAAACAGACCATATAAAATACATCGAAAAAGAAGAAACAAAGCAAATAGGAGATTTTATGGTTTCCTGTTTTGAAGTCCCCCATGATGGAACAGACAATGTAGGATACAGTATCACGATAGACGGGAAAACCTTTTCTTTTTTAACAGATATTGGACATATTACAGAAACGGCTGCCACATATATCGCACAGACTAATTATCTGATTTTGGAAGCAAACTATGATGAGACCATGTTGCAATCGGGACCATATCCCAAGCATCTCAAGGAGCGTATTGCATCGCCTACAGGGCATCTGTGCAACTCTGAAGCCGCCAGTTTCCTCGCCAACAACTTCCCGAAAGGTTTAAAATATCTGTGGCTTTGCCATTTAAGTAAAGACAACAACCATCCCGAGTTAGCACTAAAAACAGTAGAACTCGCATTGAAGAATCATGGAATTATTGTAGGGAAAGATGTAAATGTCATCCCTCTGCGACGCACGCAGCCGTCCGAATTGTATTGTTTCGAATAGCCAGAATTCAATATAGGAGTTGAGTATTTAAATTAGTGCTTATGATAAAAAATATTGTATTTGATTTTGGGGGTGTCATTGCTGACATCAATCGCGACCGTGCGGTAGAAGCGTTCGTACAGATTGGGCTAAAGGATGCAGACGCACGATTAGACAAGTATCACCAAACAGGTATCTTTCAAGAATTGGAAGAGGGAAAGATTACGGACGAAGCGTTTCGAATGGAATTAGAAAAACTATGTGGCCGCTCACTTACCTGGAAAGAGACACAACAGGCATGGCTTGGATTTATGATTGGTGTTGACACTCGGAAACTCCAATATTTGGAGCAACTGAGAGTGGAAGGCTATAATCTTTATATATTGAGCAACACGAATCCCTATGTTATGGGGTGGGCATGCAGCAAAGACTTCACTCCGCTTGGGCGTCCTCTCTCCTACTATTTTAAAAAGTTATACCTTTCCTATCAGGTAGGATACACAAAGCCAGACAAAGAAATCTTTGAATATATGATATCTGACTCTGGAATTTTGCCGCAGGAAACCGTCTTTGTCGATGATGGAAAATCAAACATAGACATTGCACAGAGCTTAGGATTTCATACTGTCCAACCACAAAATGCAACCGATTGGCGGAGTCTACTGTCACAAACCTTGCAGCGACTGTAGAAACATAGGAATATCAAAGGCGACTTAATGGCGGAAGATATCCACCATTGGCCACCTTTGTCAATTCTGTTATTCCACGTATAAGACCAACCCTTTCAGATATTCGCCTTCTGGGTGATAGATATTCACTGGATGATCCCCCGGTTGAGTTAGTTGATGTAAAATTCGCACACTACGTCCGCTTTGTGCTGCCGCAGTAAAGACTGCATTTCGGAAGTTTTCCTTGTTTACCACTTGTGAGCAAGAGAATGTAAACAAGATGCCTCCAGGACGAATCTTTTCAAATGCTTTTGCATTAAGTTTGGTATATCCGCGCAACGCATTACGAATGGCTCCACGATGCTTGGCAAAGGCTGGTGGATCCAAAATAATCAAATCGTATTGGTCTCCCATCCTGTCTAAATACTTAAATGCATCTTCGGCAAAAGCCTGATGACGTGAATCTTCGGGGAAATTCAATTCTACATTTTTGTTTGTCAGGTCGATTGCTTTCGAAGAACTGTCTACCGAGTGTACTAATTTAGCACCTCCCCTCATGGCATAGAAAGAAAAACCTCCAGTATAACAGAACATATTTAATACGCTTCTCTCTTTGGCATAACGTTCAAGCAGAAGTCTGTTCTCACGCTGGTCTACAAAGAATCCAGTCTTTTGTCCTTTCAGCCAATCCACATGAAACTTTAGTCCATTCTCCATCGCTACATTTTCCGGACTTCCTCCTTTAATGAATCCATTTTCGCGTTCTAACAAATCGGCCTTAAATGGAAGTGTAGTTTCCGATTTATAATAGATATTTTGAATGATGTCTCCCATCACTTCTGAAAGAGCATCAGCAATCTCCAAGCGATATATGTGCATTCCAGCTGAATGAGCTTGTACTACAGCTGTATGGTCGTATACATCAATAATCAGCCCTGGCAGATTGTCTCCTTCGCCGTGTATTAAACGGTATGTATTGTTCTGCGGATTTCCTATTAGTCCTAATGCGACTCTAAGGTTTCTTGCCACTTGTAGTTTACGAACCCAAAAATTATGGTCAATCTCTTCCTGGCAGAACGACAAAACTCGCACGGCAATACTACCTATTTGGTAATGACCACATGCGATAAATTCCTTTTTTGATGTATATACATCAACTATTTCGCCCTCTTCGGGTTCTTCAGCCATGCCGGCTATCGCTCCCGAGAATACCCAAGGATGAAACCTCTTTAGTGAATCCTCTTTCCCTGGCTTTAAGTATATTTTTTTATATGCCATATATGCGTTTAATGAATAAATTATGCGTTGTTAATATCGGAAGCAGAAGTTTCTTCCGGTAGTTTTTCTATCCGATAATTGCCGTTGGCTCGTAACTTCTCCAAATATTTGTATATTACAATACATGCCCAAGCATCGGTAGCTGCATAAGACTGTTGGCCATCGGTCAGCACATCCGCTTCCCAGTTGGATAAGCGCTGACTCTTGGATATTTTTTTTTTGAAGAGCAATGCGTAAATCTTTTGCAGACTCTTCTCTTCTATTCCCAATAACGGGACATAATCTTGTAGCTCAATCCAGTTGCCATTGCGTAAATCACCCTGATTCCTACGTCGGAGCATGGCGAAATCGTCTTTTAAAGACAATCCCACCTTTAATACATCGTTTCGCAGAAAGTCTTCCAAAAAGTCAGGAATCCCCAAGCGATTCAATCTGAACAGGAAGCAGGTGTCTTCAGTAGATATTTGTAGCAGTGCGACTTTGTGAACCATGCCTTTCCGAAAAGACGGACGCGTTTCCGTATCTACTCCTACTAGTTTATGTTGGTTAAGAAACGATACCGCTTTGCGAGCTTCATCTTCCGAATTGACTATAAATATCCGTCCATTGAACTGTTCTCTAGTCATTTCAGCCAAGCTCTCTTTCTTTATTTTGTTTTGTATGATTACCATAAGAATTCTTCGCATCTGTTTTCACTGTCCTCATCTCTTCCTTCCGGCATTGCCTCGTCGCCGTATGTGTACGACTTGTACTTCACATCGTGAAGGGCTCGCATCACGTTCAGTAAGCGTTGTCCCCAAAAATCAGCGAACTGTTCTTTGCAAATGGCTAATGCATCATTCATGGTATGTTCAAGTCCCATTTGGTACACACATATAAAATCTTTCAACGGTTGATATACATCGGCTAATGTTTCGGAAATTTCCTGCTTGATGGGTGTCTCGCTATACGCCATGTCGTCAAGAAAGACATCTAAATAATCATCATCACTTCCTAGCAGTTGTGCTACAGAGGCGCGAATTCGTTCATAATCCCCCTCCGTAACAAATGTTTCCGGCGGGAAGTTATCTACTCGGACGGCTTTTGGCAATAGAGATGCCTTTAAGTATAACAGGGGAAATAACTTTAGTGATTTGTCGATGAAACTATTTCTGTCCATCATTTTGGGAAAACGTTCCAGGAATCCGCAGAATTCGGCAGATACCGTTACAAATTCCACAGTGTTTTTATCGAATATAATGGATGTGGTTTTCTTCATGATTCATTTTTGATTGGCGACAAAGGTACGAAAAAAATTTTCAGTTTTCGTTTAACTTTGTACTTTTGCAATTAATGTAAATGCAAGACTGAATCATGAACAAGAAAATACAGGAGGTAGACAATACCTCCGAAAAGCTATTCTCCTCCATAAAAATAAACGAAGCCGTTAAGAGTGAAACTATACACTTTGTAATCGGACTGCTACTGGTTATGTTTGGCGTGTATCTGCTATTGGCTTTTCTCTCTTTTCTCATTACAGGCGGAAACGATCAAAGTATTGTGACTCGTCTAAACCCAGGAGAGATGCTAAAATCGGATACGCAGATTCAAAACTATGCAGGTTCTCAGGGAGCTAGGATTTCCGAGTTCTTCATTAATGGTTGTTTCGGACTTCCCTCTTTCTTTATTATCCTGTTTCTTATTCTAGCAGGCATGAAGCTGATGAGAGCTTATCAGTTCAAGTTGAGGAGATGGTTCTTTGGATGTTTTGTTTTGATGATTTGGTGTTCCGTGACATGCGGATTTGCATTACAGAATGCATTTCGAGACTGCTTCATTTATCCAGGTGGCTTGCACGGATACAATATCAGCAAGTGGCTTTGTGCACAGATAGGAGCCATGGGGTTGACTTTGCTTTTGTTCGGCACGTTTATATTAATATGTATATACTTTACGCGACAAACCATTAAGTGGGTTCGTAAAGCATTGCACCCGACATTCAATGGGAAGAAATCTGCAGAATTTTCCAAAGTGGATGGCCAATCGAAGCCTTCCGCTGCAGAAAATGAACTTGTAGTACCCCAAGCTTCCCAACAAGAAACGAGTCCAGAAGAGCCTAAGCCTCAATACGTGCCTGAAACAAAGCATGAAGATGCCCCGATAGTTATAGAATCAGGAGTAGAAAAGGAAGAAGAAAAGAGCGTGGATGAGTTGTTCGATTTGGCCGTGCGAAGTCATGGCGCAGAGGATATCCATAATGAGCCTCTTCCAAAAGAAGAACCAGAAATAGAGTCACAACCCAAGAAGGAACCGGAATTCATCATACAGACTGTAGAAGAACCGCAAGAGGCACTACAGAGCAATCCAAGCCTACCTTACAATCCACGTTTGGATTTAGAGTATTACAAGTTCCCGTCGGTAGACCTATTAAATGATTTTGGCGATGATAAGCCGGCTATTGATATGGAGGAGCAAGAGGCCAACAAGAATCGTATCATACAGGCCTTACGCAGTTTCGGAATTGAAATAAACACCATTACTGCAAGCGTAGGTCCCACCATCACACTATACGAAATTACCCCAGCCGAGGGTATACGCATCTCTAAAATTCGTAATTTGGAAGATGATATTGCCCTGAATCTTGCAGCGTTGGGTATACGTATTATTGCACCTATTCCAGGAAAAGGGACCATCGGTATTGAAGTTCCCAATGCCAATCCGCATATCGTACCAATGAAGTCTATCTTGATGAGCAAGAAGTTTCAGGAAACAAAATTCGAACTTCCGATAGCGTTGGGAAAAACCATTACGAACGAGGTGTTCATGGTTGACTTAGCCAAAGCACCGCATATGTTGGTGGCCGGTGCTACCGGTCAGGGTAAATCTGTAGGATTGAACGCTATCGTAACGTCCCTTCTTTACAAGAAACATCCCAGTGAACTGAAGTTTGTCATTATTGACCCGAAGAAAGTGGAATTCTCGGTTTACGCACCGATAGAGAACCATTATTTAGCTAAGTTGCCAGATGCGGAAGAGGCTATTATCACCGATGGAAAGCAGGTGATTCAGACGCTGAACTCGCTTTGTGTAGAAATGGATAACCGATACGACCTATTGAAAAAAGCTAATTGCAGAAACCTGAGAGAATATAACGCTAAGTTCATCGAACGGAGACTAAACCCGAATGAAGGACATCACTTCATGCCGTATATCGTACTCCTTATAGATGAGTTCGGTGACTTGATAATGACATCAGGGAAAGACGTGGAACTTCCTATCTGTCGTATCGCACAGTTGGCACGTGCCGTAGGAATACATGCTATCATTGCGACTCAACGTCCTACCACAAATATTATTACTGGTACGATAAAAGCTAACTTCCCCGCCCGTGTCGCTTTTAAGGTTGCCTCGATGACAGACTCGCGTACTATCCTTGACCGTTCTGGGGCTCAGCAACTCGTAGGGAAAGGTGATATGCTTTATTTGCAAGGGAACGACCCCGTTCGTGTACAATGTGCTTTCGTTGACACGCCAGAGGTGGAGGAAATCGTGAATTTCATCAGCCATCAGCAAGGCTACCCTACTGCTTTCATTCTGCCTGAGTATGTAGACGAGAACGATAGTAACGGTTCTGCCGGATCGGGTGACGTGGACATGAACCGCCTTGACCCTTTGTTCGAAGAGGCTGCCAATCTAGTTATTTATCATCAGTTGGGTTCAACGTCGCTTATTCAGCGAAAATTCTCTATCGGATATACCCGCGCGGGACGTATTATGGACCAATTGGAAAAGGCGGGTGTAGTAGGTCCGACAAACGGAAGTAAAGCTCGTGAAGTGTTGTGCATGGATGCCAACGATTTGGAAATGAGACTAAGCAATTTAAAGAACGAGTAACATGAAATTGAAAGCCTTAATTCTGTTATATAGCCTGTTGCTGGGAATATGCTCCCCTTGTCAAGGACAACGAAGCGCCAAGGCGGCGGGAGTACTGGACAAGACGGCAACCTCATTTGTGAAGGGAAAAGGAATAGCCCTTTCTTTTATGGGCTCGCAAAAAGGTGTATTGCAATTGCAAGGCGACAAATTCCACTTGCTTTGCGGAGGTGTAGAAAGCTGGTTCGATGGGAAAACGCAATGGAGTTATGTAGCGAAGTCTGAAGAAGTCACCGTCTCAACCCCTACCCCAGAGGAAGTACAAGAAACAAATCCTTACGCCTTGCTTCGTTCGTATAAAAAACGCTTTGGCTGCATTTACAAGGGAACGAAAACATTGCAGGGGAAAAAGGTTCACGAAATAGAGCTTACGCCGCAAAACAAGGCCAATGCCGGAACAAGCGTTATATTACATATTACGGTAGATTCTTATATTCCGCAAAGCATTACACTGAAGTTGCCAGGTGGACGTTCACAAATATTTACAGTCTCATCTTTTCAAACGGGTAAGACATACGATGCGAAGACATTCTGCTTCGATGCTAAGAAGTATCCAAAAGCAGAAGTTATTGACCTGCGATGAAATAAAGAATCTACATATACATGTCTACCGATAGGCAGCAATTAAGAATTACAGAAAAAGGCGAAATCTGAGAAAAAAGGCGAGAGAACTATTTTTTTTTCATATCTTTGAACTCCGGTATTATAACTATCAAACATAAAACCGAAAATATGGAAAATAGAAGTTTAGTCACCATCGCCAATCATTCCAAGGAAAGACTCCTTTATCTGTTGGAGATGGCCAGGGAATTCGAGAAAAAGCCCAATCGTCATTTGCTGGACCAAAAAGTCGTAGCCACTCTGTTTTTTGAACCCTCTACCCGTACCCGTCTGAGCTTTGAAACAGCTGCTAATCGGTTGGGTGCACGTGTCATCGGATTTACCGACCCTAAGGTAACCAGTTCATCGAAAGGTGAAACACTGAAAGATACCATCATAATGGTAAGCAACTATGCCGATATCATCGTGATGCGTCACTTTTTGGAAGGGGCTGCACGCTACGCTAGCGAGGTAACACAAGTACCTATTGTCAACGCCGGTGATGGAGCCAATCAGCACCCCTCGCAAACCATGCTTGACCTCTATTCCATTTACAAAACTCAGGGGACGCTGGAAAACCTGAACATTTATTTAGTCGGCGACCTGAAATACGGACGTACTGTACACTCCATGTTGATGGCTATGCGCCACTTCAATCCGACATTCCATTTTGTAGCTCCCGAAGAGCTGAAGATGCCGGAAGAATACAAGTTGTATTGCAAAGAGCATAATATCAAATACTACGAGCACACCGACTTTACCGAAGAAACCATAGCCGATGCTGACATTCTGTATATGACTCGTGTGCAACGCGAACGCTTTACCGACTTGATGGAGTACGAACGGGTGAAAGATGTGTACATCCTGCGAAACAAGATGTTGGAACATACTCGTCCCAACTTGAAAATACTTCATCCGTTGCCACGCGTCAATGAAATCGCCTACGATGTAGATGATAATCCGAAAGCCTATTATTTCCAACAGGCACAGAACGGACTATATACGCGTCAGGCCATTCTATGCGATGTGTTGGGCATTACCCTTGATGAGGTGAAAGCAGACACGGAGAAATGAAGAACGTTTTAAAATTAAGCAAACCATGAGCGAAAAGAAAGAACTTCAGGTAGCCGCGCTGGAAAACGGAACGGTTATCGACCATATACCATCCGACAAACTGTTTACCGTTGTGTCGCTGCTCGACTTGCAGCATCTGGATAGTAACATCACCATCGGAAACAATTTCGAGAGTAAGAAACTGGGAAAGAAAGGAATCATCAAAATAGCCGACCGCTTCTTCACCGATGAGGAAGTAAGCCGCTTGTCGGTAGTAGCCCCCAACGTAAAACTGAACATTATCCGTCACTATGAAGTTGTAGAGAAGAAAGAAGTCGTACTTCCCGACGAGCTGAAAGGCATCGTGAAATGCAACAATCCTAAGTGCATTACAAATAATGAACCAATGCTTACGTGGTTCCACGTAATAGACAAAGAACATGGAATTCTGAGATGTCACTATTGCGAAAAGGAACAACAGAAAGACAATATCAAACTGATTTAAACCGAGCGCCGCATGAAACAGGATTGGAAACCGGGAACCATGATTTATCCGCTGCCTGCCGTATTGGTAAGCTGCGGAAGCACCCCAGAGGAATACAACATCCTTACCGTAGCATGGACAGGCACGGTATGCACCAATCCCCCCATGTGCTACATCTCCGTCCGGCCAGAACGTCACTCCTATCCCATTCTGAAAAGGAACATGGAGTTTGTTTTAAACCTTACCACGAAAGAGTTGGCACGGGCTACCGACTGGTGTGGGGTACGTTCGGGCAGAGACTTCAACAAGTTTGAAGAGATGCACCTTACCCCTGGGAAAGCTCGGTGCGTGTCTGCTCCCATCATAGAAGAGTCTCCCCTAAACATTGAGTGTCGGGTAAAGGAAATTATTTCATTGGGCTCGCACGACATGTTCATCGCCGACGTGGTTAACGTAAAGGCCGATGAAAAGTTTATTGACCCGGATACGGGGAAATTCGACTTGGCAAGTTCGAACCTGTTGGCGTATATCCATGGCGGATATTACGAGACGGGAGAAAAGGTCGGGAAGTTCGGATGGTCGGTAGAAAAGAAAAAAGAATAATGAATAGGTCGGCTCTTATTTTTACATTCGTATGTATCGTGATGTCCGTTGGGAAGGGAATGGCGGAAAGCCACGCTTCGCAGACGGGCAAGGAGAAGAAAGTGAATGTGGGAATAAGAGTCGGCTTTAATTCTTCGATGTTTCTGATTGACCGGTTCAGTGTTGGGGAAACTGAAATACAGAATGTGCAGAACAATTACAAAGTAGGGTATTTCGGTTCTTTCTTCTGTCGCTTCAATCTGAAGAAGCATCATTTTATTCAGCCGGAGCTACAGTACAACATTGCAAAAGGAAGTATATCCGCTCCACGAAGCAAAGAAAACAATGAATATTTAGCCGACAATGCTTTGATACGAAGCAAAATTCACTCCATCAATATGCCAATATTGTATGGGTATAAGTTTGTAGATGTATCCCCCTACGGGATGGCATTCTTCTTGGGACCTGAGATTTCTTATACGTGGGACAAATACAGCAAGAACGAATACAGCGGATTTTATCAGCAAAGCATTGACGAAACCATTCATCCGTTTCGATTCAATGGCGTATTGGGGTTGGCAGTAAACGTGGCGAATGTTTTCTTCGATTTCAGGTATCGAGTTGGGCTGCACAATATGGTGAAAGGAATCTCCTTTGACAGAACATCCACTACTCCCCCACACGACGCACAGGATATTGTCTTGAAAAGACAAAACAACGAACTGAGCTTTTCGGTGGGAGTCATATTTTAGAGATTATTATTTACCTTATAATATACGAGATATGAAAAGAGACGATTTGATTTTTGACATTATCGAAAAAGAACATCAAAGACAACTAAAAGGCATTGAGCTAATCGCTTCCGAAAACTTCGTAAGCGACCAAGTGATGCAGGCCATGGGCTCTTGCCTTACCAACAAATACGCAGAGGGCTATCCAGGCAAACGCTATTATGGAGGCTGCGAAGTGGTAGACCAAAGCGAGCAAATAGCCATAGACCGCTTGAAACAAATCTTCGGAGCGGAATGGGCCAATGTACAACCGCACTCTGGAGCGCAAGCTAATGCTGCCGTTTTCTTGGCAGTTCTGAATCCGGGAGACAAGTTTATGGGATTAAACCTCTCGCACGGAGGACACCTTTCGCACGGCTCACTGGTCAATACATCGGGCATCATTTATCATCCGTGCGAATATAACCTGAACAAGGAAACAGGACGTGTAGACTACGATCAGATGGAAGAAATAGCTTTGCGTGAACATCCCAAGATGATTATTGGCGGCGGTTCGGCCTATTCCCGTGAATGGGATTACAAACGCATGCGCGACATCGCAGACAAGGTAGGCGCCATTCTGATGGTGGATATGGCTCACCCCGCAGGTTTGATTGCCGCAGGCTTGCTCGACAATCCGGTAAAATACGCCCATATCGTAACCTCTACCACGCACAAAACGCTCCGAGGACCACGTGGAGGCGTTATCATGATGGGAAAAGACTTTCCCAATCCGTGGGGAAAGAAAACGCCGAAGGGAGAAACGAAGATGATGTCGCAATTACTCGATTCGGCAGTCTTCCCCGGTATTCAAGGCGGCCCGTTGGAGCACGTTATCGCAGCGAAAGCCATTGCCTTCGGCGAATGTCTACAACCGGAGTACAAGGAATACCAAAAACAGGTCAAGAAGAATGCGGCTGTTTTGGCGCAAGCTTTGATAGACCGTGGTTTTACCATCGTTTCGGGAGGAACTGATAACCATTCTATGTTGGTAGATTTGCGTTCCAAATACCCGGATTTGACAGGAAAGGTTGCCGAAAAGGCTTTGGTTGCAGCCGACATTACCGTAAACAAGAATATGGTTCCGTTCGACACCCGCTCTGCTTTCCAGACTTCGGGCATCCGCTTAGGAACTCCGGCCATTACGACTCGCGGCGCGAAAGAAGACTTGATGGTTGAGATTGCGGAAATGATAGAAACCGTGCTTTCCAATGTAGAAAACGAAGAAGTAATCGCTTCGGTACGCGCCCGTGTAAACGAGACGATGAAGAAGTATCCTTTGTTCGCGTATTAATTTAAAGAATAAAGCGGCGCATCTTATAAGAAGCCGTTATAATATAGTATAGGGAATGAGAACCGGCAATACGTTTTCATTCCCTACTTTTCGCCAAAACGATAACCATGAAGAAGAAAGTTCTTAAGTTTCTCAGGAATTGTTTGATATTGTTTTTCGGGACATCCATCTTGTCTGTACTGGCTCTTCGGTTTGTTCCCGTCTATGTAACCCCTTTGATGGTGATACGTACCATCCAGCAAATAGCCAAAGGCGACGAGATTAGATGCAAGCACCATTGGGTACCGAAGGAAAAGATAGCGCATAGTCTGCCTTTGGCCGTCATCGCTTCGGAAGACAACCGGTTTGCGGAGCACAACGGATTCGATTTCGTAGAGATAAAGAAAGCGGTAAAAGAAAATCAGACGCGAAAGAAGGCGCGCGGAGCGAGTACTATTAGCCAGCAGACGGCGAAGAATGTGTTTCTGTGGCCTCGTTCCTCTTGGATAAGGAAGGGTCTGGAAGTTTATTTCACGGTTCTGATAGAAACATGTTGGAGCAAGGAGCGGATTATGGAAGTATATCTGAACTCGATAGAAATGGGAAAAGGCATTTACGGGGCGGAAGCTGTGGCACGGGAACATTTCCAGACATCGGCACAAAAGCTAACACGGTCGCAATGCGCGCTTATAGCGGCCAGCCTGCCCAACCCGATAAAATTCAATTCGGGGAAGCCTTCGGCTTATATGTATAAGCGTCAGCGCAAAATTCTATACCTGATAAAATGCTTGCCCGACTTCCCTGCAAAAGAAAAGTCGGGCAAAAAAGAGAAGCGGCGGTGAGAGAGATTATTCTTTCTCATCGCCTTTTAGTATGGGAAGGGTTACCTGATATTTCACGGCGAGAATACGCACAATGAAAACAGTAACGCCTCCTATTATCTGGGATAAGTAAGATTCCAGTCCGCCCAACAAGCAAAACCAATAAGCAAAACCGCCAACCACGCATGCCATGGCATAAATCTCTTTTCGGAAGATGAGCGGAATTTCATTGATGAACACGTCGCGGATAACACCGCCCGCCGCTCCTGTAATGCTTCCCATGATGATGGCTACCCAGAAGGGAAATCCAAGCATATAGCTCTTTTCGAACCCTACCACCGTGAACAGCGCCAGTCCGATGGTATCGAAGATGAAGAACGTGTTGTTGAGGTGGATTAGGTATTTGCCGAAGATAATCACGAAAACCATGGCTATCGCCGTACAGATGAGATACATGGGGTTGGTCATCCATACGGGTGTTACGTTTAGCATTACGTCGCGTAGGGTTCCTCCGCCAATAGCCGTGGCCAGTCCTACAATGTACGCTCCGAACCAGTCGAAACGTTTGGCCGAAGCCAGCCGGATGCCACTGATGGCAAAGGCGAAAGTACCTACAAAATCAAGGATTTGAACAAAGGATATCATATAAAGTTTTTATTACCACGTATAATTGAATCCCAAACTCATCAACTCTTGCAACTGGAAGAAGCTTTCATTGTCGGTTCGTTTTACCGAGTCATCGAAACGGACGTGAACGAACAGTTTGGTAGAAAAGTATTTGTTCATTGTAAAGGTGAACGTGTTTTCCCATTCTGCTAATACCTTTTCGTAGTTGGTGGTATAGGAAAGCCGCGAGTCCCAAAGCAGGCTACGTACCAAGCTCCATTTCAGGGTTGTTTCCAGACGGGAACCGAATTGGTTCGATACGCGTTTTCCTTCTTCGATGTTGAACTTCGTAGGGTCTACCCTATCGCTGGCCACACTGTATCGGGAGTAGTTCAGCGGATTTATTAGCACAGACAAGTCGCACACGCCGTCTTTTTTATATTTGTAGTCCATACCAAGACCGATGTTTAGTTCGGCCGGAGCAAGGAATGTAGAAATCAGTTTGTCCGAGTTGGTTTCATATTTAGAGAAGATTTGGGTCTTGAACTCACCCGACAAGGTGTAATACCAATTTTTGAACGCCTTGTAGCCTAACTTCGAAGTGAAGCGGAGCATATCGTCGTTGGTTTTGTATTGGTGCACGGTGTCGGAAGGAGCCGTTACGAAGCCCAATTTCCATTCCAACTTATTCTCAAACTGCAAACGCTGCTTGTCGTTGTAATTAAACTGCCACACCAAGCCGGAGATGAGGGACACGTTGCTTTCACCTCCCTTATACCAGTTGTCAGACAGATAGTTTTGCGATGCCTGTACATAGCCGTTTCCTCCGATGTTCCAGAAGTTGGGTTTCATAATCAGTAAGTCGCTTTCGGACACCTGACGAACGCTGGAAGGAGCTTCTATCAGAGATTTAACGTCTTCTTTCTTTGTCTTTTTAACTTGCATTCTTTCGGCCAATGGCTCCAGTCCCTGCAAATCGGTTTCATTTCGCTTCACCACATTAGGATAGGCTAGGTAGAAACTCAGCAGTTGCCGGTTTACCGCCCGGTCGATGTTGACCGACGGAGTGATGTTGGGCACTTGGAAGACGGAATCTTTCAAGGGATTCGCCTTATTTAACGGGTCGGATGGACTCCAGTCCGCTATACTCATCGACTGTTCTACAGGCGCGCTGTAATAAGTGGCCGGCATGAAGAGTTTGTAGTAGTCCGGATTCAGACGCACCCAGGGCAACAGGTCGGACGAGTAATAGTCATCCCATCTGTTTTCCATGGCCTGATAGGTATTCCGGTAATTCTCTATCAAATAATTAAATTTCTCTACTGATGGCAATACGCTTTCTGCCTTGTTGTTGCCCTTGTCCTTGTCTGCGGAATGGGCGTTATCTTTGGTTGTTGTTTGTTCTGCTGTCACGTTTTGGGCGTAAGTCGCTCCTCCCGCCATCAAGCACAACAAAAATACGCTATACGTTTTCATAATACCTACCTTAATTTATTGCAAAAATACAACTAATTTTTCTTTCCGACGTTATAGGCTTAAGACAATTTTGCCCACTCCGATTAATCCTGCTGCCGCATGGTTAAAAAACCGGACAACGCAACGCTGCGTTTCTGCCAAGACACGTTACCCAATGGCTCCCCCATGAAATTTTCGGTGCCTCTACAGGGTATTGTGAGCCCATTTCGATAAACTCAAAAATCTCCGGCGAGAGATTTGAAATTCGTCTCGAGAGATTTTAATTTCGTCCCGAGGGATTGACTGATTCGTGGCGAGAGATTTTTATTTCGCTTCGGGCAATTTTTCGTTCGTCTTTTTTCTTTACAAACGATACGGGAGAAATAAAACCGCACGCCGAATTAAATCGGGACACGGCTCAAGATTTTAGATTTGGCATGCCTTAGGTTTGGCTTTTTTTTGTAATTTTGCAGCTTTGAAAAGTGTTGTTTAAACAATAAATCATTTAAAAACAAACATATCGTGGCAGAAACAAAGTACATTTTCGTTACAGGTGGTGTAGCTTCTTCCCTCGGAAAAGGCATCATTTCATCATCTATCGGTAAATTGCTGCAGGCTAGAGGCTACAGCGTTACTATCCAGAAGTTTGACCCGTATATTAACATCGACCCCGGAACGCTTAATCCTTACGAACACGGCGAATGCTATGTTACCGTTGACGGCCATGAAGCTGATTTGGACTTAGGACACTACGAACGTTTCCTCGGAATACAAACCACAAAGGCCAACAACATCACAACAGGACGAATCTACAAGAGCGTTATCGACAAGGAGCGTCGTGGAGACTACCTTGGAAAAACCATTCAGGTAATCCCTCACATCACCGATGAGATTAAGCGCAATGTAAAATTGTTGGGTAACAAGTACAAATTCGATTTCGTGATTACTGAAATCGGCGGTACGGTAGGCGATATCGAGTCGCTCCCCTATCTGGAAAGTATTCGTCAGCTGAAGTGGGAGTTGGGGAAAAACGCCTTGTGCGTACACCTTACTTATGTACCTTATTTGGCAGCGGCAGGCGAGCTGAAAACCAAGCCTACCCAACACTCCGTAAAGGAATTGCAGTCTGTGGGTATTCAGCCGGACGTTTTGGTATTGCGTACCGAACACGAATTGAGCGTTAACTTGAAGAAGAAGGTCGCCTTGTTCTGTAACGTAGACGAAAACGCCGTGGTTCAGTCAATGGATATGCCTACCATTTACGAAGTTCCCTTGCGCATGCAGGAACAGAAGTTGGACGTGACCATCCTGGAAAAGATGGGATTGCCCGTAGGCGAAACCCCGTCGTTGGGTCCGTGGAGAGAGTTCTTGAACAGACGTCATCACGCTACCGAAGAGGTAAAAATCGGTTTGGTGGGAAAATACGATTTGCAGGACGCGTACAAGTCTATTCTGGAAGCGTTGTCGCAAGCCGCTACCTACAACGACCGCAAGGCCAACATCCATTTCATCAATAGCGAAAAGCTTACCGATGAAAACGTAGAAGAAAGCCTGAAAGATATGGACGGCATCATCATTTGCCCGGGATTCGGACAAAGAGGTATCGATGGCAAGTTTGTAGCTCTGAAGTATTGTCGTACTCACAACGTTCCGACTTTCGGTATCTGCTTGGGTATGCAGTGCATGGCCATCGAGTTCGCTCGCAACGTATTGGGTTACACCGATGCGAACAGCCGCGAAATGGACGAGAAAACGCCGCATAACGTGATAGACATCATGGAAGAGCAGAAGTCCATCACCAACATGGGTGGTACCATGCGTTTGGGCGCTTACGAATGCGTACTCGACCCGACATCAAAAGTATATCAGGCATATCAGAGCGAGCATATACAGGAACGCCACCGCCATCGGTATGAATTCAATAACGACTATAAAGAAGAGTTCGAAAAGGCCGGCATGAAATGCGTGGGTATTAACCCGGAATCAGACTTGGTAGAAATCGTTGAGATTCCTACGTTGAAGTGGTTTATCGGTACCCAATTCCATCCCGAATACAGCAGCACGGTTTTGAAACCGCATCCGTTGTTCCTGTCATTCATCAAGGCGGCTATCAGTAAATAACAGAATCAATCATTCAACAAAAAAGAAATGGATAAAAACACGATTGTTGGATTTCTTCTCATTGGGGCGGTAATCGTAGGATTCGGCATTTGGAATCGTCCCAGTCAAGAAGAAATGGCGCGTGCGCAACATCAACAGGACTCCATCCAGGCAGTCACCCAAAAGCAGGAGCAACTGAAAAAAGAACAGGAAGCTGCCGCCTTGCAAAAGGCGTTCGAAGTAGATTCCACTTCTTCGTTCTTTGCGGCTGCAAAAGGAACAGAGCAGAACTTCGTCCTCGAAAACAAACTGGTAAAAGTAGAACTCTCCAGTAAAGGAGGACGGGTCACGAAGGCTACCCTGAAAGATTACAACGACCAAAACAAGCAGCCGTTGGTGCTTTTCGCCGGCGATGACGCGTCACTGTCTATTGCCCTGGAAGGAAAGAGAGAGAACCTGATGACCGACCAGCTTTATTTCCAAGCCGAAAACGTAACGGACAGTACTGTTACAATGCGACTGAACACGGCCGATGGCAATGGACACATTGATTTCTGCTACAAGTTGCTTCCAGAATCATACGTACTCGATTTCAGCGTGCAGGCTTTCGGAATGAAGAACTTCTTCTCCCCTTCGGTAAAGAACATGAGCATTGCCTGGAAACAACGGGCTCGCCAAATGGAAAAGGGATATACTTTCGAACAGCGTTATACGTCTCTTACCTACAAGCCGGTAGGCAAAAGTTTCGATTACTTGAGCGAAACGAAAGACGAGGAAAAGGAATTGACCGAATCGCTCGACTGGGTAGCGTTTAAGAACCAGTATTTCTCAAGCGTATTTATGGCCGAAAAGAATTTCAGTCACGTACGTCTGACTTCGAATATGGAGAAAGAGCAAAGCGGCTACATGAAGAACTATGCAGCCGATATGCAAGCCGCTTTCGACCCGACCGGAGCGCAACCGTCGAATTTCCAATTCTACTTTGGTCCGAACCACTTCAAGACTCTGCTTGCAACCAACAAGCTTAGCTTCAAAGACAAAGACCAAGAACTGGAAGATTTGGTTTACTTGGGATGGCCGATTATACGTTGGATAAACCGCTGGTTTACCATCAACTTGTTCGACTGGTTATCGGGCTGGGGACTCAGCATGGGATTGGTAATCCTGCTAATGACCATCATCGTAAAGGTTTTGGTACTCCCTACTACATGGAAATCCTTTATCTCTTCGGCCAAAATGCGTGCACTGAAGCCTTACGTAGACCAAATCAGCGCCAAGTATCCGAAATCGGAAGACGCTTTAAAGAAACAGCAAGAAACAATGGCTCTGTATAGCCAATACGGGGTAAGCCCGATGGGTGGATGCTTGCCAATGTTGCTCCAGACTCCGGTCTTCATGGCTCTGTTCTTCTTTGTCCCGAATGCCATAGAGTTGCGTCAGCAAAGCTTCTTATGGGCAAGCGACCTTTCGGCTTACGATGACTTGATTCATTGGAGCACCCACATCCCGTTGTTGGGCAACCATCTGAGTCTTTTCTGCCTTCTTTTCAGTGCCACCACCGTGCTGAACCAAATCATCATGATGAAGCAGCAAGACAACGGCAGCAACCCGCAAATGGCAGCCATGAAGTGGATGATGTACATTATGCCTGTAATGTTCTTCTTTATATTCAACGAATACGCTTCCGGACTGAGTTATTATTACTTTATCTCAGGTTTGATAGGTATCTTAACCATGTGGGCAATGCGCCGCATGACAGACGAAAAGAAGCTACTCGCCCAGTTAGAGGCTAAGAAGAAAACTCCGTCTCAGATGAAGCCCAGTGGAATGATGGCGAAACTGGCTGCTCTCCAACAAGAGTCTGAACGCCTACAGAAAGAACGTCAACAGCGAATGAGCAACGGAAAGAAATAAACGTTTTTTCGAATCTTTAGTAACAGTACTAAATAAAAATTGGGGACAATGCAAATCCTTTTGGAAGCATTGTCCCCAATTTGTGTAAATAGCGGTGAGGTTAATCGGTTGGAATCCCCAGATGTCGCCGAGGTGTAGCCCTGTAACCTAACTCTTTCGCCAGAGGAGATGAAATGGCACGAGCCTGATTGAGAACATGACTTTATCGTAAAAATAGACGTTACACAAGCAATACTGTTACAGTGCGTGCTCCGTGAGCTCCCATAACCAATGCTTGCTCAATGTCGGCCGTTTTCGAAGGGCCGGAAATAAATACGCCATATCCATACTCACCTGTATCTATAAGCCGATAGGCTTCGTGCATATTATTTACCAGCTTTTTTCGGTCGAGAACGATGACCAATGCTTCCGATATGAAGTAAATGGCTCGTTGTTCCACGTCCTGCTGAATCCAGACTGCGCCATTTTCGCAAACCCCTATCTGCCCTTTGATGATAGCTAAATCCGTGCCGTCCAGTTCTGCCGAGCATTCTACATCGTCCGGGTGGAAAGTGGCACACTTTATCGGTTGCGTTCCTTCCGCGCAGGCTACTTCATCTATTGTTGTCGCTATTCGCTTGGCATCGGGATATAACGACTTTATCACCTCATTAATATCTTCACCCGAAGACAAGACCACAGCTTCTCCGCCTACTTGCTTCATTATTTTACAGAA
Source organism: bacterium (assembly GCA_963595925.1). Taxonomy (GTDB): domain Bacteria; phylum Bacteroidota; class Bacteroidia; order Bacteroidales; family Bacteroidaceae; genus Phocaeicola. The sequence continues at coordinate 70,067 of CAVBJM010000006.1, forward strand.
CTGAGCCTCTTTATCGGCATACGTCAAGGCTTCTTTTTCCAGTTCGTCCAGCTTCGGCATTTCATAATTCAGCTTCGTGTTCTGCCGTATACTGTTCAAGATATCTTCTCTGCTACTCATTTTTGTTCCTCCTTTTTCATTCGGTTCTTTTTCCACATTTCGTTGAAACTCTCTTTTGCAAACTGAGGCATTTCATGCTCTTCTCCCCAAGCGTTCAGCGAATTGTTTACCACCCAATGCGGCAAGTGATTGGCAATGTGAGCTTCTTTCAAAGCAAAGTTGAACAGGCTGGGGCGTTCCATTAGGAATTTCATTCCACCTGACATCGCACGTTTCATCGGACTGGCCACACCAAATTGCCGCAAACTCTGCCGCCAACGATAAATTTGATCCGACAAATCGACCTTTGCCGGGCAGACGTTTTGACAAGAATAACAGAGAGAACAAGCTGAAACGTTATCAAAATAACGTTGCGGTGCCTTGAGCATGCCTAAATTTATGCCGATTGGCCCCGGAATGAAATACGTATACGAATATCCCCCCGACCGACGATACACGGGACAAGTATTCATGCATGCGCCACAACGCAGACAGTTCAATGTTTGAACGTGTTCTGTGTTTGCCAAGATGTTACTCCGACCATTGTCTACGATAATGATGTGCAACTCTCCCCCATTCCGCGGTTTGCGATAGTGCGACGTATAAGTGGTGATGGGTTGACCTGTACCCGAACGGGCCAACAAGCGTGTAAAGACGCCCAACGACTCACGGTTAGGCACAATCTTTTCCATGCCAAAAGCCGTAATCTGAAGTTTGGGTTGCGATGTACCCATATCGGCGTTCCCCTCGTTTGTACAGACTACACATTCGCCTGTAGAAGCAACCGCAAAGTTGGCTCCCGTCATCGCGGCCTGAGCTTGCAGGAAGATGTGTCGCAGATTCTTCCGGGCGGCATGGGTCAGATAAGTTTGGTCGTTGTTGCCGGGTTCTGTTCCCATTTCCCTTACGAACAACTCCCCTATTTCCTCTTTTTTGATATGTATAGCAGGCATTACGATGTGGCTGGGTTTCTTGTGCATAAGCTGCAAGATGCGTTCGCCCAAATCCGTTTCGACAACATCTATCCCCTTGCTTTCCAAAAAATCGTTCAGGCCACATTCTTCGGCCAACATGGACTTGCTCTTTACGAAATGTTCCACTTGGTGGCTCTTCAGCAGTTCATATACGATGGAGCAGTATTCATCGGCGTCTTTTGCCCAGTGCACTTGCGCCCCGTTTGCCAACGCATTTTTCTCGAACTCCTGTAGCAAGGTGTCCAGATGACTGTTGCTATACTTTTTTATAGCCGAAGCCATGTCTCGCAGGTGTTCCCATTCCGGCACATCATGGCTCATTTTATCGCGTTTCACACGCACCATCCACAGCGTTTCGTCGTGCCAAGAAGCCAATTCGCTGTTATCAAGGAATTTCTTTGCCGCTTTAGCGTGTTTCGTACTCATAATCCTGAAGCTAATATTTCTACAATATGAATCGTTTTGATGGGAAGATTGTCCCGCTTGATTATTCCCGTTTGATGCATTAGGCAAGAGCCGTCTGCACCTACGATGTATTCCGCGCCGGTAGCGATGTGACGCTTTACTTTATCGCGTCCCATGCGTCCGGACACATCGTGCTCTTCTACTGCAAACATACCGCCAAAACCACAACATTCGTCGGGACGTTCCGGCTCTACAATCTCAATGCCTTTTACTAGCGAAAGGAGGTCGCGCAATTTGTTGTAATACGGGATATTCATTTCTGACGGTGAGGACAGATGCATCAGCCGCACGCCATGACAACTGTTCTGAATGCTTACCTTATGTGGAAAGCTGGCCTGAAGTGATTGTGGCTTTATCACGTCGTGTATAAACTCGCAGATGTCGAATATTTTGCCCTCACTGGCGCAACGATGCTTTTCGTCTTTCAGTAAATGTCCGTAATGGTCGCGCACAAACACGACACAACTGGCGGACGGGCCTACTACATAATCGTATTTTTCGAAAAGCGAATCGAACCGCTTCGCTAACTTTTTCGACTCCTCTTCGAAGCCCGCGTTTGCCATGGGTTGACCGCAACACGTCTGATCCAAAGGGTAGTCTACATCTACTCCCAGGCTTTTCAGCAGTTTGTAGGAGGCGACTCCTACTTCCGGATAGACTGCGTTGATATAGCAAGGGATGAATAAACCTACTTTCATACGTTTCATTCTTTTTAGTCTTTGTTTCTTAAGCAAAAGTATGGCTTATCTTTAAAAATGTGAAAAGTACAACGTGAAATTAATTTAACGAGACGGCTATATGCGCGTACACCCCGCGAATCACTTCGCAGGGTGTGCCAACTAATAACTAACTTTTTTACTTTTTTGTGGTTTACGTAATTCAATATGACTAACGATGCAAAGGTATCGGTAATGGGCTATACGGGCAATACCTATTAATAGGTATTTTAGAAGAGTAAGACAACCTTAAAAATCCCTCGGGGCGTTTTAAAAATTCCTCGGGACGAATTTTAAATCTCTCGCCGGAGAAATTTTTTCCCTCGCCGGAGATTTTTTTTCTCTCGGGACGAATTTATTTCTGCGGCAATAGCGTTGATAGATTTAAATCGCCCGTTGGTCGAAAGAATGAGGACGTTGGTAGATTCTCTCTCCTCCGAAACGGCCCTACAATGTGCTGTAGATGGCATTTCCTGCAGGCAGATATACCGTTGCAGAAGTTTAAATAAGCAAAATCCGTGTCAAGAAGCGCCGTTCTCTTCTGCAAATTTAACTACATTTGTCTGCGCTTGCAACGAAGCAGGCAGAAAGATATTACTATCAGCAAAGGAGAATATGCATAACACTACCACACCGCTCTTCAGGTTTCCGCTGGCCGCACTGTTTTTGTGGACATCCGCCGCTCCCCTATTTTCACAGGAGAAGAAAAATGAAAAGGAGCTCCGCCTAAACGAGAACGCCATCAAGATGATACAATTCGACTTTACCCGAACCAAAGAAGAGAATCCCGTAGAAAAGATGGTAGAAGCTCCTTTGGAGAAAAGATGGATGAAATTTAAGGAAACGGTTCCTTTCAAACGGAGCTTTGCCGATACGACCACCGTCAAGCAGATAGACGGCTTTGTGCGTGCGGAGCCTTATACGATATGGACACAGTTCGGCGAAAATCCGGTGTACGATGTCATGCCGTCTGTTGACAAAGAATGGACGATAAGCTGGAAAATCAACCCTCATGGGAAACAGATTACCGAATACGGGCATACCCTGAAGCCATCCACCGGAATGGGATACGATTCGGCTACCGGGTCGGCAGGCGTAGGAGTGGCGCTCACCGTAGACTACAATAAATTCCTTTACGAACACCTCACCGCACAAGGTCGAGCCATTCGGCATAACCGAAAGCATGCCAACGCATGGAAAACATACGCCGATTACGTACCTACTATAGCCGATAGCGTCAAGATGCCCAATCTCTGGAAGAGAACCATCGCCCTGCAGCTACGCTACAAGGCCGACACCTTATCGGCTCAAATGGCACAAGCGCAACCCACAGACAGTATTCCGCTTACCAAACAAAAGAAGAACAAGAAACAGCGTGAAAAGGAAGCGGAGATAGAGCGCGTTACTACCATCGAAGAATATATCCGTCAGCGCGCCTCCGAAGATTCAGCCCGACGGAAGGAATTCCTTCGCAAAGACAAAGAGCGGCGGAACGCATACGATACGGAACACGAAAGCCGTATGCTGAACGAACGACGCAACTAATGACATCTCCCAATAACAGGAAAGCGCATGTAACTCATCCAGAGTACATGCGCTTTTCCGTATATAAAAGAAAGACTGCCTTAGAGCAACCCCTACAGAGACAGACAAGAATGGTTACTGCTAAACAGACAGTCTTTCGTAAGTCCTTATTTCTTTTCAGTTAGTCGATGGCTTGCTTTTCCCCATCGGGATAGAAATGCCCAAGTATCCGTTTAGAGCTTTCGAATTGTCGCCGAACATCAGATAATCGGAGCCAAGGAATACCGGACCGAGTTTCAGTGCAAATCCCAACGACTTACCGGAAGCCTGTACGGGCGAATAGCTTAAAGCTACATTCAGCCAGTTCTTCGGACGGTACGTTGCCGATAATGTAACTTCGTGCAGGGTTGTTGGCTGTACGAAGCGAGCCGTATACATGGCTCCAAGAGCCACTTTGTTGTCGCATAAACCGTATTCGCCGGCAAGCAAGACAGTAGAAGCCAACTTCTTGGTCTGTCCTTTTTTTGTGGCGTCTACATCTTCACGCAAGCTCAGACGATCCATGTTCAGGAAGTCTGTATTGCTATACTTATTCGAAAATTCCTGATAGTTTTCCGCCGTAATAGTTTCCTCGAACGATTCGTTTGATACAGCCTTTGTCGTTGAAGTCCAATTGATAAATCCCAAGTCAAGCACAGAAGCGGAAACAGTCAAGTTGTCAAGAATCTTATAGCTTGCTCCCAGGTCGACGCCAAAGCCTGTGCCTGCAGAACCCAATTTCTCCTGGTCAAAATCGAATTCGCGTACGGTTCCGTCCGAATTGTATTTCATTCCTGAACCTTTTATGTTCGTAGAGATTTCAGCGTCTACTTGTCCCCGTATTGTTCCCAGTTCCGTATTCGAAGGAATCTCGCCGACGTTTATCATCTGATTTATCTGTTCGGAAGTCTTTCCCGAAAACGTTTCATTGTAGCTGGCGTTAAAAGAGAAATTGTTTATTTTCATCTCGCTACGAACCAGACCGAGCAATAGTTTCACTCTACCGCCTACGGTCAGTTTGTCGGTAATCGGGCGGGAATATCCTACACCTATTTCGGTCCATCCCTTTATGTTCAAGTGCATGTCTTTAAACGAACCATTCAACTTTGTCAAGCTTTGCAGGTCATAACTGCCCGAAGCTGAAGACGCTTTGTTTACCTGACGTAGATAATCAAACATACTTTTCTGGATGTTTGCGTCTATATCCAACCGAATGCCAAAGTTTACACTCCAAAATCCTTTGCCGCGATACCAGCCGAATGAAAGGAGATCCGTATTCAGATTTACGTTCAAGCGGTTGTTCGTCTTCAGACGACTGTAAAGTTTGTCGTTGTTGAACAAGTCATTCCCAGAATCCAGAATATCTACCACATCGCTGACGCCAAGCACATTGGAAGATGCGCCAACACCAAAAGCGCCGATAATCGGAATATTAAAATACCCTCTTGTAGGCTGTAAACCCGGATTCATTTGCAAACGTGAACTAGCACTTTCCATATAATAGGAAGTACGGAGATACTGTGCATTGGCCGACATCCCGACCAATAGGCTTCCAGCAAGCAGCAAAGCCTTTTTACATACTTTCGCTTTCATAGTTTTCAAGTGTTTAAATTCCCTACAAAAGTAAACAATTACTAATTACATACAATAAAACAGAAAAGAAAATCGTACGAACAGGACATTTTTAGAACTAAGCAGAGCTACCGAACAATAAAAGCTGTAATTTTGAGCGTTAAAAACTAATATCTACGCTATCATGAAAACGTTATCGAACGACAAAGTAAGCATACAGATTTCCGAGCACGGTGCTGAACTGACCAGCATTTGCGCCAACGGCACTGAGTATTTATGGCAAGCCGACCCACGCTTTTGGGCGAGACACTCGCCCGTACTATTCCCCATTGTCGGGCGAGTATGGAACAATACATTCCGTTGCGATGGAAAGGAATATACGTTAGGCCAACACGGATTTGCCAGAGACATGGATTTTCAGTTAACCTACGAAGAAGAAAACGCTGTGATATATACCTTGGAAAGTACCGAAGACACCATGAAAGTCTACCCTTTTCCGTTTGTTCTCGAAATAGGATACAGGCTGAAAGGCAATCGGATAGAAGTAATGTGGAGCGTACAGAATACAGGCGACCAAACCATGCATTTTCAGATTGGCGCGCATCCGGCATTTTATTATAGAGATTTGGATTTACTGACCGACGAACGCGCTTTTCTTGATTTCGGACGCAATACCGAATGCTTGACTTATATTACACCGGCTGAAAAGGGATGTGTATCCGACCAACAACATTCATTGCAACTTACAAACGGTCTGATGCCCATCAATTCTCAAACATTCGGCTGCGATACCTACATTTTCGAGAATAGCCAAGTAAAGAAAATCACATTGACCGACAAGCATCAGCTCCCCTACTTAAGCTTGGAGTTTAGCAGTCCGTTGGTAGCGGTATGGTCGCCGAGCGCAGTACACCCCGATGTTCCCTTCATCTGTATTGAGCCTTGGTACGGACGGTGTGACAAGGTGGGATACAGTGGCGAGTTTCAAGAGCGCGAATGGATGCAACACCTTCCGCCGCGTAAAAGTTTTGAAGCAAGTTACACGATAACGTTGGAGGATGTTACGGCTGAATAAAGAGTGATTCGGGGTACCCGATATCTACTAAGAACAAGGCGTTGCCAGGCACAGAAGTCCCTGCGCCGCAACGGTCTTTGTTCTCTATCACCTTTCGGAATCCGTCAACCGACAGTTTCCCACGTCCTACCTCGACCAACGTACCGACTATGGCTCGAACCATATTCCGCAAGAATCGGTCGGCCTGAATGGTAAACACCCATTCGTCTTCTCCGCATTGCTTCCACTCTGCTGCCATTATGCGGCAGTTGTTTGTTTTAACATCGGTGTGGAGCTTGCTAAAGCTGGTAAAATCGGTGTAGTCGAATAGGGTTCGGGCTGCTTCATTCATCTGTGCAAAGTCCAACGAAGACGTACGCCACGCATACGCCCGAGTGAAAGGATTCTTACGGGTGGTAATATAATATTTATATGTACGGTAAGTCGCGTCGAAACGGGCATGCGCATCCGCTTTGACTGGACGTACTTGATATACCGAAATATCGGATGGAAGAATACGGTTCAGCTTGTCTGTTGCCGTGCGGCAATCTATTTCTCTATCCATATCGAAATGCGCTACCATCAAGCGAGCATGTACCCCGGCATCGGTTCGCCCGGCTCCCGTAACCTCGATAGTCTCATCCCTCAAAAAAGTAACCAACGCTTTGTTCAGGGTTTCTTGTACGCTCGAACCGTTTGGCTGAATCTGCCAACCGTGATAGTTCGTCCCGTCGTATGCCAAATAAATAAAGTAGCGATACTTCATCATCTTACTGTTATGTGAAAACATCCCTGCTTCAACTCATATTTTACATAGCAACGCTCAGCCTTCTTCATATCGCGCAGCACTTCCGAAAGGACTAATTTCAATGTATCGGCTCCTACATCCTGCATTGGTCGTCCATCCGGGTCTTCCACTTTCGCAAATCGTTTCCAGCTTACATCAAATGTCGTTCCATAGAAATGACAAGAATTAAGCGATGCATTACCGTTGGTACGGCGCAACTTCTCTACATCGTCCTTTGTGCGCAGTACGGATGTTACAATTACTTTATTGGGATTTAGACCTTTGTTTTCAAGCGAATCAAGGAAATTCCGTCCCAAGGAGTCAAGCAAGGCACAGGCTTTCGGAATCAAATATGGAATGGAATGGGTTAGCGAATCCACATCATAATGTTCACACGATTTGATTTCAGTTAACTCTACTCCTACTTCTTTTATCGCTTCGCGCGAAGTGATAGGACGAATGCCTATACGCTTGGCTGTAGCCAGTTGCACATCGTTCATATCATTAAAGCTTCGTTTATAGCTCACCACCCCACGAATATTATGAGGATTGTTCATCTTCAGAGACATGTCTTTCTTCTTACATCCCAACATAATAGCTGAGAGGCACACACCGAAGAGTAGTCCCCGCCATATTCTTGTCTGCATTGTTCTCGGATTTTCTTATTTTGAATGCAAACTTACGGAAAAGAGGCGAATTTCCGAAGAGGCAAGGATAAAAACTGAATCACCAAAGGTTGTGCAAACAAGATTACGCTCCTATAAATTTCTTACGTTTCAGCATCCATACATATACTGCTACACAAATCACGGCAGAAGCCAATGACCCGATTGTGGAAGCAAAACCCATTGGATAAAGCGTTTCGAGATACATACTTGACAATAGATAAGAAAGGGGAATACGGAAAATCACAATAGAGAATACATTGTGGCAGAAAGAGATAATAGAATAGCCACAAGCTGTAAAGAATCCACTAAAACAGAAATGAACACCGGCAAAGAGACAATCGAACACGTAACTTCTTAGATATTCCCCACCCAAGGTTATCACTTGCGCATCGTTTGTAAAGATACGTACGGCCAGTTCGGGAATGAATTGAAAGATTATTGAAACTATCGTACCGAATGCAACTGTTATACCGATGGTGTAATACAACGTTCGTTGGGCGCGAGCAATGTTTCCAGCTCCAATATTCTGCGCCGATACAGCAGACACGGTAGACAGCATAGCCGATGGCACGATAAACAGCAGTCCGATGAGTTTCTCCACAATGCCGACTGCGGCTGCATCGTTCAGACCACGTCCATTGGCTATTACCGTTATAGCAATGAAAGCAACTTGAATGAATCCGTCTTGCAAAGCTATGGGAACACCTATTTTCAGAATGCCGGATATTGTTTCCCGATTCGGTCGGAAATCTTTCAGACTTACCTGTAACAAGCTACGCTGCCGCTTGATTGCCACAAGTGCAATAATCACACTTGTCATTTGGGAAAGAATCGTTCCCAATGCGGCACCTTTTGCTCCCATCTCAAAATACCCGATAAACAGATAATCAAGAAAGACATTTACCACGCAGGCTACAGCCACGAAATACATCGGACTGCGGGAATCTCCCAAACCACGGAAAATAGATGCAATGATATTATAAGCTACGACAAAAGGTATGCCGGTAAAACAGATTGCAAGATATTTTCCCGTCTCTTCTACAGCCTCAGGCGGAGTATCGATTAAATGTACAATTCCTGTGCGAAAACACAATAACACTACCGAGAACACCACGGACAAGGAAAGAAACAAAGTAAACGTATTGCCGATAATAAGCGATGTCCGCTTGCTGTCGCCTGCACCCACTGCGCGGCCAATCCGTACCGTAGAGCCCATAGCCAAGCCAATGACTATAACAGTAAACATATACATCACTTGAGCACCGTTCGAAACCGATGTGGTACTGTCTACACCGCAATACTGTCCGATTACGAACAAATCGGCTAACCCATACAGTATTTGCAGAAAATATGCTAGCATATACGGTAGCGAGAAGGTCAGTATATTCCCTATTACACTACCTTGAGTCAAATTCTTTCCCATTTATCTCCGTTGCTTATTTTATTTGTTTCGCTTCAACCATAACTGGTTCGTTATACAATTTGGCAATTCTTCTTGATAATGCGTTACCATAATTAATGTTTTATTCTTCCGCTGACAAAACGTTTCGATGATGTCTTTTACCAACCTACGGTTCGTCATATCCAATCCGTGAAGCGGCTCATCCAATACAAGGAGTTCGGGGTCTTTTACAAACGCCCGAGCCAACAAAATCATACGTTGTTCGCCACTGGATAGCTGCAGGAAATTACGGTCTGCCAAATCTGCAATCCCGAAAATGTCCATCCACCACAAACACACGTTGCGGTCGGATTCATGCGGCTTCTTATAGAGTCCTATGGAATCGTGCAAACCACTCGCTACAATGTCAATAGCAGGTAAGTTTTTCAGATAAGCACGATGCATTTCAGGGCTTACATACCCGATATGCTTTTTGATTTCCCAAATACTTTCCCCGCTTCCGCGTTTTTTCCCAAACAAGGAAATATCGCAAGCATAACTCTGCGGATTGTCTGCACACACTAGACTAAGCAATGTAGATTTTCCGGAACCATTTTCACCGCTCAAAGCCCATTTCTCACCACACATCACAGTCCAATCCAAGTCTTTCAATATCGTGCGTTCCCCATAGCGGATACTCACTTTATTCAAATCGACAATATGGTCTGCTTGATAAATATTTTCGGAATAAGGAAGGTCTATAATGCGTCGGCGTTTATCTTCGGATAATACATGAGTCGGTATTTCCGGACTATTCCTTAAATATTCCTCCAATGTAATCTTATGGGTACATATACGGTCTTCCACCGAAATTACGTGCGTGATAAAAGCTGGAATATCATCGGTTTTTGAAAGAATCAGGATTACTTGCAATCCTGTTATTAGGGTAAGTTTAGCCAACAATTCTTGCAACAAATCACGGGTACGGGCATCTAGTCCAATGAACGGATTATCCATAATCAAAATGCGAGGATTGGCAAGCAGTGTTTTTGTTAATTGGAATTTCCGCAATTCTCCACTAGAAAGAAGAATGATATGTTTACTTAGCATTGCCTCTATCCCGAAGAGCTTATATAATGTGTCCTTCAATTCCGAATCCTTGCATTCGGGAAGCAAATCGCGCACTACAGGCGTGTCTTCTAAATCCTGTGAGTTCCAACGCTGTTGGTAATAATAGTTACCATCGGCATCACCGTACGAATCTCGAAACGTGATATATTTAATGTTTTCCGATACCAGTTTTGACGGAGAAGGCGAAAAGTCATATTCCACCTCGTTTCTTAATAAGGGATAACGACCTATCATAGTGTCTACAAGCAAGCTCTTTCCTGCTCCGTTTCCACCAACGATGGCAATATGTTCTCCTTTAGCTATCTGTATATTAATAGGCTGATTCAGCCGATAAGCAGGATGTCTTGTCACCCCGTCTTTTATAGTTATTGTATATTGCATTGTTTTTATAAATATCCTTTAATGTTTATTTACTGATGAATAATCATGGCAGAAACAGGAGAGACTGTCACTTCGTGTCCCTGCAGTATTCCCAATCCCATGATGAGGTCTATCCGCCCATCACGGCAGGCTATCCAGTATTTCCCGTCCGGAATCTGCACTTTTATAGGCTCTGTACGCCCGTTCAGTATTACAATCGTGTTTAGCCAGCTATCGCCACAAGGATTTCCTTTCAGCCTAAAAGCTACTACATTGGTCGCAGGTACATGAATAAATTCTAAATGTTTGCGTATTAAATCAGAACTTCCTAAACGGAATGCCGGATGAGCTTTTCGTAAGGCTATCATTCCTTTTATATAGTCGAAAACGTTGCGGTGTACCGTCTTTAAGCCCCAATTTATGGCATTAATGCTATCTCCACTGTTGTACGAATTCGAAACACCATGCTTGTTGCGCATAATCTCATCACCAGCAAACAAGAGTGGAATTCCTTGGGATGAAAGAACGGCAGTTTCCGCCAACTTTTGCCAAGCGCTCAGTTCCTGAACAGAAGCACCGGCAACGGAAGCCCTAAGACGATCCGTAAGGCATAAGTCATCGTGACAACTAACATAACTTATAAATTGTGAAGGCGAATTAGCCCATACCTGAACTGAAGTCTTTATGGAGTCACTGCCTACTTGTGGATGAGAAATCCCTCCCACCAGACCAAACCGTACTTCACTCTCAAAATGTGGCCGTCCCACTACGAACCCTCCTTTGGTGTCATCGCCGAAAGGTCCGCGTAACCCATCTCTGTACTCATCACTAAATGTTGCAATTCCTGGCATACGGTAAGTATTTTGCTTAAGAGCAAGTAACGAATCTGGTAATTGAGGTTTATCTGCCACCCAACCTTCTCCACAAACAAAAATGGTCGGATCTATCTCGTTCAAGGCTTTCCGTATCGCCTTCATGGTCTCAATATCATGTACGCCCATCAAATCGAACCGAAATCCATCTATATGATATTCTTTGGCCCAATAACAAACCGATTCAACAATAAATTTGCGCATCATGGGGCGTTCGCTGGCAGTTTCGTTTCCACAATCCGAAGCGTTGGATGGTTTCCCATTCTCGTCTGTCCGATAGAAATAGCCAGGAGCTGTACGTTCGAAAGCGCTACCTTTTATCTCTGAGGTATGGTTGTAGACTACATCCATTATTACCCGTATGCCTGCCTGATGCAGTGACTGAACCATTTGCTTGAATTCTTTTATTCGTACTTCAGGCTTAAATGGGTCGGTTGCATACGAGCCCTCTGGAACATTGTAGTTTTTGGGATCATAACCCCAGTTATACTGAGCCTTTTCAGGTTTCGCTTCATCTACCGAAGAGAAATCGAACGAAGGCAATAATTGCACATGAGTAATGCCTAACTCTTTCAGATGGTCTATTCCTGTTGTCTCACCAAGATAAGTATGCGTACCGCGTTCGGTAAGAGCCAAATATTTCCCCCTATGCTGAATTCCCGAGATAGTATCCATTGAGAAATCACGGTGATGCATCTCATAAATTAGAATATCTGAAAAACTTTTCAAAGGGGGCTTAACGTCTTTTTCCCATCCTGCAGGATTTGTACTCCGCATATCAATAATGGCTGCACGGTCTCCATTCACTCCTACCGCCTGTGCCATGACTCCAGGCGTATCGCCTTGCCAAATATCATCTATCTTTACATTAAAAGTATAAAATTTACCATTTAAATCGCCATTTTCTGTCGCTGTCCACATCCCGTCTTTCTCAGGTTGCATTTTAAGCATACGGTAAGTGGAACCTCCCCGTCCTTCATCGTACAACAAAACGCGTACTTCGCTTGCCGTAGGAGCCCACAACTGGAATTTCGTCTCAGCAGGCGAATATGTCATCTCTTTCCAATCGCCAGTATAAACAGGGTATTTACCAAAAGCATCCAGCCTTTGTTGCTTTGCCGGTGTACACCCCGACAACAAAGCCGCCACAGATATCATATATAAAAACTTAGCTTTCATCCGACTATTCTTATCTCACTTTATCGGGGTTCTTTCTTATAAAGTCTTTCCAACTCGAATAAGCTTTATCAAGTGCAGGACGCCCCATCTGTAAATAATGACAATAAGCTGCCCCCAAGGCATCGGTTGCATCCATAAATGGTCCCATCTCCGATTCTGGGATATGGAGCATCCGTTTTAGCATATCGGCTACCTGCTCCTTACTGGCCTGCCCATTGCCTGTTATAGCCATTTTTATTTTTAATGGAGCATATTCTGTAACCGGAATATCGCGACACAATGCAGCAACAATTGCCACTCCTTGAGCACGCCCTAATTTCAACATTGATTGCACATTCTTTCCAAAGAAAGGAGCTTCAATAGCTAATTCATCAGGTAAATAAGATGAGATGATACCTTGCACTCGCTCATAGATATGTCTCAGTTTCAGATATGGGTCGGAACATTTACGAAGGTCAATGACTCCAAGAGTCATAACCTGTGGTTTCACGCCTGTTACCTTCAACACCCCATATCCCATGATATTGGTTCCCGGATCAATACCGAGAATAATCTTTTCCTTTACGGGTTGTATCACCGAATCACCTCCATTAGTGTAGGAAATCCTATCACTTTTTCCTTAAACGTTTTCATCAGTTCATCGTTTAGACGTGCCCCACAGGTTGTGTGCCACCGATGAAGTGTAGCACTATCGGCTACTTCCCACTGTACGGAAAAGCATTCGCTATCCTGCTCCTTATGGCTCAATATGCGTAATATATGCGGATGGGTCAGTTCTCCTGATTTCTCCGCTTCGGGAATATAACATTCGTTCAACCAAATCACAAAATTGCGAGCATCGCCCATCTCTACATGATATGTTGTATTATAAATCAGCATAATTCCTAATGGTTTATTCATCGGCAAAGGTAGCAATTTACACGCATTATCTCCGCTCGCCCGAAAATAAATGCCGCCAAATTGCCCTCATTCATGCAACTTTTATTATTTTTGCGCACACTAACACGTAATGTGTGCAAAAAGTATGGAATCTAACGACAGCTTGATACAACTCATAGAACAAAGCATCCGCAAGAATTGGGATCGTGATGCGATGACTGACTATAAAGGAGCAACTCTACAATATAAAGATGTAGCACGTAAAATTGAAAAAATGCACATTCTTTTCGATGAAATAGGCATACGAAAAGGAGACAAAATAGCAATATGTGGAAGGAATAGTGCCAATTGGACTGCTATCTTTTTAGGGATTATTACTTACGGGGCAGTAGCCGTACCGATTCTACATGAGTTCAAGGCGGACAATGTACATAATATTGTAAATCATTCCGAATCCCGTATGCTTTTTGTGGGGGATCAGGTTTGGGAGAATTTCAACGAAGCGGCTATGCCCCAGCTGGAAGGCATCATCGAACTGAAGAACTTTGAGTTAGTCGTATCGCGTTCGGAACATCTGACCTACGTTCACGCCCATTTGAATGAAGCTTTTGGGCATAAGTATCCTTGTCGCTTCCGAGCCAGCGATGTCTCTTATCGACGAGATACCCCTGAAGAGTTGGCTATAATCAATTACACATCGGGAACTACCGGATATTCAAAAGGTGTAATGCTCCCCTACCGGAGCATCGTTTCAAACATAGAACACATTCGTTCCAAGATAACCCTGAAGCCGGGAGATAGCATCGTATCGATGTTACCGTTAGGGCATATATTCGGCTTGGTTTTCGACTTTCTGTACGGAGTGACTGAAGGTGCGCATCTGTGGTTTCTTACACGAATGCCGTCACCAAAGATTATCGCAGAATCATTCGCAGAGATACGGCCTCGTATCATTGCTTGCGTGCCCTTGATTGTAGAGAAAATATTCAAGAAGAATATCTTGCCGCGAGTGGACAATAAGTTGGGTAAACTATTCCTGAAATTGCCTATCGTAAGTGATAAGATAAAGGAATCGATACGACAGAATGCAATGGAAGTATTCGGGAATAATTTCATTGAAATCGTGATTGGCGGAGCACCGTTCAACGCTGAAGTGGAAGCTTTCTTGCGGAAAATTAACTTCCCCTATACCATCGCTTACGGAATGACTGAGTCGGCTCCACTTATCTGCCACAGTCGATGGGACGAAATAGAATACATGTCATGCGGAAAGACGGTGCTGAACATGGAAACGAAAGTCCTTTCGGACGACCCGGCTCATATACCGGGGGAATTGGTCTGCCGGGGAGCTAACGTCATGTTGGGATATTACAAAAACGAAGAAGCCACAGCACAAGCCATTGATTGCGATGGATGGTTGCATACAGGCGACATGGCAATAAAAGACAACAATGGAAACATTTTCATAAAAGGACGCTGCAAGAATATGTTGCTTACATCTTCTGGACAAAACATTTACCCGGAAGAAATAGAAGCTAGACTGAACAACATGCCTTTTGTTGGCGAGTCGTTAGTTCTACTCTCAGGCGACAAACTGATAGCCTTGGTTTATCCCGACAGTGACGAAGCCTATTCACAGGGACTGAATAAGAGTCAACTGGAATGTATGTTTGAGACCAACCGCAACGAGCTGAATAAGCAACTTCCATCGTATGCGCAAATCACACGAATCTGCATATATCCGGAAGAATTCGAGAAGACTGCAAAGAAAAGCATCAAGCGGTATCTTTATCAGAATGCCGACCACCTGCAGAATAACATTTAAAACGTTAACACACTCTTTAATATATGGCAGACAACTATTTGGAACGCCAACGTGAGCTATACGAAGTACGAAAGGCTGCATGGGAAAAGAAAAAGAAATACGGAGTAAAACGTACATCAAAAACTTCTTTGCCCAAAAAGCAAATCTCGGAAGAAACTGTTGATAGTTCTTCAAAGGACAGAAAACCGATTTAAAAAGAACACCATTTATTGAGTAGGAAGAAAACGAAATCGCTCTCTCCTACTCGATTCTTTTTCCGCGAAGATATTTCAGTTTACATATACCACTGGGAAATATTCTTCAAATATTTCTTTTGCTTTTTCAAGTTCTTCAGGAGTATTCTGTCGGACATCTTTCAGCTTATAGTCCCATCCCATCGCTTCGTATTTATGTACTCCCAGCGTGTGATAAGGAAGAATTTCTATTCGCTGGATGCTGTGATAATCCTTAAAATGTTCTCCCAAGGCCCTAATGTCCTCCTCGAAGAAGCTATATCCGGGTACTAACACATAGCGAAGCCAAAATGGTTTTCCGTGCTCTTCGAGCCATGCAGCAGAACGAAGTGTCTGTTCATTGCTGCGCGATGTTAGCGCACGGTGCCGATTGTCGTTAAACTCCTTTACATCGAGCAACACCAAGTCGGCTAATGAAAAAAGCTCCTCCACGTCTTTGTTCCAAATTCCCCCGTTCGAATCCACACAGATATGAATGCCTTCTGCCTTTAAGCTCTGGAACAACGGAATCAGCGCTTTGGCTTGAAATGTCGGTTCTCCACCACTAAACGTGATGCCACCTTTCTTCCCAAAGAAAGGCTTTTGGCTTACCGCCATCCGAAGGATGTCTTCTGCCGGTGTTTCCTTGCTCTCCCCTTTTGCGTCTATCGTATCTGGATTGGCACAATACAGGCATCGGAAATTGCATCCTTGTAAAAAAACGACGAGCCGGATACCCGGCCCATCGTATGTTCCTAATGATTCGTAAGAATGTACTCTAATCATTATTTTAGCAAATCGGGATGATTATTAAAAGCGTTCATGGAAGCTACGTGAAATAACTTCCAGCTGATGCTCACGGCTCAACTTGATGAAGTTTACAGCATAACCGCTCACACGAATAGTCAGCTGCGGATACTTCTCCGGATGTTCCATTGCATCTTCCAGCATCTCACGGTTCAGTACATTGACATTCAGGTGATGCGCACCTTTCACGAAATATCCGTCCATCAATGTCACGAGATTTTCAATGCGACTTTCTTCGTTTACTCCCAATGACTTCGGTACAATAGAGAATGTATTGCTAATGCCATCCTGCGAATCGCGATAGCGCAACTTCGCAACTGAGCTAAGAGATGCTACCGCACCGTTTTTATCGCGTCCATGCATCGGGTTAGCGCCAGGAGCGAACGGAATACCTTTAGCACGCCCATCGGGAGTAGCACCGGTTTTCTTTCCATACATCACATTCGAAGTAATAGTAAGAATAGAAAGCGTCGGCTTCGCATTCTTGTATACAGGCAGTTTCTTCAGTTCTTCATCGAAATAATAAATCAGGTCTACCGCCAAATGGTCTACTCTGTCATCATCATTTCCGAAGCACGGGAATTCCCCTTCTATTTCGAAATTGTCAGTAAGTCCCAATTCGTTACGGTGAGCCGTTACCTTGGCATATTTGATAGCAGAAAGAGAATCGACAGCTATTGACATACCTGCAACACCATAAGCTAAATTGATAACAGGGTCGGTGTCGACAAATGCCATCTGAGCCTTTTCGTAATAATACTTGTCGTGCATATAGTGGATGATGTTCATCGCTTCATTATATACGCGCGCCATTTCGTGGAGAACTTTCTTGTAGTTAGCCAGCACTTCCTCGAAATTCAATACGTCACCCGTCAGAGCCGGAATGTCCTTAACCATCAGCGTTCCCGTATTTTCGCAACGTCCGCCATTGATGGCAAGCAGCAGAGCCTTAGCCAAGTTGCAGCGTGCGCCGAAGAACTGAATGTGGCGACCTATATCCTGATAAGATACGCAGCATGCGATACCGTAATCATCTGAGTTACGCACTTCACGCATCAAATCGTCATTTTCATATTGGATAGACGATGTATCGATAGAAACCTTTGCGCAGAATTCTTTGAATCCATCAGGCAGTTGCGGACTCCACAACACCGTGAGGTTTGGCTCGGGAGACGGGCCCAGGTTGTATAACGTCTGCAAGAAACGGAAAGATGTTTTGGTAACTTTCGTCCGGCCGTCATTAAAGCGTCCACCCAACGATTCTGTAACCCAGGTCGGGTCGCCGGCAAAGATATCGGTATATGCCTGCATGCGCAAATGACGTACCATGCGTAGTTTGATGACGAATTGGTCTATCAATTCTTGGGCATGCGCTTCGTCCAGCTTGCCGTTCGCCATATCATATTCTATATAGATATCAAGGAATGAAGACACATTACCCAAAGACATGGCTGCGCCATCCTGTTCCTTTACTGCGGCGAGGTATGCCATATACACCCATTGAACGGCTTCTTGCGCAGTATATGCAGGGCGACCTAATTCAAGTCCATATTGTTCGCCCAAAACTTTTATCTCTTTCAAGGCTTTTATCTGTTCGGCTACTTCTTCGCGTAAGCGGATGCGGGCTTCTGTCATCGGGCCTGTAAGATGACGCAAATCGTTCTGCTTTACCTCTATCAGTCTATCCAGACCGTAAAGCGCCAAGCGGCGGTAGTCGCCAATGATACGTCCGCGAGCATAGTTGTCAGGAAGTCCGGTAAGGAATCCCAAAGAGCGGAATGAACGTATTTCCTCTGTATACGCATCGAATACGCCATCGTTATGCGTTTTGCGATAATGCGTAAAGATATCTTTTACCCGTGGGTCTACTTCCGTTCCATTTTCGCGGCAAGCTTTTTCTACGACCTTTATTCCTCCAAAAGGCTTGATAGCTCGACGCAGCAGTTCGTCTGTCTGCAGACCTACAATCACTTCGTTTTCTTTATCTATATATCCAGGTCCGAAAGAAGTTATTGTAGAAACAGTTGAAGGGTCAAACGAGCGAACGCCCCCATTGGCACGTTCTTCAGCAAGAGCTTCCAAACATTTGTTCCATACTGCTTTTGTACGTTCTGTCGGTCCTGTCAAAAACGAAGCATCCCCTTCGTAAGGGGTGATATTCGCCTTTACAAAGTCGGCCACGTTGATTTCTGAATTCCAACGACCTTCCTTAAAATTTTGTGCCATAATGATTGATAAATTAGGGATTAATAACGTTCTTCTAACTTGAGAAGTTGGTGCAAAGTTACACTTTCCGTCACACTTATGCAACACTCTGCTTAATATCCTTGTCTATAAAGGATGTTTTGCGACAATCAAGATTAGCGATAAAGCAAAAAGATATTTTTATTGGTTGCGTTCCTGACGAAAGTTGTAGTATAGAATGGTGGAATGCGTTTCTGCATTTATCTTACTACGGTCGTTCAACATGCTTACTTCGGTCGTTCAACGTGTTTACTTCGACCGTTCAACGTGCTTACTACGGTCGAAGTAAGACAACTTCACTAATAACGAAGACGATTATTCATTAATCTTGTATTTTTTTCCTCTTTTTCGCCATAAAGTTCCGCTATCTGGTTAACTTTGCACCTTATATGCGACACAATATTTAATTATTATCTATAAAATGGCAACAGAACATGTAAAATGTCTGATTATCGGATCAGGCCCTGCCGGATATACGGCAGCCATCTACACCAGCCGTGCCAACATCGCTCCCGTGCTTTACGAAGGTATTCAGCCGGGCGGACAGCTGACCATCACAACTGAAGTTGAAAATTTCCCTGGCTATCCGGAAGGAGTCACAGGACCCGTCCTGATGGACGATATTAAAAAACAAGCCTTGCGCTTCGGGGCGGAAATCCGCAACGGCATTGTTACCAAGGCTGACCTGAGCAGCGCTCCCTATCACTTTGTTATCGATGACGAAAAGGAAATCACCGCCGACACCGTAATCATCTCCACTGGAGCCACAGCCAAATATCTGGGACTGGACGATGAAAAGAAATACGCCGGTATGGGAGTTAGCGCCTGCGCCACATGCGACGGTTTCTTCTACCGCAAGAAAGTAGTAGCTGTAGTGGGCGGAGGCGATACCGCATGCGAGGAAGCCATCTATTTGGCAGGATTGGCGCGTCAGGTGTATTTGGTAGTCAGAAAACCATATCTGCGTGCCTCGAAGATTATGCAGGAACGCGTGTTAAATCATCCCAACATCACCGTATTGTTTGAACACAATGCGACTGGTCTGTACGGCGAAGACGGCGTGGAAGGCATGCACGTAGTGGAACGTATGGGACAACCCGATGAAAGACGCTATGACATTGACATCGACGGCTTCTTCCTCGCTATCGGTCACCAACCGAATTCAGCCATCTTCAAACCGTGGGTAAAAACCGATGAGACCGGATATATCATTACTGAAGGGAACACTCCGCACACCGGCATTCCAGGTGTATTCGCAGCCGGAGATGTGGCCGACCCCCACTATCGGCAAGCCATCACAGCAGCTGGAAGCGGTTGTAAGGCTGCCATTGAAGTGGAACGGTACCTATCCGCCAACGGCTTACTGTAAACAAGGAAACATCACTAAAAAAACAGAATACTAAAAAAGAAAGCATGAAGACTTTATTCAAAAGAATGTTTGTCGCTTACTTCCTAGTAGGAGGAGGACTGACGATGGCATGCGCACAGCAGGTCTCTTCCCTCCCCACCGACCCGGACGTAAGAATCGGCAAACTGGAAAACGGATTGACCTATTACATCCGCCACAACGAATTGCCTGCCAAGCAGGCTGAGTTTTACATCGCGCAAAAGGTGGGTTCCATTTTGGAAGAAGACCAGCAGCGTGGTTTGGCGCACTTCTTGGAACATATGTGTTTCAACGGAACCAAGCATTTCCCAGACAATACATTGAGAGAATACTTGGAATCAATTGGAGTGAAGTTCGGAACAAACCTGAACGCTTACACTTCCATAGACCAAACGGTTTACAACATTTCCAATGTTCCGGTGATACGCGACGGCATCATCGACTCTTGTCTGCTCATTCTGCACGATTGGGCTGACGACCTGACTCTTGACCCGAAAGAAATAGACAAAGAACGTGGGGTCATCCACGAAGAATGGCGTACTCGCACGGGTGCAATGATGCGTATGTACGAGTCTGCATTCCCGAAAATGTTCTCCGGATCGAAATATGCTTACCGCTTGCCCATCGGAACCATGGAGGTCGTAGATAATTTCCCGTATAAGGACTTACGCGATTACTATGAGAAGTGGTATCGTCCGGACTTGCAGGGAATCATCGTAGTAGGCGACATCAATGTAGACCAGGTAGAAGCCAAAATCAAGAAACTGTTCAGTCCGATAAAGATGCCTAAAGACGCAGCTAAGCGCGAATACTTCCCTGTGCCTGATAATAAGGAAACGATTGTCACCATCTCCAAGGATAAGGAACAGCAAGGCAGCCGAGTATTCGTGTTCCACAAACACGAACCATATCCTGCGCACTTGAAGAATACGGCTGGATATTTGGTATACAACTTCCTGGTTTCAGCGGCAAGCAATATGCTCGACACCCGTTTGGCCGAGTTGGCTTTGGCTGCCAATCCTCCGTTTATTGCGGCAGGAACAGGCGAAGAAGACTTCATCATGGCGAAAACGAAGAAAGCGTTTACTGGAACGGTAATATGCAAAGAGGATGGCATAGAGAGCGGTTTGGCCGCTATGATGCGCGAATTCGAACGCGCGCAGAAATATGGTTTCACCTCTGGCGAATTCGAGAGAGTTAAAACTGAATACCAAAGCCAACTGGAAAAAGCTTACAACGAACGAAACAAGATGAAAAACAGCTCGTTCGTCAACCAATACGTAGACAACTTCTTAGATGGTAGCCCCATACCGAGCGTAGAACAAGAATGCGCCATCTTGACGAAGTTGATTCCCATGTTGAAGGTAGAGCAGGTAAATGAGGTATTCCACTCCTTGGTTTCTGACAGCAACATGGTAGTAAGCCTCTTTCTTCCCGACAAAGAAGGAATGAAGTATCCTACCGAAGCCGGCATTCAGAAAGTCTTAAGCGACGTACAAGCCGAAAAGCTTGAACCATACGTTGACAAAGTATCGAATGAACCTCTGCTGAAAGACGAACCTGCCGGCGGAAAGATTGTAAAAACCGCTACGGGCGCATACGGTTCGAAAGTGCTGACCCTGAGCAACGGTGTACGCGTAGTTTTGTACCCCACTACATTCAAAGCCGATGAAATAAAGATGACATCCTTCAGCAAGGGAGGTAACTCAGTATATGACGATAGCGAAACTCTACAGTTTAGCCTTATCGACCGAATGGCTGCTTTGGGCGGTTTGGGTAACTTCAGCGCAATGGACTTAAGCAAGGTGTTGGCCGGAAAGATGGCGTCTGCCTCCACTGCCGTATATACATTGAGTGAATCTGTCAGCGGCTCTTGCGCACCGAAAGACTTCGAAACCATGATGCAGCTTACTTATCTAAGATTCACAGCTCCGCGCATGGACCAGGAAGCGTTCGAATCGTACAAGTCTCGCATGAGAGCTCAAATGGCGAACATGAAGAGCAATCCGGAGATAGCCCTCATGGACTCCATCATGTATACCATGTACGGAAACGTTCCTCGTGCCAACCGTATGAAACCTGAAATGGTAGACAAGATAGACTATCAGCGAATCATGGATATGTATAAGGACCGCTTTAAAGACGCAAGCGACTTTACATTCTTCCTCGTAGGAAACATTGATGAAGATAAGATGACTCCGCTTATCGAAAAATATCTGGGAGGTCTGCCTTCTATCAATCGCAAAGAGAACTTCAATAAGAAAGCCAGCTTGCCGATTCGCAAAGGTGAATACAGAAACGTATTCCACAGAGACTTGCAGACCAAGAAAGCTTCTGTTTACTTGATTTACAGCGGCAAGTGCAAGTACGACCTCAAGACTCAATACATGATGAACGTACTCTCGCAGTTGCTGACCATGGAATATACTGAAACGGTCCGCGAGCAGGAAGGCGCATCATACGGAGTAAGTGTATCTGGCGACATAAAGAGATATCCTACTCCTCAGGGAAGCGTACAAATCGTATTTGATACAGACCCTGACCGTCGCGCTAAAATGGCGCAGCTCATTGATAAGGGAATCAACGACTTTATCGCCAATGGTCCTAAAGCCGAGAACTTGAGCAAGGTAAAAGAATACATGCTCAAGAACTACGAATCAAGTCAAAAGGAAAACGGATTCTGGATGAACGCCTTGTATAACTACTACTGGGAGGGAACGGATAACGCAACAGGTCTTGACAAGTTGATTAATAGCATCACAGCTGCCGACTTGCAGAAATTCGCAAAACAATTCTTCGCCCAGAAGAATCGCATTGAAGTAAGTATGACTTCGGGCAGTGTAGAATAACACTCGATTTCTTCATGAAATTGCCAAGCGGCATGGCTCTATGTAAACGAGCCATGCCGCTTTTACTTTATGATGCCAATAAGTTCGGCAGAATTCAATAATTTGATTAGCGAGAGAGCCTTAACATGTCTTCCTCTGTATTGGTCACGACTCAGTGGATAGAAGGACCGCCTCTTGTTGTTCTTTGTCACCCACAATTATAATAAAGAAAGGCCGCATCATACAAGTATGAAACGGCCCTTATCTTTTTTCTTTATATTATTGTATCAATAAGCTCGAGCAAACAATACACGACGTGCAGACGGCTTACCGGTTACCATGTCTACGCCAGGAGTCAAGCTTTCTTCGTCTGCATCGAAAGGCAGACATCGTATCGTAGCCTTTGTTTCTTCCTTAATACGTGTTTCCGTTTCAGGAGTTCCATCCCAATGCGCCAAGATAAATCCACCTTTTTCTATCTGAGCCTTGAACTCGTCATAAGTATCAACCTTAACAATATGTTCGTTACGATACTTCAATGCTTTCTGATAGATATTCTGCTGAATCTCTTCTAACAACTGCTTTACGTATTCTTCTATACCTTCGCAAGACCGGGTTTCTTTTTCCAACGTATCACGACGCATCACTTCCATCGTATTGTTTTCCAAATCGCGTCCACCCATAACCAAGCGAACAGGTACACCTTTCAATTCGTAATCGGCAAACTTGAAGCCCGGACGTTTGTTGTCCGCGTTGTCATATTTCACGGAAATACCTAACTCACGAAGCTTATTGACGATACCCTCTATCTTTGCATCAATCAGTTTCAGTTGCTCATCGTTCTTATAGATGGGAACAATCACAACTTGTATCGGAGCCAAATGCGGCGGAAGAACCAAACCGTTATCATCGGAATGGGTCATGATAAGAGCCCCCATCAAACGGGTTGATACTCCCCATGAAGTAGCCCATACATAATCCAACTTGTTGTTTTTGTCTACAAACTGTACATTGAATGCCTTTGCAAAGTTCTGTCCCAAGAAGTGGGATGTACCACACTGCAAAGCCTTCCCATCTTGCATCAATCCTTCGATGGTATAGGTATCAAGGGCTCCAGCAAAACGTTCGTTGGCCGATTTCACACCTTTAATTACAGGAGTAGCCATATATTTTTCCGCAAACTCAGCATATACACGGAGCATCTTTTGTGCTTCGGCTTCGGCCTCTTCGCGAGTCGCATGAGCCGTATGGCCTTCCTGCCACAAGAATTCTGCTGTACGCAAGAACAGACGGGTACGCATCTCCCAACGCATAACGTTGGCCCACTGATTGCACAAAATAGGCAAATCGCGGTATGAATTTATCCAGTTCTTATAGGTACTCCAAATAATCGTTTCAGACGTTGGGCGGATAATCAATTCTTCTTCTAGCTTTGCGGCAGGGTCTACAATGACGCCAGAACCATCTTCGGCATTTTTCAAGCGGTAGTGAGTCACTACTGCACATTCTTTTGCGAAGCCTTCTACATGTTCCGCTTCACGACTGAGGTATGATTTAGGAATCAGCAATGGGAAATAGGCATTAACGTGTCCTGTAGCCTTAAACATATCGTCCAATTGGCGTTGCATTTTCTCCCAAATAGCGTAGCCATAAGGTTTTATCACCATACAACCGCGGACAGGAGACTGTTCCGCAAGGTCGGCTTTTACCACCAAATCATTATACCACTGCGAGTAATTCTCACTGCGCTTGGTCAGTTCTTTTAGTTCTTTTGCCATAGCTTATATTATATAATTGTTCATTCTAAAAAACGGATGCAAAAATAGGGAAAAAAAAGCACTTTAGCCACAACTATTTCTGATAATGATAATACCACCAATAGGTATCACCAAACTCTTTCAGCATCTCCTTTTTTTCTTCAGGTGATTTTTTTAGCAGAGCACGTTTCTCTTCAAAGGCACCGTATCTCTGCAGGAACGCACTGTCTATAGTAAGTGTGGAATCATTGTACAAAATAGCCGCTTCTTGGTAATAGCGAGGCAGCTCCTCGTCTGAATCGTAAAAATCGGCAAGAGCCTGTTTAAACTCGCCTATTCGCTTGTCAAGCAATAAGGCAGACAGATAATAATCCAGTGCGGCGTGCTTACCAGTACCTTTATAGCAGATATTTTTCAGGAAGAGCAGATGGTCTTCTCCTTCATACGGACGTACTCCCAATTGGTAATACAACGAATCGTTCGTATATCGAAGCGTAGTCAAGGAGTCTTCTCCGAAAAACAAACCCTCCGATTTATAAAGCTGAGGATACAGAAATAATTTGTCCCCCATCGTCTGCTGATGAGACATCGCCATTGCACGAAGGGCTGTAAGCGTACGGGTAGCCTTCTGTGAGCGTATGCCTACGTTCAGAACCTTGTCGTATTGCTGTGCTCGTAGAAAATGTTCCGCTTGCAACTCGTGGTGGAAATTGCGGTTCGTGTTTCCAATGAGTACCGTCATGAGGCACAAAGCAAACAAAATAGTCATATTGCTATTCAGCAAAGTTATGGGAGCAGTTTCCGCATTTAGGTTCAGGCGAAAAAGCCTACGCAACCAATATGTAAGAACCACATACACCAATAACACTATAGGTAGAATCCACCCCCACGATGTGTGATATTCATCCATATAGACATTACGTCCCACGCAAGTCAGTACCCCCAGTAACAAGCAAGACGGAAAATACGCCCACGAACGGACTTCACCTTTCAGTCCCAATAGACTGTTCACTCCCCATCGGAGCAAAATCAGGACCAATGTAATAACCATAGTACTTATCAGCGGTGCAAAATGCGTTCTGCCGTGAGCCAGCGAATAGTGAAGCGCTTCGAGCACATCACGCTGAAATACATACAGGTAAACGAAACTGAATATAGAGAAAAGGAAGCCGCACACCAGCGTCTGGATGCGTGCGGCTTTCTTGTAATAATAAGGTGTATGAATATTGTCACTCATGTCTGAAACATTCTCTTTATTGCTTTTTCAGTACCACCGCACTACGCGCGGGGATATACAACTTGAGCCATTCTTTCCGATCTTTAGCGTATAAAGGATCGGCACAGGTGAAATGGGAAATCGTGTCGTCCGACAATCCGAATCCGCCGAAAGCTTTGTCATCGGTATTCAGAACTACCCGATACTCCCCTCTCGGAACAAGGAATCCGTAATCGGTAAACGAACGGTTGGGGCTGAAGTTGAATACAAATATCAGATTCTTCCGACGGTAAGCCAGTATCTGATCGGAATCATTATGCCAAATTTCTACCACATCTTCTTTTTGGATATTCTTTGTTCCGCCTATCAAGTGCATCATTGCTTCATCGAAATCTCCCAAATAGTGATAACACAATTCCTGATTGTCTACCAGATTCCACTGGCGACGAGCGTATTTGTGCGACCATCCGTTCCCCTCTCGCGGAAAATCAATCCATTCGGGATGTCCAAACTCATTGCCCATAAAGTTCAAATACCCTCCGTTAATGGTCGAAGCGGTGAGTAAACGAATCATTTTGTGCAAGGCAATGCCTCTATGTACATTGTCGTTCTCGTCTCCTATCTTGAAGTGCCAATACATGTCGGAGTCAACAAGGCGGAAGATGATGGTCTTATCCCCTACCAATGCCTGGTCGTGACTTTCGCAATACGAAATGGTTTTCTCGTCTTTTCTGCGGTTAGTCACTTCCCAAAACATGCTTGACGGTTTCCAGTCTTCGTCTCTGCGTTCCTTGATGATTTTAATCCAGTAGTCGGGTATATTCATCGCCATACGGTAGTTGAATCCATATCCTCCCTGAGCAAACGGAGCCGCAAGTCCGGGCATACCCGAAACTTCTTCGGCTATGGTAATTGCCCGCGGATTCACATCATGAATCAGCTTGTTGGCAAGTGTCAGATAACAGATAGCGTTATCGTCTTCGTGTCCGTTGAAGTAATCGCCGTAGTTACAGAAAGACTCTCCCAAACCGTGACTGTAATAAAGCATGGAGGTCACGCCGTCGAACCGGAAGCCATCAAAATGAAATTCTTCCAACCAATACTTGCAGTTGGACAACAAGAAGTGAAGTACTTCGTTCTTACCGTAGTCGAAGCACAACGAATCCCATGCGGGATGTTCGCGTCGGTCTCCCTGATAAAAATATTGGCAAGGGTCTCCTGCAAAATTCCCTAGACCTTCCACCTCATTTTTTACAGCATGCGAATGGACGATATCCATAATCACCGCAATGCCCATCTGATGGGCAGTATCTATCAGTTCCTTCAGTTCATCGGGTGTACCGAAGCGTGAAGACGGAGCGAAGAAACTTGACACATGATATCCGAAGCTACCGTAATACGGGTGCTCCTGAATGGCCATTATTTGAATGCAGTTATATCCGTCTTTTTTCACCCTCGGCAGGATATTCTCGCGAAACTCGTTGTAAGTGCCAACCTTTTCCGCATCCTGAGCCATTCCCATATGGCATTCGTAAATCATTAGTGGCGCAACGTTTGGTATAAACGTTTTCCGCTTAAACCGATAAGGGCGAGCCGGATTCCATACCTGTGCGCTAAAGATCTTGGTCTTTTCGTCTTGCACTACACGGTTTGCCCATGCAGGTATGCGCTCACCGCATCCACCGTCCCAATAGATTTTCAGTTTATACAAGTCACCATGATGAAGGGCATCGCTTGGCAAAACAATTTCCCATACCCCATTCCGTCCACGGCTCTTCTTCAGTTTATACTGAAGCTTTTCTTCCCAATTCGAGAAGTCGCCTATCAGAAACATCTTGGTAGCGTTAGGTGCCCATTCTCTGAAAATCCATTTTCCATCATCGCAATGCAGTCCGAAATACATATGTCCGGAAGCAAAGTCTGAAAGAGAACCTTTCTTGACCAGTTCTTTTTCTTTCGCAACGGCGTGTTGATGCCTACCCTCTATCGCTCCCTCGTACGGAGCCAACCAAGGGTCATTTTTAATGATATCCAGCTTTCCCTTTTCCATAGTATAGTTATTAGAGGTTTAGGAGACAGCTACTTTTACAATGACTTTCCGTATTTCAGTCGGCGTAATGGCCGGTGCATGTCCATCTTGCGGAAACAGGATGGCAAACATTCCCGGTTTCAACTGGAAATAATCAGAAGCAAGACCTTTGTAGAAGGTAATGTCTTTTTCTGCATTGTATGCTTCTTCCGGCAAGTCTGCACGAGGACTATATCCCATTAATTCTCCGCCATCTAAGGGTATTTGGATGTCAATAAACTTATCGTGAGTTTCAATTTTAGCCTCTTCCTTTTCTTTGGGACGAGACGCAACGAAGTTTACCTTTAGCTGACCTTCTTTCAGTACGACAGTGCCTAGCTCGTGAGCCAACAAATCGGTAGTTTTCAGAAACTCAAAGGCCTGAGCGAACAAAGGATTCAATGAAACGTATTTCTCTAAGTTTTCAAATTTATCTATAATCATAAACGTATGTATTTTAAAGTACTACAAATATACAATACAAAAATCCGAAAAACAATCTTTCCGAATTATTTCTTTTCATCAACCAAGCGTCCGTAGCGATAAGTGCCACGGCGTATTACTTTTCCATTGGCATCGGTTTCCACAAACGGACCGTCTTTTTTCCCTTGTTTGAAGAAGCCGTCAAAACGTACTCCATCTTTCGATACTACCGAGCCTTTGCCGTCTTCTTTTCCGTGACTGAAATTACCCGTGTACACCGAACCGTCTTTCGTCTTCAGCACGCCTTCGCCTTCAAACTGGTCGTTTTTCCACATACCATCGTATTCCTCACCGTTTCCCCACACGTAGTGTCCTTTCCCGTTGCGGCGATCCTGAATCCATTGTCCTTCATACTTCGCTCCGTTTTTCCACGTAAATGTACCGGTGCCATCCTGATATCCGTTCTTGAACGCCCCTACGTACTTGTTCCCGTTTTGGTAAAGGCAGACTCCGTTTCCGGTACGCTCACCTTCCACATAGTCTCCTTCGTAGCGGTCGCCGTTCTGAAAATAGTAAACGCCTTTTCCGTCTTGGGTGTCTTTAGTCCAGTTTCCTTCATAACGGTCGCCGTTGGTATAGTAGAATGTACCGGTTCCACTGCGTTCGCCGTTTTTCCATTCGCCTTCATATCTGGAGTTATCCTCCCATATCATGGTTCCCTTACCGTTTTTCAGGTCGTTCAGCCATTCGCCGTCGTACTTGGCTCCTCCTTTCCAGGTGTAAACGCCTTTACCGTTGCGCTTGTCTTGATGCCAATTACCCACGTACTTGTCGCCGTTGTAATAATACATGCTTCCTTCGCCCTCTTGAAAATCGGTGTACCACATGCCTTCATAGCGGTTGTTGTTCATGAAGTAGTACGTGCCTCTTCCATGCTGCTGATCTAGATACCACTGCCCTACGTACTTCTCTCCATCGCTAAACAGATAGGTCCCGTCGCCTTGGCGCTTCCCCTTCACATATTCCCCTTCGTACACATCGCCATTTTTGAACACCGTTTTCCCTTTACCGTTCGGACGCTTGTTCTTCAACTCTCCCGTATACTCCGAGCCGTCTTTAAACTGGAAATACCCCAAAGACAACTGGGCATAGACCGGATGTCCGCCCGTTATCATTAGTGCTGCCAGTAGTATGTATGTTTTCTTTCTCATTTTCAACTCTCTTGTTTTGTGTTTCCAAATATAGCCGTTTTACGCAATCCGTCGGACAGTTTATGACATTTTTTTACCTGCTACTATCGCCGTTAAGTTTTCTTCGCAGAAGTAGGTTTGCGCCAACCGCAGAATTTCCTCTGGCGTAACTTGCGTGATAGCCGAGATGGATTTCTCATAGAAATCCTTATCCAGACCGAATGTCTCCAGATAAATCCAGGCATCGGGCAACGAAAGGGCATTCTCGTAAGAACGACACAAATCGCCCAACATATAGTTGCGCACCATCTCCAGTTCATCGGTCGACACCAACGTGTCTTGCAACGTTTTTATCTCTTTCTTTATCTCGGTCAGTATGGCTGGAATGTATTCATTGGCCGCCTCGGTACTAATACCGAAGACACCTAGGCCCGGATAGTTTACCAAACCTGCCCCTATACCGTAGGTATATCCTTTCTCTTCACGGATGTTAGACATCAGCCGACTGCCGAAATATCCGCCCAGGATTGTAACCGCAACCCGAAGTTTCAGGAAGTCGGGATGCTTCAAGTCGAGCGAGAGCTCTCCCACTTTCAACGAACTTTGCAAAGCGTCTTCCTTCTCAAGGAAGATGTACTTCCTGGAGTCGGTTTCTATCTCGGAAGGTTTCCATACAGATTTGTTCCGGGTGTCGCCCCAAGCCTCGCTTCCGAAATTCCGCTCGATACACGCAATTACATCCGGCGTGACTTTGCCCGATACGTACATCGAACAATTCCCTGAATGATAGTGCGCCGCATAAAACGACTTCAGACAGTCGGACGATATCGCATCGTAATCTTTCAGTTCTGCATACCGTCCCAATGGATGCTTGAGGCCGAACAAAGCCCGATTGAACTGTTTGCGCGCCATCACGTCTACCCGTTGCGAGTTGACAAGAAATTGCTGTCTGTTTACGTCTACGATTACTGCAAGTTCTTTTTCCGGGAACGTGGGCTCTTTCAACATTTGCGCTACGATTTCTAATGTCTCCCGAAAGTATTTCTTCAGTGTATACAGAGTAATGAAGCCGTGGGCTACCGAAGACGACAAATCAAGCCACGCTCCATAGTAGTCTAGCTCCTCGGCTATCCGTCCGGCATCTAAACGAGATGTTCCTTCCCGTAACATCCGGTTGGTAAACATGGCCTGAAGTGGAATATCCTGATGCCAGGCTCCGCCATGTATCATGATGTCAAGGCGGATAACATCTTCTGTCCCTGCATGGATGACATGCAAAGGAATTCCATTGGGCATTATCTGAGTTTCAGGAGCCAATACGGAGAAATCGTCTATCTTACGTATTGGGGGAACTTGGGTTCTGTCCAAAATCATTATTCGAAATCTTTATGTTCTTTCAAGAACTGTTCAGCTCGTGCCAAGTCCTGCGGCGTATCTATCCCGATGGTTTCTATCTCACTCAATCCAACCTTGATGGTGTAACCGTTTTCCAACCATCGGAGTTGTTCGAGCGATTCGGCCAACTCCAACGATGACTGCGGCAATGCCGTAATTTCTTTCAGCACTGAAGCACGGTAAGCGTACAAGCCGATATGCTTGTAGTAAGTATGTCCAGCCAGCCATTCTGCCTTGTCTTTATTTCGCTGGAAAGGGATGATGGAACGACTGAAATACATCGCGTTCCAGTTCTTGCTGACTACCACTTTGGGAGAATTGACATTCTCCAGAGCCGAGAATCCATCGGCAGGAGTAAAAGGCTTGACCAAGGTAGCTATCTGCGTAGTAGGGTCATCAAAACAAGTCTTGATGGCTTCCAGCTGAGAAGGCTGGATAAAAGGCTCATCACCTTGCACATTAACCACCACATCGAATCCTTGTCCCACTTTTGTGTACGCCTCGTAGCAACGGTCTGTTCCGCTCTTGTGGTTCACCGAAGTCATTACTACTTTTCCGCCGAATGCTTTCACGGCACTTTCTATCCGCTCATCGTCGGTAGCCACGTAGGCATCGTCAAGGACACCAGTCACTTGTTCGTAAACTCTCTGTATGACAGTTTTCCCTCCCAGCATTGCCAATGGCTTGGCAGGGAAACGCGTTGAAGCATATCTTGCCGGAATAATTCCTATAAATTTCATTTTTTTTCGTCAGTTTATGAATACGCAAAAATACAAAAAAGAATCTTCTTTCAGTATAATCATTCGCAAAATACGCCCATGTTGTTTGTATCTGTGTACATTTGGAACACTCCCCTATTCATATTCATTCTAATTAATGCGGTTTTGTATCATATTTATAATTAACGCATTCCAAAAATCGCAACACGCCCGTGCAACATGGAGTACAATATGCAGTACAACATCTTTCCCTTTCGTTTTCAAATAATTAACCCCAAAAGTGTGTAACGCAGTACAACATGGAGTACAACATCTTGGCGTTTTCCTACCTATTATATATATAAATAAAAGGATAAAAGTAAGGCAGATGTTTTTTCGAGACGCAAAACCATCTCCTGCCTTATCAGTCTTTTCAACTTTTTAGGATACTAATCTCCGGCGAGAGGTGTCACAAAACGCCCCGAGGTTTTTAAAATTTCTCGCCGGAGAAAAAAATTCCGCGGCGAGGGATTTCACGCATAAAAAGTGTTATATTTGCTATATGGCGTTTATTATGCTATACTGAAAGATTCCATCGGAACGTGACATTTGAAAAACAAAGACTATGAACAAAAGAGAGTACGCGCAAGCCAACAAGGATTGGCTGACAGAAAAGGCTAAGGAAGAGGGCGTAAAAGCTCTTCCCAAGGGTATATTGTACAAAGTAATATCGGAAGGAAAGAACAACGGCGTTCACCCCTCTCCTCGCAGCATCGTAACGGCTCACTACACAGGCTGGACTATCAATGGCAAGAAGTTTGACAGTAGCCGTGGAGGTGCGCCACTTGCCATTCGCCTTTGCGACCTTATTGACGGTTGGATTATCGCCATGCAACAGATGTGTGTGGGCGACAAGTGGGAAGTCTATATCCCTGCCGAAATGGGCTACGGCAAGTTCTCGCAGCCCGGTATTCCAGGTGGTTCTACCTTGATTTTTGAGATTGAACTAATGGGTATCGCATAATGAATATTACACTACAATGCGGTTCTTATTACCTCCATGCGCTTCCAAATAACCAAACTCCGTAAGTTGGCGCATATAACGCTTGGAGGTAGTAGAAGTCAAACCAAATTCGGCAATGATTTCATCTGTAGCGATTCCTTTATTGTCGGCCATGTTGACTTTGGCATTTGGGAAGTAAGAATAATCAAATACATTACAAAAGTAGGGAACTTGTTAAGCCATTATAATGGAGCAACCTATGATTATAGATATTTCATCTAAAGTTTGAAAAATGGAAAAAGAGACAATACTTCAAGAGATACTAAGACTGCATCATGATTGCTCGGCTCGTTTCGGTGGTCATGTGTTGCGGTTACTGATAGAGAATGGTGATGATAAGGAGAACATTGCTTTGTCACCGGCACGTCTGCAAGCGGTATTGGTGCTGCTTGCCAACTGGACTGCGCCTGAGATTCGGAAACGGATTCTTGATGTGGCGGTCAGTGAAGTGATGAGTCTGGAAGAAGCTAACGCCCTCTTTGACTTCTCGAACATAAAGCCGCTACCGCATGATGACTTTGTTATGAGAGACGAGGACGGAAATCCCATCCCGATGGTTCCAGATGTCGAGCAACAGACAACGCTGTGGCATAAAGAGGATTTGACGGTCAACAAGGAAGCGGTTAATAAGGTAAAGACTGCATTCAACGCTTGCGTGAAGCCGATAGACTTTGCTGCACCAGATGCCAAACAGGTCATTGACGAGGATGTATGCAAAGCCACGCATGGACTCATTGAGCATCTCGATACTCAAATAGATGCCTCTGTTTTGGCACTCTTGGTGGATGTTCTGTATTTCAAGGGGGCATGGAAAAATGAGTTTGATGACTACGATACTGCCGACCGAATATTCTATGGTACAAAGGGAAAGTTGAAAGTACCAACGATGCGCTACACTCGCTTTATGGAGTATTCTGAAACCGCAACGTATCAAGCAGTTTCATTACCTTACACTTGTGAAAGTGTCAACCACAAACGTTTTGCCATGCGCATTTACTTGCCGAAAGGCAAGCATACGATAACAGATGTGCTTGAAGAAATGTGGAATGACGAGTATGAGTTCCATGCTGAACGCGAAGAAGTATATCTTTCCTTACCTCGCTTTGAGGTGGAAAACAAGGTCGAAGTGAAATCTGTTCTCAATAAGATGGGATTGTCGTGCGTATTGGAATCAAGCGACATCATCCCCGGATGCATCAAGGACTTGCAGATTTCGGACATTGCTCAACAAGTGAAG
>CAVBJM010000007.1:0-95278 GCA_963595925.1 bacterium
TTGATATGTCCGTAACTTGCTCTTTCATAGGTATAAAGGTACGGAAAATATCTGATATATGCAAGAGAATACAGCTCTTTCTTGCAACAAGTTACAATGAAAATACGACAAAAACTAAAAGGTTGGAATGGACTATTTCTGCCACCGCTGAATAGTTACCCCGTATCTTATTCTGAATATGTTCGAAAACATACAAATGAAAGGTGATTGAAAATGTATAGATGAAAAATCGTTGTTTTAAAGTATAAACACGAAAAAAAAGATTAAATCTTTTCGCTTTGTTTATTTAATTACTACTTTTGAGAAAGTATAAATAAAAATATTCGTATAAAAGTAATAAGACCTTAATATAACGACTATGAGTTATTTACGATTCGACAAAACGCTAATGACAAATTTGGAAGAATCTCTTCCACGAGAAATTCTTCGCACAAATCGCTCAGGCGCCTATCACTGTTCTACTATTGTAGATTGCAATACTCGCAAATATCATGGGTTGTTAGTTATACCAGTACCACAACTGGATGATGACAATCATGTATTGCTGTCTTCTTTGGATGAAACGGTAGTGCAGCATGGAGCTGAGTTTAATTTAGGATTGCACAAATATCATGGAGATAATTTCAGCCCAAGAGGCCATAAATATATCCGCGAGTATGAATGCGACAAATTGCCAACTACCATATATCGTGTAGGCGGAGTGATATTAAAAAAGGAAACACTGTTTGTTCACCATGAGAACCGTATCTTGATTCGCTACACTTTGGTTGACGCTCATTCTTCTACAATTCTTCGTTTTCAGCCTTATTTGGCTTTTCGTAGTGTACGCCAGTATACTCACGAAAACGCTCAGGCCAGCCGCCATTATGATTTGGTAAAGAACGGGATTAAGACTTGCATGTATCCGGGGTATCCGGAACTGTATATGCAGTTGAGTTGTGAAAACGAGTTCCATTTTCATCCCGATTGGTATCGCGGCATAGAATATCCTAAGGAGCAAGAACGTGGATATGATTTTAATGAAGACCTTTATGTTCCGGGGTATTTCGAAGTAGAGATTACAAAGGAAAAACCAGTAATCTTTTCAGGTGGTGTTTCCGAGATAGATACGGATAACTTGAATGCATTGTTTGAATCGGAGGCCGAAAGGCGTGTACCTCGAAACAATTTCAAGAACTGCTTAGTCAATGCTGCCCATCAGTTCTTGAATAAGCAGGGGGATAATTACTACGTGTTGGCCGGATATCCCTGGTTTAAAAGTCGTGCGCGTGATATGTTCATTTCACTGCCGGGCTTAATGCTTTCGGTGGACGAGGTAGACAAGTTTGAATTGGTGATGAATACGGCTGTCAAGGCGGTTTATTCTTTCATGCGTGGAGAATTGTCGGATGTGAAACTGTATGAAATAGAACATCCTGATGTGTTGTTGTGGGCTGTGTGGACTATTCAGCAATACGCAAAGGTTGTTTCGCACGATGAAACTCGGAATAAATATGGCGATTTGCTGAAAGATATATTGTCTTTCCTGATAAACGATGGACATCCGAACTTGAAAGTTCGCGAAAATGGCTTGGTTTATACCGATGGAAAAGAAAAAGCGGTGACATGGATGAATGCAACCGTAAACGGACATCCGGTAACTCCGCGTACTGGATATATTGTAGAGTTCAATGCGTTGTGGTATAATGCGCTTCGTTTCGTTTCTGACTTATTGGGAGAAGGAGGTGATACGGAATTTGCGAGCCGCTTGTCCGAAATTGCCGATAAGGCAGGAAAGTCTTTCATTGACACATTCTTGAATGAATACGGCTATTTGTTGGATTATGTAGACGATGGGAATATGATGGACTGGAGCGTACGTCCTAACATGATATTTGCCGCAGCTTTCGATTACTCGCCTTTAGATGCTAAACAGAAGAAGGGCATCATTGATATTGTGACTAAGGAATTGCTTACTCCCAAGGGACTTCGTTCTTTAAGCCCGAAGAGTGGAGGATATAATCCCAATTATGTAGGACCGCAGTTGCAGCGTGATTATGCATATCATCAGGGAACGGCTTGGCCTTGGTTAGAGGGCTTCTACTTCGAGGCTTATTTACGTATATACAAGCGCAGTGCGATTTCGTTTGTGGAACGTCAACTTATCGGATACGAAGACGAGATGACTTCTCACTGTTTGGGATCCATTCCTGAACTGTTTGACGGAAACCCACCGTTCAGGGGAAGAGGAGCTATATCTTTTGCCATGAATGTTGCTCAGATATTGAGAACCTTGTATTTGTTGGACAAATATGATATTTAAGGAGGAAGCACGATGAAAGTTTTAATGTTTGGATGGGAATTTCCTCCTCATATCTTAGGAGGTTTAGGAACAGCAAGTTATGGCCTTACCAAGGGCTTGTCGGAGCAGAAGGATATGGATATAACATTCTGTATACCGAAGCCTTGGGGAGACGAAGACCAAAGTTTTATGAAGATTATCGGCATGAACAGTGTGCCGGTAGTTTGGCGAGATGTACAGTGGGATTATGTAAATGGCAGAGTCGGGAAATATATGGATCCGCAGTTGTATTACGATATGCGTGACCATATTTATGCTGATTTCAATTATATGCATACCAATGATTTGGGCTGCATAGAATTTTCGGGCCGGTATCCGGAAAATCTACATGAAGAGATAAACAATTATTCTATTGTCGCAGGAGTTGTTGCTCGCCAGCAGACGTTTGATATTATCCATTCGCACGACTGGCTGACTTATCCGGCAGGCATACATGCCAAGCAGGTTTCGGGAAAACCTTTGGTAATTCATGTTCATGCTACTGATTTTGACCGTAGCCGCGGTAATGTAAACCCTACAGTTTACTCGATAGAGAAAAACGGAATGGATTACGCCGACTGCATCATGTGCGTGAGTGAACTGACACGACAGACCGTTATCAATAAGTATCATCAAGACCCGCGCAAGGTGTTTACGGTACACAATGCGGTGTCTCCGCTCTCGCAGGAGATACAAGATATTGTACCGCATAAGAATCCGAAAGAGAAAATTGTGACGTTCTTGGGACGTATCACTATGCAGAAGGGACCGGAATACTTTGTAGAAGCGGCAGCGTTGGTGCTGAAGCGTTCGCGCAATATACGTTTCGTTATGGCCGGTAGCGGAGACATGATGAACGCTATGATTCGGCTTGCCGCAGAACGTGGCATTTCAGACCGCTTCCATTTCCCTGGATTTATGAAGGGTAAACAGGTTTACGAGGTGCTTAAAGCCAGCGATGTATATATCATGCCTTCTGTCTCGGAACCTTTTGGTATATCGCCTTTGGAAGCCATGCAGTGTTGTGTTCCGAGCATTATTTCCAAGCAATCGGGGTGTGCCGAAATCTTAGAGAAATGTATCAAGACCGATTATTGGGATATTCATGCCATGGCCGATGCCATTCATTCCATTTGTACGAATCCCGGCTTGTATGAGTACTTGCGAGATGAAGGCAAGAAAGAGGTAGACGGTATCGTCTGGGAAAAAGTGGGCGTAAAGATTCGCTCTCTTTACGAGCAAGTTTTAACTAATTACGGAAAATAATAAAAGGATATTATGAAAACAATTTGTCTTTACTTTGAAATACATCAAATCATACACCTGAAACGTTATCGTTTCTTCGATATAGGTACTGATCATTATTATTACGATGACTATGCGAATGAGCAGGGCATTAACGAAGTAGCCGAACGTTCCTATATCCCCGCTCTTAATACGCTTATCGATATGGCTAAAACGAACAAGGGGGCGTTTAAGGTTGCCATATCTATTTCGGGTGTGGCTTTGGAGCAGTTGGAAATTCATGCACCTGCAGTCATTGAACTTTTGCACGAATTGAACGCTACGGGATGCTGTGAATTCGTTTGTGAACCTTATTCGCACGGATTGTCTTCTTTAGCTAATGAAAATTGCTTTAAGGAAGAAGTGGAACGGATGCGCAAGAAAGTGAAAGATTGTTTCGGACAAGAGCCGAAAGTATTCCGCAACTCTAGCTTGATATACGACAATGAGATAGGAGGCATAGTTGCGTCCATGGGATTTAAGGGTATGTTGATAGAAGGAGCTAAGCACGTGTTGGGATGGAAGAGTCCGCACTACTTGTATCATTGCGCCGAAAATCCTAACTTGAAGCTCTTGATGCGTGATTTCAAACTTTCGGACGATATTAGCTTGCGTTTCTCTAATTCGGAGTGGAACGAGTACCCGTTGTTCGCCGATACTTACGTGAAATGGATTTCTGAATTACCTGAAAACGAACAGGTCATTAATATCTTTATGGAGTTGTCGGCTATCGGAATGTCGCAGCCGTTG
Organism: bacterium; assembly: GCA_963595925.1. Taxonomy (GTDB): domain Bacteria; phylum Bacteroidota; class Bacteroidia; order Bacteroidales; family Bacteroidaceae; genus Phocaeicola. Next base: position 4,355 of record CAVBJM010000007.1, read on the forward strand.
TCTTCTAACATTTTGGAGTTCCTGAAAGCACTCCCTGCCTGCGCCAAGCAGAAAGGAATCACGTTCTCTACACCGACCGAAATCGTTACCAAACTGAAATCGGTGGATATGGTGGATGTGCCTTACCCCATGTCTTGGGCCGACGAGGAAAGAGACATCAGCCCGTGGTTGGGAAACGTTATGCAGCGTGAGGCGTTTAATAAGCTATACAGCGTAGCAGAACGTGTTTATCTGTGCGACGATCGTCGAATCAAGCTCGACTGGTATTATTTGCAGGCTAGCAATAATTTCCGTTTCATGACTACGAAAGATACGGGAGTAGGGCTTAACAGAGGTATTTACGATTCGCCATACGATGCTTTTACCAATTACATGAATATTTTGGGCGACTTTATCGGACGTGTAAACTCGTTGTATCCGGTAGATATGGATAACGAAGAACTTGGTTCTCTGCTTACCACGATAAAGAATCAAGGGGCGGAACTGGTGCAGTTGCATGACGAAATAGACAAGCTTCAGGCTCGACTGAAGAAGGCTGAAGCAGCCAAGAAACCTGCTGCCAAAACAGTGAAAAAGGAAGCGGCTCCGAAGAAAACTACAACTGTCAAGAAGAAATAATCCGTAGTCATACGGAGATTCCCACGAAGCGTGTGTGCTTTGATGAAGCGATTCATTGAGGCGCACACGCTTTTTTCGTGTCAAAGTCTTGACTCTTTCGGGGCGAAGTTGTCTTACTTCGACCGAAGTAAACGCGTATCACAACTGCGGTGATAGTCGTATCACAGCTGTGGTGATAGTTGTACCACAGTTGCGGTGATAGTTGTATCACAACTGTGACACGATAACTTGCAGCTCGGAAATGTACGATTCTGACCATACAAATCGGAATGTGCGGTGTGATTAATTCGCCTTTTCTTCGTACATTTGCCCGACATTACAAATATCATAAAAAGAAAGTCTTAATGGAAAATATGTACATCACCGTAGCGTACCGTTTGTACGCTATTGCGAAGAGCGGCGAAAAAGAACTGGTGGAAGAAGCTCCTGTAGAGCATCCGTTCCGTTTTATATCTGGAATGGGATATACATTGGAGAAGTTTGAACAGGAGATTTCGGCGTTGTCGAAAGGCGATAAGTTTGAATTCACAATACCTTGCGCAGAGGCCTACGGCGAGCGCGATGAAGAAAACGTGCAGACGGTAAGCAAAAACATCTTTACCGACGAGAATGGAAATTTCGATACCGAACACGTGTTTACCGGAAATATAGTTCCCTTGCAGGATGCCGAGGGACATCGTTTTTTTGCCAATGTGGGTGAGATTACGGAAGATAAGGTTGTTCTTGACTTCAACCATCCCCATGCCGGAAAGGATTTGATTTTCGAAGGTTCGGTTACCGAGATGCGTCCGGCTACGGCCGAAGAGGTGAAAGAACTGGCCGAAGAAATGAGTGGCGGTTGCGGTGGCTGTTGCGAAGGTGGCTGCGGCGGATGTGGCGGAAGCTGCGGAGGTTGTCATTGATATCGTTATGATACTTATAGCGGATAGCGGCGCAACAAAAACCGATTGGTGTGTAGGGGCGGACTTGAAGTCGGTCCGTACAATCCGTACGGGCGGAATAAACCCTTTTCACCAATCGGAATCGGAAATAAGCGCCGTACTAAGTAATGAACTGATTCCGGATTTATGTGTAGACCCGGAATCAGTTTCTTTTGTTTATTTCTATGGGGCCGGATGTACCCCGGAGAAGTCGGTTACCGTTCGGAATATCTTACTGAGAGTGTTTCGTAAGGCGGAAGTTTCGGTAGAATCCGATTTGACGGGAGCTGCCCGTGCGCTTTGCGGTGACAAGCCGGGAGTAGCTTGTATTTTGGGTACGGGCTCCAACTCTGGTCTATACGACGGAAGCGCAATCTCTTGTAACGTATCTCCCCTGGGTTATATCTTGGGCGATGAAGGCAGCGGAGCTTATTTGGGAAAACGTTTTGTTGCGGATTGTCTGAAAGGAATCCTTCCCGAGTCTTTGCGCATCGGCTTGTTGGAATATCTGGAGATGACTGCTCCACAAGTAATAGACCGCATTTACAGGCAGCCACAGGCTAATCGTTTTCTGGCTTCGGTTTCACCTTATATATATAAGTGTAAAGAGAATCCTGCGGTGAGAGATTTCTTGATGGACTGTTTTACCCAATTCTTCCGGCGCAACATTTTGCAGTATCCTAAGGTGTTCGGGCAGTCTCCGCTTCCGGCAGTTTCGTTCGTGGGCTCGGTGGCGTGGTATTTTCAAGAAGAAATCTCCTGTAGCGCCTCATTGTTGGGGTTGCAGACGGGGCGTTTCTTGAAAGAACCCTTACCCGAGTTGATAAAGTATCACCTGAGGGCTTTGTCTTGAATTTGACAATAAAATCAGCCGCTTGGTTTCTAATAGTTATTTTAAGGATAAAAAATATATCATTTTATTTGCTTGTTTAAAAAAAGCCCATACCTTTGCAGCTGAAAACCGAAAGAGATAATGAAAGCAGCAAACATTATACGAATTAGCTTGGCAGTCTTGCAAATTAATCGCGTCGTGGTGGAAAGATCAAGGGGTGAGAAAGTTTCGTGTATGTAGTTGCGTAGTAAAAAATAAAAGAAAGCCTTTCTCACCCGAGCAGATGAGAGAGGCTTTTTACTTTAGTTGAAAAGAAAATATGAAACACCAGTTACGTAGTTCGATGTGTACGGAAGGCCGTAGGATGGCAGGGGCAAGAGCCTTGTGGGTAGCCAACGGCATGAAAAAGGAGATGATAGGGAAACCTATCGTAGCCATTGTAAATTCGTTTACCCAGTTCGTTCCAGGTCATACGCATTTGCATGAAATAGGGCAACAGGTAAAGGCCGAGATAGAGAAGTTGGGATGCTTTGCCGCCGAATTCAACACCATAGCCATCGATGATGGAATTGCCATGGGACACGACGGAATGCTTTATTCCCTACCGTCGCGCGACATCATTGCCGATAGCGTAGAATATATGGTTAATGCGCACAAGGCCGATGCAATGGTTTGCATCTCGAACTGCGACAAGGTGACACCGGGTATGCTGATGGCTGCAATGCGTCTGAACATCCCTACCGTATTCGTTTCAGGTGGTCCGATGGAAGCCGGCGAATGGGGAGGTAAGCATTTAGACTTGATTGATGCGATGGTAAAGTCGGCCGACCCCACGGTAAGCGACGAAGATGTAGACCAAATAGAACGTCACGCATGTCCCGGCTGCGGCAGTTGTTCGGGTATGTTTACCGCCAATTCCATGAACTGCTTGAACGAAGCTATCGGTTTGGCTTTGCCTGGAAACGGTACGGTTGTAGCTACGCATGCCAACCGGAAACAGTTGTTCAAGGATGCTGCCCAACTTATTGTAAAGAACGCCTATAAATATTATCAAGACGGTGACGAGAGCGTATTGCCTCGCAGCATCGCTACCCGTCAGGCTTTCCTGAACGCAATGACACTGGATATTGCCATGGGCGGTTCTACCAATACAGTGCTCCACCTGTTGGCCATCGCCCACGAAGCGGAAGTGGATTTCAAGATGGACGACATCGACATGCTTTCTCGTAGAGTTCCTTGCCTGTGCAAGGTCGCTCCCAATACCCAAAAGTATCACATACAGGATGTGAACCGGGCAGGCGGAATCATGAACATTTTGGGCGAATTGGCAAAGGGGAATCTGTTAGATGTTACAGTGAATCGTGTAGACGGAATGACATTGGCCGATGCTATCGCCAAATACAACATCTGCGCTCCGCAGGTGGATGCCGATGCGCAACGTATTTACACGAGCGCTCCTGGAGGTAAATTTAATATCAAGTTAGGTTCACAGAACGCTACGTTTACAGAACTGGATACCGACCGTGCGGAAGGCTGCATCCGCGACTTGCAGCACGCTTATTCTAAGGACGGCGGTTTGGCGGTACTGAAAGGAAATATAGCGCAAGACGGTTGCGTGGTGAAGACCGCCGGTGTAGACGAAAGTATCTGGACATTCTCCGGTCCCGCAAAAGTGTTCGATTCGCAGGAAGCTGCCTGTGATGGAATCTTGGGCGGTAAGGTAGTAAGCGGTGATGTGGTTGTGATTACCCACGAAGGCCCCAAAGGTGGCCCCGGTATGCAGGAGATGCTATATCCCACGTCTTACATCAAATCGAAACACTTGGGAAAAGAGTGCGCGCTGATTACAGACGGTCGTTTTAGTGGAGGAACATCAGGATTGAGTATCGGTCATATTTCGCCCGAAGCCGCGGCAGGAGGTAATATTGGCAAAATAAAAGATGGAGATATCATCGAAATAGATATACCACACCGCAGTATCAATGTAAAATTGTCGGACGAAGAGCTTGCCGCACGCCCCATGATGCCTGTCACTCGCGACAGAAGCGTTTCGAAAGCGCTCAGAGCGTACGCCGCTATGGTAAGTTCTGCCGATAAAGGTGGTGTTAGAATCATTAAATAAGCTAATATGAGTAAGGAGAAGATAACAGGCTCGGAAGCCCTGATGCGCTCTTTGGAACACCAAGGTGTAAAAACCTTGTTCGGATATCCGGGAGGAGCAATTATGCCGGTGTATGATGCCTTATTTGACCATAAAGATAGATTAAACCATATATTGACGCGTCACGAACAGGGCGCGACTCATGCGGCGCAAGGCTTTGCCCGTGTTTCCGGAGAAGTGGGCGTATGCTTGGTGACCAGTGGACCTGGAGCTACAAATACAGTAACCGGAGTTGCCGATGCGATGATAGACAGTACTCCGTTGGTGGTGATTGCCGGACAGGTAGGTGTAGGTCTGTTGGGTACGGATGCGTTTCAGGAAGTGGATTTGGTAGGTATCATGCAGCCTATCACGAAGTGGAGCTATCAGATTCGTAAGGCCGAAGACGTAGCGTGGGCGGTTGCCCGTGCTTTTTATATAGCACGTAGCGGACGCCCGGGGCCAGTAGTTCTTGACTTTGCGAAGAATGCTCAAACCGATTTGACAGAATACGAAGATGTAGACGTAGACTTTATCCGTTGTTATGACCCCGACCCAGAAACCGACCCGAAAGCCGTTTCTGAAGCTGTAACATTGATAAACGAAGCAAAGAAACCTTTGGTTTTGGTAGGGCAGGGCGTTGAGCTCGGCAATGCTCAAGAGGAATTGAAAGCGTTTGTTGAAAAAGCGGATATGCCGTGTGGTTGCACACTGCTTGGCCTTTCAGCCTTACCCTCTGAACATCCTTTGAATAAAGGAATGTTGGGAATGCATGGCAATTTAGGACCGAATGTAAAGACCAATGAATGTGATGTATTGATAGCCGTTGGAATGCGCTTTGACGACCGTGTTACAGGTAAATTGGAAACGTACGCCCGTCAAGCCAAAATCATCCATCTGGATGTTGACCCATCGGAAATCGGAAAGAATGTAGAGGTAGACGTTCCTATCTTGGGTAACTGCAAGCGTACGTTGGGCTTGCTTACTGAACTGATTCAACCGCAGAAGCATACCGAATGGATTGACAGTTTCAAACCTTATGAAGAAAAGGAATTTAGCTGTGTGATTAAGCCGGAAGTTTATCCGTCAGAAGGTCCTCTCAATATGGGCGAGGTGGTAAATGCCGTGAGCGAGGCTACTCACCATGAAGCGATATTGGTTACCGATGTAGGTCAGAACCAGATGATGGCTTGTCGGTATTTCAAGTTTTCGAAGAGCCGTAGCATTGTAACTTCAGGCGGAATGGGAACGATGGGCTTTAGTCTGCCAGCTGCCATAGGTGCTACTTTCGGCAGTGCAGGACGTACGGTCTGCGCTTTTATGGGAGACGGCGGATTGCAGATGACCATCCAAGAGCTGGGTACTATCATGGAGCAGAATGCGCCGGTAAAGATAATCATGCTTAATAATAACTATTTGGGAAATGTGCGCCAGTGGCAAGCCATGTTCTTTAATCGGCGTTATTCGTTTACCCCAATGATGAATCCCGATTATATGCAGATTGCAGCGGCTTACGGCATCGCTTCCCATCGGGTCTTGTCGCGTGAAGGTTTGGCCGAAGGAATTCAGCGAATGCTTGAGACTGATGGCCCATTCTTACTCGAAGTTTGTGTTGTGGAAGAAGGAAATGTATTGCCTATGACTCCTCCTGGAAGTTCGGTAAATTATATGATGTTGAGTTTGGATTGTTAGAAAAGGGAGGTGTTTATGGACAAGAAATTATATACAATTATAGTTCATTCCGAGAACTTTGCCGGATTGCTGAATCAAGTTACGGCGGTGTTTACCCGTCGGCAGATAAATATAGAAAGTTTGAACGTTTCAGCTTCGTCCATAAAGGGCGTGCATAAATACACGATTACGTGTTGGTGCGCTCCTGAGATTATTGGAAAAGTCGTGAAGCAGATAGAAAAAAAAATGGACGTTATACAGGCGCATTACTTTACGGATGATGAAATATTCCAGCGTGAGGAAGCATTGTATAAGGTCTCTACTCCCGAATTTCAAGCTTTGCAAGAACCATCGAAAGTGGTTCGACGCTATGGAGCGCATATCGTGGAGATGAATCCGGTGTTTTCCATTGTTGAAATGACAGGAATGAGCGATGAGATAACTTCGTTGTATCAGGAACTGAAGGCGTTAAATTGTGTGCTGCAATTTGTTCGCTCGGGACGTATTGCAGTATCTACCAGTTGCTTTGAGCGTGTAAACGAGTACTTGGCGCATCGTGAAGAACGTTATGCCAAGGAAACAAAGAACAAATAGTATGGACTTGGCTGAAAAGGTAGGTAAATATGACTTTGTAGTAGAACCGTTTCATGCCGATTTTACGGGGAAGCTCACGTTGGGTGTTTTGGGTAATCATTTGCTCAACTGTGCAGGCTTTCATGCGGCCGAAAGAGGATTTGGTATCGCTACACTCAACGAGAACCATTACACATGGGTATTGTCTCGCATAGCGATTGAAATGTTCGATATGCCGGCGGCCTATTCCCGTTTTAGTGTGGAAACATGGGTTGAAGACGTTTATCGCCTGTTTACAGACCGTAATTTCTCCATTCTTGACGAAAACGGGAGTCCGCTTGGATATGCACGTTCCGTTTGGGCGATGATTAGTACAGAAACACGTAAGCCTGCCGATTTGTTGGAATTGCATGGCGGAAGCATTTCTGATTATATTTGTCAAAAGGAGTGCCCAATAGCCAAATCGGGGCGTGTGAAGGTATCGGAATCTATTCCGAAAGCTGAAATTACGGCCCATTATAGCGACATAAATCTTAACGGTCATGTGAATAGTATAAAGTATATAGAGCATATACTTGACTTGTTTCCCCTTTCTCGGTTCAAAGACAAGAAACTGAAACGTTTCGAGGTGGCTTATGTTGCAGAAAGCTATTTTGGTGATGTGTTGAAGTTCTTCGAAGAGCAAGAGGGGGAGAGCGTGTATGATGTGGTTATAAAGAAGAACGAGGGTGAAACCGTTGTTCGCAGTAAGTTGATATTTGATTAATTTATTATTATAGTTTAAACAAGCAGCCTTACTAGGCTGCGATAAAAAGATTGTATTATGGCAAAAATGAATTTTGGAGGGGTTATCGAGAATGTAGAAACCCGTGAAGAATTTCCTTTGGACAAAGCGCGTGAAGTATTGAAAGACGAGACGATTGCTGTTATCGGTTATGGTGTACAGGGACCGGGTCAGTCTTTGAATTTGCGAGACAATGGCTTTAACGTAATCGTTGGTCAGCGTCCGGGTAAGACTTTCGATAAAGCAGTAGCCGATGGTTGGGTTCCAGGTGAAACTCTGTTTGGAATCAAAGAGGCTTGCGAACGTGCCACTATTATCGCTGTATTGCTTTCGGATGCAGCTCAAATAGCTGTATGGCCTACTATTAAAGAAACTCTTACTCCGGGTAAGGCCTTATATTTCTCTCATGGCTTCGCCATCAACTGGAATGACCGTACAGGTGTAGTTCCTCCTGCAGATGTAGACGTTATAATGGTAGCTCCTAAAGGTTCGGGTACTTCTTTGCGTACCATGTTCCTCGAAGGCCGTGGCTTGAACTCGTCTTATGCTATTTATCAAGATGCTACAGGTAAGGCATGGGATAGAGTAATCGCTATGGGTATTGGTATCGGTTCGGGATATTTGTTTGAAACTACTTTCAAGCGTGAAGCAACTTCTGACTTGACCGGTGAACGCGGTACATTGATGGGTGCTATTCAGGGCTTGTTGTTAGCTCAGTATGAGACGTTGCGTGAACACGGACATACACCTTCCGAAGCGTTCAATGAAACAGTAGAAGAGCTGACTCAGTCATTGATGCCTTTGTTTGCAGCTAAGGGAATGGATTGGATGTATGCAAACTGTTCTACTACCGCTCAGCGCGGTGCATTGGACTGGATGGTTCCGTTCCACGATGCTACTAAGCCTGTATTCGAAAAGCTCTACAAGTCTGTATCTGATGGTATAGAAGCTCAGCGTTCTATTGATTCAAACTCTCAGCCTGATTACCGTGAGAAACTGAACGATGAGCTGAAAGCTTTGCACGATAGCGAAATGTGGCAGACTGGTGCTGTAGTAAGAAAACTTCGTCCTGAAAACAACTAAAGGATTTTACGAAGAGCAGCAATAAAAAAGAGGATGCGTTACGCATCCTCTTTTTTATTGTAGTATGTTTTGCTTGTGTTATTCTCCGCAAATAGCAGCTACACCCGGCAATACCTTACCTTCAATGGCTTCAAGCAAAGCGCCTCCACCAGTAGAGATATAAGAAACCTTGTCTGCCATACCGAATTTGTTGATACATGCTACAGAGTCACCTCCACCAATCAGTGAGAATGCGCCGTTAGCAGTTGCTTTAGCGATAGCTTCTGCAATAGCACGTGAACCAGCTGTAAAGTTGTCGAATTCGAATACGCCGGCAGGACCGTTCCAAAGGATTGTCTTTGCAGGTTCAATGGCTTTGGCAAAGATTCCCTGAGTTTCAGGACCTGCGTCCAAGCCTTCCCAGCCTTCCGGAATATTATTTGATGGAACTACTTGGGTGTGTGCATCATTCGAGAAGTCATCTGCTGCAACGCAGTCAGTTCCCAATACCAAGTTAACACCTTTTTCTTTAGCTTTCTTGATGATGTCAAGAGCCAATTCCAATTTGTCGTCTTCGCAAATAGATTTGCCGATGTTTCCACCTTGTGCTTTGGCGAAAGTATAAGTCATACCACCGCAAAGGATAAGGTTATCGACCTTGTCCATCAAGTTTTCGATAATGCCAATTTTCGTAGAAACTTTAGAACCACCCATGATTGCAGTAAACGGACGTTTGATGTCTTTCAATACATTGTCAACGGCTTTGACTTCTTTCTCCATCAAGTAGCCCAACATTTTATGGTCTGCATCGAAGTAGTCAGCGATAACTGCAGTAGAAGCGTGCTTGCGGTGAGCAGTACCGAAAGCATCCATTACATAGCAGTCTGCATAAGAAGCCAAAGTCTTAGCGAAGTCTTTTTGGCGGCCTTTCATTTCTTTCTTTGCAGCGTCATAAGCAGGGTCTTCTTTTTCGATACCTACGGGCTTGCCTTCTTCTTCTGGATAGAAGCGGAGGTTTTCCAGCAACAATACTTCACCGGCTTTCAGCGCAGCAGCTGCATCTTGAGCTTTTGCGCAGTCAGGAGCGAATGTTACAGAAGTACCGAGAGCTGCAGATACAGCATCTACAATCTGGCTTAAAGAATATTTTGCATTTACTTTACCTTTGGGCTTGCCCATATGCGACATGATAATCAAAGCACCGCCATCGGCAAGAATCTTTTTGAGGGTAGGCAGGGCACCGCGGATACGGGTGTCGTCTGTAATTTTACCATTTTCGTCCAAGGGAACATTGAAGTCAACACGGACGATTGCCTTTTTACCGGCAAAGTTGAATTTGTCAATTGTCATCATAATCTCAATATTTTTGTTTAAAGTTGTTTTATTGATTCATATCTCAGATGCAACGCAAAGGTAAGAAAAAAAACGTGCGACGATGGTTGAACCCAGATTATTTTAAGGACGTTTACCAATTTTGTACAGTAGTGTGGCGGTCGATGGTGGCGTAATCCGATGTTTTGCAATATAGGCTTTGAATTTTTCGGTTAGCATGTGCTCTGATTGGCGGAAAATGAATAAATTTGCTTGGTATGTGGTGCTCTCTTGTGTGCCGCAAATAGGAATTCCTTTTGATTTGATAGAATGTTATGCAACGAAAACTTTGTCAGTTGTTACTTTGTGTGGTGCTCTTTCTGGTTTATACCGGATGTTATTTAGGGATACTTTCGCATGTGATATATTATCATGGACAGCATCATTTGTTTCTATATTCATCGGCTTACTTCCGTGACTGTATGAATAATGGCGGATGGCTACGTTATATAACCGATTTTGTAGTGCAGTTCTTTTACTCTCCGGGTATGGGCGGTGTCTTGTTGGCTTTTCTTCTGACGCTGGTGTATGTCTGCGGGCGCAGCATCGTTCGTAGTTTGACGGCAAAGGAGGATGTGGTGCAAGTATCATTATTGCCTTCGCTGTATTTGTTTATTTATACGGCCTCGGTAGAACATTCGCTTAAGTATGTGCTTGGTACTTGTTTGACAGTGTACGTTCTGGCTTTACTGATGTGGTTTTTTCGGCCATGTTTTCGGAGAGTGCATTCCCTGTTTCGTAGAATCTCTTTTGGAAAGCGTACTTGCGCTTGGGTTACGTTGGTTGTCATCGTTCTGTATGGGATGGTGGCTTATTGGCGCTTCCCGTCCGTATATAAAGAATCGGAACGTTTGACGGTGGAGGCAGAACGTGCTATGGCTGGGCGAGATTGGCCTAAGGTTTTGGAACTTACCGATGAGTATTTGCAGACGAATCAGCGAAGCCAATTGATGTGTTATTTCCGGAATATGGCGTTGTGTCGAACCGGTAAATTGCTGGACCACTTATTCGATTATGCGTTGCCGATGGGAGAGCGTGCGCTCTTTATCCCATGGGAAAGCAACGGACATAAGGTGGAATACGGACATTGGTTATACGAAGAGTTAGGGCAGATAAACGAGGCGCAGCGTTGGGATTCTGAAACGCTGGTAAAGTGTGGATTGACGGGGGCTTGCTTGACGAGGTTGGCTCGTTACAATATCGTCAATGGTCGTGCAGAAGTGGCCATGCACTATATCCGTTTGCTCAAGCGGAGTTTGTTTTATCGTCGGGAAGCATCGGAACTGGAAAAACGGGTTTCGACAGGGAGTGTGGACAGATTACGTTCATCCTTGGGAGGAACAACTGAAACTCCTGCACACTTTGTAGATGCTAACGAGCCGTGTGTAGAGTTTCAGCACCTTTGCCAAAACGACTCTACGAACCGTATGGCTTTCGAATATTTGATGGCTGATCTCTTGCTGTCCAATAGACTTTCGCTCTTTGTAGACAATCTGCATTTTATTCGGCAATTGGATTATCCCGAAATGCCGCGTGTGTTTCAAGAGGCGTTGCTGGTTTACGGGTTACAGGCCGGAAAAGACCGTCTGAAGGAACTGGGCTATACGGTCAGTCCCGAGGTGGAAGAACGCTTTTCGCAGTATCACAGGCTTTACCGTCAGCGGAATAAGTCGGAACTAACCTATCGGTTTGGTGATACGTATTGGTATTATATAAATTTTGTAAGTCCTCATGGAAATAAGATTATTGTTCAATAATAAATGGTGGTTGGCCGCAGGTGTGATATGTTTACTGATTGGATGTCGTCCTTCGTATCACGAAGCCGACAGTAAGGTGGACGAATATCCTCATTTACGTCCCGATTATACCGATGTTACGTTTCCGGTAAACATTGCGCCAGCCAACTTTTCAATAGAAGAGGAGGGAGATGCCTATCAGGCTGTGTTCAGTTGCAAGGGTGAACGGAAGTTCGTTTGCGGTGGCAAGAGCCGGAAAATACATATACCGACGGACGACTGGCGCAAACTGCTTTCCGAATCGGTGGGCGGTAGCTTTCGTATCGAAATAAGCGTGCGGAAATCTGGACGTTGGGTGGCTTATCGCGAAGTGACGGACAGTGTGAGTTGCGACAGTATAGACCCGTATTTGGTGTACAGACTTCTTTATCCGGGATATGAGTTGTGGAACGAAATCGGGATTTATCAGCGTAATCTTTCCAATTATACCGAAACGCCTATCTTGGAGAATCGGAAATTCGGCAAGCGACAGTGTGTGAACTGCCATTCGTTCGCAGGGAACAGTCCGCAGACGATGATGGTACATATGCGAGGAGAAAACGGAGGCACGCTGATACATGCAGATGGAAAAACCGAAAAGATTAAATCCGTGCCACAGGGGGCGGCACAAGGAGCAACGTACGCCTGCTGGCATCCTAGCGGAAACTATATCGCGTTTTCGATGAATGAAGTGCGTCAGTTCTTTCATTCCAGTGGGAAGAAGGCGATTGAGGTATCCGATTTAGCGTCCGATTTATGCGTGTACGACGTGCGCCGTCACGTGATGCTGACCGATTCGCTTCTCTTTGGGGAGCAAGCTATGGAGACTTTCCCCGGGTGGTCGGCCGATGGTAAGGAATTGTATTTCTGTCGGGGAAACGCCTTTCGGATGGGAATGCCGCTCGATAGCATCCGTTACGACTTGTATCGTGTGGCGTTCGACGCTGAAAAGGGAGTCTTTGGCCGGATGGAATGCGTGTACGACGCCGCGTCTCAGCATAAGAGCGTGTCGCATCCGCGCGTGTCGCCCGATGGACGCTACTTGATGTTTGTTTTGTCTGACTATGGGAACTTTTCCATTTGGCATCCCGAGAGTGATTTGTATTTGATGGATTTGCAGACGGGGCAGACGAGAGCGTTGACGGAGGTAAACAGTGCGGATGTGGAGAGTTGGCACGCATGGTCATCGTCAGGGCGTTGGTTTGTGTTCAGCAGTAAGCGGATGGATGGACTGTGGGCAAGGCCGTATTTTTCCCATTTCAATCCCGTTACAGGAATGGCTTCGAAACCTTTTCCGTTGCCGCAGGAAGATCCGGAGTTTTACGGGGAGTTTCTGATGACGTACAACTTGCCTCAGTTGCTGAATGCTCCGGTAGACTTCCAGTCCGACCTACTGGAGGGGATACATAAGCAGGCTGTCAATACGCAGCTGGAGGTGCGGTAAAGGCTTACGTATAAAAAGGAATCCACTGCGGAAGAACGTGTGTCTCCGCAGTGGATTCCTCTTTTATATATGTATATTATCAGAATTTGTAGTTGACGCTGGCACCAAATACCTTATTGGTGCGACTATACACGTCCTTGTCGTTAGCGGTTGGCAATCCCAGTTGCGTGAGCATGCTGGAGCGGACGCCGCTTTTTGTATAGTCCTTGTAAGTAGTCCAAAAATAAGCGATATCGAAGCTGAGATGTTCCGACAGTTTGATGCGACCGCCGAATCCCAACGAGTACGAGTTGCATGAGAAACTGGTGTCGCCTTGGTATTCATCGGACAGTCCGTAGCTGGTCTTTTGGAAACCGCCGCTCAGCGTGAGTTGTCTGGTGGCGTCCCATTCTATACCGCCCAAGTATTCGTGCGTTCCCCGTTTCAGCGCTTTTTGCTTGTCGTTTGCCATTCCGGCTTGTTTGTCATCGAAGAAGTGGTATTCTAGCGAAGCTCGTAGGCAAGGGAGGAATTCGTATCCGGCGGCAACAGCCAACATCGACGGGATATCGTTCGGCGTGTTCACGCCGTTTTTAAAAGCGGCCATGGTCTCTTCTGCTTCCGAAGGGCATTCCAACGTGTGCGTGTCGTTCTCGATGTTCATGTTTGCCTTGAACTCATATTTGGCGGCAAGGTTCAGTTTCCCGAATTTGGCGTCGATACCGATGATAGGAGTCAGTCCCCATCCGGTCTGGTCACAGTCTAATTCTATTTTCGATTCGCCCAGTTTCTGCATAAGCGGAGCGGCCTGTGCCTGTGTTTCTTCTTTGGCTTTGGCCAAGGCTTGTTCTTGCGTCATGCCGGCGGCCATGTATGCCTGAGTGTATTTGGTAACCATAGCTGTAGAGATTTCACTGACAGTATTTTCATTAAGGCCGATATTCAGGAAGCCCTTGTAACCTCCGGTGAAATAGTTCATGCGTGCTCCGGCGAAAACCGAAAAGTTTTCATTGGCCCGATAGCTCAGTCCCAACTGAAAGCCGTAGATAAACTGACGGCCTTCCATCGCCGTGTTGATATTGTATTTGTCGGGGGTGAGCGAGTAACCGAAATTGGTGCTGAGCGCCGCTGCCTTTTGGGTTACCAGTCCAATGGCTGCTGCATCAAACATGGGCAATCCTTGATTGAACGACGCTTTTCCTCCGCCGCCCACTACGGCAAACGTACCCGATACTACCCAGTCGCCTTTCTTATAGGCGGCATGAAGCGATGGGATGACTGGGGCCGATGCCTTACCTTTGTATTCACGCGTGGTTTCTTTGCCGTCCATTGTCCAAAGGGAACTGGTAGAGTTTATGTTGCGTGTTTGGTAAGCGCTTTGGTTGGTTAATGACAGAAATAATCCGTCTTTGGGAAGAAAGGCCAGTCCGGCCGGATTGTAGTAAACTCCGTCAATGTCAATGGATGCACCACGTGCTACCATGCGAAGAAATGCCGTGTGCTGATTGGTGTTTGTCAGGTAATCTCCTGCAAAAGTTGGTGTTGAAACGATTAGCGTCGTTGCGCCAATCAGGAATAATTTTTTCATTAATTGTTCTCTTTTTTGAAATACGGGCGCAAAGGTACGGTAAAAATGCACATCAACAAATGTTTTGTGCAAATAATTACATTTACTGATAATTTGTGAAACAGTTTCAAGCGGAATTATTCCTTTGGCGACAAAGTTTTCGTGTCACAACTGCGATATTTCTCTTACTCCGGTCGAAGTAAGCATTTACTTCGGTCGTAGTAAGCACTCACTTCGGTCGAAGTAAGCATTTACTACGGTCGAAGTAAGACAACTTTGCGCCGAGCGGATAGGAATCGGCTCTTATGATTTGTACTCCGAAAGTTATATCTTTGCACTTATTTTAGAACAAACACCCATGTACACCAATAAGGAAATCATCAAGGTAAGTTATCCCATCTTCTTGGGATTGTTGGCGCAGAATGTGATAAACGTCACCGACACCGCTTTCTTGGGACACGTTAGCGAGGTTGCTTTAGGAGCTTCGGCTTTGGGCGGTATGCTTTATATCTGTCTTTATACGGTGGCTTTCGGATTCAGCGTCGGCTCACAGATTATGATAGGTCGGCGCAATGGCGAAGGGAGTTACCGGGTTATCGGACAAATCATGTGGCAAGGCTCTGCCTTTAGCCTATGTATGGCAGCGGCTTTGTTGGCGCTTTCGTTGGTCTGTGCCGCTCCGGCTGTGCGTGCAATGGTATCGTCTGATGCGATATACGAGGCCACGTGCGAATTTTTTTCTTGGCGTGTGTGGGGATTGTTTTTCGCCTTTCTCAATGTGATGTTCCGCGGACTGTATATCGGGATAACGCGTACCAAAGTTCTAACAATGAGTGCGGTGGTGATGGCCGTAGTAAACGTTTTTCTTGACTACGCGTTGATATTCGGGGCGTTCGGACTGCCCGAAATGGGAATACCGGGAGCTGCTTTGGCTTCGGTGATTGCTGAAGGAGCCTCTACCGTGTTTTATTTGCTTTATACCTATTACAAGGTCGATTTGCGGAAGTACGGACTGAATCGTTTGGGGAGATTCGACTGGGATATGGTGGCGCGTATATTGCGCATCTCGTGCTTTACCATGATACAATACTTTCTGTCGTTTGCTGTGTGGTTCCTGTTTTTTATTGCCATAGAGCGTCATGGCGAACGTTCTTTGGCGGTAGCCAACATTGTACGTAGCGTGTACATCGTGCTGCTAATACCTGTTCAGGCATTGCAGACGGCGGCGAATACATTGGTGAGCAACCTGATTGGGTCGGGCTGCGTGTCGGACGTCATTCCGGTGTTGCATAAAATAGCCCGGATGTCGTTCTTGTTGATGCTGGTATGCGTGGCTTTGTGCGTAGCCTTCCCGGAGCAGTTGTTGGCTGTCTATACCGGCGAAACGGCTTTGGTGCAGGAGTCTATTCCCGCGCTTTATGTTATTTGTGCAGCCATGCTCATCGCTTCGTTTTCTAATGTCTATTTCAACGGCATTTCCGGTACGGGGAATACCCAAGCGGCGTTGGTGCTCGAGACGGTCGTTCTGCTGTTTTACGCCATCTATGTAGCGGTGGTGTCTTGGTGGCTGTTGGCGCCGGTAGCCGTTTGCTTTAGCACGGAGATAATATACTACGTGTTTATGCTGATATTCAGTTGGCTTTATCTGAAAAAAGCGAAATGGCAGAATAAAAAGATTTGAAGCTCCCGAAAATTTTGTATTTTTGCACCCTAAATATTAAACGAAGTAGTATGTTCGATAATTTAAGTGAAAGATTAGAACGCTCGTTCAAGATACTGAAAGGCGAAGGTAAGATTACCGAAATAAACGTAGCCGAAACATTGAAAGACGTACGTCGCGCCCTGTTGGATGCCGATGTCAACTATAAAGTAGCGAAGAACTTTACCGATACGGTAAAAGAAAAGGCTTTGGGACAGAACGTACTGACAGCCGTGAAGCCCAGCCAGTTGATGGTGAAGATTGTACACGATGAATTGGCCTCGCTGATGGGTGGACAGACAGCCGAACTGAACCTGAAGTCTCGTCCGGCTGTGATTTTGATGTCTGGTCTGCAAGGTTCCGGAAAGACCACATTCTCCGGCAAACTGGCTCGCATGCTTCAGACTAAGAAAAACCGGAAACCGCTTTTGGTTGCTTGCGACGTGTATCGTCCGGCCGCCATCGAACAGTTGAAAGTACTGGGCGAACAGATAAACGTGCCTGTATATAGCGAACCCGATAGCAAGAACCCTGTAAGCATTGCCCAGAACGCTATTCAGGAAGCTAAGGCTAAAGGATACGATTTGGTTATCGTGGATACAGCTGGTCGTTTGGCTGTAGACGAAGAGATGATGAACGAAATTGCAGCCATTAAGCAAGCCATCAATCCCGATGAGACACTCTTCGTAGTGGATGCAATGACTGGTCAGGACGCCGTAAATACCGCTAAGGAATTCAACGACCGTCTGGACTTCAACGGCGTAGTGCTGACAAAATTGGATGGCGATACCCGTGGTGGTGCAGCGTTGTCTATCCGCACCGTGGTTACTAAGCCCATCAAGTTCATCGGAACGGGTGAAAAGCTGGAAGCCATTGACGTGTTCCACCCCGAACGTATGGCCGACCGAATCTTGGGTATGGGTGATATCGTTTCGTTGGTAGAACGTGCGCAAGAGCAGTACGATGAAGAAGAAGCCAAGAAGCTGCAGCGAAAGATTCAGAAAGACCAGTTTGATTTTAACGACTTCCTTTCGCAGATTCACCAGATAAAGAAAATGGGTAACCTGAAGGATTTGGCATCGATGATACCGGGTGTAGGAAAGGCCATCAAGGACATTGACATCGATGACAATGCGTTCAAGAGCATTGAGGCTATCATTTACTCCATGACTCCGCAGGAACGTACTCATCCCGAAATATTGAACGGAACGCGTCGTACCCGTATCGCCAAAGGTAGCGGAACGAACATTCAGGAAGTAAACCGCTTGCTGAAGCAGTTCGAGCAGACCCGTAAGATGATGAAGCTTGTCACCGGAAACAAGATGGCGGGCATGATGCAACGGATGAAGAGAAGATAACCCCTCTGCGGTAATCGATAAGTATAAAGAAGGCCGTCTCTTAAACTTTGAGAGACGGCCTTTCTTATGTTTATAGGGCTCTGTTGAAAACGGCTTCCACTCCGATAGACTTCCCTTCGGCTCCAATGGGTGGATTCTGTTTGAAGATTTCTATCTTAATCTCATCCACCGCAGAGAATTGTTGGAACAGATGTTTGGCGATGCGGTACATTACATGTTCCAGCAGTTGCGAGGGGATACTCATTTCGGCTTTCACCGCCTCGTAAACCAATGCGTAGTTTACCGTTCCTTCCAGCTCATCAGTTTGGGCGGCGTGACGGAAATCGGTTTTTAGCCGCAAGTTTATTGTAAATTCGGCGCCCGTACATGCCTCTTGCGGATGCACGCCGTGAAAAGCGTAAAACTTCAGTCCGTCCATCCGGACATACATATCAGACAAAGTCATCGGTCTATTCTGTTATTAACGGGTTTCGTTATTGTTCGGGTTCGTTCTATTATCCGCAGCGCGAAGAGCCGCATGTTTTACAAATGAGGCATCCCTCTTGGTAAACCAGTGTTTCGTGTCCGCAGTTGGGGCATTTCATACCTTTTGCTTCGGTTCCGTCTTGCACGTATTTCTTTAGTGCGCGTTCCACGCCGTTTTTCCAAGTATTGATGTTCTCGCTGTCCAACTGGAGTGAACCAACTAACTTGATGACTTGCTCAATGGGCATTTGCCAACGGAGCACACCCGATATCAGCTTGGCGTAGTTCCAATATTCTTTGTTGAATCGTTCCGAAAGTCCCTCGACGGTCATCTTATAGCCTCGCTTGTTTTCGAACTGGAAGTCGTAACGTTTGTTACCGTCTTCGTCGTAGTTCTTGATAATGCGTCCCGACGTTACCGATTTGGGCAATACGATACCTTCATCATCGTCCTGCAGACCTGTGAAAATCTCGTAAGGACGACCGTCCAGCAGTCCTACAAAGGCTACCCATTTCTCCTTGTTGTTTTGGAAACGCACCACATCGGCTTCCAATACCCGTGGACGCACTTCTACTACTTGATGTTGAGCGTTGGCGGATGGACTGTCCGCTTTCTTTTCGTCTTTCTTCTTGGTAGAGATGAGAACTCCCGAGCGTGAACCGTCTCTGTAGACGGTGCAACCTTTGCATCCCGAACGCCATGCTTCTACATACAGTCGGTTTACCAAGTCTTCGTCTACACTGTTCGGTAAGTTGATGGTAACGCTTATCGAATGGTCTACCCACTTCTGGATTCTTCCCTGCATCTTTACCTTCATCAGCCAGTCCACATCGTTCGATGTAGCCTTATGGTAGGGCGATTTGGCTACCAGCTCGTCTATTTCTTCCTGCGTGTATTTCTTTTCGGTGTCGTAGCCGTTTGTTTTCATCCACGTCAGGAACTTGGGATGATATACGATGTATTCCTCAAAAGCGTCCCCAGTTTCGTCTACATAGTCTACATGTACTTTCTCGTCGTTCGGGTTTACTTTCCGTCGTCTCTTATAGACAGGCATAAACACCGGCTCAATACCCGAAGTGGTTTGCGTCATCAAGCTGGTGGTTCCGGTAGGAGCAATGGTGAGGCACGCAATGTTTCTGCGGCCATACTTTACCATTTCTTCGTAGAGCTTCGGGTCGGCATCCTTGATGCGGTTGATGAACGGATTGTTCTCCTCACGCTTTGCGTCATAGATTTCGAAAGCGCCGCGTTCCTTGGCCAGGCATACGGAAGACCTGTAGGCTTCCAAGGCGATAGTCTTATGCACTTTTTCTGCAAATACGGTCGCTTCTTCGGTCCCGTAGCGCAGTCCCATGGCGGCTATCATGTCGCCTTCGGCAGTGATACCTACGCCGGTGCGTCGTCCCAGACCGGATTTGTGGTAAATCTTCTCCCACAGATGTCGTTCCGTTTCCTTCACTTCATCGCTTTCGGGGTCAGAATCTACTTTCTCCATGATTTTTTCAATCTTTTCCAGCTCAAGGTCGATGATATCGTCCATGATGCGTTGAGCCAACGCTACGTGTTTCCGGAATAAGTCGAAGTCGAAATAAGCGTCAGCGGTGAATGGATTGACTACATAAGAGTAGAGGTTGATGGCAAGCAGGCGGCATGAGTCGTAGGGACACAACGGAATCTCGCCACAGGGGTTGGTCGAAACCGTGCGGAATCCAAGGTCTGCATAGCAGTCTGGAACAGATTCCCTGATAATGGTATCCCAAAACAGTACTCCCGGTTCAGCCGATTTCCAGGCGTTATGCACAATTTTTTTCCATAGGGCAGATGCATCCACGTCTTTCTTGTAGAGCGGATGGTCTGAGTCGATAGGAAATTGCTGCGTATAAGGCCGATTTTCCACGGCCGCATTCATGAACTCATCGTCCAGCTTGACGGAAACATTGGCTCCGGTAACCTTTCCTTCGGTCATCTTAGCGTCGATGAACGCTTCCGAGTCAGGGTGCTTGATAGATACGCTCAACATCAGGGCGCCTCTTCGGCCATCTTGGGCAACCTCGCGAGTGGAATTGGAATAGCGTTCCATAAACGGAACAAGTCCCGTAGAGGTCAAAGCGGAGTTCTTTACGGGAGAACCTTTCGGACGGATGTGTGACAGGTCGTGGCCTACACCTCCACGGCGTTTCATTAATTGTACCTGTTCTTCGTCTATACGGATGATGGCTCCATACGAATCGGCAGAACCGTCCAGTCCTATTACAAAACAGTTCGATAGCGAGGCTACTTGGTAATCGTTGCCAATGCCAGTCATCGGGCTGCCTTGTGGAACAATGTACTTAAAGTGGTTGAATACATTGAAGAGCTCTTGCGAACTTAGCGCGTTGGGGTACTTGTTTTCTATTCGGGCTATTTCATTGGCGAGACGCCAGTGCATGTCCACGGGAGATTTCTCATAGATGTTTCCGAACGAGTCTTTTACGGCATACTTGTTGACCCAAACTCGTGCGGCCAGTTCATCTCCGTCGAAATAATTAAGCGAAGCGTTGTAGGCTTCGTCGTACGAATACGTTTGTTTTTCCACTGTTTTAGAAATATATTAGTCGTTTACTTTTTTCTTGGGGTGTAGAGTTTCGCTTGCTAACAACTAACGACTGCAAATCTATAGATGTTTTCTTGATTAGCAAAATGAAATGAAAGATAAGTGTACTCGCAAATTAAAGTTTTCCAAAACGAAAATATAAATCGCTGTTATGTAAGCTAATAACTGTTTTACTATCGGCGTAAAGTTTTCCGTTTTGTGTAACAATGTTATTTATACCTTTGCAAAAAGTTGACCGGTATTCAGATTCTTCATAACTTTGTATATATAAATAATGTAGTGATATGGACTCAATAAAGAATAGGCGTACAATCCGGAAGTACACATCGCAGGATGTTTCGGATGAGTTATTGAATAGTTTATTGGATGAGGCTTGCCGTGCAGCAACAATGGGCAATATGCAGCTTTATAGCGTTGTGGTAACTCGTAGCGCAGAAGGGAAAGCCCGTTTGGCTCCTTCGCATTTCCATCAACCCATGGTTATATCGGCTCCCGTGGTGCTTACTTTTTGTGCCGACTTCAACCGTTTCAGTGAATGGTGTAGATTGAGAAACGCAACCCCGGGCTATGATAATTTCTTGTCGTTTATGAATGCTGCGACCGATGCTTTGCTTTTTACGCAGAACTTCTGCACGCTAGCCGAGGCGAACGGATTGGGAACGTGCTTTCTGGGAACAACCATCTATAACCCGGATCAAATTATCGAAGCCTTGAATCTTCCTAAGCTGGTAATACCTGTAGCGACTATTACGTTGGGCTATCCGGACGAGGCTCCCGAGCAGCCCGACCGTCTTCCGCTGGAGGCAATAGTTCATCGTGAGACCTACGGAGATTATACGCCGGACGATATTAACCGCCACTATGCTTACAAGGAGGGCCTTCCCGAAAACAAACATTTTGTGGAGGTGAACAAAGCCGAGACGTTGGCTCAGGTATTTACAGACTTCAGATACCGCAAGGCTGACAACGAAGCGATGTCGGAAGCCTTGAAGCGGACGTTGATTCGTCAGGGGTTCGATAAGTAAGGCTATAACAGACGAAAGGAGCGGATTAGGCAAATGCTTGTAATCCGCTCCTTTTGTTATGGGTGATGTTTGTTAGCGTTGAACCAAACTCTTTTCGATTTCCTGCAGTTCCGCACTGAAACTTTTGTCTACTTCCACCTGATCTTTCACTATCTTGCAGGCATGAAGTACAGTAGCGTGGTCTCTGTTTCCGATGAGTTGCCCAATCTTAGAGAGTGAGGTGTCGGTATGTTTTTTCGACAGGTACATGGCAACTTGTCTAACCTGAACCACCTCGCGCTTGCGCGTCTTCGAGTGGATGGCTGATGGCTCTACATTGAAGTAAGCGCAAACCTTTTCGATTATTTCGTTTATGGTGATAGGTTTCGACTCGGCGCACTCTACTGTCTTTTTCACGATGTGTCGAGTTAAATCCAGATTAATTTCACGCTTCAACTGGATGGAATAAACCAACAATGAGTTAACGATGCCTTCCAATTCGCGTACGCTTTCGTTTACGTTTTCTGCAATGTAATTGATAACGTTTTCGGGGATGGTCAAGCCGTCTCTGCGAATCTTGTCTTTCAGGATGTTCTTTCTCAGTTCGGTGTCCGGCCTTTCCAGCTCAGCTATCAGTCCCCATTTAAAACGGGTGAGCAGACGGTCTTCCATGCCTTGTAACATCGATGGCGCACGGTCTGACGAAAAAATCAGCTGCTTGCCGTTTTGGTGCAAGTGGTTGAAGATATGGAAAAGTGTATTCTGCGTTTTGGGCGAGCCAACCAGTTCCTGAATATCATCAATAATCAGAACGTCGATGGTCTGGTAGAAGTTGATGAAATCGTTGAAGTGGTTAGTGCGTACCGAATCGGTGTATTGCACTTGAAACAAGAGAGCCGATAGGTAAAGCACTCGCTTTTCGGGGTACAGTTCCTTGATTCGGGTTCCGATGGCGTTGGTCAAATGAGTTTTGCCCACGCCCGAAGGGCCGTAGAGAAACAACGGGTTGAAAGTGCGCGCCGGATTTTGGGCGACAGTTTCGGCCACGGTTCTCGAAAATTCATTGCTAATACCTTTTATAAAGTTCTCGAAATTATATTTAGGGTTCAAGTGCGGATCTAAATCCTGGGTGGGGACAGGTTGCGCTCCGGGTGCTTTGTTTCCGTTGACAATGGGTTGGGGTTGGTGCACAGGTTCCTTGCCGCCCGGTAAATCGATGGCGGTTTTGGTCTTGCTTTCTACCGTTGTGCGGTATAGCAAGTGCGTACCCTCTCCAATTTCCTTGTTGAGGGCGGCACCCAATATTCCAATATAACGGTCTTCCAGGAACTCCTGAAAGAAGACGCTGGGGACACCTATAGTAAGCGTGTTGTCCTCATATTTTATTGGAACGATAGGTTCAAACCATGTCTTGAAGGCTGTCACATCCACGTTGTCACTGATAAAATTCAAGCAACGTTTCCAATATGCAATAGCCTGATTGTCTTCAATCATATTTCTTCGTTATTAAAAAAGCGAAACTTCTACACTTGCAAATTTCGGAATCTATTTCCACAAAAACAAATGCCGATTTTGCTTGTGTTTTAAGTTTTTTTTGTAATGCATTAATATTCAAACGATTGAATCGGAAGCGCTCGATATGGGCGTTTGAATATGTTTTGAAAAGTCTAAAGGTTTGTAAAAAAGCGCATTGTATGATTTTCGCTTCTTGCGGAGCGGTGTCGCCTTTACTGACGTGTTCTGATAATCAGTGCGTTGCTGTTCTGTAAGGCGACGCCGCTGATTATTGTTTTATTTAGACATTTTCTATATAAAGCCTTATTTGTCTTTTTTTCCGAATAAGGAGAAATGTACATATCTCTTCGGGTGCGACTTGAGGTCTTCCAGTAAATCGGCAGCGTTCGACGAGGTGAGCGTCAGTTTGTAATAGAGGCTGGTGTCGTTCAGTAACAAGCCGATAGAATTGTCCTTGCGAGTCATTTTTTCAGTTAGCAGATGAACGTTTTGCAGCGTGGAATCGATTTGTGCAAACGTACTTGCATAATTGATTTCCTTCAGGTTGTCGCTCACGGTTTTCAGGTTGCTTGTGATAGCCGATGCGTTACTGGCTATTTGAGGCAAGTCGGTGCACATGAGTTTATTCAGCTGCTCGCTGCTCTTTTGCAGGCTACAAGTTATTTGCTCGGCGTTGTGAAGGGTGTTGGTCAGCGCCGGGTCTGCCAGCAGGGCGTTCAGAGAGGCTAAGATAGAGTCTAACTTCGGAAGCATGGTTTCTACTTGTGGAAGGAGGTTTTTCTCGGCAGCTCCCAGTAAACCGGCGTTGGCGCTTCCGGCGATGGTGTCGTTTTCCGAGATGTATTCGTGGCATCCGTTGTTGAGAATCAAGTTCATCTTGATGGTACCCAGCATTTCGCTTATCAGTTCTGCGTAACTGCCTTTTGGTATTTTCATTTCCTCTTCGGTCTCAATGCCTACAATGACGTGGCCGGGCTTCTCGTAGTTGTAGTGGATGTCGCGCACGATACCTATTTGATATCCGTTGGCGAATACGGGGCTCGACTTCGAGAGTCCGTTGATGTCGGTAAATTCTACCAGGTAATAGCTTTCGGGCTTAAACAGGTTGATGCCTTTCAGGTAATTGATGCCGCAGTACAGGATGACCAATACGGCTATGCCGACCAATCCTATCTTAAATTCTTTTCTCATATCGTTCTTGTCTTTCTATTATTATCGTTTGCTTTTGAATTCTTTGATGGCCTGACTGACGTTCATCTTCTCGCCGTCTTTAAAGGCGATGATGAACGCGTCGGAGAATTTCGCGTCCACAAGGTTGCGCTTCTGTCGCAGTACGTAGTTGTAGTCGGTGCTTTCGCAGAAAGTGTACTTGTAGATGCCGTTCTCTTTGTAATAAGTCACGGGCGAGAGTCCCTTAAATTGTGAGTTCCCGTCGGGCAATATCTTGTTCGAGGTGAGTATTTGTATTTTGAAGACCGGCTTCCCATCGGTAGTTTCCGTTCCCTTTTCCTGTTTCTTGGCCTGTTCCGTCTTGGTGGGGGCGGGGGTAAGAGGTTCTACGGTCTTGGTTTCCGGCTGTGTAGGCACAACTGCGGGCTGCGGTTGGGTTTCGTCGGAGTCTTTTTCTGCCTGAGCTACGGCTTTGTCGGCCGAGTAACCGCGCTGCTGGCGATAGCGCAGGAACGCTTCGTAGATGCTGCGCGCCAGACTGGACGAACCGTTGTCCGACTGCAGATAGGCTTCTTCCGAAGGATTGGTGATGTAACCCAATTCTATCAGCACGCTGGGCATGGACGTCTCGCGCAGAACGAGGAATCCGGCTTGGTGTACTCCCTTGTCCGTGCGGCCGGCCGTCTGGCGGAACTGACGTTGTATCTGTTTGGCGAAGCTGACGCTTTGCGCCATATATTTGTCTTGCAGAAACTCGAAGATGATGTAACTTTCGGCCGAATTCGGGTTAAAGCCGGCGTATTGCTTTTTGTAGTCGTCCTCTATCAAGATGACGGAGTTTTCTTTCTTGGCCACCTCCAGATTCTCTTGGGTGCGGTGAAGTCCCAGCGTGTAGGTTTCGGTGCCTTGCACTTGCGAGTTACGCGAGGCTACGGAGTTGGTATGTATCGAGATGAAGAGGTCGGCTTTGGCGTTGTTCGCTATTTCGGCGCGCTGGTGCAGGGGGACGAAGACATCGGTGCTGCGTGTATAGATGACCTTCGTGTCGGTACAGCCCGACTGGATGAGGCGTCCCAGTTTCAAAGCTACATTCAGGTTGATATTCTTTTCCTTGGCGTTCTTTCCGATGGCTCCCGGGTCGTGTCCGCCGTGTCCGGCATCGATAACTACAGTAAAATTCTTGGCGCTGGCAGTAGCTGCCGTCGTCAGAAGGGGGAAGACGCTCCAAAGGCTAAGGAGTAGACTCGCTGTATATAAGATACTCTTTCTCATGTTAGCTGCAAAGGTAATGGTTTTTTCTTTGTCTCTTGCGTTTGCGACCGACAAGAATGCGCCTTTCGTGTGCGAACGACTATAAAAACCGACAATCGTCCGATAACGTGTGCGCTTTTTGCGTATTTTTGCGGCCAAAGTTTTCAAGGTATTATCTATGTTACGATTCATTAAAGACTGGACTCTCCCGTTGGCCATGATTGCCGGCGTGATAGGTTATTTTTGTTTTTACTTCTTCGATTTTCTTTCTCCCGCCAAACCTGCGGTCCGCGCTGTGGTGTCTTGGCTTACTCCCTCCCTGATATTCGCCCAGCTGCTGCTGACGTTCTGCAAGGTTCGGGTAGAAGAACTGGTGCCGCGCGTATGGGCGGCTTGGTTGCTCCTGTTTCAGTTTGTTACGTGTATGTTGGTGGCGTTGGTGTTGATATACGTCCCGTTGTCGGAATACTGGCGTATTTCGCTCGAAGGGCTGATGATTTGTCTGATTTGTCCCACGGCCACTGCGGCGGCCGTTATTACGGGCAAGTTAGGCGGCAGCGCGGCGGCGCTCACTACCTATACGTTGGCGTCCAACCTGCTGGCGGCTGTAGTCGTGCCGCTGGTATTCCCGTTGGTAGAGCCGTCCGGTCTGTCGTTTATCGAAGCGTTTCCTCGTATCTTGGCCAAGGTCTTTCCGTTGCTGCTTTTCCCATTCTTTACGGCTGTTCTGTTGCGCCGCTTTGCGCCGGCAGTACACCGCTTTCTGGTAGGGCTGAAGGATATGGCCTTTTACCTTTGGGCGGTAGCATTGATTATCGTCATGGGGCAGACCACCCGTTCGGTGATGACAGGCAATACCTCGGTAGGCGAGGAGCTGATGGTGGCCTTGTTTGCCATGCTGGCGTGCGGCCTGCAGTTTTGGCTGGGCAAGAGCATCGGCGGCGCTTACCATGACCGCATCAGCGGAGGTCAGGCTTTGGGTCAGAAGAATACCGTGCTTGCCATTTGGATGGCGTGTACGTACCTCAACCCCGTTTCGTCACTTGCTCCCGGTAGTTACGTGGTTTGGCAGAACATCGTGAACAGTTGGCAACTGTGGAAACAGCGCAAGCGCGAGCATGCGGACTAAATCGGTTGCCGAATGCAGTCGGTAACCTTGCTGACTGTAGTCGGTAATGTTGCTCATTGTAGTCGGCAATGCTGCTGACTGTAGTCGACAGCCGATTCGGCGGCCGTTCAGTAGAGAAAAAACGAAGAGAGGATTGCCTTGCGCTGTGGCAGGCAATCCTCTCTTTGGGAATAAGTGGTTACGAGACTATTATTCCTGTGTGGGCAGGTCGTAAGTGATTACTCCGTTGTCGCCGGCCTTATAGATGGCGGCAACCTTGTACTTATGGTTCGTGTCTACGGTGACAAACATCACGATGTAACCGCCCCAAGCAGTGTCGTACTCTTGGTCTTCGTAGTATTGCGACGAATATGTTACGGTGTTGCTGTCGCCGAATACTTTATAAGTCATGCTTGATGTCGGCAGTTCGTCTACGGTAGGATATTCTTCTTTCAGATAGCTTTCTATCGCATTCGTCTTGATTCCATCGGAGAAGAACCGATAAACGGCTATGGTATTGGCACCTTTGGTAATGGTGAAGTTACATTCGGTGTAGTTGCCATCGAAAGTACTTTCACTTTCTACTTTATTTTCTGTAACGGATACGGTTATTTCTCCAGTACCGGTGAATGTAAGATCTTCTCCTGCATCGGGTTTCGGAATCTCCCAATAGCGGTCCCACTTACCGTTCGGCAAACTGTAGTATTGGTACACGATATTTACTCCCATGCTTACGTTTCCGTCGGCGTCAACCGTAGCTGCGTAATAGTACACCGAGGTTCTTCCGTCGATGAAGCGGAAATCGCCTTCTACCTTTCCGTTTGTTACTTCGAACTCACGCCATCCGCTGTCTTTTGCATCTTGATAGAACATATAGTTCAGGGTAGTCGAATTCCAGTCCATCATAGTGTCATAGGGAAGGATACGTACCTTCTTCGCGTTTTCGTCGGCGCTTACCGTGATGTGTACCGACTTCTTGTCTTCTGCGTTCGCAAAGGTTGCGCCAGTAATCTTACCCTTACCGGTAGCCTTGTATTGCGGAGCGGTAAAGAATGCGCGGTCTATCTTTCCGATGTTTCCTTTCTCGTCGATGGCGATGGCCCAAACTACACGTTCTTCACCCGGAGCGATGTTGTCTTTCAGCTCTACGGTTACAGGATCGTTGTATAGATGCGACTGTCCCAGTGCAAGAGACATGATCGCTTTTTCGAATTCGGCGTTGCTCATCTGGCGCATATCCTTGTCGCCGCCCCAACTGTCGGGTACAGAAATGCCGTAGAAGATACGCTTGCATCCGTAGCCGGCGGTAATCGTTGCTGTTACCTTGTCGTAAGAAGTTTCCAGATTCTGGAACTCGATGCTAATGTCGGCAGTACCGTTTATCTGCGCCTCAGTGGGGATTTCCACGTCGGTTGTGTACAGTGTGCCTTCGCCTTCAGCGTCGTAAGCGTAAACGGCTACTACATACGTTTCGCCAGCTTCGATATTCAATCCTTGGCAAGCTTCGGGGTCAGCGTTCAGGTTTTTGCTCTTTACCAAATTGTATTCGCCGAAGCTGTTGCTGCTGGTTGCCATGATATACGGAGGAAGCAGATAATCGCTGCTGCCGCCCTGAGCGTACTTGTCGTATGCTTCAACCGAGCGTTCGGCCTGTTCGATAAAGCTGTCCTCGTCGAAGAGTTCCTTTTGGATAGGTTCCGACAGCGGATTGCCAGACTCGTCGTAGTTTACCGTTTGGTATTTCTTCATGGCTCCAATGACATACTTGCTGCACTTAATGCTCTTAACGATGTCTACGTCCAGCGTAATGGGAGTTACGTTGATTCTCTTAAAGTCGACTAACTCGTCCAGTATGTCTTCCTGCTTGAAACAGAACTCGCGTTCAACTATTTCGCTTTGTCCTGCACCGTTTTTCACGTAAACGGTCAACGTGTAGTAAGTGTCCAGTTTAATGTTCGGCAGCGTGATGGTGTACGGTTCACCGTTAATCACTGTTCCGTTTTCATAACTTGCGCCTTGGTCTTCGGCGCATGTCCAATGCAGTTCCTTAGCGTTTTGCGAAGGGAAAACCTCGACTGTTGCACTCAGTTCGTCTCCTCCCAATGTCACTTCGCCCACTTCTACGCTTGGCTTTTCAGCTTCTGCGTCGTCATCGTGGCATGAAGCGCCAAAGATTGCCAATAAGGCAAACATCGAGACTTTAAGTAGATTCTTCATGTTTAAAATGGTTTTAATGATTAATGAAATTTGTATTGTAAAAAATGGTTATTCTGTGGCTTGGGCACACTCTTTCAATATGTCGGACGGTACCTCCTTACACTTTTGGTACAGCGACACATCGCTTTCGTCTCCCTTTACGGTCAGCGTCAGTTTGCCCGATGTGGTGAGCGACGTAACGATGTACTTATTGTTCCAGTCGCCCGCTCCGTAGTCGTACGTACCGTTCAGTATCGAACCCAGATACGGGTCGGTAGTCAGTGTATAAGTGCCGGTAAAGAGTTGCGCATACATGCTGTTCATCTTTTGATAAAGCTTGAACTTTTTGTCTTTTCGTTCTATCACCAAATAGCAATAAGTGCCGTCGGGTAGGGAAGTCCCGTTCCATTGGGTCAGTTCCCAGATGCCCGTCATATTGTTGTAGGTTACGTCCAATTGCGGGTCTTCCGGGTCGTTGTCTTTCGAGCATGACATCATCCCCATCGATGTAACGAGAATCAGCAGTAAACCGAATAGTGCGAATATCTTTTTCATTCTCATGTCTGTTTTTAGGTAAGTTATTATAACCTGTTTCTACATCCATCCACCGTTGGTTGCGCCCTTGCGCACGGTG
The DNA here is from genome assembly GCA_963595925.1 of bacterium. Lineage (GTDB taxonomy): Bacteria > Bacteroidota > Bacteroidia > Bacteroidales > Bacteroidaceae > Phocaeicola. The sequence goes on from CAVBJM010000007.1 coordinate 34,085, forward strand.
ATGACAATGGTTTGTTCTTTCCCGTTGCTGCCCTTGATGGTGGCGGTGGTAGCCCCAACGTTAACACCCGTAATGCTTAGCACCGTTCCGCTGATGGAGAGAGTAGCCACGTCTGTCGAAGCGACCGTACCCGTGTAACTAAGCGAAGAACCTCCGTCGAAGTATTGCGAAAGAGCCAGCTTTACGGTCTTTCCCGGCGCCAGGTAAGCGTTGGGTAGTTTCATTGGCACGCCGTTGCCGTCGGCTGCAATCTGCTTCAGCAGCGCACCCGCGTCTACCAGCTTACCCATCTTGCCGCGGTATTCGGTCAGGTTCAGCACCGTGAGCGAAGAGCCTTGCGAAGAGTGGTTGTAATGGTAGGCTTTCTTGCCAGCGTAATACTGGTCCAAATCGCTGGCGGTAGCGGTGAGTAGCTTCTTGAAGTCGGCGGCTTTGAAATGCTTGTGCAGTTTCATCGCGTACGAAAGGCCAAGCGCTGCCACGCCTGATACGTGCGGACATGCCATCGATGTACCTTCGTAATATCCGTATCCGCCTTCGTTCCCTTTTACGAGGGTAGAGAGAATCATTCCTTGCTGCTGTGTGCCAAGGTCATCGTCTTTTACGCCCAACTTTCCGTGGTAGTCACTGTCTCCTCCGGGAGCCGAGAGAGCCACTTCCGTTCCGAAGTTGGAATAAGAAGAAGGCGTGAAGTCGGCCGAGATGGCGCTTACCGAAATACATTCCGAGTAAGCGGCGGGGAACGCTGACATGCCGGCGTATTCATTGCCCGATGCGAAGATGGCCAAACCTCCCTCTAAAACACCGTTAGGCGAGCCTGCGTTGTGTATGAAGTAGTCGATACACTCTTTCTCCAGCGGGAAAGCGGTAACCCATTCCTTTTCGGTGGCATAACCGGGCGTGTATCCGTAAATAGGGTTCGCCAGAGCCGAGTTATATCCCCAGCTACACTGAATGATTACCGCTCCGTTGTCGGCCGCATATTTAATGGCGCGGGCTTCGCCCCAAAGAGTAGCGGTGGTAGAGCCGTCGAATATCTGGCACGACATGATTTTCACGCCCGAGTTTGGAGTTCCGTCTCCACCGGCTATTCCGCATACGCCGATGCCGTTGTTGTTTACTGCAGCTATGGTTCCGGCTACGTGGGTAGCGTGTCCGGTATCGTCTCCGCTATTGAACGAGATGTCGCCGTTATCTCTTACGAAATTGTATCCGTAACGGTCTCCTTTGTACCCGTTGCCGTCAGCGTCCGTGTTCGATGCGAGGGTTTCGCTTTCGTTGACCCACATGTTAGCGGCCAAGTCTGGGTGGTTATACATTACGCCTTCGTCCAGCACGGCAACGATAACCGACGGGTCTCCTGTGCAGAGCTTCCATGCCTCTTTGCAGTTCACGTCTGCTCCTGCAATACTATGTATACCATCGGTGCGGTCGTGGTCGAAGTCATAATCTCCCACGTTGATGTAGCCCCATTGGTCGGGCAGGTACTTGTCGTTGAACGGATAGCTGTAAGCTTCAGTCGTGGTAGAGCGTGAGGCCAGGGCTTTCTGGCTGAAGAACGTGGTCTTCACATCGGTGCGGTACGAACGCTTGATGACAGGATTGCCTTGTACGGCAGAAACCTCGCCCAAAGCCTTCAGTTGTTCTTTTGCCGTTTCCGTATCAATGCTTTCGTCGAATCTTACGAGATACCACAGGTGTAATCCGGCTTCGCGCGTCCGTGCTTCGTTCTTTTCGTCAATGGGGAATACCCGTTGCAGGCTGTATGCGCCCAAGATGCTTAGCACCTCGTCGGTAGACGGTATGCCCGAGCGGGAAGCTCCCGCACGGCTATTGGCTTGTTCCGCTATCTTGTCGAGGATTTCCGTCATCTCAGGAGCGAACTTGATAAACAGTTCGCCTTTGGCTTCTTCCCGTTCAGTTTGCTCTGCATGGCTAGGGGTCTTGTTTTCAGATACCAAAGCATCATCGTTGCAAGAGGCCAAGCAAGCCGCAACACTTATTATATAGATTATTCTTTTCATATCAGTCGGTAGTATTTTCTTCACGGATTTCATATTTCTGTCGATACTTGGCAAATACCGAGTAGTAGTATTCGAAATTCTTGGGCTGGTTGTTGAATCCTACGATATTCCCTTTCGAATCTATACCCTTGTATTCTTGTGAGAATACGAAGGTTTCCGGTGTCCAGTCCATGAAGTGTGGGTGGTAGAGAATCCATTCGGGAATCTTTCCGGAAAGGAAATTTAGGTTCAGACGCAGACTCTTGATGTTTGGCAGAATCTTGGGAATCGTAGTGCCTTTAGGTGCTCCTTCCGGTGCTGCAACCGATTCATCGTACAAGTACTGGATGGTATCTTTCAGTCCCATCTTGTCGGCATCGGCCTTGGTATATCCGGTAACTCCGTCTTCGCCAATCTTGAAGTCGGGGATGCTTCCTTCCAAATAATTATAGGTAAGATCCAGATATTCTAACTTGTTCCACAAGAACAGTCGGCGTATGCCTTTAGCGCTGGCCTCAGAATTCAGATTCAGATAAAGTCCGAGTCCGTTTTCGTATTTGCTGTTGTTTCTTTGAGTCAAATCGCTGCATATCCAACGGCGCATACCATTCAGGTGAAGTTCTTTCAAGTTGGGAAAATTCTCTTGCGTCAACACATCGGGAATCGAAGAGAAATTGTTACTGTTCAGGTCAAGAGCTTCCAATTGCTTGAGGTTAGCGAACTCGTTAGGAAGAGACACCAGTCCGTATGCGGCAATCTGCAGGTTCTTCAGATATTTCAGGTTGCAGATGTCTGTACCCAAATTGATGTTCTGATACATCGTATTGGTATTTCCGAAGAATTCCAAAGTTTCGGCATATTTCAGGTAGTGTACTTCCTGCGGGATGCTTTCCTTTGTATTGAAGATAAAGAATCTTACGCGGCGCAATCGTCCTACCGCTTCCTGACAAGGAAGGCCTTCGTCTCCTTCGTTCCACAGTTCTACGTTATTCCAGTGAATCATGCTTTCGCTAGTATCCCATCCCGAAGCCTGAAGCTTTTCAGCAATGGTAATAATGGCAAGAGAGTCTCCGCTACGGTTGTCCTCTATTTTGGGAGCCGCCTTTTGGTCTACTTCCAATATGGCTTCTTTTTCCAACTTAACCGACGAGTCTGTCGGTATGAACTTGATTTTAGCGGTACGTACGGACGGATCTGGATTCATCTTCCAGTTGAATTTCATATTCACGGTGCGAGGCCGTGAACCTCTATCCAGTTTGATTTCGTACTTGTCAGCCGAAATCCACTGTTCGTCTCCATTGTTTTCTATTTCTACTTTGAACTCCACATTCGTGGTAACCTTCATTTCGAAATAGCGTTTGTTGTAGTCTGCCGAATTCTCGATTTCTATTTCCGATTTTTCGGGAACAATCATTTTTCCGTATCCAAACTGGTGTATGGAAACCACCTTCGCTTCCTGTCCGACAGGCGCAAAGCGGACTACCGCCTCTCGCATATCGTTGATAAGTGTGGAGTCTATTTGGATTTTACATGTGGCCGAACCAACTCCATTGGCCGGAGATATGGTAACCCAAGGCTCCGATGCCATCGCTACCCATTCGGATGAAGACGAAACGTTGAGTTTGTCTTCTCCACCTTCGGCTCCGATTGTGATGTCTTCCTTGTCTACGGCGAATCCGGAAAACGTCTCATCGTCCTTGCTGCAGGATGTTGCCATACAGCAAATGGCGAGCAAGGCAAGACTTATGTTCATTAAATATTTCATCTTTCTATATGTATTAAAGCTTTGTTAATTCAGTCCTCTTACGTCTTGCGTTTTGTCGTAGATAAGATAACATCTTCCGGCTGAAATATATGCCGCAAGGGTACTGAGGTCAATGGATATATTGGGGTTGTCCGCAATCTCCAGTACTTGTAGGCGAGAAGAGTAGGAATCCTCTATCTTTCTCAAATCATTCGAACCGATAAAGAAGCGAACCAAACTCGGACACTGGTACATACCGGTTGGCCAAAGTTTTAGCGTGCGGTTTCCTTTGCTGTCGCGCTGGTGACGTACATTATATACATTTAAATGATCAATATTCAAAGGTATATAGATGTTCTCTTCCGAGAAACAGTTGTAGCTGACATCCATACCGTATAGTGCTGGTAAGTTGGACGGTAAGAAATCATCTTTAGGCAACTTACTAAGCTTGTTGTAGCTCAAGTCGAGAACGGTAAGCATTTGGCTGTTTTTCCCCATAACTGAGCCTGCAGGAATCGTCTTCATTCCGTTACCTGCCAGAACAAGGCTTGTCATGGGTGAGCCCTGACTGAAAAGGATGGACGGGAATGTCTCCAAATTGTTGTACGACAAGTCTACAGACGAGGCATTAATACCCTTGAATGAATCGCCGTCCTCGAATTTTGTAATGGAGTTATGTGAAAAGTCCACCGTAGAAATCGTGTAATTAGACTTCGCATTGAATATATTGGGGCATTCGGTCAATTTGTTATACGAACAAGTGAAAGATTCAGTTTCTCCATTATATCCGAAGAAATAACCGTCCGCAGCTCGTGGTATAGAGGTTATTTCGTTATAATCCAAATAACATTTCACTAAATGAATCTCTTTACCGAACGGATGCAGCGTCTTGATTTTGTTCTTTTGTATGTCAAGCATGCTCAGTTTTACCATCTTGTTCAGTTTTTCGTAGGCGGGGAACTCTTCCAAATTGTTCGAACCCATATACAATAGTTGTACTTTAGGTCCTGCAACTCCATCGATGATGGATTCCCAGTCTTTCTTCAGTTGGGCTGCGCTAATGGTTGCGTTGTGGGCAATGTTCAGCGATGTCAATTCTGGAAGTGCCGAAATCATTTCCACTGGCAGTTTAGTCAATTTGGGACAGTTGTAGATTTCCACATCGGTAAGATGGGTCATCTTGCTCCAGCTCCAACTGTCTTTCTCATTATAAAACTCCGAAGATGGACTTACTTCTTTCCAGAATGTATCGGTAATGGGGGAGTTGGCTAAGAAGAATTGCTGTAAATTGGTCAGTCGCATGAATGCACGTGAGATACCCGTGATACCGTTGGTTAAAACTCCGGTTGTTACATCCGTTTTTAGGTTGATGCGCGAGTTTTTAATCGGCTTCATCTTTGAATCGCTGTTGATGGCATCTTTCAGTTCTTGCGAAAGACCTTCTCTTCCGTCTTTAGCTAAAAAACGAGTGTCGTAATCCCAACGGATTTTTTCTTTTTCAGCTTCCGTCATGTTTGCCTTGAGCGATTTTTGGATTTGTCCACCAAGTTTTTCATCGTGAGTTCCCAATGACAATATTTGTAGTTCCGTAAGTTGGCCGATGGCATCAGGAATAACTCCTTTAGCTCCGAAACCAGCCAGATAGATGGTTGTTACTCGTCCTCTATCGTCCAAGTCTATTCCAGGCTGGTCGCCCCACATATCGATGTCTTTGTTGAAGTTCCAGTTGCTTCCTATTGCATTTGCTTCGCCGTAATAGCTCCAATTTGGTCCGTTTAGAGCCTCCCATATTTCCTTTAAAGCAATATAGTCTTTTAGTGCATCGCTTGTTTCGCTCAATGTTATGGGTACTTCCACTTCTTTGGTCAGTGCGTTGTCTTTAACCGTAAAGGCATCGCTTGTAACTTTAGCGGTTTCCAAGGGTACTTTCCCGCTCTTGTCGGCATAACTGGTGTAGCTGCTTATTTGATAGGTTCCAGCTTTGAGCCAAACAATGGTATCACATTTGCTGTACGAAGTCTCTTTGTTGCTACCTGGTGTTCCTTCATCGTGGAAATCTTCGGTATATTCAACCGGTACTTTCTTGAATGTGGTAAGTTCCTGGGTAAACAAGTTCTTAACCGTGATGTCTATTGTTTTGATTTTCTTCAGGGGATAAGCGGATACATCTCCACCAGAACGAGATGTTATGATGTTTTTCACCAGTTTGAATGAAGCCATACCGCGCTCTACTGCATCCACCAGAATGTCGTAAACGTTCAGACCGCTTTCAGTAATTTGTATGGTGTTGTTTTCACTGATGTTTCCGCTGTATAGCTTTTGGTCCAAGTTATCGTAGAGATTATATCCGATAATAACATAGTCTCCGGTAAGCAACTGTAACTTCTCGCTACGCAAGCCAAACTCTGCGTTTTCTTCGTTATACGAATTAAGCACCAATGCTTGCTGGATGGTGGAGCCTTCTCGTTGCATGATGACTTCTATTTTATAAGCATCGTGCAAAAATGACAGCTTATCTACAGTCGCTCTTGAATTGTCTTGCTGATAGGATGCACTCTTCAGTACTCTGAATTGCACATATCCATAGCCTGTTTGGAACCCTTCCTCGTCGTTGCTGCACGAAGTTATCGTGTATCCGGTAAAAACCGTTAACAGGAGCAGGCACAAGACTGTTCTTATTGATTTTAGTGTAATATTCATGAACAATAGTTTTCTGATTATTTTTTTGCTACAACCTTCAGAACTTTTTCGTTTGTTCCGTCAGCTGTATAGAATACAACATAGAATGCGTCTCTGTTTTCGGGTACTCTTCTGATGTTAACATAGAACATATACCAATCATCGAAGAATGTTTCTTCAGTTAAGTTGTTCTTTATATCCATCATTTCCGAATCTTCTGTTCCGTCGGTCTTGAAGATAGCATAGCTCTTGTATACGCTCTTCTTTTCCTTGTCGGTTTCACGGTATTGAGGGAAGATAATCAAAGATGTTCCGACATTGGCATACATTACATAAACCTTATCGGTGTTTACGTTAAAGCTTTCTTTTAGGTCACTCTTGTCTGTTGACAAGGTGTATCCATGCAGGCGATTCCAGTCGTTTATTCCATCACGAATGTCGAACGGTGCGTTGTCATCTTGTTGCGAGAGTTCTGTAAGAATATTGTTTTTATAGGTGTTTTTTATCTTCTGGTAGTTTCCTCCTTTCTGGATGTCTGAATTCGCTTTGTTGTATGCGGCATCAGAGAATACCAGAATGCAACCGGTACGGTAGCTTGTGGAAGCATCTGTTGTTACTATAACTTTTCCTGCGTCTTTTGTGTCTTGTGTGGCATGTATCCATTCATTGCTTGGGCGATTGACGTTCCCTTGCTCATCGGCCTCGATGAAGATGAACTTGTATTTATCGTTCAATGCAACTACGTTGTAGCTGAGTTGGTCGCTGACCGAGGTCGTTCCGCTAGTGGTCTTGGTTACAGGGTCGTATTTACCGAATCCTTGTTGGTAAGTCTTTCCATTAAGCGAAACCTGCCATTGATAAACATCGTTGTCTTTTACCTTGATGAAGTTTTCGTCTATTCCGTTGTATATAATCGGATAGGTTGCTATGACATCACCTTTTATGTTGATAAACGTGAGGTTTACCCCATCGTTCTTTGTGATGGGATGGGTCAGATAACTGTCTTTTATCATAGCTCCGGTTACGAGTTCCTGATTGCCTTCGCCCGCTGGAACTTTTTTGAAATCCACTTGCTGTATTTCGTTTGTGGTATATTCAAAATTGGTTTTGACGGTGAATGTAGTATAGTCGGAATTTGAGATAACCAGTTCCTTTAACTCCTTGCCTTCTGCATCAAGGATTTGCACTTGATAACTCTTGGCGTTTCGTACCACGGTGGCTATAACCTTTTCTGTGCCGCCCATATTTAGTTTGAGTTCGGCTTTGCTTTCTTCGAAAGTTTGTCCGTCATCGGTAACCCGAATGGTAATGCTTTGGTTTCCCTTTGAACCTGAAACATCATAAACTTCTACACCTTTGTCTACTATCTTGCACCAAGTAGTAGTGGAGGTCAGTTTCCAGTTAGTATAAGCGCTGAAAGACAACTGATAGTTTTTTCCGGCATCAATACTCAAGGTCTGTTCTTCGGGGAACGACGGCGTTTCTTCTTGGGGATTGTCATTGCTTGAAGAACAAGAAGCAACAACGGTTGACATCATTAATGCAACTGAAAGAAACAGTTGAGAGCAAATCTTTTTCATTTTATATGTCTGTTTAATGTGGTTTTGTTTTTATTTGTTTAATAACCTTCTCGTTTAAGTTTTTCGTATTCGTCTTGGCTAATCCATCGCATGATGCTTCCGAATATGCCCACTGTGCCAACGTTTTCTACGCTTAGCGTCATGTAGAGCAAGACATAATTATCAGCGGTGTTGTAGTACGAAGGGTAGCTCGACGGCGATGTCATCAGTAACTTACCGTTTCCATAAATTGTACCGAATGCCTCTGCGGTAGATCCCAACACTTGTTCTTCGCACGAAACTTTCGGTTCTAACGGATTGGAATGTTCGAACTTTAGCTTGATGTCGTAACCGTCGTAGATAAAGTTCTTGAGCACTACGGTGTTGGTGTCTTTCGAGTCACGCTCGGTCATGAGTAGGCGCTTGGTGGTGTTTGCCATATAGTCGTCGAAATAAGTGCATCGTTCTATTACGCAATATCCCGTAAACTTGTTGATGTCGAACGGTACGCATTTTTGGAGTACCACTTTCGTCTTTGTACCGTACACGGGCGATTGAACCGAAGCGTCGCAGTTCAGTTGGAGGGCGAATCCGATAGAGTCTTCAGGTGAGAAGTTATCGTACAGTCCGCGCACTTTCACGTTCGCTACCCGTTCGCCGGCCTTGATGACGATGGTATTCCCTAGTAGTTTGTAGTGACGTCCTTCGATGGCGTTGCTTTCCTTTTCGAGGATTTCCACGCTCATGGTTCGGTCGTAGGAACAGGTATGCATGGATACCACAGGGATGTCGAATACTTCCTCGGCGTTCTGTATGGGGAACGTGTAGAGGGAGTCGGAAAACATGACGTATTCCGGACCGTCGTAAGTGATTCTTTCCTCTTTACAGCTGACGGCCATCAGTAGAATGAACGCCAGAGCCGAGGTTTTCATCAGTAGTTTATACATTGTAGTCTTCATGATTTCATCGGTTTATTTATTGCTTTCATTCGGTTCTATTTCCGAGCCTGGAGCTTCAATCTCATGTTGGGGGATTGGCCAAACGAAGAGCGGGTCGTCTTTTTCTACTTTCAGCGAGCTTTGTGTGAAGTAGTTCTTGTCTTGGTCGGACAGCTTACGCTGAAAACCTTTGTGCCAACGCTTCAAGTCGTTCAGTCGGAAGCCTTCCATATAAAGCTCTTTCACGCGTTCCTGTTCTATTATTTCCATGGCGTTGTCTTTGGTCAGAGCCGTATTTCCTCCGTAGGACGAGTAGCGTGCCATACGCAGGGTGGTAATGTCTTTTCCGGCTTTTCCATATTCGGGAACGTCTTTCTGAGCATAGGCTTCGGCGCGTATCAGGTATTGTTCCGAAAGTCGGAAGACCTTGGGCATACATACACCATATATAGAATAAGGAGTGAATGTCTGCTGGTTTCCGTAATACTTGTAGAGCAACGGCCATTGCAGTCCGTGACTGTACCCCGTTGTTGTGGTACGGAAGATAGCCGACGCACGCAAGTCGTTCGAGTTATAGGTATTGATAACCCATGTAGCCGGAACGTAATCGGGCTTGTACGAATAGTTGTCGTAATTGAAGAAGATACGTCCCAGTGCGCCGCCGTACGAGTTGATGGTGAATTCCACCTTCCATATTGTTTCAGTAGAGTGGTCTGTTGTCCACATGTATTGGTAGTAGCTAACTCCTGATGAAATATAGTTGGTACAACTTGACAGGGTATAATATCCGCTATCTATTACTTTAGTAGAATACTTGATGGCTTCGTCCCATTTGCGCATATAGAGCAATACGCGTGCGCGGAGAGCGTAGCAGGTATATTCGTTGAAGTAACTGGTATCGTACAGTACGCCATCGGTGCTCGGTTCGAAGTCGTCATCCAGTTTCAGCAGGCTGGTGGCGCGATCCAAATCGGTCAAGACAAAATCGTACGAGGCTTTCAGCGAGGCGCGTTTTATCGGCTCGTTGCCGTTGTAGTGTTCGGTGATGACTACGCCCAACTGTTTTTCCGCATCGGCATCACTGTCGTAGGGTTTACAGAACATTTTGATAAGTTCCGAGTAAGCCAAGGCGCGCGCGAAATACGCTTCGCCGCAATATTGGTCCAGACGGTCCAGTTCGGTATCGTCGGTGGCATTCTCCTTGACCTTGTCTACGTTGTCCAGGAGGAAGTTACAACGATTTATCACATCGTACAGTGCGCCGTAAACGCTCTCGATGTTGGTGTTTGTTGCCTTAATCTCGTTCCAGCGCCAGATGTCGCCGTAAGTATTGCTGTTCTCTTTTACGCTGAACACGAAGTCGGCCTGAATGTCGGGCAACAGGGTGAGACTTCCCGAGTAAAGGGCGCTGCTTTTGAACGCGCTATAGATGCCTATCACCAGTTGGTCTACATCATCGGTGGTGTTGATAGCCTGATCCATGCGGATGGAGTCGTCGGGATACTTGTCGAGGCAAGATACAGACGACAGGGCTACCGCTGCCGACATCATATATATTTTCAGATTTCTTATATTCATTTCCATTGTCTCCTTCGGGTTAGGTTAGAATGATAATTCGGCGCCAATGGTGAACTGGCGTGTGGCCGGATATTTGGCTTGGTACATGTTCGATGCCACTTCGGGGTCGAATCCGCTGAATCCGGTCAGAGTCCACAAGTTTTGGCCTTGCAGGTACACGCGGGCTGCCGTGAAGAACTTGCTCTTCTGGAGCAAGGCTTTTGGGAAGGTGTACGAAAGTGTCACGTTCTTTAAGCGCATAAATGACGCGTTCTCCAGCAGACGGTCGTCGAACTGCATGATTTCGCCGTACTTGGGGATGTCGGTCAAATCGCCCGGCTTTTTCCAACGGTCGTAGAGCAGACGTTTTGATTTGTTGTAACCTTCAGTGGCGGCACTGTTCTCATCGAAGTAGCGGTCGTTGTTTACGATGTAGCGTTTCGCCATCCAGCTGAATTGAGCTTGGAGCTGGAAGCCTTTCCAACTGAGGGTTGTGCCGAAGCCACCCCACCAAGAGGGATCGTTCTGTTTGCCGGTCATAACCTTGTCGCTCTCGAGGCATTCTTCGGTTAGGTTGCCGTCTTTGGTGTACCAAAGCTGCTTTCCGTTGGCCGGGTTTACGCCGGCGTAGCGATTATAGTAGAATTCGCTTACCGAGTGTCCTACCATGAACTTGATACCGGTGGTAGAGTTTACGAATTCTTCCACGCCGTTATACAGTTCGGTTATCTTGTTCTTGTTGTAAGTTACGTTGGCGCTTACGTTCCAGCTGAAGCTCTTTGTGCGCAGGATGTCGGCATTCAGGTTCAGTTCTACGCCTCGGTTTACCAAGGCGCCTACGTTGTGCCAGTAGCTGCCTTCACCGGTAATAGAATACGACTGCGGCACGTACATCAGCATGTTCGAGGTTTTCTTGTTATAGAACGTCGCTTCCAGGTTGATGCGGTTGAAGAATCCCAACGTGACGCCCAAGTCGGTCATCCACGACTGCTCCCAGCCCAAGTCTTCGTTACCGCTTTGCGAGGGGTAGATACCGGCCGTATCGCTGGAGCCGTAGGTTGGTCCGCCCGATACGAGCGCCAAGTGGTAATAGTTGGGGATGGTAGAGTTACCGGCCGTACCGGTATTTATTTTGGCTTGTGCATCGCTCAGCCAGTCTACGTCTTTCAGCCATTCCGACTTCTTGGCGTTCCACTTGAAGCTGCCCCCGTAGAACAAACCCCAACGGTGCGATTTTCCGAAACGTGACGAGGCGTCGGTACGAACGGAGAAGTCTACGTAGTAAAGTTCCTTGTAATTGTATTCGCCGCGCAGGAAGAACGAGAGGAACGCGTATTCGGCCATCGAATCAGACCAGCTGGAAGCACGGGTACCCGTAGACACGCTGGTCAGGTTGTCGTTGGTTTGTCCTTTGGCGTATACGTTGAATCCTTCCGAGTGGTAGCTTACCGCTTCTTGTCCCAGCATGAAGTTGAATGCGTGGTTGTCGTTTACATCGAAGTTATAACCTACCGTAGTGGTTTCGGTTAGGTTGATGGCATCCGAGCTTTGGCGGGCTGCCGTACCCAATCCGCCGTTGGTAGAAAGACTGGGGAACGACTGCATGTATGAGGTGGTGTGCGAGTAGTCCACACCGAACTGTGTGCGAATGGTGAGCCGTTCGATAGGGGTCAGCTCGAAGTATACGGTAGAAATCAGTTTGTATTTCTTGTTTTTTACGGGGTTCATGTTCATCCACACGATGGGGTTTTCGGTGGTTCCTGCCCACGTTCCGTCGGTGAGTGTAGCCAGTTCGCCGTTCTTCTTATACGGATTCCAGTAAGGCAGCATGAAGCGGCACGCCGAGATGGGAGTGGTAAGGGTGTATATGCCGTCGTCGGCCTGTTCTACGTCTTCGTACGCCGCCATGGTGTTGGTCCCCAATTTCAGCCAGTTGCTGGCTTTTACGTCGGCGTTCGTGCGGATGTTGTAACGACGGAACTTGGAGCTCTGCGCAATACCGTCCTGGTCGTAGAAGCTGCCCGAAACATAGTAGTGCAAGCGGTCAGTAGCGCGGTTTACCGAGATTTCGTAGTTCTGTAGCGGGGCGTTTTGGTTGAATACCATGTCCATCCAGTTGATGTCGGTCTGCGCCAAAAGGGTATAGTCCTTACCGTTGGTCAGTCCCACTTCTTGTTCGTACTGGATGCGCTCGGCCGTGTTCATTTGGTTCCATTTGCTCTGTGTCATTCGCGAGAAACCGTATTGCGCACGTAAGGTTACTTGCGCTTTATCCATGGCCAGACCTCGTTTGGTGGTGATGACTACTACACCGTTCGCTGCGCGCGCTCCGTAGATAGATGCGGATGAGGCGTCTTTCAGTACGGAAACCGATTCGATGTCGTTCGGACTGAGCGTGTTGAAGTCTGAACTGGAGATGGGCACACCGTCTAAGATGAACAGCGGTTCGGTACCGGCGTAAATAGAGTTGGTACCACGTATTTTAAACTGTGCCGCCTTGCTGGGTTCGCCCGACTGCGAGATAACGGTCAAACCCGAAGCCTGACCCTGCAGCGCCTGGTCGAAACTGGCGGTGGGAATGTTCTCCATTTTGTCTGCCTTTACGGTCGAAACGGTTCCTGTTACGGCTCCTTTTTTGCGTGTACCGTACGCCACCACGACTACTTCGTCCATGATTTTCGAGTCGGAGACGAGCTGCACGTTGAGTGTACGTGTCTGGGCACCGACCGGATGCTTTTGCGTTAGCATTCCAATGTACGAGAATACCAATGTGGCTTTGGACGCACCTTTAATCTCAAGACGGTAATTCCCGTCGATGTCGGTCATTACCCCATTTGTAGTTCCCTCTTGTAAGATTGACACTCCGATAAGTGGCTCATTGTCTTCCTTTGAAATCACTTGCCCTTTAACGACAAAATTTTGCGCCAGGGCTTGTTGGACTGTCAAGCAAACCAGAGAGAGAAACAAAAGAATTGTCTTTCTCATCCTTAAGTGTTGTTATGATTAAAAAATGAATTGATAGTTTCTTTTAAATGTTTACACGAATACCCTTGCCTCCGCAAGGGGTTATAGCAGTCCACCACGGTCTTTGATGTTTCTCCAAACAATATTCCAGCTGCTGATTGTACGGTAAATCATATGTTTCTATAGTTGTTGTTTTATGTGATGTTGGCAATGCCGTTTTTTCTGTTCTCAAAAACGGGTGCAAAATTACTTAAAATTTTTCAATGTAAACACCTTTTGGCATTGCTTAGCTTTACTTCTTTAACGAGAATGGGGAGAAAATGAAAAAAGTGAAACCTATCAGGGGGGGGGTAATGGCGGAAATAATCGCATTATAATGCGCAATTTTTTTACGTGTGTGCGCACGGTTTTGACATTTTGCTTCCGCGATAGCATTTGTTAAATAATACAATTTAACGTTTTGGTAGGCAAGGTATATGGAACGGGTTGGGAAAAAGTGAAAAAAAACATTGTTGCTGGAGCCGAAACGTTGCCGGAGAGCGGATGTTTCATCCCGATAAAACTGGTTGCCGAATGCAGTCGGTAACCTTGCTGACTGTAGTCGGTAATGTTACTCATTGTAGTCGGCAATGCTGCTGACTACAGTCGGCAACCGTTTCTATGGAGGCGTTTGTCTGTTTCAATTCGGTAGGTGTGTGCGATGATATTCGGCTTTTTTCGTTATTTTTGCCGGAAACTTCATAAAGAATCACGATACGCCATGGCGCTGAAAAAGATATATTTCATTTTACTTCTGATGTTGTTCGGATGGACTGCCCAAGCCCAACAGGCCGTATTCCGTTCGCCTTTCGATTTTCCGCTCTTGCTGAGCGCGAACTTCGGCGAGCTTCGTCCGAATCATTTCCACAACGGACTGGACATCAAAACGGGGGGTACGGTAGGGAAAGAGGTGCGTAGTGTGGCCGACGGCTACGTGTCGCGCGTCTTGGTGCTGCACGGTGGATACGGTCAGGCGCTGTTTGTGACGCATCCCAACGGATATACGTCGGTCTACGGCCATGTGATGGATTTCTCTCCCAAGATAAAGAAGGCTTTGCGCGAGTATCAGTACCGGAACGAGACGTTCGTGTGCGATGTGCGCTTTGACAAAAATCAGCTTCCGGTAAAGGTGGGCGAGGTGATAGCCTTGAGCGGAAACGAAGGCTCGTCGGCCGGACCGCACCTGCATTTGGAGCTTCGGCGGAACGATAACGGCGACTATGTAGACCCGATGCCGTTTTTCAAACGTTATATAAAGGATACGAAAGCCCCTGTGGCAAGTTTCGTAGCTCTCTATCCGATGCCCGGAAAGGGTGTTGTGGAGGGCTCGTCGGAAAGACGGATTGTACCCGTAGCTTCGTTGGCTCAGCGTAAATTTACGGCGTGGGGGACGGTGTACGCCGCTATCAGCGCGCGCGACTATATGGACGGGACTTCTAATTTCTACGGCGTACACTCGGTGAAGCTTTTCGTCGATTCGGCGGAAGTGTTCCGTTGCACCACCGATGAGGTTTCGGCCGATGAAAATCGCATGGTAAACGGATTGGTGGATTACGACGAGCTGATGACCACCCGCCGGTTACTGGTGCGTTCGTACCGCTTACCGGGGAACACCCTCCGTCTGCTGCAGACCCGTACCGACAGCGGACTGGTGCAGATAAACGAGGAGCGCGACTATCGATTCAGATACGTACTGGAGGACGATTTCGGTAACACCCGTGTGTACAGTTTCGTGGTCACGGGCAAGAAACAACCCGTTCCGCCCGCCAGTCAGACCCGAAAAACATTGTTGCCCTGGAACAGAACCAACATCGTGCAGCAACCCGGAATTGAGATGGTCATTCCGCAAGGCATGCTGTACGATACCGCCGAACTGGATACGCAGGTACACAGCGATTCGGGAAGCGTGTCTTGCATCTACACGCTCGATGCCGGAAAAACGCCGTTGCATGGCTACTGCAAGTTGTCCATCGGCCTACGGAACACACCCGTTTCGGATACCTCGAAATATTATATCGCCCAGCATGTGGGCAAACGCAAAAGCTCGTTGGGCGGAACCTGTAAGGACGGATGGATAACCGCCTCCGTGCGTTCGTTTGGCACCTTCTCGGTAGAGATAGACACCGTGCCGCCCCGTATCGCTCCCGTGGGGCAGAACACGTGGCGGACTAACCGCAACATCCGCTTCCGCATAGGCGATGACCAAACGGGCGTACATACCTATAAAGTATATGTAGACGGTAAGTTCGTCTTGTTCGGACTGAAGCGCGGCGTTTTGGTGGTGCAAGACCCCGAACGCATACAGAAAGGCGTGGCGCATACCGTTAGCGTAACGGTGACCGACCACTGCGGAAACATTACCCGGAAACAATATAAAATGTAAATTAAGATGATAAAAAGAATGATTATTGCCGCATCCATGTTGCTGTGCGTTGCGGTTAGCGGTTGGGCTTGCACCAACCTGATTGTAGGCAAAAAGGCGTCGACCGACGGCTCGGTCATCGTTTCCTATTCGGCCGACTCGTATGGGATGTTCGGCTTCCTCTGCCATTATCCTGCGGCTACGCATCCGGCTGGAGCCATGCGCGACATTTACGACTGGGATTCGGGCAAGTATCTCGGTCAGATAAAGGAAGCTAAGCAGACCTATAACGTCATCGGTAACATGAATGAATATCAAGTAACCATCGGCGAAACCACATTCGGCGGACGTCACGAACTGGTCGACTCAACCGGCGTGATGGATTACGGAAGCCTAATCTACGTAGCCCTTCAGCGTTCGCGCACGGCCAAGGAAGCCATTAAGGTGATGACCGACTTGGTAAAGGAGTACGGCTATTGCAGCAGCGGCGAATCGTTTTCGATAGCCGACCCGAATGAAGTCTGGATTATGGAAATGATTGGAAAAGGCCCGGGCGTGAAAGGCGCCGTTTGGGTGGCCGTCCGAATACCCGACGACTGCATTGCCGCTCATGCCAACCAAAGCCGCATCCACCGCTTTAGCATGAACGACAAAGACAACTGTCTTTATTCGCCCGACGTCATCTCTTTCGCCCGCGAAAAGGGATATTTCAGCGGCCTGAACAAAGATTTCAGTTTCGCCGATGCGTACTGTCCGCTCGACTTCATCGGATTGCGTGCCTGCGAAGCGCGCGTATGGAGCTATTATAATATGTTCAACAAGACCGTGGGCAACGCCTACTTGTCCTACGTACAGGGACAAAGCAAAGAGCCGATGCCTCTGTACATAAAGCCCGACCGAAAGGTTTCGGTTCGCGACGTGCAGCACGCCATGCGTGACCATTACGAAGGAACCGCTCTCGATATTACAAACGACATGGGCGCAGGCCCGTTCAAGATGCCTTACCGCCTCTCTCCGCTGACGTTCAAGGCTGGCGAAGAAACGTACTTCAACGAACGTCCCATCTCCACGCAGCAAACCGCTTTCACCTTCGTTTCGCAGATGCGCTCCAACATGCCCGATGCCATCGGCGGCATCCTGTGGTTCGGACTGGATGATGCGAACATGACGGTTTATACGCCTGTATATTGTAATACAGACAAAGTGCCGGCCTCTTACGCCGAAACCGAAGGCGACTGCGTGACTTTCTCTTGGAACTCGGCTTTCTGGATTTACAACTGGGTGGCCGACATGATTCGTCCGCGATACAATCTGATGATAGACGACATGCGCGCCGTACAAAACGGATTGGAAGATACATACGCTTCCGCTCAAGAAGGCATCGAGAACGCGGCTTTGAAACTTTACGCCAGCAATCCGCAGTCGGCCAAGGATTTTCTGACCGAATATACCTCGATGTGTGCAAGCACCGCCGTAGAACGTTGGAAGAAGTTGGGCGAATACCTCATCGTGCGTTACAACGATGGAGTAGTGAAGCGAGTGAAAAACGGAAAGCTGGAACGTCCTGCTACCGGAAACGTTGCTCCGCTTGACCGTCCGGGTTATCCGGAAGATTTCCG
Organism: bacterium; assembly: GCA_963595925.1. GTDB lineage: Bacteria > Bacteroidota > Bacteroidia > Bacteroidales > Bacteroidaceae > Phocaeicola. Next base: position 51,549 of record CAVBJM010000007.1, read on the forward strand.
AAACGAACTGGTAAAGAAAACCGGCGATAGATATAAAGTAATCGACCTGAAGTAAATACTTTTCGCTTTTATTAGGAAATTAGAAGCGGAAGGCTTACTTTTGCTTGAGTGATATCAAGAAAAAACATTAATAACATACATAACATGGAAAACGAAGAACTGATTAAAGCGTGTGCCGAAAAGGCACAGCAATGGTTAACTCCGGCATACGATGCCGAAACGCAGGCTGAAGTAAAGCGTATGTTGGAAAATCCAGACAAGACGGAGTTGATAGATTCTTTCTATAAAGATTTGGAATTCGGAACAGGCGGTTTGCGCGGCATTATGGGAGCCGGAACAAATCGCATGAACATCTATACGGTAGGAGCCGCCACGCAAGGACTCTCCAACTACCTGAACAAATGTTTCGCCGGAAAGAAAGATATCTCTGTCGTGGTAGGACACGACTGCCGTAACAATAGCCGCAAATTCGCCGAAATATCTGCCGATATCTTCTCGGCTAACGGCATTAAGGTGTACTTGTTCGAAGACATGCGTCCTACTCCAGAAATGTCTTTCGCTATCCGTCACTTGGGATGTCAAAGCGGTATTATCCTGACAGCTTCGCACAACCCGAAAGAATATAACGGATATAAGGCTTACTGGGAAGACGGTGCTCAGGTTCTTGCCCCGAACGATAAGGGAATCATTGACGAGGTAAACAAAGTTTCGGTATCGAATATCAAGTTCGAAGGAAACAAATCCCTCATCCAGATTATCGGAAAAGAAGTAGACGACGAATACTTGCGCTTGGTTCATACACTGTCTATTGACCCGGAGGTCATTAAACGCCAAAAGGATTTGAAGATTGTGTACACTCCCATCCACGGAACAGGTATGATGCTTATCCCGCAATCGCTGAAGATTTGGGGATTTGAGAACGTGCATTGCGTGCCCGAACAAATGATTAAGAGCGGCGATTTCCCCACCGTTGTATCTCCGAATCCCGAGAACGCGGAAGCTCTGACCCTGGCCATCAAATTGGCAAAGGAGATAGACGCTGACATAGTAATGGCGTCAGATCCGGATGCCGACCGCGTAGGTATGGCTTGCAAGGACAGCAAAGGCGAATGGGTGTTGGTAAATGGTAATCAGACCTGCTTGATTTTCTTGTACTACATTATCAAGAATCGCATTGCGATGGGCAAGATGAAAGGAAACGAGTTCATCGTGAAGACCATCGTTACTACCGAAGTCATCCGTAAGATTGCAGAGAAGAATAAAATTGAGATGTTCGATTGCTACACCGGCTTTAAGTGGATTGCCCGTGAGATTCGTCTGAACGAAGGCAAGAAGCAGTATATCGGCGGTGGCGAGGAGAGCTACGGATTCTTGGCCGAAGACTTCGTGCGTGATAAGGACGCAGTGTCGGCTTGTTCGCTATTGGCGGAGATTTGCGCTTGGGCGAAAGATCAGGGTAAGACCCTTTACGATGTCTTGATGGATATATACGTAGAATACGGATTCTCGAAGGAAGTAACTGTAAACGTAGTGAAACCCGGTAAGACTGGTGCCGATGAAATCAAGGCGATGATGGAAAGATTCCGCGCTTGCCCGCCAAAAGAATTGGGTGGCTCCGAAGTGGTTTTGATAAAAGACTACAAGACGTTGCAGACTACCGACGGCGAGGGCAATGTTGCTCCGCTTGATATGCCTGAGTCTTCCAACGTGCTTCAGTTCTTTACTGCCGATGGTACGAAAGTTTCTGTCCGTCCGTCAGGAACAGAGCCCAAGATTAAGTTCTATATGGAAATAAAGGGTGAGATGGCTTGCCCGAAGTGTTACGGAAGCGCCGATGCACTTGCAGCCGAAAAGGTTGAGGCTGTTAAGAAGTCGTTGGGAATCTGATAACGGAACGATGCCCGTTTTAGGCCGGGTGATAACATAAAAAAGAAGGTGCGTTGCCTTGGGGTAGCGCACCTTCTTAGCTTTTGTTTTAAGGAAGCCGTCTTTTATTTTGCTTGTGGAGCGTGATGTCCGTTAGCTGCGGGCTGCATCGGCATCGGTGCTTGAGGATGTTTCTTGTCACCTTGCTTGGGATGATGCTTTTGCTGGCTGAAGACAATCTCCAGTTGGCGAGCGTTCAGTATTTTCTTCAGCTTCTTGTAGTAAGTCTCTTGGGTCTCGATTCTTTTCTTTTGGGTCGCGAATCCGTTTTCGATGCGTTCCGTCCGTTCAGCATCGGTCAGCTCTTTCTTCGGCTCTGTACACTTCCTGCATTGTTGGAGGGCAGTGAGATACTCTTTATATATAGGCGCGAACTTTTCGGCGGTGGCGTCGTCTAGCAAGAGTCGGCGTTGCATACCCTCGGTGTGTTTAGTTACCATCTCTTCGGGGGAGGGCTTTTGCTGTTTGCGCGCTTTGTTATTCGAAGTTTGGTCTTGTGCGGATACGCTGACGCAGAGCAGAGCTGCCATCATGCATGTAGTAAAAAATCTTTTTGCTTTCATCTTTTTGTCGGTTTTAGTAACACAATCTGTTTCGGCTCTCTTATCCTTTGCTTTCGGTACCTTGAAGCATCAGGAATTGCCGTTTGTCTTTATGACCGAGCTTGGGCGGAAAAGTTTATTCCGCATGCGGTCTTTTAACCTTGGTTTGCGGTTATAAAGAAAAGTTGGCTTTACACACGATGTGTACCGCTTGGCCGGTAACGGGATGTGTGAACAAGAGTTCGGTAGCGTGTAGGTATAGCCTGTCTGACGGGATGCCGTACAGTGTGTCTCCACTGATGGGGCAGTGTAAACCCTGTGGATGGGCAGCGTGCATCCGCAGTTGGTGTGTACGACCTGTTTGCGGAAAGAACAGTATAAGTGTCTTGTCGGATGCGCGTTTCAGTACCCGATATTGCGTGACGGCTCTTTTGCCGTATTCTAAACTTACCATCTGACGGGGACGGTCGTCGGGGTTGGCGCACAGAGGTAGTTCGATGCTTCCCTCGTCTGCTTTTACCACACCTTCTACGATGGCCGTATAGGTTTTCTTTATTTCGTGGGAAGCGAACATCTCTTGCAACTTCTTGTGGATGTCTTTGGTCTTGGCGGCGAGCAAGATGCCTGAGGTTGCCATGTCCAGGCGGTGAACAATGAGCGGACCTGTGGCGTTGGGATACATACGGTGTAGCCGTAGCCATACGGAGTCCAGGTCGTCTTTCCCGGGAGCCGATAACATCCCTGCAGGCTTGTTTACCGCAATGATCCATTCATCCTCGTAGATGATGGGGAGGGGAGTGCTCCGATGGATGTCATCGGCCAAAGGGTTGGCTTCGATGGTCAGCCCGATGAGCGCGTGACGCAATATGGGAGCGCATTTGGACTTACACGATGGATAGAAGTTCCCCTCAACGCGAATTTCGTCTTTGGGCGAATCGCCGCACCAGAATTCTCCCATCGCTATCGGATGAAGCTGGTGCAGGTAGGCGAACTGCAATAACTTGGGGAGGGCGCATTCGCCCGTTCCGGCAGGAGGGATGCGCTGACCGCTTTCGTTTTCGCTGAATATTTCGCACAGGTCTTTCGCCTCTCCCCGGGCGTTCAGTATGCGGAACTGCGCGAAAAGGCGGTGCTGTAGGGCGGCCGAGCGTTCTTTCCGTTCCTGTTTCCATGCCAGAATCTGACGCTCGAATGTAGCCATTTTGCTTTTCTTCTCTTCGGTTTCCTGGTTTAGCCTGCGTTCGGTTCGTTTGTATTCCGCCTTTTGGTACTGACTCTCTTTTATCAGTGCGGCTTCTTCCTCGGCCGAGAGTGATTGGCGGCGCAGTTCCTGCCGCTTGGCTTTCGCCGCTTTCATTTCGTCTTTCAGCGTGGCGAGTGTGGCTGCGGCTTGAGCTTGTGCCTGCCGGTAGTCCGAAACGGCTGTTTGGTACGGGACGGATTGTTCCAGTTGCGTAATGCGGTGATTGATTTGTGTTATCTGCGCTTCTTCGGTTCGGAAGAAACCGTCGGGTTGCAGCAAGTCGTATATGGGAGGGACGAAGAATCGGTGGTGGTTGCTCCCGGCCAAGTTGCCCGAGAATGCCGCAAGAAATCCGGTTTCGCCCTGAGGAGTACGTACGATGAGTACACCGAACATCTTTCCTTTGCCGATTTCTTCGCTCCATTCCGGACGGGTTTTCAGATAGCTCTGCACCTGATGGGCGGCTATCCTTACCAGCGGATGAGGGGTGTAATGGAAAGGATAGGTGAAAGCCGATGGCAACGGGATGCCATCGGCCGATGGGGGTAACGGATGTATAAGGGGTTCGTCCGTGATGCTCATGCTGTTTTTAAATCATTTCCCGTTGGCGGCAGAAGCATCCGGCGAACAAGGTTTCTACGTTGGGCAGCGCTTCGCGGAAGATGCCGTAAACACTGGAACCGGATCCCGACATCGAAGCGTATACGGCTCCCAGGTCGTAGAGTTTATCCTTTATGGCGGCTATTTCGGGGTATAGGGCGAATACGCTGTCTTCGAAATCGTTTTTCATCGTGTCTCTCCATGTCTCGACCGGCTGTGTAATGATTTCTTTCAATGACTGCTCCGGCCGATGAGGTTTGATACGGGCGAAAGCGTCGCGGGTGGGGACGGAAACCGAAGGCTTTATGAGCACCAGATGATATTCTGCCAATGAAAGGCGTATGGGCTCAAAGCGGTCGCCGATGCCGGTGGCGAAGACGGGTTGGTTCTGTATAAAGAAAGCGCAGTCGGCTCCCAATCGCGACGAGGTTTCTTCCATCTCGCTGAGGCTCATTCCTAAGCGGAATTTTTCGTTCAGCAGTTTTATCATGAAAGCGCCGTCGGCCGAACCGCCTCCCAGTCCGGCCTGCATGGGGATGTGTTTGAACAGGTGGATGTCGACTGGCGGCAGTTGGTATTTCTCTTTTAGCAGGAGGTAGGCTTTCACTACCAGGTTGTCCGATGCCTCTCCGGCGATGGGCGTACCTTTGATGTGTAGCGTATAGTCGGTTTCGGCGTCTTTGGAAGATGCCTTGACTTCCAGCGCGTCCTGTAGTTGGATGGGGTAGAAAATGGTTTCCAGGTTGTGGTAACCGTCTGCCCGTTTCTCAACGATGTTGAGGCCCAAGTTTATTTTTGCATTAGGAAAAGTAATCATGTCTTTTCTTTATTTTTTGTTTTCTTGTTTCAAGTCTTTAATAAATGCGTCGATAGCGTCCTTGGTGACGTGCTGCATCACCACGATGTGTGAGACCTTTTGTCCGAAAGCTTCTCCGCAAGCCAAATTGTATTTCCGAACCAGCTTGTCGGACGGGCGGCGGAAGAGCACCGTGTTGCTGAACTCGTTGTTCCAGTTGGGCCATCCCATCTTTTTCAGTTGTTTCTTCAGATATTCCGTGTTCTCCATCAGTTGCTTTGCCTGCTCGGTATAGCCACTGTCTCCCACGGTTTTCATCAGCCACCAGAACTTGAGCGGCTCCACACCCGAGCGCGAGCAACTAATCATGCGCATGTTGGCGTTCAGGTAGGGGATGTCGAATGTATTCTGATTGTCGTAAATGTGGCGAGTGGTAATGAACAATCCGCACGGGCTGTCGATGCCGAAGAACTTGTGTCCGCTGATGCTGATAGACTCGTAGGGCGTTTTCTGGCGGTTCACCATGTCGCGGTGTTTCGTAAACGGCAGATATCCGCCAAACAAGGCAGCGTCTACGTGACGATAAACCTCCATCTCCTTGTGTCGGGCCAACACTTCGTTCAGAGCCGTCTGGTCGTCGATAGCGCCTTTAAGCGTAGAGCCCATAGCGTAAATCATCAGGCAAGGGCGTGTTGTGTCGAGTACCGCCTCCAGCGAGTCGGGAATCATCCGTCCCATTTCATCGCTCTTTACCAGCCGAACGTCCAGATGTTGCAGGTCGCACAGACGGTAGTTGCTGTAATGGGCTTCGTCCGACACGTAAACGATGGGCGTCTTTCCGGTGCGCTTCTTCAGGTAGTTCACGCCGAAGTATATCCCGTGGTTGTTGCCGTCGGTTCCGCTCATGGTTACTAGACCCCAAGTGTCATCGGGGGTAAAGCCGTATTTGGGAGCGAAGTACTCAATGACTTCCCGCTCGAAATCCAGCGACGAGAGCGTATGGTCTCCTTTAGAGAACGGGTCGCCTGCGTTATTGATGATGATGCGTTCCAAGTCATTTCCCGTGTACCAACGGTAAAACTCCTGAAGTTTGATGTCGTTGTTTCCGGGATATCCGAGCGACAGACTACGCTTGGCGATACAGTCTTTTGTCCATTTGTCTAGGTTCTCGAAGCCCGAAGATACGGTGGTCTGGGCAGACAATGCCATGTAACTTGACGCAATCATTGCGCCTATTATCCAAAATTTTTTCATATATGAACTTTTTTGTAGGTCTCTTCTTCTGTAACATATTCAGATAAGACAAAAGTAATGATAATATCAGAGAAAATGAGGCGTTTGCCGTGAAATGTTTGTAGAATCTTCTCGGGTTGTTCCTCGCTGGATGCCGGACGCGTTCGCTTGCCGACTATAGTCGGTAACGCTGCTGATTGCAGTCGGCAACTCTACCGATTACAGTCGGCAATGTTGCTGATTACAGTCGGTAACCGTTTCGATGAACATTCGCTGTGCACGACAAGCCAAATATTTCTTGAATCCGCAGGCGCAAAAGTCGGGATTTATGCCTAATTTTGTCATCTTCAAAAAATACAGATTATGCCAGAACCAAGAAAGACCACTCGTAGCGCCCGTTCCGCCACGCCGAAGCCGGTAGACGAGTATGGACATCTGCAGCCGCAGGCTCCCGAATTCGAGGAGGCAGTGTTGGGCGCGCTGATGATAGAAAAAGACGCCTATTCGCTGGTGAGTGAAATACTTCGCCCGGAGTCGTTTTACGAGCGTAGGAACCAACTCATTTATGCGGCGATAACCGATTTGGCCATTCAGCAGAAACCCATTGATATCCTGACTGTAACCGAGCAGCTGCGTACCCGTGGCGACTTGGAAGAGGTGGGAGGTCCGTTTTACATCACCCAACTTAGCGGAAAGGTGGCCTCCTCGGCCCACATCGAATACCACGCGCGCATCATTGCGCAGAAGTATTTGGCACGCGAGCTGATAACGTATACCAGCAAGATACAAACGAAAGCGTTCGACGAGACGCAAGACGTAGACGACCTGATGCAGGAGGCCGAAGGAAAACTCTTCGAAATATCGCAGCGCAACCTAAAGAAAGACTATACTCAGATAGACCCCGTTATCGGTGAAGCGATGCAGCTGCTGAAAAAGGCTGCCGAGCGAAAGGACGGATTGAGCGGTCTGGCCAGCGGTTTCACCAAACTGGATGGCATGACTTCGGGTTGGCAAAACTCCGACTTGATAATCATTGCCGCCCGTCCGGCCATGGGTAAAACGGCGTTCGTGCTCTCGATGGCGAAAAACATGGCGGTAAACAACAAAGTTCCCGTGGCCATGTTCTCATTGGAAATGAGCAATGTGCAGTTGGTGAACCGTCTGATAACAAACGTCACCGAGATACCTGCCGATAAGATAAAGAGCGGTCAGCTGGCTCCCTACGAGTGGACTCAGCTCGACTATAAGATAAAAGATTTGTATAATGCGCCGCTTTACATCGATGACACCCCGTCGCTTTCGGTCTTCGAACTGCGAACCAAAGCCCGTCGTCTGGTGCGCGAACACGGCGTACAAATTATCATCATCGACTACCTCCAGCTGATGAACGCCAGCGGCATGTCGTTCGGTAGCCGTCAGGAAGAGGTGTCTACCATCTCTCGTTCGCTAAAAGGGCTCGCCAAGGAGCTGAACATTCCTATTGTGGCGCTGAGTCAGCTAAACCGTAGCGTGGAAAGCCGTGAAATCAAGTCGGCCAACGACCGTCGTCCGCAGCTGAGCGACTTGCGAGAGTCGGGAGCCATTGAGCAGGACGCCGACATGGTGTGCTTTATCCATCGCCCCGAATACTATAAGATATACGAAGACGAAAAGGGAAATAACCTGAAAGGCATGGCCGAAATTATTATCGCCAAGCACCGTAACGGTGCGGTGGGCGACGTGCGTCTCCGTTTCCGTGGCGAGTTCGCTCGCTTCCAGAACCCGGAAGACGATATGGTAATCCCCGTACCCGGCGAAGAAAAGGTTGTAGCGTCGAAACTGAACCGAAACGATTCGCCCGACATGTCTTATCCCACGGCGGATATGGCTCCTCCCACTCCCGACAACCCGTTCGGTCCGCCCGTTTCCGACTTCCCGTTCTAACGGCGGTTCCTCTTGGAGATTCCTTTCGTGGTCAGGAAGTTCGCTTTCTGGACGGAAACTTTGCGTCAGGTGCGGTTTAATTTTATCCAACTGGTTGAAAACCACACCGGCGATAAGTACTATCCCGAATAATTGTATTACCTTTGCGCATCAAAGGATATTAGAAATATATAAAACTACACATATATGAATATTTCGTATAATTGGCTGAAAGAATATGTCGATTTTGATTTGACGCCGGAAGAGGTGTCGGCCGCACTGACTTCCATCGGTCTGGAAACAGGAGGCGTAGAGGAAGTTCAGTCTATAAAGGGCGGACTGGAAGGCTTAGTGATAGGTGAAGTGCTTACGTGCGAACCTCATCCCAATTCCGACCACATGCACATTACTACGGTTAATTTGGGACAGGCGGAGCCCGTTCAGATTGTTTGCGGCGCTTCGAATGTAGCAGCCGGACAAAAGGTAGTGGTAGCTACGCTGGGTACGAAACTTTACGATGGCGACCAATGTTTTACCATCAAGAAGTCCAAATTGCGCGGCGTGGAGTCGAACGGTATGATTTGTGCCGAAGACGAAATCGGAATAGGTACCAGTCATGAAGGCATCATCGTATTGCCTCAGGATGTAGTTCCGGGAACATTGGCCAAAGACTATTACAACATAAAGAGCGATTACGTGCTGGAAGTGGATATCACTCCCAACCGCTCCGATGCTTGCTCGCATTACGGAGTAGCGCGCGACTTATACGCATGGCTCGTACAGAACGGCCATCAAACCAGTTTGAAGCGTCCGTCGGTAGAAGGCTTTCAGGTAGACAACCACGATATGGACATCAATATCGAGGTGGAGAACACCGAAGCTTGCCCGCGTTATGCCGGAGTTGCCATTAAAAACGTAACGGTAAAGGAAAGCCCCGAATGGTTGCAGAACAAACTTCGCCTCATCGGTGTACGCCCCATTAACAACATCGTGGACATTACTAATTATATTCTGCACGCGTATGGTCAGCCCATGCATTGCTTTGACGCCGACAAGATAGCGGGTGGAAAGATTGTGGTAAAAACGTGTCCCGAAGGAACTCCGTTTACCACGTTGGATGGTGTAGAACGCAAGCTGTCCGACCGTGACTTGATGATTTGTAACGCCGAGCAGCCGATGTGTATTGCCGGTGTATTCGGCGGTTTGGATTCAGGTACTACCGAAACAACCAAAGATGTGTTCTTGGAAAGTGCCTACTTCCATCCCACATGGATTCGAAAAACGGCTCGCCGTCACGGATTAAGCACCGACGCTTCTTTCCGTTACGAAAGAGGAATCGACCCGCACGGTACGATTTACGCGCTGAAAGAAGCGGCCTTGTTGGTAAAGGAACTGGCCGGCGGTGAAATCGCTTCCGAGATAAAAGACAATTACCCGACTCCCGTTCCCGACTTCAATGTGGAGCTTTCTTACGAATATGTAAACTCATTGGTAGGAAAGATAATACCCCAAGAAACAGTAAAGAGCATCGTTACTTCGCTCGAGATGAAGATTGCGGGTGAAACCGCCGAAGGTCTTTCGTTGGTAGTGCCAGCTTATCGTGTAGACGTGCAGCGTCCGTGCGATGTGGTAGAAGACATCCTTCGCATCTACGGATATAACAATGTGGAAATCCCTTCATCGCTGAAGTCAAGCCTCAGCGTAAAGGGCGATGTAGACAGGTCGGTAAAACTCCAAAATCTGGTATCGGAACAGTTGGTGGGATGCGGCTTTAATGAAATTCTGAACAATTCTCTTACGGCTGCGGCTTACTACGATGGACTGAAGACTTACAAGCCTGAAAATCTGGTGCGCGTCATCAATCCGTTAAGCAACGACCTGAATGTAATGCGTGCTACCCTGCTGTTTGGCGGTTTGGAAAGCATCCAGCATAACGCCAACCGCAAGAACGCGGATCTTCGCTTCTTCGAGTTCGGTAACTGCTATCATTTCAATGCCGAACGCAAGAATCCGGAAAAGGTTCTGGCTGCTTATTCCGAAGAACTCCACTTAGGAATTTGGCTTACGGGAAAACGTGTAAGCAATTCATGGATTCATCCCGATGAAAACTCATCGGTATATGAACTGAAGGCATACGTACTGAATATATTCCGCCGGTTGGGACTGAACTTCGGAGCGGTAGTTTTCGGTAATCTGACGGATGATATTTATTCAGCAGCCATCTCGGTACATACACGTGGTGGAAAGCTTTTGGCAACCATCGGAATCCTGCACAAGAAATTGCAGAAAGCGTTCGATATAGACAGCGAAGTGTATTACGCCGACCTGAACTGGAAAGAACTGATGAAAGCCGTCAAGAACAGTGTGGTAACGTACAAGGAAATTTCCAAGTATCCGGCCGTAAAACGCGACTTGGCTTTGCTGATAGACAAGCAGGTGCAGTTTGCCGAAATCGAAAAGGTGGCTTACGAAACCGACCGCAAGTTGTTGAAAAGCGTGGAACTCTTTGATGTGTACGAGGGCAAGAACCTGGAAGCTGGCAAGAAGAGTTACGCGGTAAGCTTTACGCTGCAAGACGAAAACGCTACGCTGAACGATAAACAGATAGACAAGCTGATGCAGAAGCTTATAGCAAACTTGCAAACAAAGCTGAACGCGAAATTGAGATAAGTAAAACAGAATATATAAAACAATAATAAAGTATTAAATCCAATGGGAAGAGCGTTTGAATATAGAAAAGCTACAAAATTGAAAAGATGGGGTCATATGGCTAAGACCTTTACACGTTTGGGTAAACAAATCGCCATTGCGGTGAAAGCCGGCGGCCCGGAACCGGAAAACAACCCTACGCTTCGTTCGGTTATCGCTACTTGTAAGCGTGAAAACATGCCGAAGGATAATATCGACCGTGCCATCAAGAATGCGATGGGTAAAGACCAGAGCGATTACAAGGGTATGACTTACGAAGGCTACGGCCCTCACGGAGTTGCAGTGTTTGTAGATACGTTGACTGACAACACCACACGTACTGTAGCCGATGTGCGCTCAGTATTCAATAAATTCGGTGGAAACCTTGGAACAACTGGTTCTTTGGCTTTCCTTTTCGACCACAAGTGCGTGTTCACGTTTAAGAAGAAAGACGGCGTAGATATGGAAGAACTGATTTTGGACTTGATAGACTACAACGTAGAAGACGAGTTCGACGAAGATCCGGAAGAAGGAACCATTACCATCTATGGCGATCCGAAAAGCTATGCTGCCATCCAGAAGCATTTGGAAGAAAGCGGATTTGAAGATGTCGGTGGAGACTTCACTTATATCCCGAACGACTTGAAAGACGTGACTGCCGAACAGCGTGAAACTATCAACAAGATGGTAGAACGCTTGGAAGAATTCGATGACGTGCAGACTGTTTACACAAACATGAAGCCTGAAGAGGACGGTGAAGAATAACCTGACGCACCGACTCTCAAGATAAGTTTTTATAATAAAGCCTTGCACTTTTCTGTGTTGTATGATGGGAAAGTGTAAGGCTTTTCATTTCATAAAGATATGCGCGAATTTAAGGATTTAAGAATAGCGGTGGCGGGAACAGGCTATGTGGGGTTAAGTATCGCTACCTTGTTGTCGCAGCACCATCAAGTAGTGGCTGTCGACGTTGTTCCGGAAAAGGTGGAGAAACTGAATCGTAGGATTTCACCTATTCAGGATGAATATATAGAGAAGTACCTGAAAGAGAAACCTCTGGGTCTGACGGCTACGCTTGATGGTCGAAAAGCTTACGCCGAAGCGGACTTTGTGGTTATTGCGGCTCCCACCAATTACGATCCGGTGAAGAATTACTTCGATACCAGTCACGTGGAAGAGGTGATAGACCTCGTGTTGGAGGTAAACCTTGATGCGGTGATGGTTATTAAGAGTACAATCCCAGTAGGCTACACACGGAATCTGTATCTGAAGTACGCCCGGCGTGGGGTGAAACGCCTGAATCTGTTGTTCTCGCCGGAGTTCTTACGGGAGAGCAAGGCGTTGTATGATAACCTTTATCCCAGTCGCATTATCGTAGGTTATCCGAAGATTATATCCAAGCCCGAGTTCGAGGAAGAAAACAAGGCGATAGAGCAAGTAACCGATGTGGAGCAGATGAAGGATGCAGCGAAGACCTTTGCCGCTTTGCTTCAGGAAGGTGCTATAAAGAAAGATATCGACACGCTGTTCATGGGGATGAAAGAGGCGGAGGCCGTGAAGCTTTTCGCCAATACATACCTGGCTCTCCGTGTAAGTTATTTCAATGAACTCGATACGTATGCCGAGGTGAAAGGTCTTGACTCGCGTGCCATCATTGAAGGGGTAGGGCTTGATCCGCGCATCGGAACACATTACAACAATCCATCGTTCGGATATGGTGGCTACTGCTTGCCGAAAGATACCAAACAGCTTTTGGCCAATTATGCGGATGTTCCCGAAAACCTGATAGAGGCTATTGTGGAAAGTAACCGTACGCGAAAGGATTACATAGCCGATGCGGTACTGCGCAAGGCTGGGTGGTACGGCTATTCGGAGAATAATGAATATGTGCGTGAAAATGGTCAGTCATCGTTGACTGTTCAGAATCCTCCTATAGTAGGAGTATTCCGTTTGACAATGAAGTCTAATTCGGACAATTTCCGCCAAAGCGCCATTCAGGGAATTATGAAGCGCATAAAGGCCAAGGGGGCGGAAGTGATAATCTACGAGCCTACACTGGAGGATGGAACAACGTTCTTCGGTAGTAAAGTGGTGAATAACCTAAGCGAATTCAAGGCTCAAAGCCAAGCCATTATAGCCAACCGTTATGATGCTTGCTTGGACGATGTAGAGCAGAAAGTATATACGCGCGATATTTTCCGACGCGACTAATCGTAGATGTTCATACGCTTACATAAAAAAGTCACGCTTGCTTCCATGATTGAAAAGCAAGCGTGACTTTTTATGATGTGGACGTGTTTATTATCCCAAGAATGCGATAAGTACACCGGCAGCTACGGCTGAACCGATAACTCCCGAAATGTTGCTCGCCATGCAGTACTGAAGAACGTGGTTCTTCGGGTCGTATTTCAGGGCTATTTCGTTTGCCACACGGCTTGCCATAGGCACTGCACTTAATCCCGTAGCGCCAATAAGCGGATTGATTTTCTTTTTCGTGAACAGGTTGAACACCTTTACGAAAAGAATACCGCCCGAGATGGACAAGGCGAAAGCCAAGAATCCGCCGATGACGATGCCGATAGTAGTCCAGTTTAGGAAAGCATCGGTCGTCATGGTAGCTCCTACCGAAATGCCCAAGAAGATGGTAGCCGTGTTCATAATGCTGTTTGAAGCAGCATCGAACAGACGCGATGTATTGCTTCCGATTTCCTTAATCAAGTTACCGAACATCAGCATACCTACCAAGGGAACGGCTGTGGGTACAAACAGAGCCACAATGGTGGTACAAGCTATCGGGAAGATAATCTTAAGTACACGCAGGTTCTTTATCTCCACATTCGAAGGATACTTCTTCTCCTGTTCCTTCATATTGATGGAAAGTTCCTTTTTAGTGCACCATATTTTTACTACCAATGGAACGATAACCGGAACCAATGCCATGTATGAGTAGGCCGCGATGGCAATAGGACCCAGCAAATGCGGAGCCAACTTGATGGTTGTAAAGATAGCCGTTGGGCCATCGGCTCCACCGATGATACCCAGTGAGGCTGCTTCTTTCGGTGTAAAGCCCAAAAGAATGGCAATGATGAGCACGGTGAAGATACCTAACTGGGCTGCGGCTCCGAATATGGACAAACGCAGGTTGCGTAGCATCGGACCGAAGTCAGTCAAGGCTCCTACACCCATAAAGATGATGGGAGGAAGGAAACCCGTTTTGATGAGCATGTAATAAATAAAGTTCATCAGTCCCAAGTCATGCGCAATTTCATGCAATGGCATTTCCCAGATGTTTTTCATGACACCATGTACATTTACCATTCCGTTCTCATCGGCCTGAATGACTCCCATCTCGCCTCCAGGGAAATTGGCGAGCAACACACCGAAAGCAATGGGGACAAGCAACAACGGTTCGTATTGCTTCTTGATACCCAAGTATAGCAGTACGAAAGCCAATGCATACATGATGATAAACCGCGGGTCGGCAGCGATGTTGCTGAATGCGGTCATGTCGTATAGTCGTGTTAGTATATCTTCCATTATAGTATCTTCATTAATACGTCATCTTCCGATACGGCATCGCCTGAGTTTACACAGATGGCTGTAACCGTTCCACTAAATTCCGCCCGGATGGCATTGAATGTCTTCATGGCCTCTACGTAGCAGAGAACATCGCCTTGGTTTACTTTTTGGCCAACCTTTACGGGAGTATCGCCAGCCGTCTTTACCAGGAAGAACTTACCTTCCAGCGGAGACAGAAGTTCTTTACCTTCGCCTTGTGGCGCGGCAGATGTTGCAGCGGCTTGTCCTGCTTCGGTTGTCGTACCTTGCGTAGCAACCAAAGTCGATGGATTAACATCGCCAAAAGCTACAGTCACGCGGTAGGGTTGTCCGTTTACATCTACAGTCAGCACCTTGGGCTGCCCGTTGTCTGTATGGACTTCTTCTTTTGCTTCGCGGCGTTTCTTTACGTCTGCCAAGAAATCAGCTTTCGCTTTTCCGCTCTTGTAAGCTACGTATTGTTCGGGATGCATGGCGTATTCGAAGAGTTCTTCATCGTCTTCTCCGGTTTCCCAATTCTTTTCCTGCATCAGCTGTTTGTATTTTTCCAGTTGGTCAGGGTAGTTGTCTTGCGGATTTCCAGTAAAGAATTGGCGTCCTTCGCGTTCTGCCTTTTCTACGATTTCTGGAGCTAACTTTCCGGGAAGTTGCCCGGCTTTACCCAAAATCATGTCCCAAATGTCATCTGCTATCATACCCCAGCGTTCTTTTCCTTTTTCCATTTGAATTACATTCATCATGGCCAGGTTTTTTACATATTGGCTGAATGGAGTAACGAGACACGGATATCCCACACGAGGCCATACGTACGACACTTCATTGAAGAGCTTGATGAGCAATTCGTCTTGTGTCATAAGCGGTAGATTGTGTTTGGTCTTGTATTTGTTAATCGATTCCAAGTTGGTATCAAGGTCAGCCATCAGACTTCCCATCATACCTCCAGGAAGTCCCGGACCGATGAGTAAAGAGTTCATTAGGCGGTTACGCGGACTGATGTACAGTCCCAAGAAGTCATCCATGAATTCCTGAATGAGTGAACGTACTTTCATGTATGCCGTCATGTTTATTTCGGGCACTTTAAATCCAGCATCCTTAAGCATAGCTTGCACGCTGATAACATCGGCGTGTCCTGTACCCCAAGACAAAGGGTCCATACCGACATCTACATAGTCGCATCCGGCTTTGCATACTTCAAGGATAGAGGCCATGTTGAATCCGGGTCCTGCGTGAGAGTGATATTGGATGGGGATGTTCTTTATCTTCTTGATACCAGCTACTAACTTTCCGAGGAATGCGGGGCGTCCGATACCGGCCATGTCTTTGATGCAGATTTCATCCGCTTCGGCTTCGATGAGCTGTTTGGCAATATCCAAATAATATTCTACGGTATGAATGGGGGAGTATGTGATACACAAGCTGCATTGAGAAATCATTCCGGCTTCGTGGGCATATCCGATGGATGGGATAATATTTCTCACATCGTTTAATCCGCAGAATGTGCGGGTGATGTCTGTTCCCTGTGCTTTTTTTACCTTATAAAATAATTTGCGGACATCGGATGGAACCGGACTCATGCGTAAGCCATTTAAGGCTCTGTCGAGCATGTGGGTTTGTATACCCGCTTCGTGGAACGGTTTTGTCCATTCGCGTACAGCTTTATTGGGGTTTTCGCCGAATAAAAGGTTTACTTGTTCAAAACCACCTCCGTTTGTTTCTACTCGGGCAAAACAACCCATCTCGATGATGGCCGGAGCTACCTTTACTAACTGGTCTACACGTGGCACGTATTTACCTGCACTTTGCCACATGTCTCGGAAAACCAGACTGAATTTTACTTCTCTTTCCATTTTTTTTTGTAATGTGTTTTTCTTTGGGATTAAAGTTTCTCTATTTTGATAACTTGTCCTTTGCCAGCCGTAAGGGCATTTACGGCAGCCTTGATGGCATCCATGGCATTGGTGCTTTCTGACCCTGACGGCGCAGAAGCCTTTTTCTTCGGTGTCTCTTCAGGAGCGACCTTATTTACCAACTTGATAAGTAGGTTACTCAGCCAGATGATTATCAAAAGAATTAAAAATGTGGTACACATACCTACCACCATTAACATTAATCCCGTTCTAATGTTTCCCATTATTTTTTATTGAATTATAAATGATATACGGGTGTGGCTTTACATGAATAAACTTTCACATAAAATCGCTTCAAATTTACAAATTTTCGTGTTTTAAGGACGTTTTCCTCTTTTAATAAATACTAAAAACAGTCTTGATTTCTTTTTGATATGTAGCGAATACTATTTCAACTCCAATAGAAATCATACTTTTATTTATTAAAAGTACACAAATAGAATCAATAAAATGGCAAAAGGACTGCTGGAGCATGGTTGTTCCAACAGTCCTCTATGTATATACTTCTTATAAAAATCAAATCATATAGTTATGTTGAGAAAGTATTACCTCAATTGGGGTTCTCTCTATAAGCCAATGGAGTCATACCTGTTTTTTTTCTGTTTCCATGTGTAAAATCAGGTCCATTAGTATAATTACTTTTTGTTTTTACTCTTTTTACGGACTTTATTCTTTTATCCAAAGCATGTCGCTCATGATGCCATCGGATATAAAAATGCCTTTTTCTGTGAGGCGAAGTGTGTTGTCGGCTATTTGCAGTGTGCCTTGCTTGAGGTGGGGAGAAGCCATACGAAGGCAGTATTCATAGAGTTCGTTTCCGAAATTTGTCTTCAGTTTAGTTAGCGGCATTCCCCATTGGGTTCGGATGGTGGTTATTACAAAGTCGTTATATTGAGTATAGAAATCAAGTGTTTCTTGCTCAAAATTGGGCATTCCAAGTTCTACGCTTTTAATATACTGGTCTATTGAAGCAACGTTCCATTGGCGTGACATACCATTGTAAGAATGGGCAGATGCTCCGTATCCAATGTATTTCTTTCCGGTCCAGTAGCTGGAATTGTGACGTGAGAATTTATCGGGTAGGCAGAAATTGGAGATTTCATAATGTTGGTATCCTTGCTCTTTTAGTCGATAAATGAGTTCCTTGAAAAGTTCTACGCTTAGCTCTTCATCGGTTTCCGTAACCTTGTGTTGTTTGCGAAGATTCCACAACTCAGTGCCTTCTTCATAAATCAGGTGGTAAGCTGAGATATGTTCGGGATGTAGGCTAAGAGCTTTGTTTAGGTCTGAACTCCATGTGGAAATAGTTTCACCGGGCAATCCGTACATTAAATCAATGCTGATGTTGGTGAAACCTGTTTCTCTACAATTGTGGTAGGCTTCAATGGCTTGTACGGCAGTATGGCGGCGGTTGAGGAGTTGCAACGTTTCTTCTTGGAATGTTTGTATACCCATGCTTAGTCGGTTGAACGGGAAGTGTCGTAGCATTCGGATGTATTCCACTGATAAGTCATCGGGATTCGCTTCGATGGTGATTTCAGGCCGGTCGGTTATGTGATACCATTGGGTGATGGCTTTAAACACTTTTTCAAAATCGTCTTCTTCCAGTTGGGACGGAGTTCCTCCACCCCAATAAATGGTTTCTATGGTTTCGTAGTCGGCATAGTCTTTTCGTAGTTCTAATTCCTTACATAGCGCATTGATATAATTCTTTTTGAATTCGCTGCGTGTTGTAGAGTAAAAATCGCAATAAATGCAGCGCCTTTTGCAAAAGGGTATGTGTAAATAAATGCCGGCCATAAATCTTTCCTTTAACATGTTTGGCGCAAAGGTAAGGATTTTATGACCGGCTCGACAGATGAATGTTTTATTTCTTATTAAGCTTTACTTCTGTTATATGATCGCTGGCCATAAATGGTTATCACAATGAAACAAATCAAAGGCAATACGAATGACAGATTGACGGCTGGCATTCCAAATAGTATTTGTTGGTCAATGATGTAAGCTTGAACGGGAGGAAGTACTGATCCGCCCAAAATGGCCATAATGAGTCCGGCGGCTCCGAATTTGGCATCATCGCCTAACCGGTTCAGGGCGATACCGTAGATTGTAGGGAACATTAGTGACATACAAGCAGATACAGCAACTAGACAGTATAGTCCCCAAATGTTCTGAAAACCGATTACTCCTATGGTTAACAAACCTCCAGCAATAGCCAATATTTTCAGCAGCATACCCGGGTTGATGAATCGTAGCATAAAAGTGCAAATAAAGCGACTGATACAAAATACGACCATAGCTACAATATTGTATTTTTGGGATAGAACTTCTGCATCTTGTTCGGCCATCCCTTGCTCCATAAACAGACGGGTTCCATATTGTATAATAAATGTCCAACACATAATCTGTGCTCCTACGTAGAAGAACTGTGCAATGACACCTTCCCGGTAGTTTGACTTTGAGAAAATACGTTTTAGGGTAGGGATGAAGTCTATGTTTTTATTGGTATCTCCGTTCTTTGGCATTTTAGTCATTCGGATAATCAGCAGAATGACTAAAATAACGATACCGATAATCAGATAAGGTTCTATCAATATTTGTAAGTCTGAATCGCGAATTGCTTCAAATTCGGCATCCGAGAGTTGACTTCGAGCCACAGTGTCCATGGGGTTCAACTTGTTCTGTATAAAGTTCATGGCTACGTACATACCGAGGAGTGACCCCATAGGGTTGAACGACTGAGCTAAGTTTAATCTGCGGGTTGCGGTCTCTTCTGTTCCCATTGACAAGATATAAGGGTTAGAACTGGTTTCAAGAAAAGAAAGCCCACAGGTAAGGATAAAGTAAGCTAATAGGAATGGAGCGTATGTTCCCGTAAGCATGGCCGGGAAGAAAAGAAATGCGCCAAGAGCATACAGACCTAGACCGAGCAATACTCCGGCTTTGTATGAATATTTGCGGATAAAGATGGCTGCAGGAAAAGCCATGGCGAAATATCCGCCATAAAAAGCTACTTGTACCAGTGTACCTTCGGTTACATTCATGCGAAATATTTTGGAGAATGCTTTTACCATGGGATTGGTTATGTCATTTGCGAATCCCCATAATGCGAAGCAGCTGGTAATAAGAATAAAAGGAGCGATATAGCACACGCCGTCCTTGCATAAAATGGATGTTTTCTTTGTATTTTTCATAAAGTTAATGGCGTCTTAAAGGATTATATGTTCAGTGAAATGTCATTTCGGCTTGATATTTCTCCACATGCGATAGCTTGCATCAGTATATTTCCTGCGGCCGTTGCTTCTGCTGGTCCAGTACCTACATTTATGCCTGTGGCTTCGGCTGTGAGGCGGTTTAGTAGTTTATTTCGGCTTCCGCCTCCGATGATGACAAGTTGTTCTACAGGCTGTGGTAATTGGAGATTGAGTTGTTCTATCCCTTTTTTGTATCGTTGGGCAAGCGAAAGTAATACACATTTTACATAATCTCCTTGTGTATCAGGTATTTTTAGATTATTCTTTTGGCAATAGTCTACGATGGCTTTATCCATGCGTAGCGGATTCTGAAAGACTTCGTTATCTACATCTATGACAGAAGTGAGTGCTGATTTTTCTGCTTCAGTTAGTAAATAATTGTATGAAACTTCTTCTCCTTGTTCTTCCCATTCAGCTATCAGTCGCTGAAGAATCCATAAACCTGTAATATTTTGCAAAAATCTAATCTTTCCGTCTACACCACCTTCATTAGTAAAGCCAGCTTGGCGAGCTTTCTCTGTTAGAATAGGTTGTTCGGTTTCTATTCCTAATAACGACCATGTGCCCGAACTCAGGTAGGCCTGTTTGTTGCGGCTTGTAGCTAAGCAGGGAGTAGCGAATACAGCACTGGCTGTATCGTGTGAAGCGACAGCAAAGACTTCGATTGGATTGGATGCACCGATTTCTTTCAAAATATCAGTTTTCATGAAACTGCGTGAAGTTCCAGGCATGACGATTTCTCCGAACAAATGTTGCGGAAGTCCAATGTTGTTTATTAGATTACGATTCCAGTCACGTTCTTGAGCGTCAAGTAGTTCTGAAGTGGAGGCAATACAATATTCGTTGTTTGCAACTCCTGTGAGGAAGAAGCTGAATAAGTCAGGCATGAAGAGTAGTCTGTCTGCTACGTTTAGCAATACATTCTGTTCTTTTTTCAGACTGTATAGTTGGAAAAGCGTATTAATAGACATTACTTGCGTTCCACTTTCAGCGTAATGCTGAATGGGATCGATGTGATGAAACAACATTTCAGGCATACCATCGGTGTATGAGTCGCGATAGCAGATGGGGTTGCCGAGCAAATTACCTTGTTTGTCAATAAGGCCGAAATCTACACCCCATGTATCAATACCGATACTGCGGATAGTATATCCTTTTGATACGGCTTTTTTAAGACCGTTTTTCATTTCCTGGAATAAGGAAGGAAAATCCCAATATAGGTGATTACCTATTTTTATCTGGCGGTTGGGGAACCGATAGATTTCTTCTAAATGTATAGTTCCTTCGGAGATGGAACCGGCTATGATTCTGCCGCTGCCACCTCCGAAGTCTGCTGCAATATAAGTATTTGTCACTTTGTCTTTTTTCCTAAGATATAAGTATTCAAATCTGTAATCTCATCTGGGGTAAGTGTATTGTATTTGCCTCCACTAAGTACAATGATTCGGCAGGCCATTTCGAAAAACATAGCGCGTTCGAATGCTTGATCGAATGTGGCTCCACAAACAACTTGTCCATGTTTTAGCATCAGGGCTGAATTATGTTCTTTCAGTGCTTCGATAATAGCTTGCGCTAATTCAGGTGATCCTGGGCGGTAGTAAGGAACAACAGGAATTTCACTTCCTACATGGCAAGGTACTTCGGCTGTTACATTAAAGTCTTTCGGAGTTTCTTTCATGCAAGATACAACAGTAGCATATGGCGACTGGAAATGTAGTACTACATTGGCATCGGGGCGTTCGCGCAGAACTCCTAAGTGGAAACCGTGTTCCATTGACGGTTTTACACCGTTCAGAACTTCTCCGCTATCCAATCGGCAGACGGCAACCTTTTCAGGTGTAATGCTGGGTACCCATGAACCAGTTCCCGATAGAATAACCTCGTCTCCAATACGCCAAGACATGTTCCCACTACTGCAAACTGTTAGTATAGCATCGCCTACACGATGACATTGAGCTACAAATTCAGTAATTTGTTCTTTTGTAACCATATTTACCTCCTTGTATTATTTATAGATGGGGCCATACGTAGTGCAAGCTCTGTAATCGGCACCTTCTTTGTCCATACCGAATGCATTCCATGCTGCTGGGCGGAAAATTTTCTCATCGTCAATGTTGTGCATACAAACAGGTATGCGGAGAATGGACGCTAGTGTAATGATGTCTGCTCCGATGTGTCCGTAAGCAATGGCACCGTGGTTTGCTCCCCAATTGTTCATGACTGAATATACGTCTTTGAATGCGTCATGTTTCGGGCTAAGTCGTGGTACGAACCAAGTTGTGGGCCAAGTCTTGTCGGTACGACGGTTCAGTACATCGTGGATTTCCGGGTCCAAATTTACGGTCCAACCTTCAGCCAATTGGATGACAGGACCAAGTCCTTTGGCGATGTTTACACGCATCATGGTGACAGGCATTCCACCTTTTGACAGAAAATTGGAAGAGAAACCTCCACCACGGAAATAGTCACGGTCTGCGGGATACCATGTTGTGGCTTTTAGGCAAGCCTCTACATCAGCTTCAGTCATTTCCCAAGGACTTTTCATAATGGGCTTGCCTTCGGCATCTGTCATTGCGCCAGTAGCGTCAAGAGTTGTTGCACCAGAGTTGATGAGGTGGATAAAACCGCCTGCTGCCATTCCTGTTGCTTCCTTGCCTGTTACACGCTTTACGGCTTCAGGACTCCAATATGTACGGATGTCTGAGAACATTACCCCTTTGTTTGTTATAAGATGCCCGAACAGCATGGCTACCCCATTCAGAGAGTCATTCTCGGTTGCTAATACGTTTGCTTCGCGGATTCCGTTCCAGTCGAATGAAGTACACATTAAGGCTTCTGGAAAGTCGAAGTTAGGTTTGTAGTCTGTCCATTGGCGTTGACCCTGTACACCTGCAGCGATGGCGTTATGTCCTAAGGACTCTTCCTTGAATCCAAGTTCCAGCAATTTCGGATTTCCATGCATCAGGTCGTTGATGATAAGCATATTCTTTACTGTGAAATTCCAATCTTCTTCTTTCTGTTGGCGAGTTTTTGCTTTGCCTTTTTCTTCATTATAGTCATGGCCTTCGTTGCATTTGCAGTACTTTTCAGTCCATGCTATCGCTTTTTTGTATTCTTCCGGATCATAAATGCCTTCTTCTATACGGCGAAGTATTTCTACCAAGTCTACGTATTCAGTCCGCATACCCAAATAATCTTGGAAGAAGTCAGCGTTGACAATACTTCCAGCGATACCCATACAGGTATTTCCCATGCTGAGGTAACTCTTTCCGCGCATCGTGGCTACAGCTTGTGCTGCACGGGCAAATCGGAGAATCTTTTCTGCTACATCGGCGGGAATCGTGTTGTCGTCAAGGTCTTGTACATCGTGACCGTATATACCGAATGCCGGCAACCCTTTCTGTGCATGAGCAGCGAGTACAGCAGCTAAATAAACAGCTCCTGGACGTTCTGTGCCGTTGAATCCCCATACAGCTTTTGGGTAATACGGGTTCATATCCATAGTTTCCGAACCATAACACCAACATGATGTTACAGTGATTGTAGCTCCTACACCTTCACGTTCGAATTTTTCTGCGCAAGCTGCGCTTTCAGCTACACGTCCAATAGTGCCATCAGCAATGATACATTCCACGGGTGTTCCATCACCGTTCTTTATATTTTTCGAAATCAAATTGGCCACTGCTTTGGCCAGATTCATGGTCTTTTCTTCTAGGCTTTCGCGAACACCGCCTTGGCGGCCGTCGATGGTGGGACGAATCCCGATTTTAGGATACTTTTTCATAATGTTGTCTTTATGATGGTTAATGTAGTTTGTTGCCCTTTTTTATAGTGACCCTCTTAGGTGGACTTCTGTAGGGAGGTATTTCCTGATTTGTTCTCCTGTAAGGATAAACCGTGAGGTTTCCAGTCCCATTTGCTGATGATTAATACTGAGTGTGGTGATGCCCTTGTCTATAACTTCATAAGCAGGGGTGTCATTATAAGCTATGATTCCAAAGTCTCTTCCGCATTCAAATCCTATGTCACGGCTATTCTTTACAAGGTCTACGATATCAGTTTGTCGGAATGCAATATAGGCTTCCCTTAGTCTTATTGGACATTCGATGGCTGGTCGAGTTCAAATTTCGGCTTCCAGTCCGTAGTCTGTTGTATATCTCTTTAGATAGTCGTAGGTGCTGTGTGGGTGTTTGATACCATTGGGATAGATTAGTACAATTTTCTTATAGTGATTAAGTTGTTCTTTGAGCTGTTCCAAGCCTTGGTAAAAGGCTTCGTCGAAGTCTTGACAGATGTATGAGTAATCTTTCTTGTCGAACTTTCCGAAATCTAATAGGAGTAGTCTGGATGGTTCAATGCGGTAAAGATAGTCGGATAATTTCTCATTATCGAAATTCATTACTACATATGTATTATACATCCCGATGGCTTCGCGTAGAATCTTGTTGAATTTTCGTTCGTTATATTGGTGAAACCAGAGGTCTACCTTATAAGTATCAGGCAAGTGTTTTACGATACTATTATAAAGTACGTCTTTAAACGGTGAATATTCGTCCAGTAGAAGTAGGATATTCTTTTGGCGGTTTATCACATAGTATCCCTTGCGTGGGGTGGAGTCTATAAGATTTCTTTCTTTTAGTTCAAGCAACGCTTTGAAAACGGTATCGCGAGATACATGATGCTTCCGGATTAATTCATTGATGGAAGGCAAATCGGAATCCACTTTATATTTGCCAATAGATATCTCCTGACTGATAAGGTCTGCTAATTGCTTAACCTTGGTGGTTTTTTGTCCGAATTTCGTTTTCATGTATTTTATTCTGTTAACACCTGTTCTGAGCTGTTCTGATACTGCAAAGAAAGTTGTTTACTTAATATATGCAATAGATTGTATGCAAATATACCATTTTATCTTGGTAATACACCAAAGTAATTAAAAGAATAAAGCTTTTCGGTAAATAAGCGTTGAGGAATGTGGCAGAAAATGTATTTTTGCGTATTGTAGAGTTCTATTTAAAACTCCATAAAAGTGATGAATGACAAGATACAATTAATATTTCAGTTTCTGAAGAATTTGGCTGCCAATAATAACCGGGAGTGGTTCTTGGAGCATAAAAGAGAATACGAAGAAGCTCGTACTGATTTTGAATCGTTGCTCAGTGTGGTGATTGCCCGTATCTCATTGTTTGATGAGAGTATTCGTGGTGTGGAACCTCGGCAATGCACTTATCGAATTTACCGTGATACACGCTTTTCAGCAGATAAAACGCCCTATAAGATTCATTTCGGAGGGTATATCAATGCGTATGGAAAGAAATCTGACCATTGTGGATATTATATTCATCTACAGCCCGGAGGATGTATGTTGGCGGGTGGAAGCTATTGTCCGTCAGGATTGTTATTGAAAAAGTTGAGACAATCAGTTTATGATAATATTGATGAGTTTCGTAGTATCGTGGAAGATTCGGCTTTTAGTCGCTATTTTCCTGTGGTTGGCGAGGCATTCCTAAAAACAGTACCCAAAGGTTTTCCTCGTGATTTCCCTTACGTGAAATACTTGCAGTGTAAGGATTATCTTGTGTCGTATGCGGTGTCCGATGATTTTTTTCTTGCTCCCAATTTCTTGGATAAGGTGGATGATGTGTTTCGTCAGCTTAAGCGGTATTCTGATTTCTTGAATTATACCATTGATGGATTCTGTGAATAAGTTTCTCGAGATTTATTTTTTAGATGTGGACTCTCTTATGTTTTCGTAAGGATATAAAAAAAGCCTGCAGGCTGTGCTTGCAGACTTTCAATTCTCTCGTGTTCGAGCTAATTATTCAGCTACTACAGTGTCAATAGCTGCAGAGTCGATAGCTGCTGAGTCAATTACAGGAGCTGCTTCTTCTACAGTTGCTGCTGCGATAGAGTCAGAATCAACAGTTGCTTCAGTGTTAGCTGCTTTGTTACCGCAAGATGCCAAAGATACAGCAGCGAATGCTACGAACATAAATACTAATTTTTTCATTTTCTTTGCTTTTTAAAATCTGTAATACTTAGTTTGTTTCTTAAAACGATGCAAAGATATGTACTTTTTTAATACGTTGTTTCGACGATTGCTACTTTTTTCGAAAAAAATGTATTTTTAAATATCTTAATTTTAACGGAATGGCGCTGTAATACTCTGTAATGCAATTTTAAAAGATGTTGTTTAACATATGGCGTATGAATTAGTGATATTATACTTTCTGGCAATGATGGTGGTTTTGTCCGCTATCGAAGTTCAAGATTTCCCCATTTCGAAAATATGCGTAAATTTGCACCTTATAATATAAGAGAACTACATTTATGATAGATACTACTGTTTTCCAAAACAAAAAGGCAGCTTACTACACGCTTGGATGTAAACTGAATTTTTCAGAGACATCTACGATTGGTAAAATTCTAAGAGAAGCAGGTGTGCGTACGGTTCGTAAAGGTGAGGTAGCCGATATCTGTGTAATCAATACATGTTCGGTAACTGAAGTTGCCGATAAAAAGTGTCGTCAAGCCATACATAGGATGACGAAAGAAAATCCGGGAGCTTTTGTTATTGTTACGGGGTGTTATGCCCAACTCAAACCGGAACAGGTGGCTGATATAGAAGGTGTAGATTTAGTTCTCGGTGCAGAACAGAAGGCTGATTTGATAAGTTATTTGGGAGATATGGAGAAGCGTAGGCGAGGAGAAGCGATAACTACGGCTTCGAAAGATATCCGAAAGTTCGCCCCTTCGTGTGAGAGAGGAGACCGCACCCGATATTTCCTGAAGGTTCAAGACGGATGCGATTACTTTTGTTCGTATTGTACAATTCCGTTTGCCCGTGGACGAAGCCGTAACGGAAGTATTTCTGAAATGGTGGCGCAGGCGCAGCAAGTAGTCGCAGATGGTGGAAAGGAAATCGTGATAACAGGAGTGAATACGGGCGATTTCGGAAAATCTACGGGCGAAAACTTCTTCGATTTGGTGCGTGCACTTGATGAAGTAGACGGGATAGAACGTTATCGCATTTCGTCTATTGAACCCAATTTACTTACGGATGAGATTATAGAGTACGTGTCGCAGTCACATCGATTTATGCCTCATTTTCATATTCCTTTGCAGTCGGGGTGTGATGAGGTGCTTAAGTTGATGCGTCGTCGGTATGATACCGCTTTGTTTGCCGATAAGATACGGAAAATAAAGTCGCTGATGCCTGATGCGTTCATCGGTGTGGATGTAATCGTGGGTACTCGTGGCGAAACCCCTGAGTATTTTGAACGTGCTTACCAGTTTATCAAGGGATTGGATATTACTCAGCTTCACGTTTTCAGTTATTCTGAGCGGCCGGGTACACAGGCGCTGAAGATAGACTATGTGGTTTCTCCTGAAGACAAGCATGAGCGTAGTCAGCGTCTGCTGGCTTTATCGGATGAAAAAACGCATGCTTTTTATGAACGCCACATTGGTCGTGAAGCTGTGGTTTTGATGGAGCATTCTAAGGATGGTGCTCCGATGCATGGATTTACCGACAATTATATTCGTGTAGAACTTTCGCGCAACGATGCACTCGACAATCATCTGGTGCGTGTCCGTTTGGGAGAATTTAATGCAGACGGAACGGCATTGGTAGGATCTATGATATAAACAATATATAGTATATTATGTATAAGACATCGGTCGTGATATTGAATTGGAATGGAGCCGGGATGCTTCGTGAGTTTCTCCCGTCTGTAATTCGTTATTCAGAGGCTGAAAATGTGGAAATTTGCGTGGCAGACAATGCTTCCACCGATGAATCGTGTGAAGTAATAGAACGTGAGTTCCCGTCTGTGCGGTTAGTTCGTTTGGACCAAAACTATGGTTTTGCGGATGGCTATAACAAGGCGTTGGAGCAGGTGGAGGCTGAATATGCGGTGTTGTTGAATAGCGATGTGGAAGTTACAGAAGGATGGCTGGACACACTGGTTACTTATATGGACGCTCATCCCGAAGCTGCCGCCTGTCAGCCCAAGCTATTGAGTTGGAAACGCCGTGACGCATTCGAGTATGCCGGCAGCGCCGGTGGGTTTATCGACCGTTTGGGGTATCCTTTCTGCAGAGGGCGCGTGTTTGAAACTGTGGAAGTTGACAACGGACAGTACGATACAGTAATCCCTGTATTTTGGGCTACAGGGGCGGCTTTACTTATTCGTTTGGAGGATTATCGGAAAGCTGGAGGACTGGACGGAAGATTTTTTGCGCATAACGAGGAGATTGACCTTTGTTGGCGCTTGCGTAGCCGGGGACGCAATGTGGTTTGTATACCTCAGAGTGTGGTGTATCATGTGGGCGGAGCAACCTTAAAGAAGGAGAACCCACGCAAGACTTTCCTTAATTTCCGCAACAATCTGTTGATGCTTTATAAGAATTTGCCTCAGGCAGAACTGAACTCCGTAATGCGGATGCGTTTTTTCTTGGATTATGTAGCCGCTTTTGTATTTTTGCTTAAAGGTGATATCGATAACTTTCGGGCTGTATGTCGTGCGCAAAGGGAGTATCGTCGGATGCGTCCTTTGTTTCTTGCTGACCGTCGGACGAATCTGGCTCTAACGGTTACGCATAACATTCCAGAACAGTTCAGCTTCAGTCTTGTATGGCAAGCGAAGCTAAGGGGAAAGAAAACGTATTCCCAATTAGTTTCATCGGAACGTTAGTGAGTCGTGAACTACTGTCTGCCTTATCACTTTGCAGAAAGGCGTTCATTTATGTGGTTTATTATTTCTGTCTGTTGGTCGGGATGAAACCATACGATGTCAGGGTCTCTGCGAAACCATGTCATTTGCTTACGCGAATAGATGCGCGAGTTCTGTTTTATTTTCTCGATGGCGAACGGTAGCGTCCATTCTCCATCGAAGTATTTGAACAGTTCTTTGTAGCCCACCGTGTTCAGTGCGTTCAGGGTGCGATAAGGGTACACGCTTTTTGCTTCTTCCAACAGTCCCTCTTCCATCATGATGTCTACTCGGCGGTTGATTCGCTCATAGAGTTCTTCGCGCTCTCTTTTCAGTCCAATCTTTATGATGTCAAACGGGCGTTTCTTGGTCGTTTGGGTGCGGAACGAGGTATAGGTGCGTCCTGTCATGTAGCAAATTTCCAGTGCATGAACCACTCGTTTGGGGTTTTTAAGGTCTACTATTTGATAGTATTCGGGATCCAGTAACTTCAGCTCGGAGCAAAGTCGTTCCAAACCTTCTTTCTCATAACGCTCTGTTATCAGCTTTCGGGTCTCTTCGTCTACCGTAGGTATGTCGTCAATGCCTTTGCATACGGCGTCTACATACATCATTGAGCCTCCGGTAAGGAGGGCGATGGGGTTGTTGTTGAAAAGCTCATCCAGTACTTTCATTACTTCTATTTCGTATTGGGCTGCACTGTAATAGTCGGTTAGTTGCAGTGTACCGATGAAGAAGTGTTTCACGCGGGCTAACTGTTGCGGGGTAGGGGCTGCGGTGCCTATTTTCAGGTCGGCATAGAGCTGTCTGGAGTCTGCCGAGATAATATCCGTGTGGTAAGTCTCGGCAAGCGATAGGCTTAAGTCCGTTTTCCCGATTCCTGTAGGTCCGGTAAGAACGATGAGGGTATGGCGGCTTTTCTGTTGTGACATAGGTGATGCTGGTATTGAAAAAACGGGCAAGCCAAAGAAAGATATTTGCCTTTGGCTTGTCCGTTAAGTTATGGGTGTTCGTTGTAAAAATTAGAATCTTTCGTCATCGTAAGGACTTCCGCCTTCGCTCATTTCGAATCCTTCGGGGTCGAAGTCATCGTCGTTGAAGTCTTGGTCGCCATAGAAGTTCTCGTCCAAGTCGAGTGCGGCAGTATTGCTAATCTGTTCATCGAAGTCGATGGTTTGTTTGGGAGGGTTTCCTTCCTTTCTGGAGCAAGTGGCGTGTTGCAAGTCCTTTCCCGTGATGATTTCGGAAAGTTCGATGAAGAATACGCGTTCTGTCAATGGGTCGAACACATAGAGCAGTTTTTGTTTTTCGTCCTCCAACAAGTCATTCAGCTTGGTGTCTTTCATGACGTATGTATCCTCTTCCGAACTGCTGTTACCCATGTCTTCCAGGGTTATTTCGGTTTCTTTTTCCCAGTCGTCATCGCAGATGAAAAACGATGTCATCTGGTCGTCTTTATAATCGGTACTTTTCAATATGGCTTCATGAAAATCATAGAATGAAGCCTCGGCATCGATTTTGATTTCCCGAAGGAAATCGTCCGCTTCGTCGGATATAATTCTGAATTTGTATACCATATCTGTTTGTTTTTGTTATCGGATAATTCCTCTTTGTGAACTTTCGATAAATGAAACGATGTATTCTATTTCCGGAGTCATCTCCATCTCTTCCCGAATCTGCGCCAGAGCATCGCTAACGTTCTTGCCGCTGTTGTAAATGATGCGGTAAGCATTGTGTATGTTCTCTATAAGCTCGTTCGAGAAGCCTTTGCGGCGCAGTCCGATGATGTTTATTCCGCAATAGGCTATCGGGTCTCGTCCTGCAATGATGTAAGGGGGGATGTCTTTACTGAAGCGACATCCGCCTTGTATCATGCCATAACCTCCTACGCGGCAGAACTGGTGCATCAATACGTTTGCGCTGACGATGGAATTGTCGTCTATTACCACTTCTCCGGCCATCTTTGTGGAGTTTCCGATGATGCACCCGTTACCTACAATGGTGTCGTGTGCCACGTGTACTCCTTCCATAAGCAGGTTGTTGTTTCCTACAACAGTCCGTCCTTTGGCTACGGTGCCTCGGTTTATGGTTACGTTCTCACGGATGGTATTGTTGTCTCCTATTTCGGCTGTGGTTTCTTCTCCGCGGAATTTCAGGTCTTGGGGAATTGCTCCGATTACGGCTCCCGGGAAAATACGGTTGTTGTTTCCGATGCGTGTTCCGTACAGGATGTTGACGTTAGGCATAATTTGGTTATTGTTGCCTATAATCACATTCTTGTCGATGAATACGAACGGACCGATTTCCACGTTCTCTCCAATTTGTGCTTCCGGGTGTATGTATGCTAATGGGCTAATCATATATTTATTTGTTTTTTACGATTTGTGCCATGAATTCGGCTTCGCAGACAATCTTTTCCCCAACAAAGACGAATCCTCTCATGGTGGAAATGCCTCGGCGTATAGGGTCTATAAGTTCTACACGGAATATGAGGGTGTCTCCCGGTACTACTTTCTGACGGAACTTCACGTTGTCTATCTTCAGGAAGTAAGTGGAATACTTTTCCGGATCGTCTAAGGAATTCAACACCAGCAGACCGCCTACTTGAGCCATTGCCTCGATTTGCAGCACGCCCGGCATAACGGGTTCGGTGGGGAAGTGGCCTTGGAAGAAAGGTTCGTTGGAGGTGACGTTTTTCACACCGACAATGTAGTTGGCTCCGATGGCGATGACCTTGTCGACCAACTGGAACGGATAGCGGTGCGGAAGAAGTTCGCGGATGCGGTTTACGTCCATGATAGGAGCTTCGTTGCAGTTGTATACAGGAGCCTGTATTTCGTGCAGACGTATCTCTTTGCGAATCTGTCGGGCGAACTTGTTGTTTATGGTATGTCCCGGACGGGTGGCGATGATGCGTCCCTTGATGGGTTTTCCTATCAAGGCCAAGTCGCCGATGATGTCCAGTAGTTTATGGCGTGCGGGTTCGTTGGGCCAAACCAAGGGGATGTGGTTGATGTATCCCAGTTGTTTGGCGTCCATGTGAGGAACATTCATCACATCGGCCAACTTATCGAAGTTCGTTTGGGTCATTTCCTTTTCGTAGATGACGATGGCGTTGTCCAAGTCACCTCCCTTGATTAGGCCGGCGTTGAGCAGGGGTTCTATCTCGCGCACGAACACGAACGTTCTGGCCGATGCTACTTCGGTGGGAAAGTCTTCCATGTTTTCCAGTGTAGCGTATTGATTGGTCAGGATTTTCGATTCGTACGAAATCAAGGTATTTACGCAAAACTTCTCATCGGGAAGAACGATGATGGAAGAGCCTGTGGCTTCATCGCGGAATTCTATCTTCGACTTGATGATGTAGTAATCCTTCGGAGCGGCTTGTTCTTCGATGCCTACTCGGTTGATGCCTTCCACGTAGGCTTTGGCGCTTCCGTCCAGAATGGGAAATTCCGGACCGTTTACCTGTATCAGACAGTTGTCGATACCTGCTGCGTAAAGTGCGGCCATGGCGTGCTCTACGGTGCTGACTTTTACTCCGTTCTTGGCCAGTACGGTGCCGCGTGTGGTTTCCACTACGTTTTCGGCTACCGCGTCAATTAGCGGTTGGTCGTCCAAGTCGATGCGTTGTATCTTATATCCGTGGTGTTCAGGAGCTGGATTGAACGTAACGGTCAGTCTTACTCCTGTGTGAAGTCCTTTTCCGTTTAATGTGAAACTGCCTTTTAGTGTTTGTTGTTTCAACATAGTCTCTTATTTAATTAATTGTTTTTTCAGTTCCTCTATTTCCTTTTGCATCCGGTTCAGCTCGGTGTACATGTCGGGAAGTTTTTTATAGACTGCTGCCGAGCGTGCGAATTGTTTCGGGTCAATGGCTGGATAGCCCATCAGAACGGCGTTGTCTTTCGTGTTTCCCGGGATACCCGATTGCGCTCCTACCGATACGCGGTTGCCCACTTTGATGTGTCCGGCTACTCCCACTTGTCCACCGAACATACACCATTCACCGATTTTTGCCGAGCCTGCAATTCCCGTTTGCGAAGCGATAACGGTATGGCTTCCTATTTCCACGTTGTGCGCTACCTGAATCAAGTTGTCCAGTTTTACTCCCTTGTGAACGATGGTGGCTCCCATTGTGGCGCGGTCTACGCAAGTGTTTGCTCCTATCTCCACGTCGTCTTCCAGAATGGCGATGCCTATTTGAGGTATCTTTTCATATCCTTCGGCCGATGGGGCGAAACCGAATCCGTCCGCTCCAATGACTGCTCCGGCATGGAGGATGCAGTTGTTTCCGATGCGGCAGTCGTGGTAAACCGTGACGTTGGGATAAAGTATACAGTCGCTGCCCACCTTGGCATTGCATTCCACGGTGGCGTGAGCGTACAGTTTTGTTCCGTCGCCTATCACGGCATTTTCGCCTACGTAGGCGAACGGTGCCAAATAAACGTCCTTTCCGATTTTTGCGGTAGGAGCTACATAAGCCAACGGGTCGATGCCAATCCGTTTGGGTCGGCTCTGCTCGTATAAAGTCATCAGCTTGGCAAGGCTTTCGTATGCGTTTTCTACCTTTATGAGGGTGGCCTGAACATCATGTTCCGGTTCGAAATCTTTGTTTACCAGTACGATGGTGGATTTCGTTTCGTAGATGTAATGAGTATATTTGGGGTTGGCCAGAAAAGACAGTGCGCCAGGTACGCCTTCTTCTATTTTGGCGAAAGTGTGTACGGTAGCGTTTTCGTCTCCGATGATTATTCCTTGGATATATTCCGCAATTTGCTTAGCTGAAAACTCCATAACTTATGTATTTAAATCTTTTATGTTTTTGTTGTTTTTTCGTTTTTAGGCTTGTTCTTCGTAAGCCGCATTCTTAATTATGCAAATTAAGTATATTTTTTTTATATACCCGTATAAAAAGGTCGCTTTTTTTCGTTCCCTTAGGGGAGGGAGGAAATGAAAACGCGATTTCGGGAGCGAAGGCGTCAGTTGCGAAGGAAAGGCGAGCGCACGGGGTTTTACGGCGCTTTTGTGTAAGGCTGTCTTTGAGAAATATTCGTACAAGTTCCGTTCCCTGTTTTCCTGATAATGCGTTTCGTTAGCTTGCGACGACTTGTGCTACGAGGGGCTGTAGAGCCGTTTTTAGGGAGCAAAAAATCTGCGGCGAGAGATTTTTATTTTCTCGCCGCAGATTTTTAATTTCTCGGGACGGATTGTTGAATCTCCCGCCGCAGATTTTTTATCTCCCTTATGGGATTTTAAGCCATTCTTATATCTTTACAAAAAGTAGGCTTTGCGGTCTGCTTGTTCCCGATTACAATATCTGTTTTAGTTGAGCTTCCATCTGCTGCTGTACCTTGTGGGCTTCTTCGCCGGCTCTTTGGGCAAAGTTTTCCGTCTTGTCGGCGTAGATGATGGCACGGCTGGAGTTTACTATCAGGCCGCATTCTTTAGTCATTCCGTACTTGCAGACTTCTTCCAGCGAGCCGCCTTGCGCTCCGATGCCGGGCACGAGCAGGAAGTGGTTAGGCACTACCTTGCGGATGTCTTCAAACATAGCGCCTTGCGTAGCGCCTACTACATACATCATGTTTTGGTCGTCGCCCCACTGCTGCGATTTGCGCAGAACCTTCTCGAAGAGGCGTTCGCCTTCGGTATCGGCGGTGAGTTGGAAGTCGTGTGAACCTTTGTTCGATGTCAAGGCCAACAGGATGACCCACTTGCCGGGGTAGGAAAGGAACGGCGTCACGCTGTCTTCTCCCATGTAGGGAGCTACCGTCAGCGAGTCGATGTTCATTTCTTCGAAGAACGTGCGCGCGTACATGGCCGAGGTGTTTCCGATATCGCCACGCTTGGCGTCGGCGATGATGAATTGGTCGGGATAGTTTTTCTTGATGTATTCTACTGTTTTTTCGAAGGCAATCCAGCCTTTTACGCCCATGCTTTCGTAGAATGCCAAGTTCGGTTTGTAGGCGATGCAGTACGGAGCGGTAGCGTCGACGATGGCTTTATTGAAAGCGAAGATGGGGTCTTCTTCCTGCAGCAGGTGTTCGGGAATCTTTTTTATATCCGTGTCGAGTCCTACGCAAAGGAATGATTTCTTGCGTTTGATGTTTTCGAATAATTCTTGTTTGTTCATGTCGTTTATGTTTTAAAGTTTATTTTCTGAATAATAGTCCCGAGATGAAGAGTCGCACTTGTCCATTGTATGTGGTATTGCTGCGGAATCCACTGAGGAAGAATCTGTATTCTTTGGTCTTGCAGGGGAACTCCATCGGGGTCTGTCCGCCTTTAGCGTACAACTTTTTCAGCGTTTCTAAGTCGAAGCGTATGGTTTCGTTGATGTCTTCGTTGTTTAGGATTAACTGGAAAGCTATACTGTCGGAGGTAAATTCCGAGACGGGGTAGGTCTTTTCTTCATTGTCTATGTGGTACACTTTCGAAAAGCCTTGTGGAATTTCTACGCGCGATACCTTGCAAAAGAAATTCATATCCAAGTTTTGTTGCCCGGCGGCTGTGGTGTCTATCTCGATGTCGAAACTGTAGAGTGTTGTCGAAATGTCTTTTGTGGCAATGGAAGCGTAGCTATCATCTCCGAAGTATGAATGGAGGTATCTCATTCGAGCGTTTATTTGCAATCCCTGTTCCTTCGGAAGTTGTGTAAGCCAGTTCTCGTACGCATGGTCATCCATCGGCAGGTTCCCGTTATAGGAGGCTTTTACCTGCGCCTCGATTTCGTTGTATATTTTCCGCCGGGTGTAGCTCGTGATGTTGAGGGGGAATACCGATGTGAGCAGGAAAATCAAAGCGAACGATATGGGAATCCAGTTGATGCGTTTCCCTTTGCTAAAGAACAGTCCGATGCAGACAAAGTACATCCATCCGTTTAAGGTGATGAGGTAAAGGCGGTTTACGGTGACACCGTAGTCGTTGAGGCGGCGCGCAATGCCGACAGTCATCAGAATGAGCAGCGGCAAGATAAGTATGGGCAACCAGCGCGCCACCAGCAAATCCCATTTCTTTCCGTCTTTTACACGGGAAGGATATAGGCCGGACTCCAATATGAGGCAGATGGCCATGATGGCCACTACCAGTTTCGAGACCCATCCGTTAGGCAGTTCCCAACGCACCAGAATCTGTGCGGCGTACACATACAGAACCACCAGATAAGCGATGGTGAGCGGAATGAACAGGTAGTGCATGATGCCGTTCAGGAAACCGTTGCTCTGCGGCGTGTGGTTATGTTTTTCTTTTCCTTTGGGCAAAAGTCCGATGAAAAGCATCAACGGAAGCCAAACGGTTGTGGCGATGGCTGTATAGGCATACCAACGGTCGGAGAATTGGATATTGAAAAGCGCGTTGAGCGATGTGATAAGCAGACAGATTCCTCCGCACATCACTCCGCCGATGAAGAAGGTGACCGCAAAGGTGTAAATGCTTTGCAAGGTGAAGTTCCAACTGGGAATGTCGTTCTTTTCCCGCAGAAAGGAGAGGAAGAAGGTAGACAGCCCTACTGCAAGCAGTCCTGCTATGTGAGCCGCGAATATTTCGGGGGTAGGGTTCTCAATATCTATGGAATAGAGGAAAATCGCGTCGGCCAAGAGCGCTATGTGTCCGATGAGGTGGACGGCAATCTTTGTGGCCGGCCGTTTCATTTCTTCCGTCCACAGATGTAGACTGAGTGAGAGGACTGTTCCTACTGAGAGGTAATATCCGATGGTAAAAAACAACGGCGACGGGGAATACTCGCGCGCGGTCTGGTAAATAGCGTAGGCCGTGAGCGCAAAAATGAAACAAACCGTAACGGGGAAGCGTTTCAGACAGTTCTTAAAAGCCTCCGTTACGGTTTGGAATATCTTGCTGAGAAAGTTCTTCATCAGTGGGGGTTATAATTCGTTTTCTTTAAGCCTTTCCGCATTTTCCGCCACTATCAGGTGGTCTATGCAGTCTTGTATATCGCCGTCCATAAAGGCGGCCAGATTATAGATGGTGTAGTTTATCCGATGGTCGGTGATTCGTCCTTGCGGATAATTGTACGTTCGAATCTTGGCCGAACGGTCACCGGTACTCACCATTGTCTTTCGTTTCGATGCGATGTCGTCGATGTACTTTTGGTGCTCCTTGTCGTAGATGAAGGTTCGTAGGCGCGAGAGCGCGCGTTCCTTGTTCTTGGGTTGGTCTCGCGTCTCGGTACATTCTATCAGTATCTCTTCTACTACTCCTGTGTTGGGGTTCTTCCAGTTGTATCGCAGACGTACGCCCGACTCTACCTTGTTTACATTCTGTCCGCCGGCTCCACCGCTTCGGAATGTATCCCATTTTATTTCCCCTTCGTTTATTTCTACATCGAAAGGTTCGGCTTCAGGGAGCACAGCTACCGATGCGGCCGACGTATGTACACGACCTTGGGTTTCAGTGGCCGGCACGCGTTGCACGCGGTGTACGCCCGATTCGTATTTCAGTGTACCGTATACCTTTTCTCCTGTAACCGAGCAGATGATTTCCTTAAATCCTCCGGCGGCACCTTCGTTGGCACTCGATACTTCCAGCTTCCATCCTTTTGTTTCGCAGTACTTGCTATACATTCGGAACAGGTCGCCGGCAAAGATAGCCGCTTCGTCGCCTCCGGTTCCGCCTCGTATTTCAAGTACGGCGTTACGGTCGTCCTGCGGGTCGGCTGGTATCAGAAGTAGCTTAATCTCTTCTTCCAGTTCGGGGATGCGGGCTTCGCAAGCTGCGGCTTCTTCGCGCGCCATTTCTTTCATCTCCGGATCGGATTCGTTCATCATGGCCTTGGCTTCTTCTAATCCGTTCAGACACTGCAAGTATTCTTTGCGTGCGTTCATCAGGTCGCCCAGCTCTTTGTACTCTTTCGTTAGCTTGACGTAGCGTTTTTGGTCAGCTATCACGTTCGGGTCGGTAATCAGTGTAGATACTTCCTCAAACCGCGCTACCAGTCCGTCCAGTTTCTCTAATATCGTATTGCTTTCTGCCATTAAACTGCTTAATAAGTAAATTCACCAAATTCGCTGCGGATGATAAGTTCCTTGTGGTCGCTCTCTTCGATGCGGCCAATGATTTGCGCGTCGATGTTGAAACTCTTGGAAATAGCTATCACTTCTTCGGCATGCTCTGGCGACAGGTAAACTTCCAGACGGTGACCCATATTGAAAACCTTGTACATTTCATCCCAGTCGGTGCCGCTCTGTTCTTTGATGGTACGGAACAACGGTGGAACGGGGAACAGGTTGTCTTTGATTACGCGGCAGTTGTCTCCCACGAAGTGGAGAACCTTGGTCTGTGCACCGCCCGAGCAGTGAACCATACCGTGTATTTGTGGGCGTAAAGCATCCAGCAACTTTTTCACAACGGGAGCGTAAGTGCGGGTAGGTGACAATACCAGTTTGCCGGCGTCTATCGGACTTCCTTCTACCGTGTCGGTCAGCTTCAAACCACCGCTGTAAACCAAATCTTCGGGAACGGCGTGATCGTAACTTTCCGGGTATTTCTCTGCCAAGTATTTTGAGAACACATCGTGGCGTGCGCTGGTCAGTCCGTTGCTACCCATACCGCCGTTATATTCTTTTTCGTATGTAGCTTGTCCGTACGAGGCCAAACCTACAATCACGTCTCCCGGACGTATGTTGGCATTGTTTATCACATCCGAGCGTTTCATGCGGCATGTTACCGTACTGTCTACGATAATGGTACGTACCAAATCGCCAACATCGGCAGTTTCACCTCCAGTGGCGTATACACCTACTCCCATGTTGCGCAGTTCGGCCAGCAACTCATCCGTTCCGTTGATGACGGCGGAGATGACTTCGCCCGGCACCAAGAGCTTGTTACGTCCGATAGTGGACGATACAAGGATGTTGTCTACTGCACCTACGCACAGCAAATCATCGATATTCATGATAAGGGCGTCCTGCGCGATTCCTTTCCAAACCGAAAGGTCGCCGGTTTCTTTCCAATACAGGTATGCAAGCGAAGATTTGGTACCTGCGCCATCGGCGTGCATGATGTTGCAATATTCAGGGTCACCTCCCAAGATGTCTGGGATAATCTTGCAGAACGCCTGTGGAAATATACCTTTGTCTATGTTCTTTATCGCATTGTGCACGTCTTCTTTCGAAGCCGAAACGCCACGTTGCATGTATCGTTGATTGCTCATGAGATATATAATTTATAGATGTTTACTGAATGGTTTGTTTTAGTGCTGCAAATATATAATTTTTAATTCAATTACAGAGATGTCGGGCCGCATAAAAAGCAAGGCCGGAACCGAACGTGTGATTTCGGTTTCCGGCCAGAATATGGATGTTCCGCGTTCCTGCTCCTTGAGAGCAAGGTGTACGGGATGATATTTCCGCTTGTAGCGTTGTTAGATGGAGAGTTCTCTCAAAACGTTTACCAGCTCACGGTCGATGGGCTTGTCGTTTTTGATGGCTTTGCTGAACGGCACGTACACGATTTGGTCGTTTTCGATACCAATCATCACGTTGCGTTGGCCTTCCATCAGCGCCTGAATACTGGCCACACCCATGCGGCTTGCGATGATACGGTCGTGGGCCGTGGGGCTTCCGCCACGCTGCAAGTGTCCCAAGATGGTTACGCGTACATCATATTGCGGATATTCGTTCTTTACACGTTCGGCGTAATGCATGGCTCCGCCTGTGATTTCGCTTTCGGCTACCAATACGATGGAACTGCTCTTCGATTTACGGAAACCGTTCTTGATGAATTCTTCCAACTGGTCTACCTCGGTATTGTATTCCGGGATGATTGCCGCTTCGGCACCAGCTGCGATAGCTCCGTTTAGGGCAAGGAAGCCAGCGTCACGTCCCATTACTTCAACGAAGAATAGGCGTTCGTGTGATGTGGCGGTGTCTCGAATCTTGTCGACTGCATCCAGAATGGTGTTTAACGCTGTGTCGTATCCGATGGTCGTGTCGGTTCCGAACAAATCGTTGTCAATGGTACCGGGAAGTCCGATACAAGGGATATCGTATTCTTGAGCCAAGAGTCTTGCTCCGGTTAAAGAACCGTCACCACCGATAACCACGAGTGCGTCAATGCCTTCACGCTGCATCGTTTCGTAAGCGATCTTTCGGCCTTCGGGCGTCTTGAATTCCTGACAACGGGCTGTTTTCAGGATGGTTCCTCCCTGCTGGATAATGTTGCTGACGTTTTGTGTTTTGAACTCTTGAATCTCTCCGGTAATCAATCCTTTGTATCCGCGGTAGATACCTTTAACGGTTAGTCCGTTGTAGATAGCCGAACGGGTTACTGCACGGATTGCTGCGTTCATTCCTGGAGCGTCACCTCCCGAGGTAAGAATACCTATACATTTTATTGTTCCCATATGCGATATGTTCTGTATTTATAGTTTTCTGATTGCAAAAGTATGAAAAATAACTTATAGTTCAGTCTTTCTGTTTGCGGAAAAGGTGGTATTTATTTCTTTTCTAAAATTACGTCCCGACATTTTTCCATGAGCCATTTGGGGGTAGAGGTTGCTCCGCAGATGCCGATGGAATGTACTCCGTTCAGTAGATTGAAGTCGATTTCCTCGGGACGGTCTATCTGGTAACTGTTGGGGTTAACCTTTTTGCATTCCTGATACAGGATTTTCCCGTTCGAGCTTTTATGTCCACAGACAAAAAATATCAGGTCGTGCGAAGCTGCAAACTGTCGGATATCGGGCATGCGGTTCGCTACCTGTCGGCAAATCGTATCGAAGTATTTGAAGCTGGCGGTAGGGGAAATGTGCTGCTCAATGTATGCCACAATCCGCCGGAATTCGTCTAACGACTTGGTGGTTTGCGAGTAGAGGCGGATGTCTTGGCTAAAATCTAAATTCTTGGCTTCATCCAGCGTTTCTATTACAATGGCTTCTCCGTGAGTCTGTCCTACCAACCCCAGTACTTCGGCATGTCCGTTCTTTCCGAAGATGACTATTTGCTTCTTCTTACCGTTTTCGGACGGTGTATCGTATTCTTGTTTGATACGTTTTTGTAGGCGTAGTACAACGGGGCAAGTAGCATCAATGATTTCTATCCGATTCTTTCGGGCGGTTTCGTAGGTTTCGGGTGGTTCGCCGTGTGCGCGAAGAAGAACTTTGGCATCGTTTAGCCGACCGAATTCTTCATGGTCGATGCTGGTTAGTCCCAGCTGTCTAAGCCGTTCGCATTCGCGTCCGTTGTGTACGATGTCACCCAAACAATACAGAGACTTCCCTTTGGCTAATTCTTCCTCCGCTTTCTTGATAGCGGTGGTCACGCCGAAGCAAAAGCCCGATTTTTCGTCTATTTCTACTTTATGCATGAGTCGCTTTGATGAATTGTTCTTTCAGCCATTCCTTTTGTTTGGCGATGCTCAGTTCGCTATTGTCCAAAAGTATGGCGTCCTCCGCTTTGCGTAGTGGGCTGACGGTACGGTTTTGGTCGATGCGGTCTCTTTCTTCCACGTTGTGTAGTATTTCTTCGAAAGAGGCGTTTTCGCCTTTGGCCTTCAGCTCATCGTATCTCCGTTGCGCACGGATTTCGGCCGATGCCGTGACGAATATCTTGAGTTCCGCTTGCGGGAATACGGCGGTGCCGATGTCTCGTCCGTCCATTACGATGCCTTTGTTCTTGCCTAACTCTTGTTGCTGCCGTACTAAGTCCTCTCTTACGAAACCCAATGCCGCTACCGGACTGACGTATGAAGACACTTCCATTGTGCGTATGTCTTTTTCTACATCCTCTCCGTTCAGGTAGGTGTGCGGACGTCCGCTCTCATTGTCCAGTTGGAACGATATGTGTATGTCTCCCATCTGTGCTTTTAGAAGTTCTTCTTTTACGCTTCCGTCGGGCTGGAAAAAGTGATGTCTGACACAGTACAGGGTAACTGCGCGGTACATGGCTCCGCTGTCGATGTAAATGTATCCTATTTCTTTGGCCAAATCCTTGGCCATGGTACTCTTTCCGCATGACGAGAAGCCGTCTATGGCGATGATGATTCGTTTCATGTAAGTTCGTATTCGGTGAAAAAATGCAAGTCCTTATTCCGAAGGACTGCGGCAAAGGTAGGGCATTTCTGCGAGAAAAAAGATGGCGCTTTGCTCTTTTTTAGTATGTAAAGAGGCTTGTATGTGTTTTTCCGCTATATTTGCGATACGACAATAAAAACTGATTGGAAATGAAACAATACACTTCGAACGACTTGCATCGGCAAATACACGATTATATAAATGCTTTGGACTACAAACATGCACCTGTAGGACTTTACGACCCGATAGAATACGTATTGGGAATGGGCGGAAAGCGTTTGCGTCCCGTCTTGTTGCTATTGGCTTATAATCTGTACCGCGATGATGTGGAACGTGCGTTTCCGCAAGCTGCCGGCATAGAAACCTATCACAATTTCACGCTTCTGCACGATGACCTGATGGATAAGGCCGATATGCGCAGGGGATGTCCCACTGTCCACAAAAAATGGGATGAAAATACGGCTATTCTTTCGGGGGACGCCATGCTAATTTTGGCTTATCGCTATGTATTGCAGGGATGCCCTCCGAAATATGTGCATGCAGTGTCTGAGTCGTTCGGACGTACGGCTCTTGAGGTGTGCGAGGGACAGCAATGGGATATGGAGTTCGAAAGCCGGGATGACGTTACGGTGGACGAATACATTGAGATGATTCGTTTGAAGACTTCGGTTTTGTTGGCTGGCTCGTTGGAAATCGGGGCAATCTTGGCTGGAGCCTCTATTCAAGATACGCAAGCACTGTATGACTTCGGGGTAAAGATGGGACTTGCGTTCCAGTTGCAGGACGATTATTTGGATGTGTACGGAAATCCAGCAGTGTTCGGTAAGAATATTGGAGGAGACATCTTGTGTAACAAGAAAACCTTTATGCTGATAACCGCTCTGGAGCGTTCGGACGAAGATACCCGTCGGGAGCTGGTGGAATGGATTGGCAAATCGCAGTTCGATGCGCAGGAGAAGATCGCGGCTGTAACGGCTATCTATAACAAGGTAAAAGTGGATGAAATCTGTGATGTTGAAATATCTCGTTACTATACCGAGGCTATGGATTGTCTTGCGAGAGTAAATGTGGATGAAAGCTTGAAGCAGAACTTGAAAGAATTTGTTCAGGGGTTGATGACTCGTAAACTGTAGGATGATATGATGGCTTTGATTGATACGCATACGCATCTCTTCACCGAGGAGTTTGATGAGGATAGAGAACTTGCCGTTGTTCGGGCTGTGGAGGCTGGGGTAACTCGCCTTTTCATGCCGAACATTGATGATACGACCATAGATCGGCTGATGAATCTTTGCGCCGCCCACGATAACTGTTTTCCGTTGATGGGGTTTCATCCCACTTCGGTTGATGAGCGCTGGGAAGAACGCTTGGCTGTTGTCGAACAGTGTTTGCGTGCGAATCCTCAGCTGTTTTACGGAATAGGTGAAGTGGGTATGGACTTGTATTGGGATAAAACGTGGCTCAAAGAGCAGATGGAGGCGTTTCGAATACAAGTAGATTGGGCCTTGGAGTTTCATCTGCCATTGATTATACATTGTAGAGAAGCCTACCCGGAGTTGCTGGAAGTGCTGGCTGACTATCGCAGTAGCGGCCTTACCGGAATATTTCATAGTTTTACAGGTACTTCCGAAGAAGCTTCACGCTTGTTGGAGTACGATGGATTTATGCTTGGGGTAAACGGTGTGCTGACATTTAAGAAAAGTACGTTGCCCGATGTTTTGTCCGATGTGCCGTTGGAGCGAATCGTGTTAGAAACAGATTCTCCATACTTGACTCCAGTGCCTTACAGAGGTAAGCGAAACGAGAGCGCTTATTTAGTGAAGGTAGCTGAACGTCTGTCGGATATTTACGGTCTTCCGGTAGCCGATATCGCACGGGTGACAACCGACAATGCGCTGAAAGTTTTCAGTCGAGCAAAGACGGATATTAATGTTTATTAAGAAATTTCCATGATGGAGTAGTTGCTAAGTGCGCATTTATTCTTACCTTTGCACCCACTTAGATATAACAATATCAATCACGCATAATGGAGAGGTGCTCGAGTGGTTGAAGAGGCACGCCTGGAAAGCGTGTATACCCCTAAAGGGTATCACGAGTTCGAATCTCGTTCTCTCCGCATACAGAATTCGGTCGGTTCTTGGCCTTAGGTAAACAAGATGGGTTTTTAGGATTTTTGTTTGTGAAAAAGTCTCCTTGTTTATCTTGTTTATCTTGTTTCTAAATAATTTAAAATCATAAATACTTCATTCTATACGTGTTCCAAAAATCGCAACACGTCGGTGCAACATGGTGTACAATACGCAGTACAACATCTTTTTCTTTCGTTTTCAGCCGATT
>CAVBJM010000008.1:0-17340 GCA_963595925.1 bacterium
CTTAGTACGTGTGAGTTCCAAAAATCACAACACGGGCGTGCCTCACGGTGTGCCACATCTTGACGTTTTCCTACTTATATATATAATAAATAAAAGGATTAAAGTAAGGCGGATGTTTTTTCTGTTCGCAAAAAACCACCCGCTGTTTTATCAGCTTCTTCAGTTGGGATTAATCTCTGGCGAGGGATTTTTAATGCGTCCCGAGAGATTTTTTATCGCTC
The DNA here is from genome assembly GCA_963595925.1 of bacterium. GTDB lineage: Bacteria > Bacteroidota > Bacteroidia > Bacteroidales > Bacteroidaceae > Phocaeicola. Next base: position 222 of record CAVBJM010000008.1, read on the forward strand.
GCCGCTGATTTTTATTCTCTCGCCGGGGAATGGGCTGACGGAACAGGCCCTCTGCACTGCAAAAATCCACAATAAAAAAGGAGAGAAACGATAACGTATCTCCCCTACTTGTTGCGGAGGCCTGACTCGAACAGACGACCTTTGGGTTATGAGCCCAACGAGCTACCAACTGCTCCACTCCGCGATATTTCCTTAATTCGAGTGCAAAGGTACGGCTTTTTTCCGAAAAAACAAGAGACTGACGAGAATTATTTTCTTATCCCTGCACCGGAGGCTGGATAAAAGCGGTAAAACACTTGCAAAACAACGATAAATGATGTACTTTTGCACATAATTACGCATAATTGTGCAATAAACAAAATCGAATGACTGTACAAAAGACAAGAGCCAAACTGGTAGACGTAGCCCGTCAACTGTTCGCGAAAAAAGGAGTGGAAGAAACTACGATGAACGACATCGCCGCCGCATCGAAAAAAGGAAGACGTACACTCTATACTTACTTCAAGAGCAAAGAGCAAATTTATATGGCTGTGGTAGAATCGGAACTGGAAATCTTGTCGGCCAAGATGAACGAAGTAGCCAAACGCGATAAGCCATCGGACGAAAAGATTTTAGAGCTTATCGCCAACCACCTGAATACCATTAAGGAAGTGGTGTTCAGAAACGGTACGCTGCGCGCGGGATTTTTCCGCGACATCTGGCGTGTGGAAGCCGTGCGGAAAAATTTCGACCGTAACGAAATCGGACTGTTCCGCATCTTGCTGGAAGACGGGAAGGCACAGGGCATTTTCGACATCGACAATGTAGACATCACTGCCGACATCTTGCACTACTGCGTAAAAGGCATCGAAGTTCCCTACATCCGCGGACAGATAGGCGAAGACTTAGACGATGAAACGGGATGGCGCTACGTAGCCAAGATAGTGTATGGCGCACTGGGACGGAAAGCGGACGAACAAACAGAAACAGTTTAATTTTTTAAATACATCATTATGGGATTACTTACTGGTAAGACTGCCCTCATTACAGGTGCAGCGCGAGGCATCGGTAAAGCCGTAGCCATGAAATTCGCTCAAGAAGGAGCTAACATCGCATTCACCGACTTGGTACTAAACGACGATATGGCTGCCGGACTGGAAGCTACACGCAAAGAAATAGAAGCTCTGGGCGTAAAATGTAACGCCTATGCAGGAAACGCCGCCGACTTCGCCGAAACGGAAGCCGTGGTAAACAAGATTAAGGAAGACTTCGGTTCTATTGACGTATTGGTCAACAACGCCGGAATCACCAAAGACGGACTGATGCTCCGTATGTCGGAACAGCAGTGGGACGCCGTTCTGAACGTAAACCTGAAATCAGCTTTCAACTTCATCCACGCCTGCGCCCCTATCATGCTTCGTCAGCGCAGCGGCTCCATCATCAACATGTCGAGCGTAGTAGGTGTACACGGGAACGCCGGCCAGTGCAACTACTCGGCTTCCAAAGCCGGTATGATAGGATTGGCCAAATCTATCGCACAGGAACTCGGTCCTAAAGGCGTACGCGCCAATGCTGTAGCTCCGGGATTCATCGAAACGGCCATGACCGCACAGTTGCCCGAAGACATCCGCAAGGACTGGATGAAGAAAATTCCTCTGCGTCGCGGCGGACAGGTGGAAGACATCGCCAACGTATGTCTGTTCCTGGCTTCCGACATGTCGAGCTACGTATCGGGACAGGTTATTCAGATTGATGGTGGCATGAACATGTAATGATGCCATGACAGTAGCATACGAAGACAACCACGTTATCATCGTCAGCAAGACCGCTTCGGAGATTGTACAAGGCGACAAGACGGGCGATGAGCCTCTGTCGGAAACCGTAAAAAGGTATCTGAAAGAGAAGTACTCCAAGCCCGGAAACGTTTTTCTGGGTGTAGTACACCGCCTGGATCGCCCCGTGAGCGGATTGGTGGTATTTGCCAAAACAGGGAAGGCGCTGACTAGACTGAACGAAATGTTCCGCAACGGCGATGTACACAAAACCTATTGGGCCATCGTGAAACAACGTCCGCCACAGGAAGAGGGCGTTTTGGAACATTATTTGGTGAGAAACGAGAAGCAAAACAAATCGTATGCCTACGACAAGGAGGTGAAAGATTCGAAAAAAGCCATCCTGCACTATCGGCTGATAGGACAATCGGACAACTATTACCTGCTGGAGATAGACCTGAAGACAGGACGCCACCACCAGATAAGATGCCAGTTAGCCAAGATGGGATGCCCCATCAAAGGAGACTTGAAATACGGTTCTCCACGTTCTAACCCCGATGGAAGTATCTGCCTACACGCACGCCGCGTACAGTTCGTGCACCCGGTATCGAAAGAGCAGATAGATATAACGGCTCCCGTACCACAAGGCAATCTGTGGAGCAGCATGGAGAAAGCGGCCGAATAAGAATCAATCTCATATTATCGCATCACAGGAAACAAACGTCTGTCAAAAGCAGCGTTCGTTTCCTGTTTTTTTTCGCACAATCCGCGCCGAAACTATTGACAAAGTCCCGTACAACTCTTATATTTGTAAGGAACTAATGCCGCTACGAACATGAAAAAACGAGCCGACTATATCAAACACATCGAAATAAAGGGCCTTTGGGGACGGAAAAACATCTCATGGGATTTGAAACCCGATGTAAACATCTTGAGTGGAGTGAACGGAATAGGGAAAAGCACCATCCTGAACAATTCGGTGCGTAGCCTAAACGAACTGGAAGGCGGTGCCCTCAGCAACGAATTTAAGCCTGGCGTGGTATCGTTCAGCTTCTCGCCTACCGATGCCACCTATGTAAACTTCAATGTAATACGCAGTTTCGACCGCCCCATCATCAGTTCCGGGCTATTGGAAAAAATCGGCAACCAAAGCGTACGTACCGAACTGGACTGGCAACTCTATCAACTGCAACGCCGCTACCTGGATTATCAGGTAAACATCGGCAACCGCATCATCGAACTGCTGACCAGCGGACAGCCCGACGGGCAAGCACAGGCGGCAAGCGTATCGCAACCCAAAACGCATTTCCAAGACATGATAGACGACTTGTTCAGTGAAACGGGAAAGAAAATCATCCGCAAGAGCAACGAAATACAGTTCGAACAGGATGGCGACATACTGAACCCCTATCAGCTTTCATCGGGAGAGAAACAGATGTTGGTGATACTACTGACCGTACTGGTGCAAGACGGCGAACACTATACCCTATTCATGGACGAACCGGAAGTGTCGCTACACATCGAGTGGCAACAACGGCTGATAAGCCTGATACGCGAACTGAATCCGAACGTGCAAATCGTACTTACCACTCATTCGCCCGCACTCATCATGAATGGCTGGGTAGATGCCGTAACCGAAGTAAGCGACATCACTACACACTACTGACCACTAATACTCCATCGCTATGGGAAAACGACTTACCGACAACCTCTCCTCGCTCTACATCGGAGCGGCCAACGTGCTGAAGCCGAAACGCTCACGCCGTAAAATAGTGGCCTATGTAGAGAGCTATGACGACATCTCGTTCTGGCGGTCACTGCTCGGCGAGTATGAGGACGAAACACGGTATTTCGAAGTGATGCTTCCTTCGCGAAACTCGTTGGCCAAAGGCAAGAAAACGGTACTGATGAATCAACTCGGGCCGCAACTGGGGGCCAATATGATAGCCTGTGTAGACAGCGATTACGACTATCTGTTGCAAGGCTGTACGCAAACATCAAGATACATCATTGACAACCCGTATGTGATGCAGACATACGCTTACGCCATCGAAAACTTCCACTGCTACGCCGAAGGGCTACACGAGGTATGCGTAATGGCTACCCTGAACGACCACGTTCTGATAGACTTTCCGGCCTACCTACGCATGTATTCGCAGATATCCTATCCGCTTTTCATATGGTCGGTATGGTTTTACCGCAAGCACAACCTCTCTGAATTTTCGCTAATGGACTTCTGCTCGTACGTACGCATAGAACAACTGAACGTACACCATCCCGAATACAGTCTGTCAACGATTTCCAAGAAAGTAAACCGCAAGGTAAAGGAACTGGAGTACCGCCATCCGGAATCGTTGAACGAAATTGAGAAGATGAAAAAAGAGTTTGCCCGATTGGGGGTAACGCCGGACAACACCTATATGTACATTCAGGGACACCACATTATGGACAATGTAATACTGCGTCTGCTGAACCCTGTATGCACTCTGCTTCGTCGCGAACGCGAAGAAGAGATACACGCACTGGCTTGCCACGCCATGCAGCTACAGAACGAACTAACGGCCTATCAGCGTAGCCAAATGCCCGTAGAACAGGTGCTTCATAAGAATACCAACTACAAGAATTCGCCGCAGTATAAAATGATACAGCGCGACATCGAAGCTTTTCTGAAGCTGGAGGCTTAGCCCCGGCACGCAAGCCGGGACTAAACACCTTTAATTTTCGCCTTTACTACCTCTATAATGGCTGGCAGCAAAGAGATAAACACAATAGCCAGCAACAAGACTTCCAAATGCTTCTGAACAAACTCCAAGTTTCCAAAGAAATAACCGGCATAGCAAACCAATAACACCCAAAGCGCCGCGCCTATCATATTGTAAAGCATGAAGTAGTAATAGTGCATCTTACCCATACCAGCCACAAAAGGAGCGAACGTACGGACAATGGGAACGAAACGGGCGATGATTATGGTCTTGCCTCCGTATTTCTTAAAAAACTCGTGCGTCTTGTCCAGATAGCTCTGCTTGAAGACACGCGAATCGGGATTGCTAAAGAGCTTCCGCCCGAATAAGTGTCCTATCATATAGTTGCACGAGTCACCAGCGAATGCAGCAATGAACAAAACCAACACCAAAAGATGTACATCCAGCGGCACATTGGGATTAGCCCCCAACGCTCCAGCTACAAACAACAACGAATCGCCCGGCAAAAAAGGAGTAACCACCAATCCGGTTTCGCAAAAGATAATGCAAAACAAGATTACATACGTCCATGCGTGATAATTCTGCACCATCTCTATCAGGTGCGTGTCAATGTGCAAGATAAAATCGAGAATGAAATCCATCGTTTATATATATTAAAAAAGAGGATATGGAAAATTACAGAAGGCTCAAGCCCACCTAATCTTCCACATCCTCTGATATTTTATATTATCAATACGATATTATTTCATACCTGCCAACGCCTGCTTTGCAGTTTCGTTTGTCGGGTCAAGAACCAATATCTTATTCCAATATATCTTAGACTGTTCGTAATCGCTCTTTACGAAATAGTAGTATCCCAAGTACTGGTTTCCTTCAATCAACGCAGCCTTCGAAGCACCCTCATTCTGCTCCAAGATAGCCAAAGCAGCTTCGTAGTAAGGTTTAGCCAAACCCTGTTCCGTTTCGGGGTCTTTCAGTACATTGATACGTGCGCGCCAGAATGAACCAAGATAGCTATTCGGAGTACGCTCAGCAACCTCTGCAAATACAGCGTCACCCTTTTCGATGAATTCTACCTTTTCTGTAGCATCGGTGGTTCCCGAAGCAGCCTTGTAAATCAATCGACCGAACAGGAACAAATCCTTCACGTCTTTCTTGTCTTCAGACAAAGCATCCAAATACATCTGTCCGTAACGGATTGCGTCACTGTATTTCTTCTGCTGCTCGTATGCTTGAGACAATTCCTGAGCAATTTCGGGGTGTTCCTTCTTTTCGTCAGCCTTCAATGCTTTTTCGAATTCAGCGATAGCAGATTCACCGTTTTCATCAGCCAAATACAGACGACCGCGATACAAGTAGTCCATATACACATAGTCCGGATTATTCGGATCGGCAAAGAAGTCTTCAGCTGCAGCCAAGCCATCCTTGTACTGCTTCAACTCGAGCAAGTTGTACATCTTCAGACGTTTCAACAAGTGATTCGAGCTCTCCATACCGAGACCTGAATTAGCCGTTTCTAACGACTTGTCGTAATCCTTATTCAGGAACAACAGCAGTGAATAGCGAGCATAATCCTGTACACCCGGCTTACCCTTCTGCATGAACTCGTCCAAAGCAGATTTGGCTTGACTAAACTTACCCATTTCGTAGTAAGCGTTAGCCAACTCACGGTTTACGTTCACATCTTCAGGATGCTTGGTCTTCAGTTCCATCAACTTGTCGATAGAAGACTGAGGGTTCACGCCCAAATAAGCATGAGCCACTTTGTAGTAAGCTTCCGAACATGCTTCATCAAACAAGATAGCCTGTTCGTAAAGGCCACAAGCCGAACCTGGATCCTTAGCGGCCAAAGCAGCATCGCCTGCCAACATATATACTTTCGAAGACTTATTGTTCACCTTCATGGCACGATCGGCATACGCTTTCGCTTCCTGCACATATCCGCCTTTCAAATAGGTTTCACCAATAGCGATATACAGTGAAAGATTCTTCTTGTTCTTCTTCACCAAATCGTTGAACGCCTTGTCTGCACCGACAGGATCGTTCTTTATGGTCGATGCAATCTGTTCAACCTGTTGAGCCAAATCTGTAGTCAGAGGTTCCTGAGCATACAGTGACGAAGCCAACAGGAAACCGGCACACATAAAGCCTAAAACTTTCTTTCTCATCTTGTCTATAATCATTAATTAAAATTCATCTTTCACGTTTACCAAACGTACCGGTTGAGTAGCTGGTACCAATCCGGATTTGAGAATAATACGCTGTCCTCTATCACTCGTCAAGAATGTCATCAGACCTGTAGGTAATGCCCCTCGCGGATCATTAATCAAGATAAACACATCGTGTGTCAAAGGATATTGCCGCAAAGCCAAATATGCCTGATAAGGCTTGTAACTGTTGGCAATAGTCGCACGATGGGAATCACTTACAGCCATGACGCGTACGGACTCGTTAAACGAAAGCCTTGTGGTATCGGCATCGCTACCTATCCAATTGGCTCCGATTACTCCCATAGCACCGGGTGTAGACGAGACGAAGTTTATCACTTCCTCGTTTGTCTTTTTTGCGGCCAATCCCGCTCCCAACTTTCTGCCCTCGCAAATGGAGTCAATGGCGTAATGAATAGTACCCGAATTCGGGTTATCAAACACCACCTGAATCTTTCCGAGCTTAGAGGTTGGATTCAACGCTGTCCAGTCAGATATCTTACCTGTAAGAATATCCCTGAACTGTTCGGTAGTTATCAACGAATCTGTATTGGTGGGGTTTGTAATCAAGGCCAGACCACTAACCGCCATCCGTATAGATTCGGGGAAAAATTTTCGTGCATGAAAAGAAGCCAATTCCTTGTCGGTCAATCGACGGTTGGCGATAACCAAACGCACACTGTCTTTCAACAGCAACCGAACCGCTTCCACCTCGCTACAGTAAATCGGCGTAACTTCCGCTTCGGGAGTCAATGCCTGATAAACTTGCAATTCCTCTTCCATGATGGGCTTGAATGACTCATCGACAGCAATGGTTATCTTACCCGACGACAAAGTTTCATCATCACCCTGTACTTTGGACGCTTGCTTACATGAAGCCAGCATGAGGGAAAGCAGCAAATACAAGAAGCATCTTCTTTTCATACACGAATATTTAAATTACTGCAACTTAAACGTAATAGGACAAGTATAGTAAACCGGAACGTTACGTCCGTTCTGCTTACCCGGAATCCACTTCGGCAAAGACTGTACTACGCGTACAGCTTCCTTATCGCAGTTGGGATCCAACGAGCGGAGTACTGTTACCTTTTCTACGTTACCAGTAGCCGATACAACGAAACGGATGATAACCTTACCCTGAATACCGTTTTCCTGCGCAATGGTCGGATAACGAAGATTCTTGGCAATGTACTTCAAGAGTTCGCCCTGACCACCAGGGAACTGAGGCATCTGTTCTACCATGGTATACGGTTCCTCTTTCTTTTCCTCTGGGGCTTTTACGATTACTTCCTGAAGGTCGGCAATATCCTTACCGTTCAATTCATCATTACCTTTAACGTCGGCAATAGAGATTTGAACTTTCGATTCGGTCAACTGGTCCTGACTCTTCATTTCGTCTTCGTCTCTTACGTTCTTATCTTCCGTAATTACCGGAGGAGTAAACTTAATAGTACTCTTCAATGCAGGAGGAGGAGCAATCGGGTCTACTTTCTTAACGATGTTCTCATCCTTTACTTCCGGTTCTTCCAACTGAGAAATAGTAGTTACGTCTACGATTTCTTCTTCAGCCTTTTCCGGCAATGCCATACTGATAAGGCGCGGAAGTTCGAAAGCGATGACGACAACCAAGGTTACAATAATCAAGGCGGCAGTCTGACGACGTCCCAAGTCCTGACGCATCTTGTATGCGCCGTAAGCTTTGTTTCTGTCTTTGAAAATGATATCACACCATTCCAAAGAAGTTAAATCTATTTTTGACATACTCTTTTGTTTTAGGTGTTATACATTTTATTCGGCAGCCGCACTATAGGCACCCTTAGTTTCGTAATTATGAATCAGGAACTCATCACCTTCGGTTATGTCGATAATTGCATACTTACCGATACTGCAAATCTGCATTTCATCCAATGCGTCAATCAGGTTCTTGTAAGTAGATTTATCGGTAGCCTTGATGATGACCGTAGGAGTATCTTTACCGCCCTTTATTTCGGAGATTTCCTTACGAGCCTGTTCTTCATCAATTTCCAGATTAGACTTTCTCTGCTTTACTTCCTGAACCTTCTTCACTGCAGCAGCGTTCTTTTTCAAGAGCACCTTGCGGATACCATCGGCCTTGTAAGTAGTTTCTTTCAGAGAAGTGTAATCCTTGTAGTTTGGTTCACCTTCGTAATAATAGAGTTTCCCGTCTTCGCCTAGCAAGAGAGTCAAAGCCTGTGAAGCTTTAACCTTGTTCTGCTGTTCTTCTGTCAGGTTCTTATCATTAGAAGGCATGTTGATTTCCATTGTTTGGGGTTTGCTCAAAGACGTACAAAGCATGAAGAACGTAATCAGCAACATGTTCATATCCACCATCGGCGTAAAGTCGACGCGGACAGCCATCTTTTTCTGCTTACTACCCTTCTTTTTACCCCCATTATCTTGTATTTCAGCCATATCTTTTAATTTTATTTTTCTTCTTCTGATGAACCTTTCAGAGAAGTAATCAGATTATATCTGTTTTCCTTCAAGTCCTGCAAGGAGCTCATCACGTTTTTAATGACAGAATAAGGAGTACTTTGATCCGCTTTGATAGCAATACGCAAGTCACGGTTTACAGCTTTCGCGTTACGAACCCATGCCTTAAACTGATTGTCAATGCTATCACAAGGGATACCATAGTCTTTCAGTATATTGTCTTGCTGTTCTCCTGTTAAACCCAAGAAAGATTTCATATTCTTCATGGGTACACCAAATGTTTGGAATACTGAGAATTTCTTCACTTCTTGCGGAGTGAACTTCATGCCGTATTCCTCGCCCATAGCCTCCAGTGTGGCAGCCATATCAGCCTGCTTGTCAAGGCTCATAAATATCTTTCCACTCGGTTCGACCAAGACGGAGAGGATATCTGTTTCCGGTATTTTAATATCGGAAACGGACGCGGGAGTTACTACCTGCACGGGCTCTTTCTTCATGAACGTACCTGTCAACATAAAGAAAGTAAGCAGCAAGACAGTAACATCACTCATCGCCGTCATGTCGATGAACATGGATTTTTTCTTTATCTTAGCTCTACTCATATTTGATTATTTAAAAGATTGAATTTCCTGTTTCGTTTTCACGAGGATATCCGAGGTGAAATCAATTATTTATGAGTAGCAGCGTAAGTCTGTACGATAGAGAAGCCTACTTCGTCAAGAGCGTAAGTCAATTTATCGATTTTGTTAGTATAGTAGTTATAAGAGATAACTGCCAAAGCACCAGTCAAGATACCGAATGCAGTATTGATCAAGGCTTCAGAGATACCAGTTGACAACGCTACAGAGTCAGTACCACCACCAGCAGACAAAGCGGCGAATGAACGAATCATACCGATTACAGTACCGAGCAAACCGCAAAGAGTACCCAGTGTAGTAATGGTACCGATAATCGGCAAGTTCTGCTGCAACATCGGCAATTCAAGAGCTGTAGCTTCTTCCAATTCTTTCTGAATAGCCAATACCTGCTGATCTTTTGTCAAATCTGTAGACTTTTCTACTTCACGATATTTATTCAGAGTAGAACCTACTACGTTAGCGATAGAACCGCGCTGCTTGTCGCACAATTCCTGAGCTTTTGCCATGTTACCTGCAGCCAAAGCTTCCTTAATCTGAGCAACGAATTTAGTCAGTTTACCACGACCGAAAGCGGCACGGATAGTGAAGAAACGTTCAACGCTCAAAGCCAAAACGGTAAGCAACAAAGTCTGGATAACCGGAACCACAACACCACCTTTGTAGATAGTACCCAACATGTTACCTGGCAACGGGTGATTGTTCGGGTCGTTGTTCATGAAGTTCGACGGGTTACCGAAGATGAAGTTGTAGATACAAAGAGCTACGATAAAGCAGCCAATAATTACCAATCCTGCGGCTTCGATGCCTTTGAATCCTTTTTTTGTTTGTTTTTTAGTTTCCATAAAGTCAATCGTTTTATAATTAATAAATTGTTAATTGTTTTTTGTTTTAGGTATTCGTTTCTGTTTTATTAGTTATCGTTATTTTATAGTAACAGACCCAGTGTCCGACATGTTTCGCAGTACTGAATCTAAAGTATTTCAAGTTTCTATTTCATTTCAAACTCCTCGAGGCACAAAGACCTCAGGAGTAAAAAACTACTAATTATAAAACGACTTAAGGATAAACTGCACGAAAAGTCTCACACCTGCTTTCAGATTCAACCAAAAAGGCTTTTCGCACTATACACTCTCATCTATTTCAACGCAAAGAAAAATCAATTTTACGATATATCAAAATTTAGCAAGCTTATTTTATCTTTTTTGCGCCCGGTAAAAGGCTTTTTTCGCAGCCTGTCGTCACACATCAGAAACAGCATTTACAATGTGAGCGTTTCACTTGAACATCTTTTCTATCTCGTCTTCTTTCAATACGGTCAGTACGGTCTTTCCATCGGGGGTATAGTTCGGCGTAGAAAGCGACAACAAATCATCCACCAAATGGTTCATTTCATCAGTACTCAACACTTGTCCCGGAACGATAGCGGCAGCCTTCGATAGAGAAAGAGCCAATACGCTTTGCACTTCTTCTTTTACCTTCGTGCCTTTTTCTTTTGCCGCATGCACCAAGTCGGTCACCAATGCTTCCGGATTCAGACCTTCTATGCCCGATGGCACACCGTTTATGGCGTAAGAGCCGTTGCCTAAACTACTCAAATCGAAGCCCAAGGCATTCAAATCGTCCATAATATCGTCCAGCACTGGGATTTCGGAAGGTGAGAGTTGCACGATTTCAGGAAAGAGCACACGCTGCGAAGCGTTCTTACGCGAAGATATCTGCTCCATATAGCGTTCGTATAGGATGCGGATGTGCGCACGTTGCTGATTGATAATCATCAAGCCAGACTTAACAGAGGTCAAGACATAACATCCCTTGTACTGATAATATTGCAAGCTTCTCCCCGAAGCCAGTTCTTGGTCTTCATAAAGAACCGGAGCGGAATGAGGCAAATCTTCATGTTGAATAGCATCTGTATCGTCCTGAAAAGCATCGGCGACATCTGGCACAAACGGTTTTTCCAGTCCCTGAAAGAACGGCTGCCACTCCGCAGAAGACTTACGAGTCGTCTCTGGGCGGTAATCGTACCGCGACGACGTATTAAAAGGATTATAAGAAGAATCGATAACGGTTTCCGGCACGTGACTTCCAGCAATCGGCATATCGGAGAACACGGGGATTTCGGGCTTGTCTTCGGTGTTAAAATCGATAGAAGGCACTGCGTTGAAACGCCCCAATGTTTCCTTTATCGAAGCCGAAAGAATCTGCCAGATGGCTTGCTCGTTCTCGAACTTTATCTCCGTTTTCGTGGGATGGATGTTCACATCAATATTAGCGGGATCTACCTCAAAGTATAGGAAATACGATACTTGTTCTCCCACTGGCACCAAGTTTTCGTACGCATCGGCCACCGCCTTGTGGAAATACGGATGGCGCATATAACGTCCGTTGGCGAAGAAGTATTGGCGTGCGCCTTTCTTGCGGGCTGTTTCGGGTTTACCTATAAAGCCGTAAATCTTTACCATGGTAGTATTGATTTCCAACGACAATAAATCTTGATTCAACTTCTTTCCGAAAACCCCCATGATGCGCTGACGCAAAGGGAGTGCCGGAAGGTTCAACATCTCCGTTCCGTTATGACTCAGTGTGAACGACACCTCGGGATTCACCAATGCGATACGCTCGAACTCGGTCAACACATTACTTAGTTCCGTTTGATTCGATTTGAGAAATTTCCGTCGAGCCGGGATGTTGTAGAAAAGATTCTTCACACTAAAATTGCTTCCTTTAGCACAGGCTACAGCCTCTTGGCTTTCCACATTCGAAGCGGCTACGCAGATGAGCGTTCCCAATCCGGAATCGGACTGCGAGGTACGCAACTCCACTTGCGCTACCGCTGCAATAGAAGCCAACGCTTCGCCACGGAATCCCATGGTGTGCAGCGAGAACAGGTCAGCAGCCTGACGTATTTTGGAAGTGGCATGACGTTCGAAAGCCAACCGGGCATCGGTATCCGACATGCCTTTACCGTTGTCTACTACCTGAATGCACGTCTTTCCCGCATCGGTAATCAGTACATCCACATGGGTAGCGTCAGCGTCTATCGCATTCTCTACCAATTCTTTCACCACTGAGGCTGGACGTTGTATCACTTCGCCGGCGGCTATCTGATTGGCTACCGAATCGGGCAGCAAACGAATTATATCACTCATAACAAACGGTTATTTCTTCTTCTCAAACAAATGCTGATTGGGCAATTCAACCGGTCCGCGCACGCTCTTCTTCAACTGGTCTTCGACTTTCTTTCCGCGCCAGTTGAATATGTCGTCTTTATTACGGGGACGGATATAGTCGAACCACACAAAGTTCTGCAACTTGTCTTTCCCGGCGGGTATTTGGTTCATGGGATAGAGCGTTCCGTTCGACTTGGGACTCATCACCATCTTCTCCAATTTTTGGTTCTCCAAATAAATATCCAGCTTACTGGTTTCGGAAACGTTCATGCCTATAAGCGTACTGTCGGAGTCCATCGGATAGTAAACCAACCGCACCGAACCGATAACCTCGGTTTTATACATCTGCTTGTTGCGGAAATAAGATTTCATTTCTTTGCCGGAAACCTGATTGTACATGGTAGAATCGAGTTCCTCCACCGACAAGGCTTGGTTGATGATATGCGCCCAGTCGATGGTACTGTCGTTCATATAAACACAAATCTTCTCTCCCAGAAGTTGCTGGTTCTTGTTCCAGAGTATCGGATCGTGATACATGGTGAGGCAACTGTCTTGCGTAGAGAAAACCAACGAGTCGGCCACTCCCTGCACATCCGAACGGTAAATGCGTACCTTATGGTAAGCCCGCATCTTGCGATACATCGAGTCGGTATCCAGATAATAAGTTTCCATCAGCAGCGTATCGCCGTGAAGAAACAGCGTGTCGCCCTGCGAATAATCCATAGCTACGGCCTTCCGGGTGGCAAACGCATACTTCGTCTTTTCGTTGTAAAAGCCGTAGTCGCCCGTAAGCATATTCTTATTTACGGTATCTCGCATTTCCATGTTGTGAAACGCCTCGCCTATTCCCTTGTTGCGGTCGTAAAACAGGGTGTCGCCCGTAAGCTGCTTACCGTCGTTCGTAATGACCGAGCGCTGAAACAAGTCGGCTTTCCCGGTAGCCGTGTTGTAGCGGCCCGATTCGGAATAGATATGATTGTTGTCGCTGACAATATCCGAAGGACCAACAATCTCGGCCACTTTCGATACGGTGTTATACTCCAGCGTATCAGACGTCAACGTAAACTGAGGATTGACCAGTTTTACGTTATAGTTGAACACCGACTGCTTGGTAGACGGGTTATACTCTCCCCACTCCGATGTCAGCACGTTTTGGTCGTCCATTAGGGTTCCTCCTTCGAAGAAGTATCCCAAGTTATACACGCGGTCGTAGTTCAAGCTATCGGTCAACAAGGTTGTGTTCCGATTCTCCATACGCACGTTGTTACGCACCTCGGCTATCTGCGTATTCCCATCGTAATACAAGCGGTCGCCGTAAAGGAATAGCGTGTCGCCCTGATTCATCTTCACGTTACTGAAGGCTTCGAACGAACTGCGCTGGTCGTAATAGTAGGCGCTGTCGCAATACATGTACACACTGTCGTGGCGGAAGACCACATTTCCTACCACCACTTGGGCGTCGGGATGGCGGGAGTCCTTCCGCAACAGGTCGGAATGTATCAGATAAACTTTACTCTTTGGCTGCTGGCGCTTGGCGGTAACCGTTTTCGTTTTGGCCGCCTGAGGTTTCGCCTCCGTTTTCCGTACCGGCTTCTGTGCCAACAAACAAAAGCCGAAAAGGCATAAGACACTCAGCAGAAGTGCCCTATGCCCATTAAAAAGGTATTTCTCTTTATTTTTCTTACGCATAAACCGTCATCAGGGTCATTTCTTAATCCAACCCGGATACTTAAAGTCGCAATTGCGCCAGCTCGGGTTGATTCTCACGTACGTATTCTTTTGTTTTTCCAAAATCCACTTATGCAACTTTTCTTCGCTGCGTTTGGCCGTTACCATGCTCTTCAGACGCTGATAGTCTTCGGTGATGGTTGCCTTGTGTCCCTCGATGCGGTTTTTCAGCTTCACGATGGCGCAAACTTCCTTTCCCTTGGAATTGACCATAGAGAACGCTTTAGAGATTTCGCCTATCTGCATGTTTTCCACCACCTTGGCTACGTCTTGCGAAATCAGGCTAGCTAGCTGCTGCATTTCGAAACGCGAAGTACTGGATTGGGGATTGGCCAACAATCCGTGGTTGTTCTTGGTATCTTTGTCCTGCGAAATCCAAGTGGCAGCTTCGTCGAACGTGAATTTATTCTTGCGGATATCATCGGCGATAGAGTCCAAACGGGCAATAGCTTTGTCGATATCGGCCTGGTCGATTTCCGGGCGCAACAAGATGTGACGGTAATTCACACGGTCGCCTCGTTTCTCGATAAGTTGGGCGATGTGGTAACCGAATTCGGTTTCGAATACCTTCGACACTTTTTTCGTGTCGGTCAGGTTGAACACTACGTTGGCAAACTCGGGCACCAATTCACCGCGTCCGGTAAATCCGCCTTCACCGCCACGGCGTGCCGTTCCGGGGTCTTGCGAATACATACGGGCCAACACCGAGAAGCTGGTTTCGCCTTTCGTTACACGCTCGCCGTACTCGCGCAGCTGCGCTTTCACACGCTCTATTTCCTTTTCGTCTATCTTAGGCTGCAGTACGATGATTTGCACTTCCACCTGAGTGGGAACAAAGGGAATGCTGTCTTGCGGGAGCTTGCTGAAGTAGTTTCGCACTTCGGCCGGAGTCAGTTTGATGTCGCCCACCAGCTTTTGCTGCATCTGCTGCACCGTAAGTCCGTCGCGGATGTTCTCGCGAAGCATTTCGCGTATCTGCGTATAGCTCTTGTTGTAGTATTCTTCCATCTTCTCTTTCGAGCCGATTTGTTCCATCAGCCATGCCGTACGGCGTTCTACCTCTTGAAGAACTTCTTGATCGGACACGACCACACTATCAATGTCGGCCTGATGTAAGAAGAGCTTCTGCACGGCCAGTTCTTCCGGGATTACGCAGTAAGGGTCTCCCGTGAAACGACGGTTCTCGTACTGGGCGTTCAGGCGTTCGGCCTCTACATCCGATTTCAGGATGGCTTCGCCTCCCACAACCCATACCACCTCGTCTATCACATTGTTCTGCGCGCAGACTGTTCCCGATACCACCATCAGCAGCAGTGCGGCGCAAACTTTGAAAAATGTATTCGTACTCATTCTTTTCTGTATATTATTTCTTTATTTTTCAACGCTCTCTCGTACAGGTCTTTCTTTGTCTGACGGATAAAATCGACCCGTTTTATGTTTATCAACATTTCCTTAATTTCATTTTCCACCACATCGAATGGCAACTGTTCGCCCGTGCCTACGAAGTCGTCGATATGTAGGAAGTAGCAGTAAGCCGTATCGCGCACCTCCACATTACGGTTTGTCCGTAAGTAGCCTTCCGACGACGAGAGGGCTGCAAGGGGTATCTTGGCCGACAACTCGGAGACGGGTTTCCAACGGTCGGCGAAATAGTCGAACTGCACCGCATTGGAAAGGCTGTATTTCTCCAGGCGATCCAGATTCTCCTTTTCGGGATTCCGATACCATGCGCGCACTTTGTTCAACTGCGGCGAACCGGATGGCACTTTCAGGAAGAGTCCCTTCACATAAGGTCGGGTAGCCGGAAACAAATCCTTGTGCGCATCGTAGTATGCGCGCATATCTTCTTCCGACAAGTTCTCGTCCAACTTCTGACGTACCAGTTCCTCTTGATACACGTGCATAATGAGCGACCGACGATAGGAAGCCACCAGTTCGTCAATCTTCACGTCGCTGGGGATATTGTCTTCGGCCTGCATAAACAGCACGGCGTCTTCCACCCAGTTCCGTATATACGCGTCGGCAAAACGTACGCTGTCTTCACCGTGAAGTCCTATCGGCATCGCGTTCCGCAAATCGTCTTCGAACAGAGACTCGCCATTGACCGTCACCAGTGCGCCTGCCGCATCCGTCTTCGACCGGGAGGAAGAAGAACATCCTACGAGAAGCAACGCTCCGACGATAGCTATGCCGATTTTATTTATCACAGTCATTTACCAACAATTAGCGAACGAAGATACAGTATAAATCAGTATCGTGCACTACAATTAACGGTTTTTATTAGTATATTTGCGGAAAAGCGACCGAAAAGCCGTCAGAAATACTTTCAGGTACAACCGTTTTCTTTTCCGCTAACGAGCTTCAGCAGCCTTTCGGATTTTCTGAATATTTGACACCCGAAAACATCACAAGAGCGTCTACCAGATTCAACGTACCCTCTCACAACACCTTGTAGAGCCGTTTTTAGAA
>CAVBJM010000008.1:17350-87072 GCA_963595925.1 bacterium
GCGAGAGAATTTTTTTCTCCGGCGAGAGATTTTAAAAACGTCTCGAGAGATTTTTATTTTCTCGCCGGAGATTTAATATTTCTCCCGAGAGGTTTTCCGGTGCTCCAATATCTTTACAAATAGCGTTTAATAACTGGAAACTACCTCGACGGCGTAGCGCGACTTCAACGAGTCAATCAAGGATTTTCGCTCTGACAGAAGATATTCTTTCTTTACCTTGGCGTACACGTCCAGGTAACAGTCGGGGGTAGTTCCTAAACGTTTTCCCAACGTAAACGCATAGCCTGCGTCATCGGGCAACTCGCCGCACTTGAATTCCAACTTATCCACGTAAGGATTCTGCCCGATGCGGAACAATCCACAGTCTATCCGTGCCGAAGCATCGGCATGGGAACGATTCCACACGGCGATAGCTTCCGTCCATTCCGCCACGGGAACACGCTTCAGATACTTCTTGATGCGCGAAGCCTCTTTCTTGCTTGCGCAACGGATAACCGCCCCTTTGAAATGCGGCAACGTCCAACTAAACTTTCGCTTATTGGCACCGAAGAAACGTTCCAACAGGGTGGAATCGACCTCACAATCCGACTCAATGCCGTTCTTACGGTTCCAAAGCGAAACGAGCAGACTGTCTCGCGTGTCCCTACCCAGCGTTTTGTACCAGTCCGTGCGTTCCACATCGGCTACGCTCCACGCCCGAAGTTTCTCGGCCGACACCTTGTCTTGCAGCAGAAGCCGATTGTCGGCATACACCTCCGCCAAAGAGGCGATATCCCTTTCCGAAATATCCCTACGCGCTTCCAGTTGCACAATATACGCCCCTTCGGGAGAAAGAAACGGCTTGGAGAACTGATTCTCCGCCAAGCCCGACAGATTTTCCTGAAACTCCTGCGGAAGTTCACGCTTGGCGCTCCACCGGGAATCGTCCGAAGCAAACGCGTCGAAGCGTGCTCCTCCCTGAATAGCCCGGTAAACGCTATCCAATCGGGATAAAGCCTGACGTTCCGCCGCCTTACCAGCGTTCTGGCGCAAGGGGATGGAAATGCAACGTATCTTCACCCACTCGTCCGAAGCGAAACGTCCGTTACCGGAAGCGTGCAGTTGGGCAAAAAGTGAATCGGTACACAACGCATCGACAAAACGGGCTTTCACCCGATGCCCGACATCGGTTTTCAGCCGCTGCAAAAAGACCGGCTTCTTATCCCATCCCGCCTCGAGAGCGTCGGTTACTTTCAGAGATTCGAAAACGAACTCTTCGAAACAAGCCTCCTTATCGAAGTCCTTGTCAGCCCCCGCCTGCGAAGTCAAGTAGCGGTCAAAATCGGATTTCAGGATATCCCTTCCCTGTATGCGCAGCAACACGGGATTAGCCTGACCACACACACTCGCGCATACGGCTAAAGCCATTCCCGCAAAAAGTCTACGGATTTTCATATCATCAAGAAAAAAGAAAGGAACGAAAGCCAGGTATGCCTCAAGGCACATCACTCCTGTCTTTCGTTCCTTATATTATCTGTTCGTTTTATTGCGGACGGCTGTAGTTAGGAGCCTCGCTTGTGATAGACACATCGTGCGGATGGCTTTCCAACACTCCGGCGTTTGTGATGCGGGTAAACTTGGCATTGTGCAACTCCTCGATGTTGTGAGCGCCGCAATAACCCATACCTGCACGCAGACCGCCTACCAACTGGTAAATCACTTCATAAAGACTTCCTTTGTACGGAACGCGAGCCGCGATGCCTTCGGGCACCAATTTCTTCACGTCGCTTGTTCCAGCCTGGAAGTAGCGGTCTTTCGAACCGTTCTCCATTGCCTCCAGCGAGCCCATACCTCTATACGATTTAAACTTACGTCCGTTGAAGATAATCGTATCGCCCGGCGATTCTTCCGTTCCGGCTACCAGCGAACCAATCATCACACAGTATCCTCCGGCGGCCAAAGCCTTTACTACGTCGCCCGAGTAGCGAAGTCCACCATCGGCAATCAAAGGAACGCCTGTACCTTTCAATGCTTTTGCCACATCGTACACGGCAGTAAGCTGAGGTACACCCACTCCGGCTACCACACGAGTGGTACAGATTGAACCCGGACCGATACCAACCTTTACGGCATCCGCGCCAGCGTCGACCAAAGCCTTGGCAGCCTCACCCGTAGCCACGTTGCCCACTACGATATCAATGTTCGGGAAGCGGCGTTTAGCTTCTTTCAGTTTCTCGATAACATACATGGAATGTCCGTGAGCCGTATCGATAACAATCGCGTCAGCTCCTGCATTTATCAAAGCCTCCATGCGTTCCAGCGTATCGGCGGTAACGCCTACTCCGGCAGCTACACGCAAACGACCTTTGGCGTCTTTGCAAGCCATCGGTTTGTCTTTGGCTTTCGTAATATCCTTATAAGTAATCAAACCTACCAGCTTTCCGTCTTTGTCTACCACCGGAAGCTTTTCAATCTTATTTTCCTGCAATATCTTCGAAGCCGTTTCCATATCGGTTCCCGGCTCTGTAGTTACGATATTCTCCTTAGTCATCACCTCGTCAATGCGCTTATTCAAATCTTTTTCGAAACGCAAGTCGCGGTTAGTTACAATACCTACCAAAGTGTTCGCGTCATCCACTACAGGAATACCGCCGATTTTGTATTCGGCCATAATATCCAAAGCGTCTTTTACCGACGAACCTCTCTTGATGGTTACGGGGTCATAAATCATTCCGTTTTCCGCACGCTTCACAATCGCCACCTGACGAGCTTGCTCTGCTATGGACATATTTTTATGAATCACACCGATACCTCCCTCACGGGCGATGGCAATAGCCATCTGAGCCTCAGTAACCGTATCCATTGCTGCGGTCACGAAAGGAATCTTCAACTCAATGTTACGTGAGAACTTCGTCGAGAGCTCGACAGTCTTGGGTAATACCTCCGAATAGGCTGGAATCAACAATACGTCATCGTAAGTCAATCCATCCATTACTACTTTATCTGCAATAAATGACATAAGAAATATGCTTTAGATTTTATTGCGTGCAAATATACGCATTTTATCCAAACCACGGAATCAATCCGCAACTTTTTTTCATACACAAAACACATGTATTTTTCCACTTCGAAAACACAAAAAGAAGGCCGCATGAATCGGTGTGATCCATGCGGCCTTTCGGTTTATATCCTATCGCTGATGCAGCGTTTTAATTGGCCATTTCCGAAATAAACTTAATTCTTACCAAACGGATTTCTTCTTCCGTATAGTCGGAGCCGAGCTCATCCATCGCATCGTCAATGCGGTCGGTTGTAGACTCCTTGAAGTAATCATAAATATCCAGCATATGGTCCTCGTCCATCACTTCATCCAGGAAGTAATCGATGTTCAGCTTTGTACCAGAATATACTATCGCTTCTATTTCGTCCAGCAGCTCAGAGAACTCAATGCCCTTAGCCACGGCAATATCGTCAAGAGCCACCTTGCGGTCAATGCTTTGAATGATAGAAACCTTCAGCTTCGACTTGTTGGCTACCGTACGTACCCGCAAATCCTCCGGACGGTCTATCTCGTTCTCCTCGCAATGCTTCTTAATCAGTTCGCAGAACTCCTTTCCGTAACGCTTTGCCTTTCCAGCTCCCACACCCGGAATGTTCTGGAGTTCCTCCGCCGTCACGGGATAAATGGTAGCCATCGCTTCAAGCGACGGGTCTTGGAAGATTACATAAGGAGGAACGTCCAACTTCTTCGACATCTTCTTCCTCAAGTCCTTCAGCATCGAGAACAAGACGGGGTCTACGGCACACGAAGCTCCGCTCCGCATGGGAACTTCTTCAGCCTCTTCCTCTTCAAAGTCTACATCCTCCACGATTTTGAACGACTTCGGCTTTTTCAAAAACTTATGTCCTTCGGACGTAACTTTCAAAAGGCCATAATTCTCTACATCTTTCGACAAATATCCTGCTATCAAGGCCTGACGTATTACCGCGTTCCACAGTCTCTCGTCTTCGCCCATACCCGAACCGAAAGCTTCCAGTTCTTCATGTTTATGAGCCAAAACCTCCGATGTCTCCTTACCCAACAGAATATCTACTATATAATCTTGCTTAAAATTTTCTTTTACCGCAATGATTGCTTCAATCACTGCACACAATGAATCCTGAGCCTCCACTTGTTTCTTTGGATTTAAACAGTTATCACAATTTCCACAATTATCCTGCGTGTATTCTTCCCCAAAATAATGCAATAGTATCTTTCGTCTACACAATGAAGATTCAGCGTAAGCAGCTGTTTCCAACAACAGTTGCTTTCCTATCTCCTGCTCGGAAATAGGCTTTCCCTGCATAAACTTCTCCAACTTCTGCAAATCCTTATTCGAATAGAACGTTATGCACATGCCTTCTCCTCCATCTCTTCCGGCACGTCCCGTTTCTTGATAATAACCTTCCAAACTCTTGGGCACATCGTAATGGATAACGAAACGCACATCCGGCTTATCAATACCCATACCAAAGGCTATTGTAGCTACAATTACGTCAATGTCTTCTTTCAAGAACGCGTCTTGATTGGCATTACGGGTAGCCGAATCCATGCCTGCATGATAAGGCCGTGCCTTGATGCCATTGGCCTGAAGTATTTCGGCCAGCTCTTCCACCTTCTTACGGCTCAAGCAGTATATAATGCCCGACTTCTCTTCGTTTTGCTTAATAAAACGAATGATATCCTTGTCTACGTTATTCGTTTTCGGCCGAACTTCGTAATATAAATTCGGACGGTTAAACGAAGACTTGAATTCAGCGGCCTCGGTCATTCCCAGATTCTTTTGGATATCCAGTTTCACCTTCGGAGTAGCCGTTGCAGTCAAGGCGATTACAGGCGCTTTTCCTATTTCGTTTATGATGGGTCGTATCCGACGGTATTCCGGACGGAAGTCATGCCCCCATTCCGATATACAGTGCGCTTCGTCCACCGCATAAAACGAAATCTTCACATGTTTCAGAAAATCTACGTTCTCTTCTTTCGTCAACGATTCGGGAGCGACATAAAGCAATTTCGTCTTACCATTCAAGATATCCGACTTCACCTGATCTATCGCCGATTTCGTCAACGATGAGTTTATAAAGTGCGCAACGCCGTCTTCTTCGCTATAATTACGCATTGCGTCCACCTGATTTTTCATAAGAGCTATCAACGGAGATATCACAATAGCAGTACCTTCCATCAACAAAGAAGGCAACTGATAACACAAAGACTTGCCGCCGCCTGTAGGCATTAGCACAAAAGTATCTTTACCCGCCAACAAATTACGGATTATCGCCTCTTGATTCCCTTTAAAGGTATCGAAGCCAAAATACTTCTTTAACTCTGCTGATAGATTGACATTTCTTGCCATTATTCCCTTATTTTATTAATCGTAAACTCATTCAAGAAGAAATTCCCGAACATCGCTATAACAAAGTTATATACAACTTTTAATACTACACAAATATTTAAAGGAATATTTCACAGAAATCTTTTCTTTTTCCTCGCTATTCCGCATTTTTCAGCCTCGACAGATTGGTTTTCGCCATCTGCTCTTTGGCGTAATCCAAGGTCACCTCGAACTTGTCGACCTTGAGCGAAGGTATCTCGAACATCGTATCCATTATTATTGTTTCTACAATGGAACGCAATCCTCGAGCTCCCAATTTATATTCTATCGCCTTGTCTACGATATAGTCGAACACTCCCGGCTGAAACTCCAGCTTCACTCCATCCATCTCGAACAACTTTATATATTGTTTAATGATGGAGTTCTTGGGTTCCGTAAGGATATTACGCAAAGCCGTACGGTCCAACGGATTCAGATACGTAAGTATCGGAAGACGCCCGATAATCTCCGGAATAAGCCCGAATGCTTTCAAATCCTGCGGAGCGATGTACTGCATCAGATTAGAGCGGTCTATTTTTACGGTTTCTTTCACTGCGCCATAGCCAATAACGTTGGTATTTAACCGTTGAGCTATTTTGCGTTCAATACCATCGAATGCTCCTCCGCAAATAAACAGAATATTCTTCGTGTTTACCGGAATCAGTTTCTGTTCGGGATGTTTGCGTCCTCCCTGCGGCGGTACATTTACGATAGAACCTTCTAACAGTTTCAGCAAACCTTGCTGTACACCTTCCCCGCTCACATCGCGGGTTATAGACGGATTGTCACCCTTTCGGGCTATCTTGTCTATTTCATCGATAAAGACGATACCTTTTTCCGCTTCGTCGACATTATAGTCTGCAGCCTGCAGCAGTCGAGTAAGTATGCTCTCAATATCTTCGCCCACGTACCCGGCTTCGGTAAGCACCGTAGCGTCGACAATGGTGAAAGGCACATGCAACAATTTGGCTATTGTGCGAGCCAACAACGTCTTCCCGGTGCCTGTGCTTCCCACCATAATGATATTGGATTTCTCGATTTCCACATCATCCTTTCCCGCAGGTTGCAACAATCGCTTGTAATGATTGTATACAGCAACCGACAGATAGCGTTTCGCATCATCCTGACCTATCACGTATTGGTCAAGGAATTCTTTTATATCTTTAGGCTTGGGCAATTCTTCCAAATCCAAGTCGGAAGAAGACGGAGAAGATGATTTTGTTGTTTCCTTTACGATTTCGTAGGCTTGCTCCGCACAACTGTCGCAGATGCACCCATTGATTCCCGTTATCAGAAAGCTTACTTCATCTTCCGTGCGGCCGCAAAAGCTACACCGCCTTTTCTGTTTTCCTTTTGATGATTTCTCTTCCAATGCTATTCTTTATTATATGTTTTTACTTTACAACTTCCGATGCCGGTTTGCGTGACAGCACATCGTCTATCATGCCGTAATCTTTCGCTTCTTGGGCGGTCATCCAATAGTCACGATCCGAATCGGCCCAAACCTTATCGAAATCGGTATGAGAATGATCGGCTATGATGGTGTAAAGTTCCTTTTTGAGTTTCTGTATTTCACGGGCTGTAATTTCAATATCGGAAGCCTGACCTTGAGCGCCTCCCATCGGCTGATGTATCATCACCCGAGAGTGGGTAAGAGCCGAGCGCTTGCCTTCTGTTCCGGCTACCAACAATACGGCCGCCATAGAAGCCGCCATTCCCGTACATATTGTCGCGACATCGCTGCTTATATATTGCATGGTATCGTAAATGCCCAGACCTGCATAAACCGAACCGCCCGGCGAATTGATATAAATAGAGATGTCTTTACCCGGGTCGGTAGAGTCGAGAAACAGCAGTTGAGCCTGAAGCACATTGGCCGTATAGTCGTCTATCTGAGTGCCGAGGAAGATAATGCGATCCATCATCAAACGCGAGAACACATCAAGCTGGGTCACGTTCAACTGGCGCTCTTCCAATATATAAGGGTTCAAATATCCGGCTTGAGCCTTTACCACATCATCGAAAGCCATGCCGTTTATGCCTAAATGCTTGGTAGCGTATTTTCTAAATTCATCCATCGTCTTTATACGTTTTTATATACAATAAAAGAGAAGCTTCTAAACTTCTTTTTTTCTCAACTGAACAAAAGTACAAAACGCCTTCGTACAGGCAAAAGAAAAAAGCGATTCAAAAGCTTCCCTTTTAGTAAGTTTTAGCAATTAACTAAAAGTCAGCAAGAATTATGCCTCAAACATTTTATTGAATTCTTCGGCTGATACAGTTTTGTGATTCAATGTAACCTGACCTTTCAATACAGCAGAAAGTTTGGCTTCGATAGAACGGTTTACCAACGCTTCTACTGATTCGCGCTTCTTCAACATTTCCTGAGAATAGTTTTCTACCAATTCATCGGGAACGTTAATCATTCCGTATTGAGCGAACTGAGCGCGGGTAGCTTCCTTAGCCTGTTCGGTGATATCGGCCTGTTCTACCTTGATTTCGTTGGCTGCAACCAGTTTTTCCTTAATCAGGTGCCAAGTCAGCTCTTCGATGCTCTTGTCGTAGTGTTCTGCTACGAACTCTTCACCCTTATCCTTGTTGTTATCGAGCATAATGCGCTTCATCAAGTCGTCGGCGAATTCCAGCTTTCCGATTTTGCCTACGATATAGTTGCGAACATCTACCAAGAACTTGTAGTCGCTGTCGGCTTCGAACTGCTTAGCGATGCTAGCTTTTACTTCGGCACGGAATTCTTCTTCGTTGTGAGCTTTGTCTTTACCCAAAACCTGGTCGAACAATTCCTGATTCAATTCACCGGGAACCATACGGGTGATTTCTTCTATCTGGAAGCTGAAGTTTCCTTTGTGTTCAGCCAATTCTTCTTTCTTCAGTTTCAACAGTGAAGATAGTTCAGCTTCGTTGTTATCGAAAGCGACAGAGGGGTTGAACGTCAATACGGTGTTTACCTTTGTTTCGTTGAAGATAGCTTTCTGTTCGTCGTTCTTCATGTAAGCAGGCATCATTACCGCGCCTTCTACCTGAACGCCACCTTCTTTGGTGTTACCGTTTTCATCCAGTTCGGCCAACAAACCTTTCAGCATGTCGCCGTCTTGATAATCTTCTACCTTGTCGTACTTGCCGGCACGCTGAGCGTACATCTTCACCTGCTGGTCAACCATTTCGCCGGTTACATCGATGTCGTAGTAGTCAATAGAGTCGTTGTTCGACAATTCCACGTTGAACTGAGGAGCCAAGGCGATATCGAAAGCGAATTCGAAAGTTTCATCGGTTTCGAAGTTGGCGTTGCTTTCCTTCGGCAGGGGAGTTCCCAACATATCCACCTTGTTTTCGCGGATATATTCGCCTACTTTTTCCTGCATCAGCTTATCTATTTCTTCTACCAAAACAGAAGTTCCGTACTGCTTCTTAATCAAGCCCATAGGAACCATACCCTTACGGAATCCGGGCATATTCACTCTCTGACGGAGTGTTTTCAAAGATTTTTCTACCTTTGCCTGATAGTCAGCTTTTTCGATTTGAACCGTAAGCACTGCGCTTACGTTGTTTACATTTTGTAATGAAATATTCATTTCCTACGTTGTTTTATTTTAATTATTACTATTGTATTTCAGTTTATTCCAAACAGGTTGCAAAAATAACGCTTAATCTTTCAACGGCCAAAAAGGTACGAATAAAATTTCAGCCAAGATCTATGCGTCTGACGCTGGGGAACTTTCGGGTAGTTTCCGGTTAGTCAAGCTCTCGCTTCTGGTCGAAATCTTTCCGACGGAGTACGAAGCTACTACCCAAATAGCGCTTGCGCACGATGGGGTTCTCGGCCAGTTCTTCGGGTACGCCCTGAAACAGGATACGTCCTTCGAACAGCAGATAGGCGCGGTCGGTAATACTCAGTGTTTCACCTACGTTATGGTCTGTAATCAGAATCCCGATGTTTTTGTCTTTCAGCTTCCACACAATGTGCTGGATGTCCTCCACTGCGATGGGGTCGACTCCTGCAAACGGTTCGTCCAACATGATGAACTTTGGGTCGATGGCCAAACAGCGAGCTATCTCCGTACGGCGACGTTCACCTCCCGAGAGTTGGTCGCCCAGATTCTTGCGCACCTTTTGCAAACGGAACTCCGCAATCAGACTCTCCAACTTCTCTTTTTGATACTCCTTGGATGTCTTGGTCAGTTCCAACACCGAGGCGATGTTGTCTTCCACGCTCATTTTCCGGAACACCGACGCCTCTTGAGCCAAGTAGCCGATGCCGTTTTGGGCACGCTTATACACCGGATAGCTTGTGATGTCCTGATTGTTCAGGTAGATGTGTCCCTCGTTGGGGACAATCAGCCCGGTAGTCATATAAAAAGACGTGGTCTTACCAGCTCCGTTCGGGCCTAACAGACCTACGATTTCTCCTTGCTTCACGTTAATGGAAACATGGCTCACCACTGTACGTTTGCCATACTTCTTCACCAGGTTCTCCGTACGGAGCACCATACGGCCGTCGGCCGGGAGTTCGAATTCTGCTGGGGTTTCCTGTTCCTGAGTTGTTTGTTCCGCCATGATAACGTGTTTTTTATATAATCTATCGGCTGCAAAAGTAGTAAAAATCTTGGGTTGTAAGGACAATCCGTCCAAAATCGTTATACTTTTGCGCACGCCATCGTTCAGCCGAGGCCACATCCTTGAAGCGAGCCTCGACCTGCCCGGTATTTTCCGCGAATAGCGAGAGTTGAAAAATACGGACACTTCAAGCATCCACTTCCAGCGGAAAAAACTTCATCTACAGATTTCACACCCACGCTACGAGGTATCGTAGAGCCGTTTTAAAGGACTTTAAAATCTCTCGCCGGAGAATAAAAATCTCTCGAGACGTTTTTAAAATTCGTCCCGAGGTTTTCACCAATCTCTCGGGACGTTTTTTCATTCTCTCGAGAGGCATTTTCCTGACCCTCTTATTTCTTTACAAACTACGCCGAACTTCGTGCGCGAACAGAATAAAATCCGTCCGCAAGTCGGATTCTGACAAAAAACGAGTACTTTTGCAGCAAATCAAAACTTATATGCTAAAGCCAATCACTACGTTAGGTAAATACATGATGTTGATGGGCAGAGTATTCTCTCGGCCCGAACGCATCAGAATGTATTTCAGGCAGTACGTCAACGAGATGTTCCAACTCGGAATAAACTCCATCGGCATCGTCCTGCTGATATCCTTTTTCATCGGAGCCGTTATCTGCATACAGATTAAGCTAAACATCGAAAGCCCCTGGATGCCCCGTTTCGTGGTGGGTTACACCACCCGCGAGATTCTGCTTCTGGAGTTCTCATCTTCCATCATGTGCCTCATATTGGCCGGGAAAGTGGGTTCGAACATCGCTTCCGAACTGGGCACCATGCGCGTCACGCAGCAAATAGACGCGCTCGACATCATGGGGGTCAATTCGGCCTCTTACCTTATCCTGCCCAAGATTCTCGGACTAATGACCATGATTCCCCTGTTGGTGGTATTCAGCATCTTTGCCGGCATCATCGGAGCGTTCTGTACGGCTTGGTTCGCAGGCATCACGAAGGCCACCGATTTGGAGTACGGTTTCCAATATTGCTTCGTAGAGTGGTACGTGTGGTGCAGCTTTATTAAGTCGCTGTTTTTCGCATTCATCATCTCCAGCGTCTCGGCCTACTTCGGATATACGGTAGAGGGCGGTTCCATCGCCGTAGGAAAAGCCAGTACCGACGCCGTAGTATCGAGCAGCGTGCTCATACTGTTTTCGGATTTAGTCCTAACCCAATTACTCAGCTAAAGCAATGATTGAAATCAAATCTCTATACAAATCGTTCGAAGAACGCACTGTTCTGAACGACATCAACTTTACTTTTCACAACGGGAAAACGAACCTTATCATCGGACAGAGCGGCTCGGGTAAAACCGTCCTTATGAAATGTCTGGTGGGTCTGCTCACGCCCGAAAAAGGTGAAGTACTGTATGACGACCGAAACCTTCTCACCATGAACAAGAATGAGAAGAAACGCCTGCGCAAAGAAATGGGAATGATATTCCAGAGCGCAGCGCTGTTCGACTCCATGTCCGTGCTGGAAAATGTGATGTTCCCGTTAGACATGTTCTCCGACATGACCCTCCGCGACCGGATAAAGCGCGCCCAGTTCTGTCTAGACCGCGTAAACCTGATAGACGCCCAAAAGAAATATCCGGGCGAAATCAGCGGCGGTATGCAAAAGCGAGTGGCCATCGCACGAGCCATCGCCCTCAAGCCACAATACCTTTTCTGCGACGAACCAAACTCCGGGCTCGACCCGAAAACCTCGCTGGTCATCGACGAACTGGTGCACGACATCACAACGGAATATAACATGACCACCGTCATCAACACCCACGACATGAACTCGGTACTCGGCATCGGCGAGAACATCTTGTACATCTATCAGGGACACAAAGAATGGAGCGGGAACAAAGACCAAGTCATGACTTCCCAAAACGAACGACTGAACAGCTTCGTCTTCGCCTCCGACCTGCTTCGGAAAGTTAAGGAAGACGAGGTAGAGCGAAGCGGAAAATAAAAATCAACCTCTATAAAAGAAGCGATGCCACAAGCCGGACAAACCGATTTGTGGCATCGCTTCTTTTGGTAACACACCTACGCCCTTACTTCTGTCGGATAAACAGATTGATGGGAGTGCCGTGCAGATTCCAGCGTTCGCGCATCTTATTCTCCAAGAACCGCTTGTAAGGTTCCTTCACGTATTGCGGAAGATTGGCGAAGAACACGAACGACGGTACTTGCGTGTTCGGCAACTGAGTGATATATTTTATCTTGATGTATTTTCCCTTGTTCGAAGGAGGTGGATACGCCTCGATTAAAGGTAGCAACTCTTCGTTCAGACGAGCCGTAGGGATACGAGTGGTGCGTGCATGATATACGTCCTTTGCAGCTTCAAGCACCTTCAAAATACGCTGCTTGGTAAGCGCCGATGTAAAGATGATGGGGAAGTCCACAAACGGCGCAAAGCGGTTGCGGATAGCGTCCTCGTAATTCTTCATCACCTTTACGGTCTTTTCTTCTATCAAGTCCCACTTGTTGACTACTACCACCAGTCCCTTTTGGTTTCGCTGGATTAGAGAAAAAATATTCAGGTCTTGTCCCTCGATGCCGCGAGTGGCGTCAAGCATCAAGACGCACACGTCAGAATTTTCAATAGCCCGAATGGAGCGAATCACGGAATAGTATTCCAAGTCCTCGCTTACCTTATTCTTCTTACGAATACCTGCGGTATCCACCAAGTAGAAGTCGAATCCGAACTTATTATATCTCGTATAGATAGAATCGCGGGTTGTACCGGCTATCTCGGTTACGATATTACGGTCTTCACCGATGAATGCGTTGACAATCGACGATTTTCCGGCATTGGGTCGTCCTACCACAGCGAAACGAGGAACATCTTCCTCTATCATCTCGCCGCCATCCTTCTTGAATTTGCTCAAAACCAAGTCCAGCAAGTCGCCCGTTCCGCTACCGCTTACGGCAGAAATACAATACGGATCACCCAATCCCAGAGAATAAAACTCGGCTGCGTTGTACTGCAAGTCATTGTTGTCCGTCTTGTTGGCCACCACAATAACCGGCGTCTTCGAACGTCGCAGAATAGAAGCCACGGCCATATCCAAGTCGGTCATTCCGTTCACCACGTCAACTACGAAAAGTATCACGTCGGCTTCCTCTATCGCCAATAAGACTTGCTTGCGGATTTCCTCTTCGAACACGTCATCCGAGTTAACAACCCATCCACCCGTGTCTACCACCGAAAATTCCTTTCCTTGCCATTCCGATTTTCCGTATTGGCGGTCGCGCGTAGTGCCCGCCTGCTCATTCACGATAGCCTGACGGGTTTTTGTCAAACGATTAAACAGTGTAGACTTTCCCACGTTGGGGCGTCCCACAATTGCTACTAAATTTCCCATATCTTTATATTTAAGCGGCTGTCACAGCCGGTGTTAATCCAATTGATATCCAAAGTTCTTCAGCTCCTTGTCCGAGCTCCTCCAGTCCTTGTCTACCTTGACAAATGTTTCCAGGAATATGGACTTCTGAAAGAAATGCTCCAGCGTCTTTCTTGCCTCGGTAGCCACTTTCTTCAGCGCCTTACCCTGATGCCCGATAATGATACCCTTCTGCGAATCGCGCTCTACATAGATTACCGCATTGATGTGGATGCTTTTTGCCTCTTCCTTAAACTGCTCTATCACTACCTCTACAGAGTAAGGTATCTCCTTGTCGTAATAAAGCAGTATCTTCTCCCGGATAATCTCCGTAGCAAAGAAGCGGGCCGGCTTATCCGTCAGCTGGTCTTTACCGAAATATGGAGGGGAATCGGGAAGAAGCTCCTTAATGCGCTTCAACACCACGTCTACGTTAAACTTAGCCAATGCCGAGACAGGTATAATTTCAGCTTCAGGAAGCATCTGGTGCCATTCCTCCACGTGCTTCACCAGTTCCTGCTGGTTCGACAAATCGATTTTATTAATCAGCAACAAAACTGGAACTTTCAGCTTTCGCACTTTATCCATGAAATCGGCGTTCTTATCCGGCTTTTCTACCGTATCAGTCACATATAGCAAGATATCCGCATCAACCAACGCAGACTCGGAGAAGTTCAGCATTGATTCCTGCAACTTGTAGTTAGGTTTCAGAACACCCGGAGTATCAGAAAACACGATTTGCGTATCTTCCGTATTCAGGATTCCCATGATACGATGGCGGGTAGTCTGCGCTTTAAACGTAGCTATCGAGATACGTTCGCCCACCAAAAGATTCATCAGTGTAGACTTTCCCACATTGGGATTGCCAACAATATTAACAAAACCTGCTTTGTGCGTCATATTCCTATTTGCTTGCCGACAAAAAAACGCACCGGATTGGGATGCGTTTCTTTGTATATAGTTTCTTTTATCCTTGTCTTTATTACTTTCCGTCGTATCCCCACTTAACGTAGACTGCCCCCCAAGTAAAGCCAGCTCCAAACGCAGTGAAGATAATGTTATCGCCTTTCTTCAGTTTCTTTTCGTAGTCCCAAAGACACAGAGGCAATGTTCCGGCGCTGGTGTTTCCATAGCGCTGGATGTTTATCATCACCTTATCCAAAGGTACTTCCAAGCGAGACGCTACGGCATCAATGATTCTCAAGTTCGCCTGATGGGGAACAATCCAGTCGATGTTCTCCTTGTTCAAGCCGTTGCGATCAGCTATTTTCGCCGTCACATCCGACATGTTTGAAACAGCGTATTTAAATACCGTACGACCTTCCTGATAAATATAGTGCATCTTATTGTCCACCGTAAAATACGAAGGCATACAAACAGAACCACCGGCTTTCATGTGCAAGAACGGCAAACCTTTACCGTCTGTGCGCAACATGGAATCCATGATTCCGAAGTCTTCGGTTGTAGCCTCTACCATACAAGCCGCTGCTCCATCGCCGAAAATCGGACACGTAGCGCGGTCGGAATAGTTCACCATAGAAGACATCTTGTCAGCTCCTACGATAATGATTTTCTTGTGACGTCCCGACTGAATCATCGAAGCTGCCGTCTCCATCGCATAAAGGAAGCCACTGCAGGCTGCCTGCAAGTCGAAAGCGTAAGCATTCTTTAAACCCAGTTTATCACAAAGAATGGAGGCAGTAGAAGGGAAATGATAGTCGGGAGTAGTAGTGGCCACGATTACGCAATCTATTGAATCCGGATCCGATTGAGTTTTTTGCATCAACTGCTTGGCAGCCTTGCGAGCCATATACGAAGTGCCCAACCCTTCTTCGTTCAAGATTCTCCGCTCTTTAACTCCGATACGGGTCATAATCCATTCATCGTTGGTATCAACCATTCTAGACAACTCCTCGTTTGTCAAGACATAATCCGGAACGTATCCGCCAACGCCTGTGATTACAGCATTTATTTTTTCCATCATTCCAATATATATTCTATAACAATAAAAAAAGTAAGCCGGTAGAGCCGAAGCTCTCCGGCTTTTAATCCTTTGTCTGTTTACACAAAGCCAAAGAAGTCTTAACCTCTCGATTAAAGAGCTGCTTCTTTCACGATAGCCAACTTGCCTCTATAATATCCGCAAGCGCCACAAACTGTGTGATAAACATGCCATGCGCCACAATTCGGGCAAATGGCCAATGTAGGAGCTACTGCCTTGTCGTGAGTTCTTCTCTTGGCAGTTCTCGTTTTTGACTGTCTTCTTTTAGGATGTGCCATTTTACTAAACTTTATTTATTATTATTATTCAATATTTTCTTCAATGCATCCCAACGGGGATCTGTCGGCTCTTCGTCTTGCAACTCACCGTCGTTTTCGTATTCTTCACCTTCTTCCGGAGCTTCTACACTCAGATGTTGGTTCAATACATCCATCATTCCTTTGTTGCACTCACCTAAGGCATGCACATGCTTGATAGGCAAAGCCAACGCAATAAACTCATAAATAAACCAAGCTACGTTGATGTATCCGTCTTCTTCGGGAACGACTATAATATCATTCTCATCAGAGTACACCGCACCCAACTTTACTTTTAAGGTATCATCCGTACAGATATCCACATCCATGTCATCCAAACAACGGTCACATGGAACTACAGCTACACCTTCCGTATGAAATTCAAGTATGTACACACCGATGCTCTTATGTACATCAAGCGTCACATCCAAATTTCCATCTTGAACTTCGGGTGCATCTATGCTCGCAAAGAACTCATTATCCAAGTGGTATTCGTAATGAGCCTCGCTATCGCGCATATCACGCAGTTCTACCTTATATTTATCAAGTTTACCCAATTCGCAACACTATATAAATCGGGCAGCAAAGATACAAATAATAATTTATTTCACCCATAAATTCTTTTTTTTATTGCTAAACAAGGTCGAAAATTCTATCTACACATGCCATAAATACTAAAAGACTGGACATCCTAAAGCTCTACACAATTTTCAAATGAAGCAAGAAGACTACAGAATCCGTGCCAGGATTCCCACAAAACCAATCCCAGAGACCTCTAAGAGCACTAATACTGCAGCTAAATCTGTATTCAAGTAGATTCGTCTTTTAATTATTGCTAAATTAACTCAGCAAGCACAGAAAAAAGAAACGCGCAATGTCTTTTTAGCTTAAAATTCCGTAATTTTACACCGAAACAAAATAAAACCTAAATTTTAGTTATGCTTACTCAAATCTTCAACGCACGCATCCTTACGCCACAGGGATGGCTCAAGAACGGCTCCGTGCTTATCCGCGACGGAAAGATACTAGAAGTTTCCAACTGCGACTTACCCATTGTGGGTGCCTCCAACCTGATAAATGCGAAAGGCATGTATCTGATACCAGGAGGCGTGGAAATACATGCTCACGGAGGCGGAGGAGGTGACTTCATGGAAGGCAGCGAAGAAGCGTTCCGCAAAGCGATTTCCGCACACATGAAACACGGCACGACCAGCATCTTCCCCACCCTTTCATCGTCTACTATACCGATGATAAAAGCCGCTGCGGCTACCACCGAAAAACTAATGGCAGAGCCAGACAGCCCCGTCCTTGGACTTCACCTTGAAGGACATTATTTCAACTTGAAAATGGCCGGAGGACAAATGCCAGAAAACATAAAGAATCCTGATCCCGAGGAGTACATTCCGCTACTGGAAGGAACCAACTGCATCAAACGTTGGGATGCGGCACCCGAGTTGCCGGGAGCCATGCAATTTGGTAAGTACATTACTTCGAAAGGCGTATTGGCAGCCGTAGGACACACACAGGCAGAATATGAAGACATCTATACCGCTTATCATGCCGGATATACACACGCTACACATTTCTATAACGCCATGCCCGGATTCCACAAGCGCCAGGGTTATAAATACGAAGGCACAGTAGAAAGCATCTACCTGATGGAAGATATGACCGTAGAGGTAGTAGCCGACGGCATTCACGTTCCGCCTACCATTCTTAGACTGGTATACAAAACAAAAGGCGTAGAAAAAACCGCCCTTATCACCGATGCCTTGGCTTGCGCAGCTAGCGATAGCCAGACCGCCTTCGACCCACGTGTCATTATAGAAGACGGAGTATGCAAATTGGCCGACCGTTCAGCTTTGGCCGGCAGTATCGCCACCATGGACCGACTGCTCCGCACTATGGTTCAGAAAGCCGAAATTCCATTGGCCGACGCTTCGAGAATGGCGTCCGAGACACCTGCACGTATCATGGGAGTACTCGATAGAAAAGGCACATTAGAAAAAGGTAAAGACGCCGACATCATCGCATTGGATGACGATCTGAACCTGCAGGCTGTATGGGCAATGGGAAAAATCGTAGAGGGAACAAACAAACTCTTTTAACCTGTAAAAAATCGGATTTATGCTAACTCAAATAATAAACGGACATATACTAACCCCTCAGGGCTGGATAAAAGACGGTTCCGTACTGATTAGTGACGGAAAGATATTAGAAATAACAAACAGCGATTTGGCCGTAATCGGAGCCAAGGTAATTGATGCGAAAGGGATGTTCATCGTTCCGGGATTCGTCAGCATGCATAGCCATGGCGGCGGCGGACACGATTTCACTGAAGCAACACCCGAAGCATTCCAGACTGCAGTACAAGCTCATCTGTCGCACGGTTCAACCACAGTATTCCCCACCCTGTCATCTACTTCATTCGACACCATCCGTCAGGCTATCTCATGTTGCGAAGAGATGATGGCCGAAAACAAAGGTGTAGTACAAGGCCTACACATCGAAGGTCCTTACCTGAACGAGAAAATGGCCGGTAGCCAATGGAAAGAGTTCTTAAAGAACCCCAATCCTGACGAATACATTCCATTAATAGAAAGCACGAATTGCATCAAACGTTGGGACATCAGTCCTGAGCTTCCGGGTGCGCACGACTTCGCCCGTTACACTTCCGGACATGGCATCTTGACTGCCATCACCCATACCGAAGCCGAATATCAGGAAGTTAAGGAAGCGTTTGCTGTAGGCTTTACACACGCCGCCCACTTCTACAACGCGATGCCAGGATTCCACAAGCGCCGCGAATACAAGTATGAAGGAACGGTAGAAAGCGTGTACCTGACAGACGGAATGAGCGTAGAGGTTATCGCCGATGGCGTTCACTTGCCTGCCACTATCCTTAAGTTGGTTTACAAACTGAAAGGTGTAGACCAAACGTGCTTGGTAACCGACGCTCTTAAATACGCAGGGTTCAACGGTCACGAGATAAACGATTCGAAATACGTGATAGAAGACGGTGTATGCAAATTGGCGGCCGATCATCAGACCTTGGCGGGAAGTATTGCTACCGTAGACGTCCTGATAAGAACAATGGTACAGAAAGCTGAAGTTCCCCTGGAAGACGCTATCCGAATGGCCTCAGAAACTCCAGCCCACATCATTGGAGTTTCCGACAAGAAAGGTACACTTCAGAAAGGGAAAGATGCCGACATCGTTATTTTGGACAAGGACATCAACGTACGTTGCGTATTCTCAAAAGGTATAGAGGTAGACGGAACAAACACCATGATTCATTACAACGAGAAATAAAGTACAGGAAATTCCCTACTTCACACGAAAGGTGCACAATGCCGACAAGGCGTTGTGCACCTTCTCTTTTTTCGTACCTTCACACCAATGCCCATAAAAAAGAAACCGTTTGCTACAAACATCAGCGAACGATGCCGGCAAACGGTTTTTATCGTTTCGTTCCGCTTGTACGTCAACAAGACGGAACGTTTATTTCAAAAGATAGAATCAAGAGCAGCGCAATACTTGACCAATACGCAAGGTAGACGTTCTCTTAATGCCGTTTATCTTACACAAACGGTCTATTGACACGTGATACTGACGCGATATACGTCCTAACGTATCGCCGCTACGTATTTTATGATAGCGTATATCCCCACTTGTTGACGAAGCCGTAGTTTTTTGTCCCGCCTTGACGGCTGCCATCATACGGTCGTGCTGCGAAGCATTTCTGTTAGACCCTCTCACAAAAAGATACGAGTCAGAGACAATATCCTGTTTTGGGAAATCGAACAAAAGTTCGGGATTGATAACTTCTCCCAAGAAGCGTGTTTCAAAATGCAGGTGAGAACCTGTAGAACGTCCCGTATTTCCACCGAGTCCGATTACATCGCCCGCTTTTACATATTGGTTTACCTCAGCTATCTGCTTAGACAAGTGTCCATAGATGGTTTCCAAACCATTGTCGTGACGGATTACTACATATTTTCCATAACCACGGCGTTCATAATTCACGATTCGCACCTTACCAGCAAAAGCGGCCCGTATCGTATCTCCGATATAAACTTTTATATCCAATCCGTTGTGCATACGACGCCAACGCGGTCCGCATTTAGAAGTGATTATGGTGTGGGTAGTAGGCATACAGAAACCGGTCAAATCTATTCGGAAACTATCGGGTACCTGTGCGGCATTTCCGTATGCATGAACTCTCTCGTTGTTCCAGTTGGGATAAAGGCTATATGCCGGATAAGCGGACTGTTCCACTTTGATTTGGCGAATCAACGCCAACGAGTCTACAGCTTTTAGCTTTCTGTCGACAGGAGCTTGACGAGCCAACAAGTCTTGCCCGGAAACATTGACGCTTACCAAAGCAAATGCGGCAAAAGCTACTGTCTTGATGCAGTTTAATATCATTACTATATTCAAATATTTTGCAGCGATGTTCTTCGAGCCTTATCGCCTCGAGCCAGCCCGAAAATCTGAACACCAGACCAGTTTATACAAATCAAATTGTTTGTGCAATCGCAGAAGACGCGATGTGTTTTCAAAAACTGTTTCAAATATAGCCTTTTTATCGCAATAATAAGTGCCAGGTTAACTATTTTTTATGGATTTCCATACAAGAAGAATCGTTTTTAATTTATTATATGTTACGCAACATATTTTTCGTCATTGCCTAAGCGTTTTGTCTATCGTTCGGCTTGCGGCGACTCAGAGGGGGCGGAAGCGTCTGTCTTCCCATTTATAGACCAGAGGCGTAGACTTAAGAAATGGCTTCAGCTGTTCGGCCGTTTCTTTATCCATATAGTCGGGAGTGGTATAGGTGAAAGAGAGAGTCGTATTGTCCGCCGAGAGTTTTGCTTTATATAAATAGATGTCGGCTTTTGCACGAATGTTTTGCCATTCTTCGGGCTTGGCCGCCAACACTGAGTCGGCATAAAACTGCGACTCGGACGGCAAATTCAAGAAGCGGGATGTTGGCAGTTCATGCCACGCGGTATCGAAAAAAGATACAGAGCTGTCCGCCACCGGTCCTTGATACGTACGGACTACACAGATTACGTTTACCGAATCGTTCATAGGCAGCAGTTTCATTTCCACGTTGCTCCCGGAGCTTACCTTCAAGTCTAAGTAATCGGCGGTCAAGGCTCGCATCTCCGACATTTTTCCGAAACGGTTCTTCACTTCGGCCTTCATGTGGCTATCGAGGAAGTCGCCGAAATCTTCACGGTTCACCTTGGTCAGCAGGGTAGAAAGCGAATCGGGAATATTCACGAAACAAGACCTCATATCCTGCGCCTGTACGCTCAGGCTACATGCTGTAAGTATGGCAAACAATATCTTCTTCATTCTTTCCGTTTTTTACTTCGGGTTCAAAGATACGTATTAATCCGAAAGGCGATGCCACTGGCTATCGGTTTTTTGTGGAACGACGAATGCCGCCGCTTCGGATAAAAGCATTACTTTTGCATCATAACCTATTATATATAATGTATAAGGATCAAGAATTTTCTTCCGAAACTGTTGAGTTTATCCGTGCCCACAGAAAAGACGATGTGCGGGCGCTGGCTCTGCAAGCGCATAAGTATCCGACAGTAAACATGAACGAAGCGGTGACGCAAATTGCCGGATGGCAGATTGCGGACAAGAAGGTGCCACTCTTCGCCCGAACCGAAGGAGTGCGATATCCGAAACATCTGTCTATGGAGCAGTGTTCGTCGGAAATCACTGCCCGATACAAGGCTTCGCTGGTAGAAGGCGACAGTTTCGCTGACTTGACCGCTGGTTTCGGGGTGGACTGCGCGTTCATCGCCCAGAAGTTCCGAACGACTGAATATGTGGAGAGACAAGAAGAACTCTGTATGTTAGCCAAACATAACTTTCCGTTACTGGGGCTGGCACACATCAACGTACACCATGATGACGGCATCGACTTTTTGGAACGGATGAACCGAGTGGACTGTATTTTCCTGGACCCTGCCCGAAGGGATTCGCACGGAGGAAAGACAGTGGCCTTGGCAGATTGTGAACCGAACGTTTGCACTTTAGAACAAACACTGTTGAAAAAGGGGGAAAAGGTGTTGATAAAGTTGTCGCCCATGTTAGATATATCATCGGCTCTGAACGACTTGAAAAGTATCCGTCAACTGCATATCGTAGCGGTCGGTAACGAGTGTAAGGAGCTTGTGGCCGTACTTGAAAGTTATGAACAGGCATCTTCGGAAGATGTCACCATCACCTGTTCACAACTTGTTGAAAACTCCGACGCCCAGTCGTTCAGTTTTCAACCGTCGGACGAGACACATGCGGCATGCCGATACACTGATCAAGTAAAAGAATACCTCTATGAACCGGGAGCGTCGCTGCTGAAAGCAGGGCCGTTCCGACTAATTTCCGAACGCTTCGGCGTGGAAAAGCTACATCCGAACAGTCATCTGTATACGTCCGACCGCTTCTTCGACTTCCCGGGACGGCGCTTTCGGGTAGAAGCGGTTTCAGGTTTCGGGAAGAAAGAACTGAAAACTTTCCTTCAGGGCTTACCGAAAGCCAACCTTACGGTGCGCAACTTCCCCATGACTGTGGCCGACCTACGGAAAAAGCTAAAGCTGAAAGAGGGAGGCGACGCGTACCTTTTCGCCACCACCCTAAACAATGGCGAAAAAGTGTTGATAAAGTGCAGTAAGGCGTCCCGTTAACCCACAGAAGACGACCTATTGTCCTTTCACGTCGCTCGTCTGCGTTTTTTTCCACATCTTTGCAAAAGCATTATTATCTGACTTATGAAAACAATACATTTCACCAGACCACGAGCCTTCGCCCGCACCTTTTTCCTTTCGGGGTTGGCAAGCATGCTGGCATTCAGCCCGAGTCTTACGGCTACGGCCATAAACACTCCAACCATCGTGCCGCAACCCGTAAACACGGAGTTCGCCGAAGGTTCGTTCACCCTACGCACTAAATTCACCATCGCCGTACCGCACGACAGTGTACGCACTTCGACTCAGGTCTTCGTCCGGTTGATGTCGGCCGCGCAATACGCCCCGACCGTAAAGGCCGGACGGCGAGGAGACATCGTACTCTCGCTGAACAAGGCGATGAAGCCCGAAGCCTATCAGCTAAGCGTTACGCCTAAATGCATCCGAATAGAGGCCGCCAGTTGCCGCGGATTCTTCTACGGATTGCAAAGCCTGCGCCTGTTGCTCCCCTCAGAAGCCGAGTCTATCGAAGGGAAGTCGGCATGCCCTACCTGGAGCGTGCCCGCCCTCCGCATCACCGACGAACCGCGCTTCGAATACCGGGGCTTCATGCTTGATGTAGCCCGATACTTCATGCCTAAAGAGGACCTAAAGCGCATGATAGACTGTATCTCGATGCTGAAGATAAACAAGCTACACCTGCATCTGAGCGATGACAACGGTTGGCGCATTGAGATAAAGCGTTACCCACTGCTTACGCAGACTGGAGCATGGAGGGTAGACCGGCCAGGACAATACTTCCCTGCACGCCGCAACCCGAAGGCCGGGGAGCCTACTCCTGTGGGCGGCTTCTACACGCAAGACGACATACGAGAGATTATCGCTTTCGCCCAAGAACGTCAAGTAGACGTCATCCCGGAAATAGACATCCCTGCGCACTCCAACGCAGCGCTTGCCGCCTATCCCGAATACGCCTGCCCTACGGTGAAGGAATTCATCGGGGTACTTCCCGGACTGGGTGGAAGGAACGCCGAAATCATCTTCTGCGCCGGAAACGAAAAGACATTCGGCTTTCTGCAAAACATTATAGACGAAATCGTTGACCTATTTCCGTCGCACTACATCCACTTGGGCGGCGACGAGGCCACCAAAACGCACTGGAAGAAGTGTCCGCTGTGTCAGGCACGCATCCGCTCCGAACAGCTGAAAGACGAAGAGGAACTGCAAGGCTACTTCATGGGGCGGATGAGCGACTATGTGCGCGGAAAAGGACGTGAAGTGATGGGATGGGACGAGCTGACCAATAGCCGTCTACCTCAAGACGCCGTAATATTCGGATGGCAAGGCATGGGGAATGCTGCCCTAAAGGCCGCAGCGCAAGGACACCGATTCGTGTTGACCCCGGCCAAGGTGGCCTACCTGATTCGCTACCAAGGGCCGCAATGGTTTGAACCGACCACTTACTTCGGAAACAATACGCTGAAGGGGCTTTACCAATACGAGCCGGTACAGAAGGAATGGCCTGCCTCGTACGAACCGCTGCTAATGGGCGTACAGGGAAGCATGTGGACCGAGTTTTGCGCCACATCGGACGATGTATTCTATTTGGTCTTCCCACGATTGGCCGCACTGGCCGAAGTGGGTTGGAGTCCCAAAGGGAGCAAAGACTGGAACTCGTTCGCAGGAAGACTGGACAGCTACGTATCGCGATTGGAACAGAAAGGCGTCACATCGGCACGCTCCATGTTCAACATTCAGCACACGGTGTTACCCGATGCAGCACACCGTCTGCAAGTAACTTTGGAATGTGAACGCCCGGATGTGGAAATACGTTACACCACCGACGGCTCAGACCCCAGCGCACAATCGGCTCTGTACCACACACCTCTGCAGCTGACCGCAGACGCCACGATAAAGGCCGCGACATTCCGCAACGGCCAGCAGATGGGGAAAACCCTGAGTCTACCCATCGTATGGAACCTCGCTACGGCGAAAACCCTGATTGGGCGTCAGCCGAAAGAAGCCGCCGTCATGCTGAACGGAGTACGCGGCAGCCTGAAGCAAACCGACTTTGAGTGGTACACCGAAGCTCCGAGAGACACCATCCGCTACACCATAGACTTGCAGAAAACGCAATCCGTAAAATCGTTTGCCGCCGGAAGCGTCACCAACTATGGCATGGCGGTACACAAGCCTCGCAGCATGGAAGTTTCCGTATCGGACGACAACGTTTCGTTCACCTCTATCGGACGAATCGCTTTTACCGACCCGGAAATCTTCAAGGAAGGCAACTTCAAAGATGAGCTTCGCATTGACGCTCCGCAAGCCGTTTCGGCACGATACGTCCGCTTCACGTTCGGCAGTGCCGGACCTTGCCCCACCGACCACGTACGTCCGGGGCAGCCATCACGCATCTATCTGGACGAACTGAGCGTAAAGTAAAGTCATCGCCAGTCGACACCGGCGAAGAAAAATATCAACATCGGCAAAGCCTGAGAATCTCCCGTTCTCGGGCTTTTTCTTGCCAAAAGGCGAAAAATCGGAATCTTAACGCACTATTTTACAACGCCTTACAAAAGCCAAAAATCTCTCGCCGGAGAGTAACCAATTTCTCGGGACGAAATAAAAATCTCTCGCCGGAAGTTCATCAACTCCTGGCGAGAGATTTTCATTCTTTCTCGAGAGATTTTTCAGACGATAAAAACATTACACATTTTCATCGCCGAAACTCATTATTCTACCGTTATGCCGATTTCACCCACCTTGGTGAGTTGCTTGCCGTTAATCTCAGCGGTTGGTACCAGCTTGAAGTAACGTGCCTGATACGTCTTGCCGAAAGGAACGGCGTACGGAATCGGATTGTGCATGATATTGCTGAACTCTCCGTTTACCTCGCAGCGTGTCCAGTTCTGTCCGTCCTGACTCACGTAGAATTCGTACTTGTAAATCGTACCGCTCAAGTCGTCGGAAACGGTCGGCGCGTACGAGAATCCTTTCACCTTGTGCGAAGCGCCCATATCTACCACCACCGGAGTAAGTCCGTTGGTCGAGAAGTCGGTATCCAGCTTGCCGTCGATGGCCTTCTGCATATCGGCAGAACCTCCTACCACCTTCCAGTCTTTCGTGCTAACGTTGCTCAGCTTTACCACTTCTGCCTTATCGGTCAGTGGCTTGGCGTAATACAGACCTGCCTTCAGGATGTTAACGTCTGCTCTACACTGCCGCACGCTGATGCGGATGCGCTCGGGACGGCAGTCTGAAAAGCGGAAGATGCGTTTGTAACCGATGGTCGTTCCCTGCGCCAAGAAATTCCACTTGCCGTTCATATAGCCCTCAATCAGGAAGTCTTCCATGCGCTGACCCTTGGTAATATCTTCCTGAATCAGGAACGTATTCACTACGGAGTTCTTCTTCACCTTGTACTCGTATGTTTTACCTTCCGCACCGCTCCAGGCTTTCGCTCCGCCCTTCAGGTAATCGGTAGCAAACGTTTGGTCTAAATACTCGCGCATCTCTTTCAATCGGTTCACGTCGTTCTGATTGAGCAGTCCGTGGCGGTCGGGCGGAATGTTTAACAACAATACCGAGTTATAGCCAACCGACTGGAAATAGATGTCGGTAACTTTTTTCAGCGACTTCACCTGAGTGTCCTGTTCGGGGAAATAGAACCATCCCGGACGGATGGAAACGTCGACTTCCGACGGATACCAACGCACTTCGGTGGCACGAGACAGGAGGTCTCGGCTACCCAGGTCTTTCGATTTTCCCGAGATGCCCAACTTTCCGTTACGGTCTCCTTCATGCGTGTAGCTTTGCGGCGTGAGCACCGTGCAGCTCCATTCTGTTTCGCGTCCCAGTCCGCGCTCGTTTCCTACCCAGCGCACGTCATCGCCCATGATGGCGGTTACGGCTTTCGGTTGTAGCGTATGAATGGTTTTCAAGATGTTTTCCCAGTCGTACACCTGCTTCTTTCCGTTAGGCCCCTCGCCGCATGCACCGTCGAACCAGACTTCGTTTACTTCTCCGTAATTGGTCAGCAATTCGGTAAGCTGAGCGATGAAAAACTTGTTATACGCTTCGCCCTCGCCGTAACAGGGAGCGTTACGATCCCACGGAGAGAGATATACACCGAACTTAATTCCGTATTTATCGCACGCGTCTTTCAGCGCACGCACCACGTCGCCTTTTCCATCGCGCCACTTAGAAGACGCTACCGAGTGCTTAGTGGTCTTGGTAGGCCACAAGCAGAAACCGTCGTGATGCTTTGCCACAAGCAAGGCCATCTTAAAGCCTCCGTCTTTCAGCGCGCGCACCCATTGCTCGCAGTCCAACTGGTCGGGATTGAACACATTCGGGTCTTCTTTTCCGTCTCCCCACTCGCGCGCGGTAAACGTGTTGACGCCAAAATGAAAGAATGCGGTAAGCTCCATCCGCTGCCAATCCAACTGCTGCTGCGTTGGCACGACACGCGCCGCCATGTCGAGCTTCTGCTCCAAAGTGGCGTTCTGCGGAAAAACTACGCTCTTCTCGAAATACTCCTGCGCCTGCACGTTTGCAGTGGCAAACAAGGCGGCCAGAGCCAACAGATTAGTCTTTTTCATACATATTATAATTTAATTT
Organism: bacterium; assembly: GCA_963595925.1. Taxonomy (GTDB): domain Bacteria; phylum Bacteroidota; class Bacteroidia; order Bacteroidales; family Bacteroidaceae; genus Phocaeicola. Next base: position 44,374 of record CAVBJM010000008.1, read on the forward strand.
TATTCGCTTTGCCAAAGGTAGCTGAAAAATCCAAACACAAAAAGAATACACATAAAAAGATTCGCCTTTCCACACGCCATCGGCCTAAAGCCAACGCCAGGGAAAGGCGAATCTTCTATCATCGGAAAGCGCAACGACCGATTCGACGCGAACCGAATCGCAGCGCTCTATGTTTATCGTTCCGTATAGTCGCCGTTCGATTTTATCAAAGCAATGAGTTTGTCTACCGCCTGCTCTTCGGGAATGTTCTTCTCGATACATTCCTTTTTCTTATACAGACTAATCTTTCCTCTTCCGGCTCCTACATATCCGTAATCGGCATCGGCCATCTCGCCCGGGCCGTTTACAATGCATCCCATAATGCCAATCTTCAGCCCCTTGAGGTGTGAAGTGGCCGCCTTGATACGGGCGATGGTAGCCTGCAGGTCGTAAAGCGTCCGTCCGCAGCCCGGACACGAGATATACTCGGTCTTCGAAGTGCGTACACGTCCCGCCTGCAAAATGCCAAAGGCCGTCTCGTCTACCTTTTGGTCGGCGATAGCTCCGCCGTGGTTATATAGCAAAATGCCGTCGCAAAAGCCGTCGATAATCAATGCGCCCATATCGGCTGCGGCCTTAATCTGCAAATCTTCCGCCACTTGCTCTTGGTAGAACTGGAAGAACACCACAGGCTGTTTCAAGCCTTCGTTCATCATCTGATGCACAAGCCCACGGAATTCTCCCAATCGGTTCTGATGGTTGCTTTGAGCCACTACCACCACCTCGGGATGCAAACGCAAGCAAGCAATAGCTTCTTCGTTTAGGCCAAGATAGTTGATGAACAAGAACTTCATCCGTGCCGGACAATGGTGCAGCTCTATCAGTTGCTTCGCGTTGAATGCCGGATACACGTGTTCACTGCCATCCCAGTAGGCAACGTCTACAATATATCCTACGCCATCCTTTCGATGTTCGGGCAATGTTTGGCCTGTATAAATGTAGTCGGGACAAAACTGCCCGTCCACTTCCAGATTTCCGTTCAGGCGAGCAGCGATAACCACCGGAAGATGACTTCCACCGATATTACCCACAGCCTCGGTATGTCGGCGCTCGGGATTCAGATAGTCAAAACCCGAAGCCTCGGTAGCCGGAATAAACATATGTCCGTCTCGCTGCGTCACATAATCTACCAGCTTACGCGCCACGGGAATTTCGGCCTCCGGCGCCTCGCTCAGAGACACCCTGATGGTATCGCCAAAGCCATCGGCCAACAAAGCACCGATACCCAGTGCTGACTTGATTCGCCCGTCTTCGCCATCGCCTGCCTCGGTGACTCCCAAATGCAAGGGGAACGACATGCCCTCCTCTTCCATCTGCTCCACCAATCGGCGTACGGTACGTACCATCACCACCGTATTCGAAGCCTTTATGGATATTACCACGTTAAAGAACTGTTCGGCTACGCAGATACGCAAGAACTCCATACACGATTCGACCATGCCCTCGGGCGTGTCGCCGTAGCGAGACATAATCCTATCGGAAAGCGAGCCGTGGTTTACCCCTATTCGAATGGCCGTATGATTGGCTTTGCAAATATTCAGGAAAGGTATTAGGCGTGTACGAATCTTTTCTATCTCCTGCGCATACTCCTCGTCGGTATACTCTAACTTTTTGAACGTACGGGCTGCATCCACATAATTGCCCGGATTTATCCGCACGGCTTCGGCGTAAAGCGCAGCAACATCGGCTACATTCGGATTGAAGTGTACATCAGCCACCAATGGAGTGTCGTATCCCGCCGACCGTAGACCCACATTGATATTCTTCAGATTCTCCGCTTCGCGCACTCCCTGCGTAGTAAGACGCACATATTCTCCCCCTGCCTGAATAATCCGGATGGATTGCTCCACGCATGCCTGAGTATCCATGGTCGGCGTATTCGTCATACTCTGCACGCGAATAGGATTAGTGCCACCCATCGGAGTGGCACCTACATTTACCTCGCACGCGTCACGGCGTGAATAATTGAAATAGTTCATCAATTCGTTTTATAAGCGTATTTCACTTCACTCAATTCCTGGTTGGCCTTTACAATCTTGTTTTTTAAGCCTTCCTTGTATGCAGCGAACTTCGCAGCCAGTTCTTCATCGGACAACGCAAGCATCTGAACTGCAAGAATAGCGGCATTCATCGCCCCGTTAATGGCTACAGTAGCCACCGGTATGCCCGGAGGCATCTGAATAATAGAATATAAAGCATCTACCCCGTCAAGTACGGAACCCTTTACCGGCACTCCTATAACGGGCAACGTAGTATTGGCAGCAATCACTCCGGGTAGAGCTGCCGCCATTCCAGCCGCTGCAATAATCACTTTAAGACCTCGTTCTGCAGCTCCTTTGGCAAAAGCCTCCACCTCTGCAGGAGTACGGTGAGCTGACAAGGCGTTCATTTCGAAGGGTACCTGCATTTCATCAAGCAGTTTTGCGGCCTTTTCCATTACTGGGAGGTCGGACGTACTGCCCATAATAATACTTACGATTGGTTTCATCTCTAAAAAATATATTTCGTTACACGTTCATGATTCAAACAAACAAGATTCCGATAACACCGCAAAGCAGTCCTACAAAGAATCCACCACCTACTTCAGCCAATGTATGCTGACGCAACACAATCCGGGCAGAACCCAACATCCCAGCCAAGAGCACCGCTCCACAAAGCCACCATACAGGGTTAAACTGGAAAACGAAACTGTACGACAACAAGCCACCCACCATCATTCCGCTGCTGGCTTCGTGCGTACTTATCTTCCACTTCAGGTTCACTAAGGCACAGATTATCATACAAAGCAACGTGGCAAGTACGATACCGCTTAAATAGCGCGGCACATGCAGCCGAGCCATCGTTAACAAGCAACCTATATAGCTTAAAATAGTCAATACATAAGGGATGATACGCTTCTCGCGATCTCGTAACGCATGAATCGTACGTCCATTCAACTTATGGAACAGATAAATGGAAAGTATCGGCAAGAAAATGGTGAAACAATACACCAATGCCAAAATCGTTACCTTATATCTTAGCGGCAATATATGCAGATAAGAAAACAAGAACAGCAACAACAACGCTGCAAAAGGGAATAAAAACGGACTAAACACTGCCGACACGATACGTGCAGGCAAATACAATGGATCTCTTTCGCTACAGGGAATCTGTCGCCGTGGATCATGATAAGTCAGTTGGTCGGGTATATTTGTTGTTTCCATAATTATCGTCTTAGCCTTGCCACCGGGATATTGAGTTGCTGGCGATACTTAGCCACCGTTCGGCGCGCAATAGGATATCCTTTTGATTTTAGAGTTTCGGCCAGTTCATCGTCTGTGTACGGTTTACGTTTGTCTTCTCCGTCAACGCATTCCTTTAGTATTCGCTTAATTTCCCGTACAGACAACTCCTCGCCATTCTCAGTGGTATAGCCATCGTTAAAGAAATACTTCAGCGGATATATACCGTAGTTAGTCTGTGCATATTTACTGTTGCTCACACGCGAAACGGTAGAGATATCCAGTTTTGCACGCTCCGCTACATCTTTCAGAATCATCGGACGGAGTAACGATTCATCGCCTTCTACAAAAAACGGACGTTGCAAATCTACAATGGCCGCCATGGTGCTCATCAATGTCTGCTGGCGTTGCTTCACGGCATTGATAAAGCCTTGTGCCGCATCCACCTTCTGCTTCAGAAAGAGCAAGGCGTCGCGCGACTCTTTGCTTTGGTTCGCTTTATTGCGCATATGCTCATCCAGTAATTGAGAAAACTCTCGGCTTAGCCTCAACTCGGGAACATTTCGATTATTCAAGCTTATATTTACAGTACCGTCTTCTTCTGTTTCAACTAAGAAGTCGGGAACTATTTGTTGCATATTCTTCCCAATGGTTTCACCCATCGAACTACCCGGACGAGGATTTAGCTTCGTCAAGTCGGCCAATGCCGCCTGATATTGTTCTTCCGTCAGATTCAGCTTTTGCATGATGCGTTCCTTATTCTTTTTGGTAAAGTCATCGCAGCATTTGCTGATGATATCGTGTTCTATCTGCTTCAGCGGAGAATCTTCCTTTCGGTCTATTTGTAACAACAAGCATTCTTGAAGGCTTCGCGCTCCAATACCCGCCGGATCAAAGTCCTGAATGACCGATAAAACATATTCCAACTCTTCGGCAGTCGCAGGGATGCCTTGGTATATAGCCAGTTCGTCAAGTAACGAATCAATGGATTTACGTAATAAACCGTCGTCATCCAATGAGCCAATGAGATATTCGCCCAATTCTTTTTGCTTTGGAGTGAGTTCTTGCATATCCAATTGGTCTTTCAATGTCTCATAGAAGGATACGCTATCGGAAAAAGGAATATCTTCGGGTTTATCGTCTCGGGAACGATTGTTCTCTTGAAGCTTATAATCGGGGATATCGTCTTCTGTACGATAGTCTCCCAACGACATATCATCATAATCGGAAGAAGTATCCTGCTCGTCCGAGTCGCCATTATAATCTCCTTCAGAGTCTTCCCCATCGGACATATCAGACAAAGAATCTCTGCTTTCCTCCAATGCAGGGTTGTCAAGAAGTTCAGCACGGACACGCTCTTCCAATTCTATCGTAGGCAATTCCAATAGCTTGACTACCATTATCTGTTGAGGGGAGAGCGTTTGCGTCTGTTGCTGCCCCTGCGTCTGAACTTGACTTGAGTTTATTGCCATAACCGTTTTTTTCTCCGGCAAAAATAGGAAATAAGTAACGATAATAAAACAGCTTGCGCAACTTTTTAAAACACACGTAGAATCACTTTTATTTCGGCAACTTGTCTTATCTTTGCCTCCAACAGAAAAATATTACCATGAATAAATGTCTTACACTTTTACTCGGGCTTTGTTGTACCGTTGCGTTCGGCGCATCGCCTTACACCACCCGAGTTCAGACCGACTTCGTAAAGAAGAAACAAGCTCTGCCGGAAGGCAACCTGTTCAACGTCTTCAACGAAAAAATGACAGACAACGAGCGGGAGTATCTCACCTTTTTATATGCGTATATGCCCATCGGAGACATTACCGACTACGATGGGAACTTTTACATGGAGAATGTAAAGAGCAGTATTTCCACCCGCGAGAAAACCGAATGGGGGAAACGCATTCCCGATGATATATTCCGACATTTCGTTTTACCCATAAGAGTGAATAATGAAAGTCTGGACCGCTCGCGTATGGTCTTCAGCGAGGAGTTGATGCCCAGACTAAAGGGATTGTCAATGTATGAAGCCATTTTGGAAGTAAACCATTGGTGCCATGAAAAAGCCAATTACCAGCCTTCCGACTCACGCACCAGCAGTCCGCTGGCTACCGTACGAACCGCTTACGGACGTTGCGGAGAAGAATCTACGTTCCTTGTTGCAGCATTGCGCGCCGTAGGCATTCCGGCTCGTCAGGTTTACACGCCACGATGGGCGCATACCGACGACAATCATGCATGGGTAGAGGCTTGGGCAGACGGTAAATGGTATTTCTTGGGAGCCTGCGAGCCAGAGCCGGTTCTCAACCTGGGATGGTTCAACGCCCCGGCCAGTCGAGGCATGCTGATGCATACAAAAGTTTTCGGCTATTACCAAGGGCCGGAAGAGGTCATGCGTACCACTGCAAACTATACTGAAATCAATGTGATTGCTAATTATGCCGAGAACGCATCGGTAAAGGTCATTGCCACTGATGAAGCCGGCAAACCGGTAACGGGTGCAAACGTTCAGTTCAAAATATACAATTATGCTGAGTTCTACACCGTATCTACTCAAAAGACGGGCAAGGACGGAAGCGCCAAGCTCTCGGCCGGACTAGGCGACATGGTGGTATTGGTCACTAAAGACAAACGCTTCGGCATAGCTCGTGTTTCGTTTGGAAAAGACCAAGAGGTGAAAGTGTGTTTGCGCCATCACGTAGGCGAAACATTCTCGTTCCCGATGGATATTGTTCCTCCGAAGGAAAAGTCAAACATTCCTAATGTGACTGCTGCCCAACGTGCGGAAAACAACAGACGCTTCGATGCAGAAGACTCCATTCGTCATGCGTATATCGCTACATTCCCCAAGCAGACAGAAACGGATGCTTTTGCTCAAAAATACGGATATCCGACCACTGCTGTAGCACGCTACATCACCGCGTCGCGCGGCAACTACCAAAACATTTTCGATTTCTTACGAAAGGCAGCCGACAAAGGGCTTGGACAACGTGCATTAGAGCTGCTCAGCACACTCTCGGAGAAAGACTTTCGAGACATTCCTCTGGGGGTACTCGATGACCACCTGTATAACACGCCTCAACAGGCCGATGCCAGCACTGTACTGAATCCGCGCGTGGCCAACGAGATGCTGACTCCTTACCGCAGCTTCTTCCAGAAGGCCATTCCGGCAGCCGACGCCGATGCTTACCGAAACGACCCGCAACTTCTGGTAGACTGGTGCCGCACTCATATTACATTCCGCAACGACCTTTGCACCGACGGTACCGTCATGTCGCCAAAAGGCGTTTGGACAAGTCGCGTATGCGACAACCGTTCGTGTGACATTTTCTTTGTAGCCGTGGCTCGTTCGCTGAACATCCCGTCACGAATGGACCCCGTAACGGGAAGCGTGCTATACGAGAAAAACGGGAAAGAGGTGGTTGCAAACATTGCCAACGGTACATCGGAACAGGTTGCCAGCGGTAAGCTGAAACTTGATTTCACGCCACTGCCCCGACTGAACGACCCGGAATATTTCCGACACTATTCCCTCTCACGGTTCAACGAGGAACAGGGAAGCTTCACGCTGATGGAATATCCTGATTTTATGAAGTGGAGCAGACTGTTTAAAGAAGCCTCGTCTGTTCCTACAGGTTACTATATGTTGGTATCCGGCAGCCGAATGGCCGACGGAAGCGTGTTGGCCAAAGTGTCGTGCTTTAACATTGATTCGAATCGCCAGACCAACGCAGCTTTGGTGATGCGCGACAATGCCGAAAAGATTTCGGTTATCGGCAGCTTCAATTCGGAATCACGGTACAAGGATGCCAAGACTGGTCAGGAAACTTCTGTACTCCTCACTACTGGAAGAGGGTATTTCTGCGTTGCGCTCTTGGGCGTAAACGAAGAACCCACTGACCATGCGCTGAAAGATATCGCCCAGCAGGCTTCCGAATTAGAGAAGTGGGGACGCAAGATGATTCTCCTCTTCCCCGACGCTGACGCTTACGCCAAATATCTCAAGTCGCCGGCTCAGGGATTGCCGTCGAATGTGGTATTTGGCATTGATAGCGATGGGTCGATACGCAGTCAGATACTTTCGGAGATGAAGCTGGCCGACAATACTCAGTTGCCGATATTCATTATAGCCGATACGTTCAACCGTGTGGTGTTTGAACAACACGGATATACCATCGGACTGGGAAACCAACTGCTGAAGGTTATACACGGACTATAACTTACACCGCATAGGCAAAAAGACGGTCGCCAAGATATTGGGCTTCTACCCATACCTTGGCGACTGTTTCTTTTTATCTTTATCCTTCTTACTCGAAGATTGTCAACATCGGGCGACAAAGGGATTGTGTCGTAGCGCTAAATCCGAAAGTATCGGCATACTCAAAACTTGCAGAGCCTGTATTGTAATTGATACGTGCTCCAGATACCGCCTTCGAACCATTGACTGTACTGGACATATAATTGACGGTTTTATTAGCTTTGTCACATAACTTATTGTTCGCGAATTCGGGCATCGCCTGCAATGTGGCGTTTGTATTGTCAGTCTCCTTTCCTTTATATATTAAATAGATAAAAGTAGTGAGCTGATTGATGGTAGGAATATACCAGTCGCTCAATGCAGAACCAGAAAGCGTATGCGCGCTTGTCCAAGATGTGTACGCCGATTTGAAATCGGCTGAAGCAATCGCCAGCAAGTCGGCGGTGCTCTGTGTACCATTCGTAACACTGGCTTCCGTAGTAGTACCCTCATTCGGAGTGTTGGCCGCTCTTGTTGCAGATACGTTTTCCAAAGCCACCGCATATCCCTTTATGGTCTTGCTTTGCAAAGCCTCCGGATAGTTGGCTGGGATGTCGGAACCGATTGCGCCAAGCTGGAACACAATAGCTACGGCCTGTTCCGAGTCTGTCACTACTTCGCCCTGAGCGTTGATATAGCTGCCTACAGTCATTTCGGGAGCTTCCGGTTTCTTCCAGTCCGGGTCTACGCCTACATTGATGGTGATGTCGGCTACCTTAGTTCCTTCGATGGTGAAATCGCCAGACACTTCCATGTTGGCATCCAAAGGAAGCTTATCGGCTGGTATTACGATTTCTTTCGATACTCCTCCGCCCAAGGTCATGGTGACAGCGCTGTTCAGCTTGGTTGCGGAAACCGGCGCAAAGATATAATTGGCAAACCATGCGCCCTGAGCGGGAGCAAAGCTGGTGTTGGTGTAGGTAACGGCTGTTCCGTCTCCTGTGCAGTCGCCTGTGAGTACGCTGTAACTGCTGGGAGCGGTATAACTTACGGTTATGCTGGTAGCTCCGCTTACTTCTTCGGGATTCTTTGGAGTGACACCAATCTTCGTGAACGGGCGAACCAGAGTTACGGTGGCGTTGTCGGCTATTTCGGAAAGGGTTCCGCAGTAAGCGTCGCAAGCGGCCATCAGAGTCTCGTTGCTCATGTCGAAAGCGGTGGTGTTGTAAGTTACGGCTTTCAGGTCGGATGTATTATACACCTTGGTACCATCGGTAGGGACGTAATCGGCCCAGAACAAGGCTTTGGTTGCGGTGGCCTGCTCATCGCCGGTAACGGTGAACGATACTTGTCCGGTTGAGCTGTCTACGGTTCCGGTTTTCTGCGAACCTACCGTAGCGTCTTCACTGTCCAGCAGCTGCATGACGCACTTCAGCGAATAGCCTGTGGGAACCGTAACGGATGCACGCGACTGCGATAAGGGCGCTTGTACGGAAATGGTAATATCTCCTCCGGATTGTGCGCCGGGAGCGGTTTCGTCTTGGGAACACGATGCGAAGCCCATTCCGAGAGCCAGCGCTGTGTATAAAAGATTTCTTTTCATAGTGGTAATAAATTAAAAGTATTGTGTTTTCTATTCTTTCTGTTTAGGCGGGTGGTTTACAACGGGCCGAGGTCGATGTTTATCTGTCCGTCGAAGTCGGGGTCGATGTTTACGCCGCCGTTGGCGTCGGTGGTAAGGAAGCGTCCGCGCATCGTGGTTTGCTTTCCGCGTTCACACGTCACTCGGGTAGACGTAACGGCTACTACGTTGCTCTGTTCGTCCAGAATCTCTACCTTTAACGGTATCTGAGATGTTTCGTCTGAGTTGACAAATACGTAGTCGAATGCCAAGTCGAGTTCTGTAGCGTCGGATTCGGGAGTCTGAAACGTGGTGGTGTACGCTACGTTCTTCAGCGATTGTTTCGGTACATCATCGTAGGCGTTATAGCCCACACTGAAGTAAGACGTATAGGTCACTCGTGCAGTAAATGTGTTACCCGTGACCTTCCCCGACGCGACGCATCGCAAGAAAGCGGCTACATCGGTAGCAGTGAGGCTATACCGGGCCAACGGGCGAGTCAACGCCATGCTGACTGACGCAGAAGGCGACTCGCTGCCGTTGTATGCCGTCAGATTGACTTCTTCCGAGGCTGAATAGGCATCTTTGTATTCTACGTTACCTATATAAGATTCGCCTGCCGGGAGCACGGGTATCAGGCTCTGGGTTTGATAGTAATAGTCGTTGCCCGACGCTTCTACGAAATCCGACCATACCACGATTCGGTAGTCTTTGGCCGGCAAGTCCAAGTTGACAGAAATGGACGCGTCCGCCTGGGTTTGTATATCCGTCAGTTCCACTTTCCGTGCCGCCACTTGTCGGTTTCGGTACGCCTCAACGATGAAGCGTTGTTTCAGTCCGCTCTCCGTAGGTACGCGCGAAAGCGTTTCTCTTTCGGACATTGGCACAGAAAAATTCAGGTTTACGTTTAGCGAAACACTTGTAGCTTCAGTCTCATCGGAACCATTCGGGTTATTGGGCGTATCTGTCGGCTCGTTGTCGGAAGAGCAACCTGCCGTTCCTACCGACAGTACTGCGACCAACAACAGCCCGAGACTTTTCAGAAATATGTTTTCCATCCGTTTGCGGTTTTTTGTTCAGGTTATTGTTATGGCACAAATGTACTTATTTATCCGTTGGGCATATCATGCGTTTGTTTAAACTACTTTCATTTCTGTGCATTTTACCGTGTTTTCGAGCCCCTGCGAAGAGGCTAAAAATCCCTCGGGACGTTTTTAAAATCTCTCGCCGGAGATTTTTATTTTCTCGCCGGAGAAAAAAAATCTCTCGGGACGTTTTTTTGGCATCTTCCAAGGCCGCCTACAGCATACTACAGGGCACTTTTCAACACTTTCTGCACAAAACTGTAATTCCAGAAAACAAATGTAGCATCCCATGCACAATACCTATCAAACATTGGACAATTTTTACTCCTTATCTCGGACATCAACTGTATTTTTGTAGCGTCAGATTATGTAGACTGACACGACTGAATATATAACCATCTTTAAATACAGTATTATGAATAAACTGATTCTTTGCTTTATGGGGAGTGCGGTTCTTGCCGCCTGTTCCGACAGCACAGAAACGCTAAAGGGCGATGGCATAATCAACGGCACAATCATGCCCGAGGAGAAGACGAACGAAGGCATAGCCGAAAGCGTATTCGAAAAACTCAACCTCGACTATCCGGGATTAGAAAAGGTGAAATCGTATCACGAAGCGGGACAGGATTATTACGCTTGCTACGAATTGCTGAAATATTACCGCAACCGGGCTTCTGTCTCGAACCCCAACGTAGACCTTATCAATACATCGTATACCGAAGCCGAAAAGAACATGGCCGACCAGGCGCTGAACTATCAGTTCTACGTGCGAGGATTCTCGAAAGACCTGGGAGCCGACGGCGCAAGCGGAACGGCCGATGACACTTACTATAACTTCAGCACCACCAACGAAGAAGGGAAAACGGTCATCGACTGGAATCTGAGCGTTTCCGGCGTGACCAGCCTGGAGTTTATGTACCAACGCCACCGCTGGCAATGGATGGAGCCGCAAGCCAAAGTGTATCGGGTGACGAAAAACGAAGACTACATCAAGAACTGGATAGCCGTTTACCAAGATTGGATGAAAGCCTATCCGTGTCCCAACTCTTCGTTTACAGACAACGAAACCAATAAGAACAACAACTATCAATGGAAAGGACTACAGACTGCCGAGCGCTTACTGAGTCAAATAAACGTCATGCAGTATTACATCCAGTCTGAGAACTTCACGCCCGAATGGCTGTCAACGTTCCTCACCTCGATGGCCGAACACGTGGAGATGATTCGGATGAACTATTACCAAACCCCGGGCGACAACATACGTCTCACCCAGATACAGGCTGTACTCACTGCCGGCATCCTGATGCCGGAGTTTAAGAACGCTACCACATGGGCCAACAACGCCGCATCGCTCCTTGCCTCCGAAATGGATTCTCAGTTCCAGGAAGACGGTGTACACGCCGACTTGGATCCGAGTTATCACATCGGCGCCGTGAGCGACTGTCTCAACATTTACCAAATACTCTCGTTGAACGAACAGACCAGCCTCTTGCCCGAATCGTTCGTAGCCCGACTGAAAAACGCGACAAACTTCCTGAAAGACATTATCTATCCGAACTACACCATCGACAACTTCAACGACACCCGTTCGGCTCGGTTGGCGAAAAGCGTACAGATTAAGAACTTCAAAAATTACAGCAACATCTATCCCGACGACGAGGAGATGAAATACATGGCCTACGAACGGACTAAAGGCACCGCTCCTACATACACTACCAAAGCCTATTCGGCATCGGGCTACTACATGCTGCGCAGCGGATGGGATGCCAGCGCCACCATGATGGTTCTCAAGAACAACTATGACCCAAGCGCCAAGTGGCACTGCCAACCAGACAACCAGACGTTCAGCCTCTACCGTAACGGGCGCATCTTCTTCCCCGACGCCGGATGCCACGGATATGCCGGCGACGCCTTACGCTCCACTTACGCGCAGGCCAACTATCATAACACGCTTACCGCACTAAACTCCAATCCGGACGCCAATCACCGCAAAGGAGAATTCCTAACTCTCTACACTGCGGACATGAACGGTGCAAACGTTGACGTGCTTTCCACGCAGTTCCTGATGAAAGAAGGGCTGACACACCGCCGAACGGTGTTCTTCGTAAACAAAGACTTCTTTGTACTGGTAGACGAAGCCTTCGGCGACGGAAACGGAGACAAGCTGAACCTGAACTTCCACATGTTGACGTCCGACACCAATCCTACCGTAGTAGACAATGACGCGACGAACCAACAAGCCGGAATGCATACCACATTCTCCGATGGAAATAACGTGATACTGCGTACTTTCTATGCCGATGGTTCGGCCAACGGTACACTGACCGACAACATCTCCGAGGTGAACACCGAAGTATGGAACGACACATCGGATGCCATCAGCACCGCCAGCGCAAAACGGAAAGGCATCAAACTGAATGTGCGCAAACCGCAAAACGGAGCGTCTCGCCTCATCACCGTCATCAAGCCTATAGACGGACAGTACGACGGTAAGCTGGCGATTAACGCAGCCTTTACCGACACCACCGCCGACACGCACAACACGTTCCACGCCGATGGAGTGAAACTGCAAGTCACTGTTGGCAGCAAGACCTACAATCTACAAGCGGAAATCAATCAATAACACATCTAAATACTTATAACCAAATGAACGCAAGACTCCATATTATGTCCCGTATTTTGGGCGTTTGGGCAGTTGTCGTTTCCATGCTATGCAGCATGATTGCCTGCTCGGAAACCGACACGACCGACAAGAGCGAATTTATGCTCTATTATACAAGCATGACAGACATCGGGCCGGGCATGACCAGCGACATTGCACAGCCCAGTTACAAGGGCGCGGTTCCTTCCAACTTCACCATCACAGGTGTTACACTGAACGGCACAGCTTACACAGGCGACTTATTCTCTATCGATTCCGCTACCGGTGCCATCCACGTGGAAAGCAGCGAATCTACCGCCGTGGGTACATACGTCATTTCCGTATCATGCATGGCAGGCGGAAACACGTACACCTATCCCGATGTACTCTGCGTAAACTTCCTGAAACGTGTACCCGATGGAATCACCGTTTCACCGGAAAAGCTGACCGCCGAGTATGCCGATATTATTGACGCCAACTCCGAGGTCACGCTCCCCACAGCACAAGTTGCCACGGGCAAAGACCATATCTCCATCACGGGTTATGCCATCTCAAACGTACGGAAAGGCGAAACCATCGTCGACAATAAGAAAGACCCGATGTTTGCCATCTCGACCGACGGACAGATATCACTGGTACGCGGTACACAGGCCATCGAACCGGGCATCTATACCATCGACTTGAAACTGAATACGGCCGTATCGGGCAGCGACAGCGAAGAGGGATTATTCGCCAACGCGTTAACCGTAAACATTACATCGAAACCTCTTTCGCTGACTTACGCCACCGGCAAACTGGAAGAAGCGACGGAAGAAGCCGGAACGACTTCATTCGCTAGCCAAGCACCCGTATTCAAAGGCTCAACCGATGGCATTGCTTACTCGATAGAGAGCGTATCGCCTGCATCCGACAAATTCACCATCGATGCAACGACCGGCATTATTTCGGTTGCAGCCGGACATGGTCTGAAGAGTGGCGATAAGTACACACTCTCCATCCGTGTTAAGAACGCCTACAGTAGCGAAGGAGAGCTCTTCAAAAACGCTTTCACACTGAACGTAGTAGATTTTATCGTTCCCATCAGTGAGTTCTCTTACACCATGACACCCGCTATCGAACAAGTAGAATTCAGCGTCCCGGTAGACGATACTTTCAAGGGAGACGATGCGGTGTTCGAGTTTACGTCTATCTCAGACGATGACAGGAACATCGTTTCCATTGACAAGAAGACTGGTACAGTTTCGGCTAAGAAGAAGAACAAGCTAACCATCGGCGAACACAAGTTCACCATCAAAGCTTCGAACGACAAGAGCAGTCAGACTGCCGAACTTATCATCAATGTAAGCGAGAACCCGAACAAGTTCACTTACGTCCGCTATGGAAACAATCTGGGCTTAACTCCATCTGAGAACTACGCCAATCAGTTCCGCCTGACCGATAAGGCAGACTTCAATAACAACGCCGAATACAATACCCCGACAACCGACAGCCAAAAAGATTTGACTTGGAGCATTGGTACCACAGCGGGAGTAGACATAGGCGGACCGGCAGCGTTCACCAGTGCCTCTATTGACGCAAAAACCGGAAAATTAACGCTGGGAGCTTTGCCTCCGGTACAGAAATGTATCGTAGTTCTTGTCACAGCTACCGCCGGAGAAGGGAAAGAAGCCTATTCGATAACCGTTCCGGTATTCTTCCACAACAACAATGTAGACAAGAAAGGTGGACAGATAGAATACACTCCGTTTGTCTTGCAAGTAAACCCAAAGAAAGGTGGACGTTCCACTGTTCCTACTTTCACCGGCATAGCAACAGACAATCTGATATTGGACTACCGCCGCAAACCGATTTACTTTAATATAAAAGGCGAATATACGGAAGATGGTACTCCTATCCAGTCGGGCGCACCGCAAGCCGACGGCAAAAACAGTGCACAATCCCCCTTCATGAAAGCGCTTTGGGTTCAGTGCGGTTCTGGACTTGGCGCCAAGACTCCGATGTCGTTCTACGACAGCAAGAGCGTAGAGAAAGCAAACCTTTCAGACAAGACCTTAGGCTATGTAGACAACGGTGCGAACAGTACCAATAAGTTTTCGGTAGTGATAAACGCCAACCAGTGGTGCGAGAAGGTTACCGATGGCCAAGACATCTTGGCCTGGGCCGACGGCATATTTATGATGTATATGACTTACACCACCGATGGGAAACCCGCCAGTGTAAACAGCGGCACAGAAATCGGGCCCATTGCTTTCTGGATTAGTCAAGACTTTTAATGTATAAACAAAAACTCCATAGAATTATGCATTCACATACTATAGAATCTACAAGACGCCGAGCATTTCTTTCTCTGCTCGCCTTAATGATGTCGGTGTGTCTGTACGCCCAACGCCTGAACGTGAAAGGCACAGTGATAGACGAAACCGAGCAACCCCTGATAGGGGCAACAGTAAAAGTAGACGGGACAAACGATGCCGTCGTAACCGACATGGACGGTTCTTTCAGCCTAAAGGCAAAAAAAGGAAACAAGATAACGGTTTCCTATATCGGATACCTGAACAAAACCTTTACGTTCCAAGGACAGAACAAGATTACGGTACGACTTGTTCCCGACGACAAGACGTTGGACGAAGTTGTTGTAGTAGGATACGGAACCATGAAACGCAGTGATTTGACGGGTTCCCTTGCGTCGGTAACGTCTAAAGACATCGAAGGTTATAAAAGCAGTTCCATCGCCGGCGCACTGAGCGGACAGATAGCCGGTGTGCAAATCACGCAGACCGATGGAGCGCCGGGTTCCGGCTTCAACATCAACATCCGCGGTGTGGGAACATTGACTGGTGACAACTCCCCTCTGTATATCGTTGACGGTTTCCAAGTAGATGATATCAGCTTCCTCTCGGATTCTGATATCGAAAGCATCGAGGTTCTGAAAGACGCCTCCTCATCGGCCATCTACGGTTCGCGCGCAGCTAACGGTGTTATTCTTATCTCGACCAAACAAGGGAAAGAGAGCAAACCTACCGTTACCTACAAAGGTTCGGCTACCTATCGCCACATTGCTAAGAAGCTCAGCCTGCTGAATCCTTATGAGTTCATCAAGTTGCAAGGCGAGATTGACACCAAATATCTGAATACCTATTATCAAGAGGGAAACAATAGCGACGGGGAACCTTACCGTTACCAATCGCTGAACGATTTTATTGGAGTAAACGGAATAGATTGGCAAGACGAGACCTTTAACCCGACCTGGTCTACCGACCACAACATTAGCATCACTGGCGGTAACGACAAGTCGAAATATTCCGGATCGCTCTCGCGTTATGTAGAAGATGGCATCTTCAACAACAGCGGCTTTAACAAGACTACTGGAAAGATTCGTTACACCAACAAACTAACCAGAAAGGTTTCGCTGGACATGACGTTCAACTATGCACAGACCAACCGCAAAGGTGTTGGGACATCGGCCGACACGGGCCGTTTCAATATGTTGGCACAGATTATCAGTGCCCGCCCTACAGCCGGAAACCGAATGACCGATGAAGAACTGCTGAACGCTTTTATTGACCCGACCATGTTGGAAGACGGGAACGACAACATCGCACAGGTAAACCCTGTACTGCAAACACAGAATGTAACGAACAAAAAACGTTCGGAATATTGGTCGGCAAACGCTGCTGTCAACTGGGAAATCATAAAAGGACTTACCTTCCGCACCGCCGCTACTTATAACACGAACAATGCCCGCGCAGACATCTTCTACTCCGAACAGACCAAAGAGGCTTACCGTAACGGCGGAAATCCTTACGGCTCCAGTCAGATGCAACGCGACGTGCGTTGGGTGAATAGCAACACCTTGACATGGAAACAAAAGAAGAAGAAACATAGCTACGATGTCATGCTGGGACATGAAGTGTCTCACAAGAGCAGCGAACTTCTATACGGACAGGCCATGGACTTCCCGTTCGACAATTTGGGAAACAACAACTTGGGCTTGGGAGCCACTCCAAGCAAAGTAAACTCTGATTTCAGTGAAAGTTCATCGCTCTCGTTCTTCGCACGCGCCAACTATAACTACGACAATCGATATCTGTTCACAGCGACAATGCGCGCCGATGGGTCTACGGTTTTCTCTAAGAACAACAAGTGGGGATACTTCCCTTCGTTTTCTGCGGCGTGGCGTGTTTCGGAAGAAAAGTTTATGAAAGACATCAAGTGGATTTCGAACATGAAAGTACGCTTCGGTTGGGGATTAGTCGGCAATGACCGCATCAAGAATTATCTCTCGCTAGACTTGTACTCCGACGCCAAGTATGGTGTAGGAAACCAATTGGTAACTGTTCTTACTCCAAAGCAATTAAGGAATAGCAACCTGAAGTGGGAAGCCTCATCCACCGTTAACTTAGGGTTTGATTTGAGCTTTCTCAAGAACAGACTGAACGTGACGGCAGACTTTTTCATCAAGAACACCAAAGACTTGCTGTTGGCACAGTCGCTGGCACACGTAACCGGATTTGATTCGCAATGGCAGAACGTAGGAAAGATTCAGAACAAAGGTATCGAGCTGAGCCTGAACAGTACAAACATCCAGACCAAAGATTTTACATGGCAAACCAACTTCAATATATCGTTCATACGGAATGAACTGAAGTCGCTTGCATCGGGTGTTGATGCCATGTATGCCCGTTCGGGATTCGACAGCAACTTTACATCGTACGACTATATTGCTAAAGTAGGCGAGTCGTTGGGACTGATTTACGGCTACGAATTCGATGGCATTTATCAGTACTCTGACTTCAACCAGACTCCGGACGGAAAATGGATTTTGAAAGATGGTGTAGTGAACAACTCGGGATACAAGACCAAAGACACCGACCTGGAACCGGGATGCGTGAAGTATAAAGACCAGGACGGAGACGGAGAAATTACAACCAATGACCGCACAGTAATCGGAAACACGCTACCCAAATGGTATGGCGGTATAACCAATACTTTCGCCTTTAAAGGCATTGACTTCAGCTTCATGCTGCAATACAGTTATGGTAACGACGTTTACAACGCTACCCGCCTTTACAGTACACAGACCCGATTGGGACGCAGAAACATGATGGCCGAAGTTGCTGACCGCTGGTCGCCGACAAACGCCTCGAACCTCGTACCAAAATACAATGGCTATATCAGTAACGACGTTTATTCACGCTTCGTTGAGGATGGTTCGTTCCTTCGCTTGAAGAATATCACCTTGGGATATACGCTTCCGCGTAAATGGACACAGAAATTCTTCGTAACGAAACTTCGTGTCTACGGTAGCGCACAAAACCTGTTCTGCCTAACCAAATATAGCGGTTACGACCCGGAAGTGAGCACCGCTTCGAGTAACCCGATGACTCCGGGGTTGGATTGGGGAGCTTATCCCAAGAGCCGCATCTTTACTATCGGACTGGATTTACAATTCTAAAAACGGATTAGCATGAAAAGACATTTATTATATACCATTCTCTTCGCAAGCTCTGTAGGAGCAGCCTTTACATCGTGCAGTGATTTTCTGGAAGAGCAAGACAAAGTGGAAATAGAGAAAAAAGATTACCTGAAAGACGCCGATGAAGCACAGAACGTGTTGCTGGGTGTCTATCGCACCAACGTACAGGAATCGCTTTACGGACGACACCTTTCCATCTTACTGAATGTAGGAACGGATATGGAACAAATAGAAGGAAGCAACACCGAAAACTGGCGCATCATACCGACGAATGCCTATCCCGCTACACAAGCTGAAATTCAGCAGGCATGGCAAGGACTTTATCAGGGCATCTACCGTGCAAACGACTTCCTGGAAAATCTCTCCGCCCACGTAGATAGTTACACTGATACCGACAAAAAGTTGGCATTGGTTTACGCTGCCGAAGCACGCACGCTACGGGCTTTGTATTACTTCGAGTTGGTGCGCCGATGGAACAAGGTGCCATTGTTTACAAAGACGGAACAGTCTGACCAGCAGCCGGCCACTTTCGTTCAAGCCGACCCTGCAGAGGTTTATAAGTTCATTGAATCGGATTTGAAGTACGCCATCGACATTTTGCCATACGCCACCGATGACAATCTACGCTCCGACAATTCGTATCGCCTATCGAAAGGAGCAGCTATCGGACTGCTGGCCAAAGTGTACGCTACCTGGGCCGGATATCCGGTACACGACACCACAAAGTGGAAAGACGCTGCCGAGACCGCCGCACAACTGATTAACTCGGGCAAACACGATTTGCTTACCGATTTTGAACAACTGTGGAAAAACACGGCAAACGGCGTTTGGGATCCTACGGAAAGCCTGATAGAGATTTCGTTCTACTCGCCTACAGCCGCAGGAGGCGCCAGCGACCCTTGCGGATACATCGGCAAATGGAACGGAGTAGTTACCTCGCAGATTTCGGGTACCCGCGGAAGTTGCAAGGGAAACGTCAAGGTGGTATATCCGTTCTCTTACCAATGGCAGAAGTTGGGCGATAAGCGTTGGGCTTTGTCTGTGGCCAATTTCCAGTACAAACCTACCAAGACTTTCTACGGGAAAGCCGGAAACTATACCATAAACGATACACAGGTGGCACTCACAGCCGAAGAAGCAAGCCTAACCCCTGGGGTAGACCAGAAGAACAAGCAGTATTTCACTCCAGCCAAGTGGGACATAGAAAAATATACCGATTCGGCCAACAAACTCATCAACGACGACCGATCGAATACCAACTGGTACGTGCTTCGGTATGCCGACGTCTTGCTGATTTACGCCGAAGCCCTGAACGAATGGAAAGGCTACCCAACTACCGAAGCATACGCCGCCATAAACAAGGTGCGCCGCCGTGGATGGGGTTATCCCTCGAATACGGCTACGTGCGACCTGCCCGCAGGTATGTCGCAAGACGAGTTCCGAAAGGCCATCCGCAACGAACGAGGCTACGAACTGGCTTTCGAAGGACATCGCCGACTGGACTTGGTACGATGGGGTATCTATGCCCAAACTATCAAAGAGACCTACAACACGTTGCGCGATTGGTGGACGAACGACAGCGACAACTTTAACTACATTATTTATCAGTATACGCTGGAGGGGAAACACGAGTTGTGTCCCATTCCACAACACGACATGGACTTATGTCCGCAATTTAAACAAAACCCAAACTGGTAACATCAAACGATTACTATAATGAAGAAAAAACTAATAGCATGGGCAGCGGCGGGACTTACTCTGGCCGCATGCCACACTCAGCCTCAAGAAGATTACGGATGGATAAAGAAAGGACTTGACACGGCTCAGGAGCAACTTCTGTTTGCCGCCCACGAGGCTGACGGAACGGGCCTACTGCCACGCACCACGTTCCAAAGCTACGATTTGGCTTTCCTTTGCCAACAATTGGAACGCGACTCCACCACTTTCAAGGACTCCCTACGCGCATCGGCTCCGGCTGAGAAGGTGGGACAACTGAAGCTTTGCGGAGTGTACGACTGGACAAGCGGATTTTTCCCCGGCTCGCTATGGTATGCCTACGAACTCACCGGAAACGACTCGCTGAAAGCGGAAGCCGTGAAATACACCAACCTACTGAATCCCGTAAGATACTACAAGGGCACACACGACTTAGGCTTCATGATAAACTGCAGTTACGGAAACGCCTTGCGCCTCAGCCCGAACGACACCATCGGAGCCGTGATGCACGAAACGGCCGACAACCTGTCCGGACGGTTCGACGAACGCATCGGATGCATCCGCTCTTGGGATTTCGGAACTTGGAACTTTCCCGTTATCATAGACAATATGATGAATTTGGATTTGCTGTTTACCGTAAGCCATCTCACTGGCAACGAAAAGTACAAAGAGCTGGCTCTGCGCCATGCCAACACCACGATGAAAAACCACTTCCGCCCCGACTGCACCTCGTGGCACGTAGTAAGCTATAACAGCGACGGCACCATCGAACGCAAACAGACTTGGCAGGGCAAGAACGACGACTCGGCATGGAGCCGCGGGCAAGCCTGGGGAGTGTACGGATTCACCTCGTGCTATCGCGAGACACAAGACACCGTATACCTGAACTTTGCCCAGCGCATTGCCGACATGATTATGAGCCGCGTGAAAACCGACGACGCCATTCCGTACTGGGACTATATGGCTCCCGAAACTCCGCAAACACCGCGCGACGCATCGGCGGCGGCCATTACCGCATCAGCCCTCATCGAACTGAGCACGTTCGTTACCGACGGACAGAAATACCTGGACTACGCCGAGAAAATCCTGAAGAGCCTTTCGAGCGACGCTTATCTGGCCAAACCGGGCACAAACGGAGGATTCATTTTGATGCACTCTACCGGTTCACTTCCCAACGGCTCGGAAATAGACGTGCCGCTCAATTACGCCGACTATTACTACATGGAAGCATTGAAACGATACATGAGCCTGAAAGGCATCTCTTATAAAGATTTGAAACCGCTCCAGGAGGCACTGTAGAGCCGTTTTTGAAGTCCTAAAAATCCCTCGCCGGAGAAAAAAAATCTCCGGCGAGAAAATAAAAATCTCCGGCGAGAGATTTTAAAAACGTCCCGAGAGATTTTTACCCTCCCTACACACCATTAAAAACACCATAAAAAGAGATACAAAATGAAACTGAAAAGTATAGCAATCACCGTTGTGGCCTGCTTCGGAATGACATACGCCACTGCACAAAATCTGCAGAAAGAAGTCTTCTCTCTGCTAAATCTGGACTATCCGGGACTGGAGAAAGTTAAGTCACTCCACCAAGCGGGCAAAGACACCGATGCGGCACAAGCCCTATTGGAATATTACCGGGCACGTACAGACGTTAAGACTCCCGACATAAACCTGAACAAGGTTTCCATCAGCAAAGAAGAGCAAAAATGGGCCGATGAAGCCCTGGAGCACACTTTCTTCGTACACAAAGGTTACCAACCCTCGTTCAACTACGGGAAAGACATTAACTGGAAATATTGGCCCGTACAGGACAATGAACTTCGCTGGCAACTGCACCGTCACAAGTGGTTCACCCCGATGGGAAAAGCCTACCGCATCTCGAAAGACGAGAAGTACGCCAAGGAATGGACCGCCGAATACATTGACTGGATTAGAAAGAATCCGTTGGTGAAACTAAGCAAGAAAGAATACGAACTCACCACCGACTCGGTGCTGAAAGGCGACGCCGAGAATATGCGCTTCGCCTGGCGTCCGCTGGAGGTAAGCAATCGTTTGCAAGACCAGACCTCACAGTTCCAGTTGTTCCTCCCGTCGCCATCGTTCACGCCTGAATTCCTGACCGAATTCTTGCTGAACTATTACAAACACGCTGTACACATCCTGAACAACTACTCGGACCAGGGCAACCACTTGCTTTTCGAAGCTCAACGAATCATCTACGCCGGAACGTTCTTCCCCGAATTCAAAGACGCACAGGCATGGCGAAAGAGCGGCATCGACATCTTGAACCGTGAAATAAACGTTCAGGTTTACCCCGATGGCGGACAGTTCGAATTAGATCCTCACTACCATCTGGCAGCCATCAACATCTTCTGCAAAGCGCTTTACATCGCCGACATGAACGGTTTCCGCAACGACTTCCCGCAAACTTATATGGATACGGTAGAAAACATGATAATGTTTTATCTCAACATCAGTTTCCCCGATTACACCAACCCTTGCTTCAGCGACGCAAAGCTCACCACCAAACGGGAAATGCTAAAGAACTATCGCGAATGGAGCAAGTTGTATCCTAAAAATCAGGCCATCCGCTATTTCGCCACCGAAGGCAAGCAAGGCGAATTGCCCGCATACCTCTCAAAAGGATTTAAGGATTCTGGCTTCTTCGTGTTCCGCAACTCGTGGGCGACTAACGCCACACAAATGGTTGTCAAGGCCGGTCCGAAAGCTTTCTGGCACTGCCAGCCGGACAACGGAACATTCGAAATGTGGTTCAACGGCAAGAATCTCTTCCCCGATTCGGGCTCGTACGTGTACGCTGGCAACAAAGAAGTAAACGAAGAACGCAACTGGTTCCGTCAGACTTGTGTGCACAACACTCTGACCCTAAACAATAAGAATCTGGACAAGACCGAATCGAAAACCCTGTTGTGGCAACCCGAAGGCGATGTACAGACGCTGGTAACCGAGAACCCAAGCTACAAAAACCTGACTCACCGCCGTTCTGTATTCTTCGTAAACCAAACCTACTTCGTCATTGTAGACGAAGCCATCGGCGCGGCCAAGGGATGGATAAACCTGCACTATCAAATGCCAAAGGGTAAGATAGCCAACAGCCGCGAAGACATGACATTCGTCACCGAGTTCGAGGGAGAAAGCAACATGAAACTGCAGTGCTTCGGTCCTGACGGCATGAGCATGAAAAAAGAAGAAGGCTGGTGCTCTACTGCCTACAGAAAGAAATTCAAACGCATGAACGTATCGTTCAACGCCAAAAAGGACAGCGAAGACGCCGTGCGTTACATCACTGTAATCTATCCCATGACGAACAGTTCCGAAGCTCCGGCCATCTCGGCAAAATTCAAGACGAAGAAATTCGACGGAAAGAGCATGGAACTGGAAGTCAAAGTAGGCAAAGCCAAACAAACTCTGAAATATACTCTCTAACCAATCCCCAAACGCCGCAACATGAAAACAGAATTATCTGCGGCATGGTGCCTCCCGTTAGCCGTCTTACAGCTAACGGGATGCACTGCACGGCAGCAAGAAACCGAGAAACGCCCCAACATCATCTTCATTATGACCGATGACCATACCACGCAAGCCATGTCGTGCTATGGAGGAGGCTTGATACAAACTCCCAACATGGACCGGATAGCGAACGAAGGCATCCGAATGGATTGCTGTTACGCTACAAACGCTTTGTCCGGTCCTTCGAGAGCTTGTGTACTCACTGGAAAGCTCAGTCACCAAAACGGATTCACCGACAACGCATGTCGCTTCGACGGAAGTCAGCAAACATTCCCAAAACTCCTGCAACAGGCCGGATACGAAACGGCTATAATCGGGAAATGGCACTTGATTTCCGAACCGCAAGGATTCAACTACTGGAGCATCCTCACCGGACAAGAAGAACAGGGAGACTATTATAATCCCGAGTTCAACGAGAACGGAACGCCTATCACCGAAAAAGGCTACGTGACAGACATCATCACCGACAAAGCCATCCACTGGATGCAAAGCCGCGACAAGAAGAAACCGTTCTGTCTGATGTTCCACGAGAAAGCGCCCCACCGCAACTGGATGCCCGCCCCGCGCCATCTTGGCATATTCAACAACACCACGTTTCCCGAGCCTCCTACTCTGTTCGACGACTATAAAGGCAGACTGGCCGCAGCAAGTCAAGACATGTCGGTAGCCCACACACTGAAAAACGACTGGGATTTAAAGCTCCTAACCCGAGACGAACTGCTAAAAGACACAACCAACAGACTATATAAGGTATATAACCGAATGCCCTCCGACGTTCAACACAAATGGGACTCGGTTTACGCCCAACGCATCACTGAATACCGAAGCGGAAAGCTGAAAGGAAAGGAACTCATCAGCTGGAAGTACCAGCAATACATGCGAGACTATCTGGCCACCGTCTTGTCGGTAGACGAAAACATCGGGCGTCTGCTGAATTATTTGGAAGAAACCGGAGAATTGGACAATACTATCATCGTGTACACTTCCGACCAGGGATTCTTCTTGGGCGAACACGGATGGTTCGACAAGCGGTTCATGTATGAAGAATGCGAACGCATGCCGCTCATCATGCGCTACCCGAAAGCCATCAAGGCCGGTTCGGCCAGTACAGCGCTCTGCATGAACATCGACTTCGCCCCTACATTCCTCGATTTTGCCGGCGTAGACATTCCGTCCGACATGCAAGGCACATCGCTCAGGCCCGTACTGGAAGATGAAGGAAAGACACCGTCCGACTGGCGAAAAGCGGTGTACTACCATTACTACGAGTACCCGGCCGAACACTCCGTGAAACGACATTACGGCATACGCACGCAGGATTTTAAACTAATACATTTCTATCGCGACATCAACTCTTGGGAAATGTACGATCTGAAGAAAGACCCGCACGAACTGAACAACGTGTACGGAAATCCGTCATACGCCGACAAGCAACGGGAATTGACAGACCAACTAAAAGACATACAGAAACAATATAAAGACTACGACCCCGAAGAACGACAAAAAGAGTTGTTCAAAGGCGACCGCAGATTCATAAAAAGATAATACTATGGACCGAAGACGATTTTTAAAGACTACAGGCTGGTCTCTCTTAGGACTGGCCGCATCAGGCAGCTTGCTTGAAGCTTGTTCCAGCAAGAAGGAAGCTAAAAGGATAATGCCATCGCCCAGTAATTACAAAACATTTTGGGGCGATTTACACAACCACTGTAACATCACTTACGGACACGGTGACATGCGCGATGCGTTCGAGGCGGCCAAACAACAACTGGACTTTGTCAGCGTAACGCCTCATGCCATGTGGCCAGACATCCCCGGAAAAAACGATCCCCGATTGGAATGGGTCATCGACTACCATACTGAAGCGTTCAAGCGCTTGCGCGCAGGCGGATACAAGAAGTACGTAGACATGACCAATGAATACAACGAAGAAGGAAAGTTCCTTGCTTTCATTGGTTACGAGGCGCACAGTATGGAACATGGCGACCACGTAGCTTTAAACTATGACCTCGATGCACCGTTGGTAGAATGCTCGTCCATCGAAGACTGGAAAAGGAAGGCGAAAGGACATAAAGTGTTCATCACCCCGCACCACATGGGCTACCAAACAGGATACCGAGGATATAACTGGAAATTCTTTACCGAAGGAGATATCACTCCTTTTGTGGAGATGTATTCACGCCACGGTTTAGCCGAAAGTGACCAAGGCGACTATCCGTATCTGCACGACATGGGGCCTCGGCAATGGGAAGGCACCATCCTATACGGTCTGGAGCAGGGACACAAATTCGGCATCATCGGATCTACAGACCAACATTCGGGCTACCCCGGAAGCTACGGCGACGGACGTGTAGGCGTATTGGCTTCGTCGTTAAGCCGTGACAACATTTGGGAGGCTCTCCGTACACGCCACACTTGCTGCTGCACCGGCGATAAGATTCTGATAGACTTTCGTATAAACGATGCCTTCATGGGCGATGTCACCAAAGGGAATAGCCGACGTATCTACCTGAATGTAGAAGGAGGAAGCTGCATCGACTATGTAGACATCATAAAGAACGGCAAGCTGCTGGCAAGACTGAACGGACCGCTCATCCCGACCACTCCAACGGAAGACACCGTGCACTGCAAAGTAAAAGTAGAATTCGGATGGAATCGTGAAGAAAGATATGTAAACTGGAACGGACGTCTGCGTATAAACAAAGGACGAATTCTCAGCGTTACATCATGTTTCCGTGGAGCGGCCTTTACCTCTCCACAACCGGGCGAGACGGAATTCCATACACACGTAAACAAGATTCTGAGTATCGGCGAAACTGAAACCGAATTGGAAATGTATTCATCGAAAAACCCCAACACCACGACCCCGTCTACACAAGCGGTAATTCTAGAACTGGAGATGCCGAAAGACGGTACTCTTACCGCAGAATTCAACGGGAAACAGTTCAGTCATACGCTGGACGAGCTTTTAGAAGGTTCACGTTCGCATTTCATGATTGGCTGGTTAAGCGAGGCCATTCTGTTTAATCGCGCCATGCCCGAAAGTTGCTATTCCATCGAACACTATATGGAAGATTCGCAACCGGAAAGAGATACCGATTATTATTACGTAAGAGTTCGCCAGCGTGACCAACAGTGGGGTTGGAGCTCTCCTATCTGGGTAGAAAGGACATAACAAATGGAAAAAACAAGATTCGCCATAGGAATGGATCTCGGCGGGACATCGCTGAAATACGCTTTGATAGACGAAAATGGAGTCTTCCACTTTGAAGGGAAGTTACCGTCGAAAGCGGATGTGTCGGCCAAGGCAGTTATCTGCCAACTGTTACAGGCAGCCAACGAGGTTAAGGCCTTTGCTGCTGTACACCAATACCCCATAGTAGGTATCGGCATAGGAACACCGGGCATCATCGATGAAGAGAACAAAGTGGTGTTGGGTGGTGCTGAAAATATCAAAGGATGGGAAAACATCGCATTGGCCGACTTGATAGAAGCCGAAATCGGACTGCCCGTTCTGATAGGGAACGATGCCAACCTGATGGGACTGGGCGAAACCCGATACGGAGCAGGACGGGGCGCTTCCGATGTGGTGTTCATCACCGTTGGAACAGGCATTGGCGGTGCGGTAGTTATCGGAGGGAAGTTGTTCAACGGATTTGCCAATCGAGGAACGGAACTTGGGCACATACCTCTAATAGCCAACGGAGAACCTTGCGCCTGCGGTTCCGTAGGTTGTTTGGAACATTACGCTTCTACATCGGCTCTTATACGCCAATTCAAAGAGCGAGCAGACAAAGCCGGATATTGCGTCAGTGAGGAAATAAACGGTGAATTCATCGTTGACCAATACAAGAAAGGACTTCCGATAGCCGTAGAAAGCTTTAACGAACATTGCGCCTTTTTGGGACACGGCATCGGAGGTTTTATCAATATATTCAGCCCGCAACGTGTTGTCATCGGCGGCGGATTGTCCGAAGCCGGAGATTTTTACATTCGTGAAGTGGCGAAGCAGGCTTACCGTCATTCCATCCCCGATTGCGCAAAGAACACTCGCATCATGGCGGCTACCTTAGGGAACAAGGCCGGATGTATGGGAGCTGCGGCATTCGTATTCCAACATATCGTATAGCCCCCTTCCTCTCAAATTATAACGTAACCGATACAAACAAATCCGGCTTGCAACTTTCCATTGCAAGCCGGACTATTTCTTTTTATTTTGTTCCGAAAAAACGGATTACTCAGCACGAAGAGTAAAGCGCTTGAAGTCGGTAACCTTCAATTCAGGATCAGATTCCTTCAATACTTCGGCTACAGTCTTCTTCGGATCCATGATGTCTTCCTGCTTCAGCAAGCAAACTTCTTTCAAGAATTTACCAAGACGACCTTTGGCGATGTTTTCAATCATGGCAGCAGGCAAGTTAGCAGCCTTTTCTTCTGCTACTTTCGCTTTCAGCTGACGGATTTCTTCAGCCTGAGCTTCTGTAATGCTACCCTTCATGATTCCTTCGTTCAGGTGTTCTTCGTTTTCTGCAATATACAAGTTGAATCCGGCTTTCTTCAAAGCAGCTTCTACGGCCTTCTGAACTTGTTCAGCCTTAGTCTTGTCAATTGCTACTTGGATTTCTTTCTGTTTAATCTCTTCCGAAACGCCATCCTCATCGATTGCGATAGGATTCATAGCAGCAATCTGCATAACCACTTCGTGAGCTACCTTTTCGTCTGCAGCCTTATTGAATGCAGCGATAGTACAAAGAGCGTTCTTTCCTTGGTGGTTGTAGATGGCAGTCGAAACGCCTTCAATCCAGTTATATCCGTCGAGTTCCATTTTCTCGCCGGTGATACCGCTACGGTCTGTAACCGCATCCTGTACCGTACCCTTACCCATAGGCAAAGCCTTTACTTCGTCAAGGGTTTTACACTTGTTTTCTACAGCAGCATCCAGGATAGCCTGAGTCAAAGCTACGAAGTCAGCGTTCTTTGCAACGAAATCGGTTTCACACTTCAGCGCAATGATAGCGGCGAATGTACCAGTAGACTTAACCAATACGCAACCTTCGGAAGCGTCGCGGTCAGAACGTTTAGCGGCAACAGCCTGTCCTTTTTTACGGATTATTTCCATTGCTTTGTCGATATCGCCATTAGCTTCGGTCAAAGCGTTCTTGCAGTCCATCATACCAGCTCCACTGATTTTACGGAGTTTGGTAATTTCAGCCATTGTAACAGCCATAGTATTTCTTTTTTATGATTTTAAATAAAGTTCGTTTTTGAAAGATTGAAACGCAGATTCTCACAGAGAGAAAGTCATCTGCGTGAACCCGCGTTTCAAAGATTTTATGACGTCTTCGTCTTATTCAGCGTCTTCTTCCTTACCGATGAAAGCGGCTGCTTTTGATGCGTTGATGGCATCTTCTTCAGCCTTATCCATACGAGCTTTAGAAGTTCTCTTCTTGCCTGCTTTCTGGGCGTTTTCGCCGGCAGCTTCCATGTCTACCTTTTCAGCCTTTCTTTCTTCCAGACCTTCGGCAATAGCACCGCAACATGCATCCAGGATAACTTCTACAGACTTCGTAGCGTCGTCGTTTGCAGGGATTACGAAATCTACGCTTGAGGGGTCAGAGTTTGTATCCACAATAGCGAATACAGGAATACCCAAACGTTCAGCTTCGCGAACTGCAATGTTTTCTTTCAATACGTCTACTACAAACAATGCAGACGGAAGGCGAGTCAAATCGGCGATAGAACCAAGGTTCTTTTCCAATTTAGCGCGCTGACGAGAAATCTGAAGAACTTCTCTCTTCGACAAGTTCGAGTAAGTTCCATCGTTAGTCAGCTTGTCGATGGTAGCCATTTTCTTCACAGCCTTACGGATAGTCGGGAAGTTGGTCAACATACCGCCCGGCCAACGCTCGATTACGTATGGCATATTTACAGAAGCGGCCTTTTCAGCCACTACTTGTTTAGCTTGTTTCTTAGTAGCAACAAACAGGATTTTCTTTCCTGACTTGGCGATTTGCTTCAAAGCTTCAGCAGCTTCGTCTACTTTGGCAGCGGTCTTGTTCAAATCGATGATATGGATACCGTTGCGTTCCATGAATATATAAGGAGCCATTGCAGGATTCCACTTTCTCTTAAGGTGTCCGAAGTGGCAGCCGGCTTCCAATAATGTATCAAAATTAACTCTTGACATTGTTTTCTTAATTTAAATCGTTTACTTTCTTTTTTGTTTATTGAACCAACCGTCGGGTAGTTTCTCCGCAAGTCCGTGTGAGGAAAATCCTGACAGTTTAGATACTAAACGCTTTCTTTCAGTTTGGTTGTTTCAAGTTTCCGGAAGATTATTTCGTTCTTCCTTTAGGCAACTTTAAACCAGAAACTCAAATTAACGCTTACTGAACTGGAATCTACGACGTGCTTTCGGACGTCCCGGTTTCTTACGTTCAACGGCACGTGCATCACGTGTCATGAAACCTTCGGCACGAAGTGCCTTCTTGTCTTCGGGGTTAATCTTTACCAAGGCACGGGCGATAGCCAAACGGAGTGCCTGAGACTGGCCGGTGAAACCACCGCCACACAAGTTAACCTTTATATCGTACTTTTCAGCAGCTTCCAACTTCAGCAAGGGCTGCTTTACTACATACTGCAGAATACTTGATGGAAAGTACTGTGCAAGGTCTCTCTTGTTGATAGTAATCTTTCCTGTACCTTCGCTGACGTATACGCGGGCGATTGCGCTTTTGCGTCTGCCTAATGCATTTACTACTTCCATGCTTTATTATTTAAGTGTATTAATATCGATTGCTTTCGGTGTTTGAGCTTCGTGTTTGTGCTCTGCACCTTCATAAACGTAGAGGTTACCCAACAGCTTTGCGCCCAAACGGTTCTTGGGGAGCATACCTTTTACTACTTTCTTCATCAGTTTTTCTGCGCCGTTAGGCTTAGCCATCAAACGGGCGGGAGTAATCTCACGCTGTCCACCGGGATAGCCAGTGTAGCTCAGGTAAACTTTGTCGTTCCACTTGTTTCCTGTAAATTTCACTTTGTCTGCATTGATGATGATTACGTTATCACCGCAGTCTACATGAGGGGTGAAGTTAGGTTTATACTTACCTCTCAACAGTTTCGCAACTTTTGCACCGAGACGGCCTACGACCTGATCGGTAGCGTCAACTATAACCCATTCTTTGGTTACAGTTTCCTTGTTTGCAGAAATGGTCTTGTAACTTAAAGTATCCACTCTTAATTCTTTTTTAAATGTTAACTACTAAAAAACATGTTCGTCTACGCTTCTTCTCTCCGGACTTTAAAGAGAATAAAGTGTTCAGAACTAAACTTTTACTATTTTTTGATAATAATCGGCTTGCAAAGGTACGGCTTTTATCCGAATCGGCAAACCTTTTAAGTTTTTTTTTCCGCTCGTAAGTCTGCGCTAAGGAGCTGCTATACCTTTATTTATAAGGCGATAAGTGCGCAGAGCCAGAGACGAAGACGGACTCCGGTGCACGAAATAAGCGAAACTTCGCCGCAAAGTCATCGTGTCACAACTGTGGTGATAGTTGTACCACAACTGCGGTGATAGTCGTATCACAGTTGTGGTGATAGTCGTATCACAGTTGTGGTGATAGTCGTATCACAACTGCGGTACGATAACTTCGCCAAGGAGAAGCACCTATTTAACTAACGGAGAACGACAATTCGCGCCGTACGACATCCACCTGAAGCGCTTCCCAAAGGGGGATTTCTCAAGATTTGCTGAAAAACCTTTGATTAGTCGGCAAAAGCCGTATCTTTGCACATTATTTATAATCTGATAATCCGATGAAAAAGAACGTTTATATTGCAGCCGCACTGTGCTTGAGCGGCATGATGTCGTCTTGCCACAAAGAGCCTTCGTTCACAATAGAAGGTGAGATTTCGGGAGCGGCGGACAAGATGTTGTATTTCGAACAGTCCGGCTTGACCGGCGTCACGGCTCTTGATTCTGTAAAATTGGGCAAGAACGGTTCGTTCAGCTTCTCGGGCGCACGTCCCGACTCGCCCGACTTTTTCCGTTTACGAACGGAGGACGGCAAAGTGATTAATCTCTCCATCGATTCCACCGAAACGGTAAAAATCACCGCCGACTTCGATAAATTTGCGACAGAATACACCGTAGAGGGTTCGGACAACTGTTCAAAGATAAAGGAACTTACCTTGCTGCAATCCGATTTGCAAGCTCAAGTTTCCAAGCTGTCCACCTCGGGACAGCCCATCGGTGTAACACAAGACAGTATCGTGAAAACCATTGAGACGTTTAAGGATAAGATAAAGAAGAATTATATCTTCGTTCAGCCCAACAAGGCTTACGCCTACTATGCCCTGTTCTTGCAGGTAAACGGTTACATGATTTTCGATCCGCTGAACAGCAAAGACGATGTGAAATGCTTCGCAGCAGTAGCCACCAGCCTAAACAACGACTATCCACACGCCGACCGTTCGTGCAACCTTTATAACATGGTCATAAAAGGAATGAAGAATACCCGCAAGCCCCAAGCCAAACCTTTGGAAATTCCTGCCGACAAGATACAGGAAACATCCATACTGGACATTCCACTGATGGACATCAAAGGACAAACTCGTCACCTCACCGACTTGAAAGGCAAAGTGGTACTAATAGACTTCACCGCATACGGTACGCCGGAATCGGGCGCACGTAACCTTGCCCTGCGCGACCTTTACAACAAATACGCTTCGCAAGGTTTCGAGATTTACCAAGTATCTCTCGACAGCGATGAACACTTCTGGAAAACCGCAGCCGACAACCTTCCGTGGATTTGCGTACGCGACCCACAAGGCCCGTACTCAACCTACGTAAAACTATACGGAGTGACTGCCATCCCTACGGCATTCATCGTAAACCGAAACAACGAGCTCAGCCTTCGTCTAGGCGAAAAGACGAATCTGGAAGAAGCAATCAAAAAATTTCTTTAACCAACTATAAACGTATAAAATACGGAGGCAAAATTTGCCTACTTATCAAAAAAGGCTTATCTTTGCCATAACATCATGAAACAAAGGGTTCCGATGTATTCTGAATACATCGGGATTCTTTTTTGTTTATAAGGAATATTACATTAATCACGAAAAACATAAGGAGGAAAAACCATGGCTTACATGTCAGAAGAAGGCTATCAGAAGCTGGTAGCCGAACTAAAACAACTTGAGTCGGTAGAGCGTCCGAAAGTCATCGCCGCAATTGCCGAAGCACGCGACAAAGGAGACCTTTCCGAGAACGCGGAATACGATGCCGCAAAAGAAGCGCAGAGCATGCTGGAAAGCAAAATCAACCAGCTGAAAGCAACCATCGGCGACGCTAAAATCATAGACACATCGAAGCTAAAGGCCGATACGGTACAGATATTAACACGCGTTGAACTGAAAAACGTCAAGACCGGAATGAAGATGGCATACACCATCGTTTCTGAAACCGAAGCCAACCTGAAGTTGGGCAAGATTTCGGTAAACACCCCCATCGCGCAAGGCTTGCTCGGTAAGAAAGTGGGCGACATTGCCGAAATAACCATCCCGCAAGGTAAAATCAGTTTGGAAATAACCGGAATATCATTCTAACCCATAGGCAAGACCGCACATGCGGCTTGCCTTTTTTCATACACAAAACGTTATGGCAACAATATTCAGTAAAATCGTAGCAGGCGAAATTCCCAGCTACAAAGTGGCAGAGAACAACGAGTTCTACGCATTCCTCGACATCAACCCATTGGTTAAAGGACACACGCTTGTCATCCCCAAAAGAGAAGTAGACTATATCTTCGACCTTTCCGACACCGAACTGGCAGCCATGCACGTATTCGCCAAACACGTGGCTCAAGCTATCAAGGACGCTTTCCCTTGCCGCAAGGTCGGCGAAGCTGTGCTCGGCCTGGAAGTTCCCCACGCACATATACATCTCATCCCGATGCAGAGCGAGAAAGACATGATTTTCTCCAATCCAAAACTCAAACTATCGGATGAAGAATTCCAATCGATAGCCTCAGCCATCCGACAGGCTTTAGAAAAGTACATTTAAACCCCTCCTATTCGCATACCCCTTCCAAAGGGGACTCCAAAAAGAAGAGTGGAGCTGACGGATAATGCAACATCCACAGCTCCACTCTTTTCGAATAATACCGACAGACAACACTATCAGGAATATTTCTCTCCAAACTTCATTTCTACATCGTTCACAAACTTTCGGATGGAATCCTGGTCGTCTTTTCGACAAACAAGCAGAACATCCCCTCTCAAAGCAATCAGATACCCATCCAAGTCTTGTATCACTGCCAATTTTCCTTCAGGAACCGACACGATATTATTACGGCAGTTATACATCAACGTATTACTATTAATAACCACGTTACCTTCTCTATCTTTTGGCGAAACGTCGTACAAAGCTTCCCAAGTACCCAAGTCGGCCCAACCAAAGTCGCATAGCTGTACATAAACATTGCTTGCCTTTTCCATAATACTGTAATCGATGGAGATATTCGGGCAGGCACTAAAGTCTGGCGTATCACACTCCACACGCGGACAGACATCAGGCATCATCTCATGAAAAGCCTGAAGAATTGTATTCACGTTCCACACAAAGATTCCCGAGTTCCAATAAAACTCATTACTCTGCACAAAGATTTCCGCAAATTCACGTGCCGGTTTCTCAATAAACGTTTTCACCCGATAAAAATCCTCATTCTTTTCCTCGTCTATCTGAATATATCCGTATCCGGTTTCCGGGCGATGCGGCTTAATGCCAAGAGTAAGCAACACGTCGTGACGCGAAGCAAAATCCAGCCCTTTCAGTATCGCTTTCTCAAAATCGTCCGTTTTCAGAATCAAGTGATCGGACGGAGCAACCACAATCACGGCCTCCGGGTCTATTTTCTGAATCACATGCGAAGCGTAAGCAATAGCCGGCGCAGTATTCCGTCGCTCCTCCTCCACTATTAACTGTCGCTCTTCCACTTCCGGAAGCAGCTCAAGCACCATTTCCTTAAAATCCTTGTGTGTAGATATAAATATATGCGAACTGGGCACTATTCGCTTAAAACGTTCAAATGTTTGTTGCAACAATGTCTGTCCCGTACCGAAAAAATCAAGAAACTGCTTTGGAAAACTTCTATGACTATATGGCCAGAATCTCTTTCCTATTCCCCCAGCCATAATGATGCAATAATAATGATCGGTCATGATAATATACTGCCTTTAATGTTTATGCTAAGGTAACCTTTATTTTTGTAAGAAACACAGGAATGCCTTCTAAATAGCTTTTTCAACAAAATATTTTCTTTTTTTTGCTATATCGCTTGCAGATTCAAAATTAATGCTTACCTTTGCAACGCAATTGAGAAACAAACCAGTTGCCCAGATGGCGGAATCGGTAGACGCGCTGGTCTCAAACACCAGTGGAGTAACATCCATCCCGGTTCGACCCCGGGTCTGGGTACTAAGCGTGAAAAGATAGAAATCTTTTCACGCTATTTTTTTGTTCTTACAATCTCTTTTCAGAGTAAGCCGGCTCAGACTCACGAAATTTTAATAACTTCGCATAATAAAAGTAATGGGAAGCAGCAAATATTAACCTAAAGAAGACAAACACACCCCGTTTACAAACACTTAAACCATCAACTATAATACAAATCTGTATATCTAAAACATGTAAAGAATGCGGTTGTCAGATAGACGATAACGCTCAATTTTGCCCACAGTGCGGACAAACAGTGAAAGAAGCAAACGATCCACCTCCACGAGCACAGAGACTCCAGCCAAAAACAAAGACACAAAAAAACTCTCCCTAAAGCCTTATTGTTGGCAATCTGTTGGTATGGAGCAATTTTATCGTTTTGCAGTATTTTTTGTATTTATACGGGAAATTTCTCCTTCTATGCCCCATACCTGCCTACATTGGCAGCTCTTTTAATCCTCATCGGCACACTTTTCTATCACAAAAATAAAAAAGCGATATGGGGAACAGTTGTAGGATTTATCCTTATGCCCATTTCAAGCCTTTATTCCTTATACTTTAACTATGATTACTCTAGATTAATTGAAAACAACGAAGAAGAATATAAAACAACAGAAAACATTGCTGATGCTGACACCTGTGCTATCATCTCTAATGGAGAGGAAGATGATACAGCATACAACTCAGAATCTGCACTAAACGGCGAATATACGTTCGAGTTTGTCGTAAGTGAAACAACCTATCGTATTTCATTCAACAAAGAAGAAGAAATAGCCCAACTTTATGTAGAAGGAGAATATGCACCCGAAGGTAAAACATTCTATGGTTATGCCAAATTGGCGGATTATTCCGCAAAGGCCAAATCAACGTCAAAGGATTTGATGGCGCATCTGCCTACGACATACACAAAGGAGAAGCCCAGTACGAATCATGGAGCAACGGCTATTGGATTGACTACAAGAACAACTGCCTCTACATAACCCAAAATGCAGCCAAAGCTCTAAACCCAGATTACAGAATTAAGTTAACACCTATCAGATAAGACACAACAAGAGGTTTGCTTTACGGCAAACCTCTTGATTCTTCAGGATTACTCCCTTATACGTTTCTTCAGATTTTTCTTCCACAGTTCGAGTCATTGTCTCATTTTAGCGAGAAACAGTTTTCGTAACAACGTCTTCCTTATTACTTATCAGGCTCCATCCTCTTGCTCACCTGATACATTTTCGGCTTCAACCGATGACGTTTTTACCTCCGTCGTAACAGATGTCACCACTTCCGCTTCCTTTTCACGCTTAGCCTTGGCAGCATATATTGCATCTATAAAGATTGAATCGTTCTTTATCATGCTCAAGGTTTTCTTTGCCGCTTCTTGCTGCGACTCCTTTTTAGAATAGCCATTACCTTGTCCGCCGCAAATTCCCTCTACACTTATCTGAGTCTTGAATATAGGATTTTGTTCTTCGTCGAAAGACTGGTCGGCCAAATAAAACACAATCTCGAACTTGTTCTTCTGACTCCACTCTATCAGTTTCGATTTGAAGTTCACCTCTTTTTTAGAAACCTTATCCAAGTCTAAATAACGGTTGATAATCCGCTCTTCCATAAACCAACGGCAAGCTTCGTAACCACGATCCAAATAAATAGCGCCTACCAACGCCTCGAACGCATTTCCACACATATAACTATTATGCGAAGATTGCTTGGTGGCATACTTTATCATTTTATCTAAACCGATATTAAGAGCCACCCGGTTCAATGTTTCACGTTGTACTATCTTAGAACGAGTATTTGTCAGAAAGCCTTCACGCTTTCCTTCAAACTTTTTATAAACAATGTCAGCCACAACGGCATCTAATACGGCATCACCCAGAAATTCCAAACGCTCATTATTCAGCAAACGACCCTTTCCCGCCTTTACCGAAGACGACTTATGAAGCAAGGCCTGCTGATAAACGTTAATGTTTCTAGGATAAAACCCAAGCATCTCATAAAAACAAAGATAAGACTCCTTATCTTTACGGAAAAGAAGTCTTA
The DNA here is from genome assembly GCA_963595925.1 of bacterium. Classification (GTDB taxonomy): domain Bacteria; phylum Bacteroidota; class Bacteroidia; order Bacteroidales; family Bacteroidaceae; genus Phocaeicola. The sequence goes on from CAVBJM010000008.1 coordinate 81,469, forward strand.
TCTTATCTAATGTATTGTTAAGCACGGCTTATTCTGCGTATTTTTTCACAATTACACATGCGTTATGTCCACCGAAACCAAACGTATTGCTTAATGCTGCACGAACCGTACGATGCTGAGCTTTATTAAACGTAAAGTTCAAGTTATAGTCAATATGTTCGTCCTTATCATCCTCGTCGTGGTTGATTGTCGGAGGAACGATATCATTTTTCACTGACAATACGCTTGCAATAGCTTCCACGCCACCAGTAGCACCCAATAAATGTCCGGTCATTGATTTGGTAGAACTTATATTCAACTTATAAGCATGTTCACCAAACAACTCCTTGATTGCCTTTACTTCAGACAAGTCTCCTACTGGAGTCGATGTTCCATGAACGTTGATATAGTCAATATCTTCAGGAACCATTCCAGCATCTTCCAATGCATTCTTCATCACCAAAATTGCTCCCAATCCCTCCGGATGAGAAGCCGTCAAGTGATAAGCATCGGCCGACGCGCCTACGCCTGCAAGTTCAGCATATATTTTCGCCCCACGGGCTTTGGCATGTTCCAATTCTTCAAGCACCAAGCAACCGGCACCTTCACCCATTACGAAACCATCACGGCTTGCGCTGAACGGACGGGATGCACGAGTCGGGTCATCATTGCGAGTGGACAAGGCTTTCATCGCATTGAAACCGCCTACCCCTGCGGGAAAGATAGCAGCTTCGGCACCGCCTGTCACTATCATATTGGCTTTTCCTAAACGGATATAGTTGAATGCGTCTCCGATAGCGTTCGACGAAGAAGCACAAGCCGATGTGGTAGTAAAGTTCGGTCCATGAAAACCATATTTGATGGAAATCAGTCCGGAAGCAATGTCAGCAATCATCTTGGGGATGAAGAACGGGCTAAATTTAGGCCCGAGAGTATCTTTGGTTTGCTCATAGCCTGACACTTCTTCTTCGAATGTACGGATACCGCCGATTCCTACACCCAAGATAACACCTATCCGGTTCAGGTCTTCAGCTTCCAAGTTTAAATTAGCATCCGTTACCGCTTCTTGCGCCGCTACCAAGGCATACTGAGCGTATAAGTCCATTTTGCGGAGCTCCTTGCGGTCTATAAAGTCTGCAGCGTTGAAGTTTTTCACTTCGCAGGCAAACTGAGTCTTGAATTTCGACGCATCGAAATGAGTAATAGGCCCTGCCCCGCTTACTCCGTTAATCAGATTCTCCCAGAATTCGGGAACCGTGTTTCCTACGGGGGTTAGCGCACCAAGGCCTGTTACTACAACTCTCTTTAATTCCATAAAAGAATTAATTATTTGTTAGCTTCGATATAAGCAATAGCGTCGCCTACAGTCTGAATCTTTTCAGCTTGATCATCAGGAATAGAGATACCGAATTCTTTTTCGAATTCCATAATCAATTCTACTGTATCCAATGAATCTGCGCCCAAATCGTTTGTAAAGCTTGCAGTAGGAGTTACTTCTGATTCTTCTACGCCCAATTTGTCTACGATAATCTTCTGTACTTTTGATGCAATTTCAGACATAATTTTTAATTTTAAAGTTTATAAAATAGAATATTTTGTTCAAATTTCGGTGCAAAGGAATAAATATTTCTTGTCTTACACAAATATTCTGGCAAATAAATGACGGTTTCTTTGCACATTTTTATATTTTCTGTGCATCACGAAACTTATTCTCTACGTAGGCGATAATCGCCGCGCAACTGTTCGAACCGCTCGGGATGACTGCGCAAGGCTTCACAATCGGCATGCGGATTATAGTCAAGAACAAAGCCGAATTCATCGGCTACGCCTTGCCGTATGGGAGCATCGGGTAAGGTGATGCTGAAATTTGGTTCCAGACCAAAGAAACGGCAGTAAGCCTGCAGAACCATACGTGTAGCGTTCGCTTTTCCATCGGCCGAATATCCGGCTATGTGCGGCGTACCTATAAACACACGGTTCAACAGGTCGAGACTGATTTTCGGTTCGTTTTCCCAAACATCTATAACCGCATCGGATACGATGCCGCGGGAGAGCGCGGAAAGCAGGGCTTCTGTTTTTATCACCTCACCACGCGATGTGTTTATAATATAGGGGTTCCGGGCAAGCGAGCCGAAAAACGCTTCATCCGCTAAATGGAACGTACGATACTTCCCTTCACCAATCAATGGCGTATGAAAGGTAATGACATCGCACTCGCGGACGATGGTATCCATGCCAACGAAGCCCGTTTCACCCTTGTTGGCACGGGGAGGATCGTTCAGCAGAACGCGCATACCTAACTTTGCGGCAAGGCTTTGGACGCGGCTTCCCACATGACCTACGCCTACGATGCCCAGACATGCAGTCTTCAGGTTCAGTCCTTTTTCCGTCTGCAGCAGATACAACACAGAACGCAGGTATTGCTCCACAGCCCCGGCGTTACACCCGGGACAATTGCTCCACACGATGCCCGCCCGCCGACAGTAGTCGGTGTCAATGTGGTCGAACCCGATGGTGGCAGTGCCTATAAAACGTACCTTACTGCCTTGCAACAATGCCTTGTCGCAGCGCGTACGGGTGCGTATGATGAGCGCGTCGGCGTAACGAACCGCATCCGGCGTGAATCCGGATCCAGGCAAATACACCACCTCGTCGGCCAAACGCTCTATTACCCCTTTTATATAAGGTATCTTGTTGTCGACTATTACTTTCATCCTTCTCGTTTAGTTGTTTTAGGAATGCAAAATTAGGCTTTTTCAAAAACTTTATGTAGCTTTGTTTCTCATTACTTTTTAAAGCGAACGAAATTATGACTTTTACCGAACTTTGCAATCCGATATTCACGGCAGTTATTGAACGCTACCACTTGACTGACGACGTAGATACACCTATCCAAAATCCTTATCCGGAGAAAAGCATCGAGTATTATCTCTATCTGAAAAACTGGATAGACACGGTACAATGGCACTTGGAAGACATTATCCGCGACCCGGAGATTGACCCGAAAGACGCCTTGGCGCTAAAACGCCGCATTGACAAATCGAATCAAGACCGTACGGATTTAGTGGAACTGATAGACAGCTATTTTCTGGACAAGTACAAGGATGTGAAAGCACAAGCCGGCGCAACCATCAACACCGAAAGCCCGGCGTGGGCCATTGACCGCCTTTCTATCTTGGCGCTAAAGATATTCCACATGCGCAAGGAGGTGGAACGCACCGACACTTCGGACGAACACCACACACAATGCGAAAAGAAGCTGAACGTCTTGCTGGAACAACAGAAAGACCTTTCGCTGGCCATCGACCAGCTCATCGAAGAAATAGAAGCCGGACGCAAGTACATGAAAGTGTACAAGCAAATGAAGATGTATAACGACCCGAATCTGAACCCGGTACTCTACGGACAAAAATAAAAACATGTCGAAGATTTTAGTGATACGCTTTTCGGCTCTTGGCGACGTGGCCATGACCGTGCCCGTGCTGTATTCGTTTGCAAAAAGCTATCCGCAGCATCAGTTGGTGGTGGTAAGCCGCAGCAATATGGCGTCCTTATTCCGGGAAGCCCCGACCAACATCGCATTCCGAGGCGTGGAACTAAAAACCGATTATCGGGGCATAGGCGGACTGAACCGCCTTTACGCCTTGCTGAAACAAGAGAACCCGGATGCGGTGGCCGACCTCCACGATGTGCTTCGCTCCAAATACTTGCGTTGGAGATTTCGTCTGGCCGGAGTGCCTGTGGCCGCAATCGACAAGGGACGCAAGGGAAAAAGAAAACTCACCGCCAACACGGGCAAGGAGCTTCGCAGGCAGACCTCATCGTTCTTGCGTTACGCCGATGTGTTCGCCCGTCTGGGCTACGAGTTCCCGTTGCGCTTCCATTCTATTTTCGAGAGCACTCCCCCACCCGTTCCCCAAGCCGTTTCTCTGCTCTTGGCCGAAGCCGAAGACAGAAAGCTGGCAGGCATCGCCCCATTTGCCGCGCATGCGGGGAAAATCTATCCCGTAAAACTTCAGGAAGAAGTTATCAGTACGTTATCGCGCCAAGCCGATGTACAAGTATTCCTTTTCGGCGGAGGAAAAGCCGAACGGGAAACGTTGGAAGCTTGGGAACGGAAATACCCACACGTCACCTCGGTAGCAGGAAAACTCGGTATGGACGAAGAACTATACCTGATGAGTCGTTTAGGCGTCATGCTCTCAATGGATTCGGGCAACATGCACCTGGCCTCGCTCGTTGGCACGCCAGTGGTTTCGGTATGGGGCGCCACTCATCCGTACGCCGGATTTATGGGATGGGGACAACACGAGCAGAACGCTATACAAGCCGAGTTACCGTGTCGCCCTTGCTCCATTTACGGAAACAAGCCTTGCGCCCGAGGTGACTACGCTTGCCTCAACACCATCTCGCCCGAGCGCATTATCGGGAAAATAAACCAATTACTGAATCAATGAAAGAGATAAGATATCGCTTATGTTTCGCCTTGTGGTATGTACTTTCGCTCCTGCCGATGTGGGTACATTACCGCTTTTCCGATGGACTGTATTACCTGTTGTATTACGTGGTTCGCTACCGCCGACGGGTGGTTTTCAGCAATCTTTCCAGTTCGTTTCCCGAGAAAAACGCCGATGAAATAGCGCGTATCGCAAAAGACTTCTATTCATTCTTCTGCGATTACATCGTAGAGACCGTAAAACTCTTCTCCATGACGGAGAAAAACATCCGCCGGAGGATGCGGTTTGAGGGGTTGGACGAAGTACGCAAGGACTTTGCGCAAGGCCGTTCGGTTTCGGCCTACTTGGGACACTACGGAAACTGGGAGTGGATTAGCTCGCTAGGATTGCACCTGGAGGAGCAATGCGGACAGATTTATCACCCCTTGGAAAACGAAACGACCGACAGACTCTTCTTGTACATGCGCGGACGCTTCAAGGCGCACTCCATCAAGATGGACGACACGTTTCTTACCATTCTGAAATGGAAGAAAGAGGGACGGAAAAACATCGTTGGCTACATAGCCGATCAGGTGCCGGGTTATCACAACATCCATTACTGGACCGATTTTCTGCACCACGACACGCCCGTATTCACCGGCGGCGAACGCATTTCGCGCATCATGGACACATCGGTTTACTACATCGAAGTAGAACGCCTCAAGCGCGGATATTATGTGGCCCGGTTCGTCAAAATTGCCGACTCGCTAAAAGATTATCCTACGTTTTACGCCACCGAGCAGTACTTCCGACTGCTGGAGAAAACCATCTTGCGCCACCCGCAATACTGGTTATGGAGTCACAAACGATGGAAACGCACGCGCGAGGAATTCAACCGCATATTTAGCGAAGAAGAGCGAAAAAAACGGTTAAGCAAACTCTGACAAATACCTCCCCTTAAGGCACTAAAAATCTCCGGCGAGAGATTTTTATTCTCCGGCGAGAGATTTAAAAAACGTCCCGAGAGATTTTTATTCTCCGTTATCGTTTTTTCAGGCTTCCTAACACGCTCATTTTCAAGCGTCCTATCACCCATTAAATAGCCTCGTCAGGAAGAATAGCAAACGTGTGCCAAAAATCTGTACGGGCTTTATCACCCGCAGGTTTATCCAGCCCACCAACCATCCTT
>CAVBJM010000009.1:0-72715 GCA_963595925.1 bacterium
CCCAACCTCTTGCAGATAAGAGATTGGGATTTCCTTGGGGTGCGCCTGATAGGACTCGAACCTACACGTCTCGCGACACCAGATCCTAAGTCTGGCGCGGCTACCAATTACGCCACAGGCGCAAACTTGAAGATTGAATGGTCAATGCTTCCCGTTTTGCGAGTGCAAAGATATGTCTTTTTCTGAAAAGAGCAAAGCTTTTGTCGATTTATTCTTTTAAAATCTGAATGGCACGTTCGATAATGGTGTCTATTCCGTTTTGCATGTCTTCGCTTGTAATGTCTACTTTCACGTCAGGGTTGATGCCGAATTCCAGTTGGTTCATCTGTGGATCGAACATGGGGCTTGCAGAGAAACGGATAGACCATCCACAGGGTATTTCCGAACTGAACGGTAGTCCAGAGCCTCCTCCTGTCTTGTCGCCTACTACTGTCACGTTAGGGAATTGCTTCATGCTGTTTACGAAGTCGTTTGTGGCGCTGAATGAGCGGCGATTGGTGAGAACCACTGCTTTCTTTTGCCAACGGATGCCCTTGGAAGGCTCAATATAAACAGGGTAGGGGGCTGAAAAGTCGTTGTGTCCGGTGCCAGTCTTGTGTGTCATGTATCCCACCAGCGTCTTTTCGTTTGTGAAGCGGGACGCCAACTTTTGGGCTGTGGTAAGATTTCCTCCGCCGTTGTTCCGTACATCAATGATAAGGCCGTCGCAGATGGCCAGCTTGTTTAGTGTCTGGTCCAGATTGCCGTCTCCTATACCGTTCGAGAAGCTGGAGCAGTAGATATATCCGATGTTGTTCTCTAAAATCTGATAAGTCAGCCCCGATGAGTTGATGTAATCCTTTCCGAGATAAATGCTTTGTATACTATCGCTGAAATTCCTCAGATAGTTGTCGAACCAGGCACGGTATTGCGATGTGGCAAGTGAGCTGCTCAGGTTTACGTGTCCGTCGTGCAGCTCGTTCACCATATCCGACAGTACTTCGAAGAGGGCTTCCCAACTCATGGACGGGGTGATACGTTTAGCGTACTCTTCGTGTACTTTGTCCCAGTCCAGTCCGTAGTCTTGCTTCTTATAGTCGAGAAAGCAATATTGTTCATCGATGATTTTCCAGAGCGATTCGAAGTTCGCTTCAGGGGTGTTCCCTGATACATCTTCGCGGATGCATGAGGCTGTTCCGCAAAGTGCGGCGATAGCTACCGCAAGCATTGCTATATATTTACCGAGGTGTTTCATGTGTGCAGGTTCAGAATGGAGTTACTTTTTCGGGCATGCTTACACGGTTCTTTCCGCGCAGCAGATACAGATTCCGAACAAAGCCTATCAGGAAGTCGTGCGAGTAGATGTGACTCTTCAGGTGATTGACTTTGGCTTGTTGGATGTCGCACAGATAGCCGATGCGGAGCACGCTATGCCGTACGGGGAAATCCACGGTTAGCAGCTGGCGGAGCGACGGATTGTTGTGAAGCGATGTACATTTTACGAGGCCTTTCCGGTTCCCTACCGAGAACGCTTCGTAATACGATTCGCCGTATTCGGGCGAGAACATGGCTCCTACCAGAGGCAGGTCGGCTTGGTATCGTACGATGAGCGGATAGTTTCCGATGTGGAATTTGTAGATGGCGATGCCTGATACGCCTATCCGTCCGTATGCTTTGGCTTGAGCCGGATTATTTGAGTTACGTGTGTTGTAAATCACTCCGGCCGCCAGATTGATGTCCGGACCAACCAGTATCTTCAGTCCAGGAGCTACGCTGAACTGATAGTGCAGGGCATAGCTCCAGTCTGCCATGCCCATATACGATTTGGCTGTACCCGAAATGTTCTTGGTGTATGCGCCGTATACCTGTATCAGGTTTTGGCCGGAAACATATCCGCCCATGATGCGTGTGCGGCGCATGGATTCATGTACAAACCTTGCTTCGACGCCTGTGTATTCCAGAGGTGAGAGATACGTCTCGAATACGTTGCTGAATCCGGCGCCTATCATGGTAGAGCGCATGACGTATCGCTGGGTGTGTAGGCTGTCTTCTTGAGCGTGTGTGCCGACAAGGATGCTCCACAACAAGATGGGGATGAGGGTAAGTTTCCGTATCATGCGCTTGTTAGAATAAGTTCATTTGTCCGTTGTCGGTAGTTTCCGTTTCGGTCGTTTCAGAGGTCGTTTCCGCTTCCTCCGTTTCCGGCTCTTCGGTGCGTAGGGGTTCCAATTCCTCAATGCTGCCGATGCAGAACGTTGTGATGCGTTTGCCTTTCGCCTTGTAGCTCTTTACGCCTACAAAGTCGCTTGCTTCGATGACGAGCGGTTCGCGGAACAAGTCATTCCCACCGAAGTTCACCAAAATGCGCGGATAGGTTTGTGCCGATAACAGAACAGGCTGGCTATGTTTGTTCTCTCCCAAATAGTTCTGCTTTTTGGCCGTGGCTTCGAAGGTGAAACGTTTCAGATACGGGAAGTTCTTTTGGTCAGCATCATACAGTATGGCTGTCCATACCTTGTTCGGATTGAACTTTTCTATCAGTTGAATGTCGGCATCGTAATGGTTGTTCAGGTCAAAGTCGGTGGTATAGAACTCGCCGTTGTTCTGGATAACGAGGATGCTTTCATCGCTTTGGAATTCTCCCAGATATTGTCCGCGTCCGTCGTAGTTGAGACGGAGCACATCGTGGTCGAACCATACCTTTCGTCCGCCCAGGGTAGAGCCACCACGTTGTTTTAGACCTATTTTGTGTACTTCGAACTTGGTGAGTAAGTTACCCATTGACTGACGTCCCTTGATGGCAATGTCGCTGAAGTCTTTCTCAAACACCAGTTTCTTGATGCGCGGGTTGGGACGCAGGCTTACCTTTATCACCTCAGCTTCGCCGTTGGGGTTAGCGGTAAAGTACACGATTTTCGAGCCTTGTGAACCTTGAGATACATCGTACTCGCGGTCGCGTATCATCGAGGTTACGTTGAAACGCTTGATGTAGTAGTTGCCTTCTTTTCCGTCGCGGTATATGACGTTGTAGATAGTTCGCTTGTCGTTCTTCTTGAAGATGTTTACGTACAGTATGTTCTTTCCCACAAAAAGCTTGTCGGCAATGCGGACTACCTTGTATTTTCCGTCCTTGAAGAATACGATGACATCATCGATGTCGGAACAGTTGCATACAAACTCATCTTTCTTCAGCCCGGTACCGATGAATCCTTCTTCGCGGTTGATGTACAGCTTCTCGTTGGCTTCGGCCACTTTGGTAGCTACGATGGTGTCGAAGCTGCGTATTTCCGTGCGGCGTGGGTACTTGGCTCCGTATTTCTCCTTCAGCCGGTTGAACCAGTCGATGGTGTAGTCTGTGATGTGCGCCAAGTGGTTGTCTATATCTTCGATGTTGGCTTTCAGCTTGGCGATGTATTCATCGGCTTTGTCTTTATTGAACTTCAGAATGCGTGCCATCTTGATTTCCATCAGTTTCAGGATATCTTCTTTGGTTACCTCCCGTACGAATTGCGGATAGTAGGGTGTGAGCCGTTCATCGATGTATTCGCATGCGGCATCCATATTCTCGGCCTGTTCGAACTTGGTGTCTTTGTAAATACGCTCTTCGATGAATATCTTTTCGAGTGAGGCGAAGTGTAAGGTCTCCAGCGTTTCGCTGCGCTGAATTTCCAGTTCGCGTTTCAGCAGATAGAGCGTATTGTCGGTCGACTTTCTCAGCACATCGCTTACCGAGAGGAAGTGCGGCTTCTTGTTGTCGATGATGCAGCAGTTAGGCGATATGTTTACTTCGCAATCGGTAAAGGCGTATAAGGCATCGATGGTTTTGTCGGAAGAGGTGCCAGGAGCTAAGTGAACCAGTATTTCCACGTTTCCCGAGGTCAAGTCTTCCACTTTCTTGATTTTGATTTTTCCTTTCTCGCTGGCTGTCACGATAGAGTCGCACACGTTCGACACTGTTTTCCCGTAGGGAATTTCGTGGATGGCCAGCGTCTTGTTGTCTACCTTCGATATTTTGGCGCGTACGCGAACCGATCCGCCGCGTTCGCCGTCGTTGTATCGGGATACGTCTATCGAACCTCCTGTCTGGAAGTCGGGATAGAGCTTGAAATCTTCTTCTTGCAGGTAGGCGATGGCGGCATCGCAAAGCTCGTTGAAGTTATGCGGCAGTATTTTCGATGAGAGTCCTACGGCGATACCTTCTACGCCTTGTGCCAACAGTAACGGAAACTTCACTGGCAGGGTGACGGGTTCCTGATTTCGTCCGTCGTACGAGGCTTGCCATTCGGTAGTCTTTGCGTTGAAAGCCACATCGAGGGCGAATTTCGACAGACGGGCTTCGATGTATCGAGGTGCGGCAGCGTCATCGCCCGTGAGGATATTTCCCCAGTTACCTTGGCAGTCTATCAGCAAGTCTTTCTGTCCTAGCTGAACCAAGGCGTCGCCAATGGAGGCATCGCCGTGGGGGTGAAACTGCATGGTGTGTCCCACGATGTTCGCTACCTTGTTGTAGCGTCCGTCGTCCATACGTTTCATCGAGTGGAGGATGCGTCGCTGTACCGGCTTTAGTCCATCGTTGATGTTGGGCACCGCACGTGCCAAGATTACGTACGAAGCATAGTCCAGAAACCAGTTCTGATACATACCGCTCAGTTGGTGTCTGACGTTTTCGTCGGTCTGGTCTACGGGCTTGTAGTCGGAATGCTCTTCTTTCTCTGTATTGTTAATGTCTTCTTTGTCGAAAATATCGTCGCTCATAGGATGCTCAAAAAATCAAGTTCGGACAAAGTTACGAAATTCTTTGCAAAGCCTCGCTTTTCACCGTTTGGAATTTCAGTCTTCCGTTTCCATCATTTTTTGTAGTTTTCCCGACAGGAAGAACAGTACGATGGCTGCCGCTCCACTCATGAATACGAAAATCATAAAGAAGTCGAATAGGTTTTCTACCGAATAGCCCATAAACGATTTGGCTACGCCGTTTTCCGGATAGTAGCCGCTGAGCAGTCCGGCAAACTTGTTGGCGGCCGATGTACTGAGGTACCATACGCCCATCAACAGTGAGGAGAAGCGTGCGGGCGAGAGCTTGAATACCAGCGAGAGTCCGATGGGAGCCAGACAAAGCTCGCCCATGGTGTGGATAAGGTAAAGCCCCGTGAGCCAAATCATGCTGACCTTTACTCCGGGTTCTACGTCTTTTACTCCGAAGGCGATGAAGAGGTAACCCAAAGCCAACAGGAGCAATCCGATAGACTGCTTACGGGGGGAACTGGGTTCCAGCCCGTGCTTGTCCAACAGTGACCACAGCGAAGCGAATAGCGGCGCCAGACATACAATCATGATGGCGTTGAACGACTGGAAGTAGGCGGCCGGCATTTCCCAACCTCCGATGTGTCGGTCGGTCTGCTCGTCGGCGAAGAAGGTGAGCGAAGCTCCAGCCTGTTCGTATGCCGCCCAAAAGAATATCACGAAGAACGCGATGATATAAATCACTCCAATTCGGATTTGTTCGGGGCGTGTCAGGCTCTTGTCGGTGATAATCACGATGGGCATTACGATGGCGGTGGCGTAGATGAACGAACCGAACCAGTCCGCGTTAGCGAACAGGCTGCCGCCGCTCCAGTTTACCGAGAACAGCAGGGTCAGTACCACTACCCCCGATACCATCAGCCACGTGCGTTTGTGGCTCTTGTTTTCAGCCTTTACAGTCGTCTCTTCTTTCTGCTGACGTTGAGGCGGAAGTCCGATGGGGTTTCCGTCAGGGTCGGAGATGTATCGGTTCTTGAAGATGGAGAAAACCGTGGCACCGATAAGCATTCCGATGCAGGCGGCCAAGAATCCCCATTTGAAGTCCTCGGGATGTCCCGTGTTTCCTATCAGTCCGCATACCAACGGAGCCAGCATAGAGCCGGTATTTACGCCCATGTAGAAGATGGTATAAGCCGAGTCTTTCCGTTTGTCGTCTTTGGTGTAGAGGCGTCCCACCATGGTCGAGATGTTGGGTTTAAAGAAACCGTTACCCATAATCAGTAGGCCCAGACCGCAGAACATCAACCATTTGGCCCATTCCGGCTGGTGAAAGTATACCGCGCTCAAAAAGAGCATGAATTGTCCGAGGGCCATGATGATGGAACCTACCACGATGGAGCGGCGGTTTCCCCAGTAGCGGTCGGCTATGTATCCGCCGATAAGCGGCGTGAGGTAAACCAGTCCGGTGTAGCTTCCGTACACGTGCGAAGCGTCTTCCTTGCTGAAGAGCAATGCCTGTACCATATAGAGCATAAACAGGGCGCGCATGCCGTAATAGCTGAAGCGTTCCCACATTTCAGTCACAAATAAAAGATAGAGTCCTTTGGGATGTCCTTTTGTTGTATTCATTTTGTATTCGTTGATAAAAAGTTTCAGTTTTCTGCAAAAATCGATGCAAATGTAGTGAAACTATTGCGAACTGCAAAATATGTGTATCCTCGGCTTCCGTAGGCGAGGGGAGGAGGGGTCAGGCTGTTTGGCGGAACGGGCGTAACGAGAGCAACGTCAGTCCCAGGAATGTGAGCAGACCGTTCAGTATCAGCATCTCGTAGCCAAACTGGTAGCCCCACAGGGCGTTTACGCTTTGGCTGATGAGGTAGCAGATGAAGGGTGAAGCCACAGCTACGTAAGGCACGAAACGGTCGGCCGGTTTTCGTTTGGTGAACAGTCCGAAGCAGAACAGTCCCAACAGGGGACCATAGGTGTACGATGCCACCATGTAGATGGTATCAATGACGCTTTGGCTACCTATCGCTTCGATAGCGAGCATGCAGGCTACAAATACCGCCGATACCAGAAAGTGTACTTTCCGGCGCATGCTTCCGGCTTTCTCCGCGGGATATTTCCCGATGTCCAGTATATCGATGCAGAAGCTGGTGGTTAGGGCGGTTAGGGCCGAGTCGGCGCTCGAGAACGCCGCGGCAATGATTCCGATGGTGAACAGTATCAGCACTGCCGGACCCAGATAGCCTTCGGCGGCAAACATGGGCAGGATGTCATCGCCTTTGGCGGGGAGGTCTATGCCCAGTTGGGAGGAGGCCAATATCAGCAGGATGCCCAGCGACAGGAACAGGAGGTTGACCGGTACAAACAAGAAACCGTAGATAAACATGTTCTTCTGCGAATCATGCAGGTTGCGGCAAGTCAAGTTCTTCTGCATCATGTTTTGGTCCAGTCCGGTCATTACGATGGTAATGAATATGCCGCTAAAGAACTGTTTGAAGAAGTTCTGTTTCGTTTGCCAGTCGTCGAATACGAAGATGCGGCTATGTTCGTTCTCCCGGATGACGTTTATCGTGTCTGCTACGTTCAGGTTCAGGATGCTCATTACCTGATAGATGATGAGCGCCAAGGCAGCCAGCAGACAGAATGTCTGCAGGGTGTCGGTCCATACGATGGTGCGGATGCCCCCTTGACGGGTGTAAAGCCAGATAAGCACCACGGCTCCGATGGCCGTAACTACAAACGGAACGCCCAAGGAGTTGAACACATAGTGCTGCAAGATGAGGCACACCAAGTACAGGCGGGCTGAGGCTCCCAACATATTCGACAGCAGGAAGAACGAGGCTCCCGTGCGGTACGAACGTTTCCCTATCCGTTCGCCCAAGTAGGTGTAGATAGAGGTCAGGTTCAGGCGATAGTATAGCGGCAGCAGTACGAGCGCGATGATGATGTAGCCGAAGAAGAACCCGATGCACATCTGCATGTAGGTCATGTCTATGCTGCGTGCCATGCCGGGAACCGATACGAAAGTTACCCCCGAGAGTGAAGCTCCAATCATACCGAACGATACAACATACCACGGTGACTGGCGGTTGCCGCGGAAAAAGGCTTCATTGTCTGTATGTTTCTCGCTGGTGAATCGGGATATCAGCAGCAATACGCCAAAGTAGGCGATGATGGTAATCAGGATAAACAGGCCGTTCATAGGGGTGTTTAGTGGGGGTAACTTTTCGGTTCTTATTCTTATTTTACAGGGCGGAAGGGGAGGTCTACTTTTCCTTCCGGTATGCTTCTGGCATGCGAGTCTACTTTGTATTTGGGGCCAGGCATGAGGGCGGCGTACATCAGCACGTGGCGTGTGCGCGTGTACTGGTCGTGGGTAAACGCATTGGCTTTACTGTAGAAGTAGTCCATGATGTTGGTCGATGTGAATGTTTCGCCCGAGCACGACTGCCGTTTCAACAGAGCGTTAAATCTCTTCTGGCTGGTATTGTACTCCTCGTCATTCGAGTGATCGTACACATAGTCTATGAAGTTTTCATAACTCTCTAAGTCGTAGCTGGGCGTGTCCTCGCAGTAGTCTGTGTCTTGGCACGGATTTGTCTCGTCTTGAGATTCTGAGAACACGTGGAACAACCCCAAGAAATGTCCCAGTTCGTGTGCTGTAGTTACTATCACATCGTTGCCGTTGAAGGTGGTGGCGGTCGATTCTTCGTAGATGAACAGGCTATTTATCGAAATACAATACGCAAACTTCAAATTCGCTTTCGTCAGCAACGTGTTGCCATACTCACTCTCTTGAGTTCCTTCCAAGTAATGAGTGCCTTTTGGGGTGAAGGGGAATTGCGAATGACCCAGGATTGTGGTGTTTGAATCCTCTTCTTCCTGGAAGTTGTAAATCATTATGTTGATGTACTTCGTCGGTTCCCACAAGTATTTGGTATAGGTGCCGCTGTTGTCGGTCATGAATTCATTGCAGTCGATGGGGTATTGGTCGGTCCATTTCACATATTCTACTCCGGGAGTGGTTAGCGTTTTCCCGTTCTCGTCGGTAGTGGCCAGTGTGAATTCCAAGTTCATGTCTTCGCTGTTGGTTGTGTCGGCATATCGCTTGTTTACCTTTTCCAGTATCTCCTTCAATCGGCTGGAGGGAACGTATTGTTTTCTGTCGTTTTGGTCTTTATACAGCACATGGAAGATAACCGGAAGTTGGTAGTGGTAAGTTTCCAGATTTGTGGGAGTCTCTTCCTTCTCTTCTTCGTTCTCTTTGGGTGTAGTCGGCGTGTCGGAAGAGCTGCATCCGTATGCCAGTATGCCAACAAGTCCCAGGAAAATCCAGTGTCGAATATTCATATTTGTAGGGTGTTAAAGATTAATTGTTTGACAAAGATAGTGTGTAAATTGCGGAATTGTACCGGGAACGGTGAAAAAACTTCGGCCCCAAGTGATGGTTGTCTGTGTTCTCGGGCGAGGGATTTAGAATCTCTCGGGACGAATTTTAAATCTCTCGAGGTGTTTTAAAAATCTCTCGCCAGGGATTATCTACTCTTATCTCTCTAAAAAAACTGAAAGGAATGCGGATAGTTTTTGCGTACAGAAAAAACATCTGCCTTACTTTTATCCTTTTATTTATATATATAATAGGTGGAAAAACGCAAAGATGTAGCACATCGTGTAGCACGGCATGAACCACTTTTGGGGTTAAACGCTTGATAAATAACGAAAAAGATGTGGCGCTACATGTAGCACACCATGAACCAACCTTGTGTTGCGATTTTTGGAACCTGTTCATATGCAGTGAAATATAAAATCGTACAATTTAGAAACGTGATAAATAAGTCTGCGGAAAATTCAATCTTCTTCGTGCTGCGAAGCCGGGATTTTCCGAGTTTCTTTCTATTTTTGCAAAAGGAAAAAATGAGGAGTATATCGTTTATGGACCAACAATATCCGTCGGCATTACTGGAAAAGGCAGTGGGGGAGTTTGCTAAACTTCCCGGCATAGGTCGTAAAACGGCCATGCGGCTGGTGCTTCACTTGCTTAGGCAGGACGCGCAGACCGTGGAGTCGTTTGGCAGCGCAGTGGTGCGGCTCAAGCGCGAGGTGAAATACTGCAAGGTGTGTCACAACATCTCCGATACCGAGGTGTGTCGCATCTGCTCCAATCCCGGACGGGATGCTTCGACGGTGTGTGTGGTGGAAAACATCCGCGACGTGATGGCCGTAGAAAACACCCAGCAGTTTAAGGGACTGTATCACGTGTTGGGGGGAGTCATCTCGCCGATGGACGGCGTGGGCCCTTCCGACCTGGAGATAGACAGCTTGGTGGAACGGGTGAAGACCGGGGCGGTAAACGAGGTGATACTGGCGCTCAGCTCCACGATGGAAGGCGATACTACCAACTTCTACATCTTCCGCAAGCTGGCGCCTTATGATGTAAAAATCACCATGATAGCCCGCGGCATCTCCATCGGTGATGAACTGGAGTACACCGACGAGGTGACCTTGGGACGCTCTATAGTAAACCGGATGCCGTTTACCGGCACCATGTAAACTTGAATATTGAAATGGAAAACGAAATGAAAAGACTGCTGTGCGTGCAGCGATGGGAATACGCCGCTTTCTGGGTGTTGAATCTGGCTTTTGCGGCTCTGTATGAATGCGACGCGCTCCATCAGGGAGTGCTGACCGATCAGCCGCGTACGGCTTATATGTTTCAGGTTATCGGCGTACTGCTTACCATCGGGATGGTACCTTTCGCCCTCCGTCTGTTGCGGATGTATCCCGGTCGTTGCCTTTCCCGTTTGAGTGGGGAGCAACGGTTGAAATCTTACGGCCGTTGGTGCGAAGTGCGTATGGTGGCTTTGCTGGTGCCCGCCCTGTTCAACCTGACCGTTTACTACACCACCCTCAATACCTCAGGTCTGCTCTGCGCCGGCATGGTAGCCTTGGCTTCGCTGTTTTGTGTGCCGGGTAGCGGACGCATCGCTGCCGAACTGAATCTGGGCGATAAAACATCGGACGAAAACAAGGACTGACATGACCGCTCCGCTGCTGCATACCGACAACCTCCGCCTTCGTGCTCCCGAGCCCGAAGACTTAGACGTGATGTTCCTTTTCGAGAACGATGAGGAACTGTGGACCGATGGCGGCGTGACGGGGCCTTACTCCCGCTATCAGCTGAAAAAGTACATTGTCAACGCGAAAAACGATGTGTATGCCGACGGGCAGCTTCGTCTGATGATGGAGAACCGTGAGGGGCAGGTAGTGGGCATCGTAGACCTGTTCAACTTCGATGCGCGAAACCGGCGGGCCGAGATAGGCATCGTGGTACGGAAGGAGTTCCGCCGACGGAAGTTGGCCTCTACGGCTTTGGAGCTGCTGGAACGCCATTGCTTTGGCTATTTGGGGCTTCACCAACTGTATGCCTACATTCAGGAAGACAACGCTGCCTCGCTGGCGCTGTTCACCCGGATGGGGTACCGGCAAACTGGCGTTTTGGCAGACTGGCTTTACATTGCAGGAGGCTATCGCAACGTGTGTACGCTGCAGAAAAGCGCCTCTTTCTGAAAGAGTAGGGAAAACCCTACCAGGAAATAGGGAAATTCTATACCAAAGGCGCAACTCTTGCATTATCTTTGTAGTGTGAAAAGGAAAGAAACATAAAAACGAAACTTAAACGCATATGAAAAGTAGAATGTTATTGATGGCGCTTTTGGCCGGAATCCCTTGGATAGCCATGGCACAAAGCAACGATGACGACGACCTCTATTACGTTCCGAAGAAGGAAACGAAGACGGAGAAGAAAAAGGTCGAATCGTATCCCGTAAAGACCCAGACTTCGAAGACTACGGTATATGCAGCGCCGGGTTCTACGGTAGTGGTAAAGGATGCCAGCGGAAAGGTGCGCGACATCGATGAGTACAATCGCCGCTATTCTGCAAGAGACAACGAGTTCAAGATGGAAAACGATACCCTTTACATCGAAGAAAAGCCTTACAGCGAACGCGGTGAATGGGTAAACGGGTTCGACGGCTCGCAAGACGATTACGAATACGCCATGCGAATCGTACGCTTCCGTAATCCCCGGTATGCCATCCCCGTGAGCAGTCCACTTTACTGGGATGTAGTGTACGGAGCTTATCCGTCGTGGGACTGGAACGTATTCGATGACGGACTTTACGCTTACGTATTTCCCACTTCGACCAACCCGATGTGGTGGGATTGGCGCTGGAACTGGAGCTTCGGTTCGCATTGGGGCTTCGGTTGGGGATGGAGCTCGCCGTATTATTATAGCAGCTGGTATTCTCCGTATTGGCACGGATACCATTGGGGCGGATATGACCCCTTCTGGCACTACGGATGGGGCGGTGGCCCACATTACGGTTGGGCTGGTGGACCTCATCACGATGCTTGGGGTGGCGGATTCCGCGCAGGATATACCGACTATCGCCCATCGCGCTACGCACAGTCGCCCGACAATCGTCGTGGTTCGATAGGCGGAGGTGACAACTACAGTCGCTTCAATCGCCGTCCGGGTGGTTCGCAGACTTATGGCGACAACAGCCGTACTTACGGTGGAAGCAGCCGTAGCAATTACCAAGGCCGTGTGGTGAACCCTGACAATCAGAACGGAGCTTCTTCGGTACGTCAGTCGGGTGTAAACTCTTCTTTCAGCCGCGGACACGTAGGCGGTGAAAGTTCGGTTGGCTCCAGCTCACGCTCTACCGTTACACGCAGTGGAAGTACCGGAACGTACGTACGCCCCAGCAGTGTAACCGACCGCTCAGGTTCATCGTACAACCGTCCTAGCAGCACACGCCGCAGTGTAAACTACGATAACGACCGCTCTACTTCGCGAAGCGGTTCGTATGGAAGCGGAAGCTCTTATTCCGGTGGCGGATTCAGCCGCGGCGGATCTTCGTCGATGGGTGGCGGAAGCGGCTTCAGTCGTGGAGGCTCAATAGGTGGTGGCGGCAGTCACGGCTCAATGGGCGGCGGTGGCGGAAGCTCACGCAGACGTTAACACAAATAGAACACAAACTAAAGATTTACGAAAATGAAGAAAAACAGAATATATGCATTGACCGTTGCATCGTGCCTGTCGGCAGTAGGTATGGCGCAGAACCAATACGATGCACTGACGTATATGAACAGCGACCTGAACGGAACCGCCCGCTATGTAGGTATGGGCGGAGCCATGAACGCGCTAGGCGCCGATATCTCAACCATCAGTTCAAACCCTGCCGGTATCGGGCTTTTCCGCAAGAACGATGCTTCTATCAGTTTCGGGTTTAACAGTAACGAGGCCACGATGGGCGCTAACCGAAACGCTGCCACCGAGAAACGTACGGTAGCTTCGTTCGACCAAGTGGGCTTCGTATGGTCTACGAAGATAGGAAATGAAACCAGTGTGCGCTACATGAATATCGGTCTCAACTATCACAAGCGTGCCAACTTCAACCGTCAGATGTTCGGACGGATGCAGTTGAACGGTGCTTCTGTGACGCAGCAGATGGCAAATATGGTTGCGAATAGCGGTCTGTTTGCTACGGGAAGCAGTCTGGATAACTTGCTGGATAGCAATAATCCGTACACTTCGCGCAATTATTGGGGACTCCCTTATTTGGGTGCGATGGGGTTGCGCGCAGGCTTTAACGATAACAACAGCGGTGTAAGTGCCGGCTTGGTAGACTATTCTTACGATGACAATGACCGTGTGACAGGTATAGGGGGGTGGAACGCTTCCGATGGCGAATTCTATAGCCGTGAACAGGGAGGCGTCAACCAGTTCGACCTAAACATCGCTTTCAATATCCGCGACCGCTTCTACTTCGGAGCTACCCTCGGACTGTACGACTTGAACTATAACCGCTACTCTTCTTATGCAGAGTCGCTGTATCTCACTGCTACGGACAATGGAAAAACGTATCATGATGACGGTACGCTCCGCCTGGACAACTACTACCGTGCCGATGGTACTGGGGTAGACATGAAGTTCGGATTTATCGCCCGTCCGTTTGAATACTCTCCGTTCCGTATCGGCTTTTCGGTAAGTACCCCTATCTGGTACTCGATGACCGACAAGTATTCGGCTGTTCTTTCTTCTACGCTGAATATTGAGAGCGAAAGTGGCGACATCGTATCCGGTACTGGTACGGAAAACCTGCAAGGTTATCTGAATCCGCAATATGTGTTCGATTACGCCATGACCACTCCGTGGAAAGTCAATGTAAGTGCAGGAACTGTTGTGGGCAAGGTTTTGGCTATAGATGCGGAATACGAATTTGAAAAATATTCGGGTGCGAAACTCCGCGAGCGTAGCCAAGATGACTATTACTATGGCACTGTCTTGGGAAATGAGTTGAGCGGAACAGCGGCCATCAAGGAGACTCTGAAACCGGTTCACACGTTCCGTATCGGTGCCGAGGCCAATTTGAAAGGCTTCTGCGTACGTGCCGGATATAACTTCCATTCGTCGCCCATCAACACGACTTCGTATAAGAACATTGCCGCTACCGATGAAACCCGTACCAACCCCGAATACATCAACCTGAAAAACCGTCAGGCAGTGACTTGCGGTGTGGGATATCACGGAAAGCATTTCTATGCCGACGTAGCCTACAAGTACGATTTCTATAAAGGCGACTTCTACGCGTTCGACAGCGAAGACTTGGTTGCAACCCAACTGAAGAATAAGCGTCATCAGATGCTGTTCACCGTAGGCGCACGCTTCTGATAAGCGGAATAAGCATAAGGAAAGGCAAGAATTGAGGGAATGAGACCTTCAGTTCTTGCCTTTTTCTGTATGGGTTAGGACCTCCGTTGTTTGATGAGAATATCGCACACGTAAGTGTCTCGCTGTGGGACACCCTCCTCGGCTGGCTTGTAATAGAAACCTCCGTAGGCAGGTGCTTGCGGTAGGATGGAACGGAAGCGCATATCCAAACAACTGCGGAATGTGCGATAACCGTGTAGGCCGGCACACGGTCCGGCATCATCGCGAAACAGGATGACGTACTGGTGCTGCGGCAGGTTTCGGGTGACCTCGTTTATCTGGTGAGCGATGGCTTTCACCCCATCGGTAGGGATGCGGTCGAACAGGTTCGATACGTTGAACACGACGGTTTGTGCGTATGGTGTGTTAAGCGTACTCTGGTAACCCGAAAGGCTTTCTGCTGATTCAGACGGGGAAATGAAGCGTACGGAACGGTAGGCTTCGTCCTGAAAGAAACGGGCAGACAGTGCTCGCATCTCGGCAATGGTTATTGGACAGTAACCCATGTCGATATAACAACTGCGTCCGAAACTGTCGAAGAACGCCAAGCCGGAGGCCGCCGTTTCCTGACTCAAATCGCAGAAGAGTATTCTATCCGAAGTTTGAGAGAAAACGGAACTGAGGTTACTTCCGTAAGTCTGGAAGAAGCTTAATGCGGCGGTATAGGTGCGGCGCATGTAGAGGCAGTTGAACAGGAGTAGACGCTTTTCGGTGGAAAGGTTGGCGCTTTCGGGCGGCAGGTTGCTGAAGTCAATCCGTCCGTAGCCGGTCAGCTCTCTGCAGCGGGTATCTGTCAGTTGTTCTCGTGATATAGCCTCTCCGATAAGTTTCTCAAACAGAGGTGCGAAGCTATCGGTTAGTGGATAGTTGGCAGAACGCAAATCCCATCCATCGGGAGCGCACGGAATCTCGAATTCAGCTTTCAGGAAGTGTTCCGTATTTGTTTCGATATATCCGTTGTGTTGCCGGATGTACTGCATTAGCTTATAGAACGTATGGTCTATGCCCAGTATCGTTGGATTACCCGTAAGGATGAGTTGTTTGCGTGCGCGTGTAATGGCTACGTTCAGTTTACGGTCTATCACATATTCGCCCTCGGCGAACGTATTAGCGGTAAGAAAGTTCAGTTGGCTGATGTTTCGCACGGTAAACGAGTAGATGATGATATCGCGCTGGCTTCCCTGGTAGCGCTCCACCGTATCGATGGAGATTTCGTTTAGGGGAGGAATGCAGAGCTGGGCTACTTCCTTTCGTATCATGGCTATCTGGTTGCGGTACGGCACGATGATACCTACCGTTTTCCCGGGATGGAAATGGGGAGCGGTGAGGCGGTAAACGTGCGCCAGCAGCAAGGCTACAATCCGGGCTTCGTTGTAGTTGCTCTTGTCGGAGTGCGTGCCGGGTTCGTTGGGTGTTTCAGCCGGGATGAATATCATACGGCGTTCAGTCAATAACCTGTCGATGCCGTCTTGGGGACTGATGTCGGCAGGATAAGGCAGTTCTTCTTGTTGGTGAGGCAACGGTACGGGTTCCAGATACTCCTCGAAGTAGAAAGCGTTATCCGGAAAATCGGAGATGGCTGGGTGCATTCGCCCCTGTTTGTGCAGAACGCTACGAAACTCAGGCGGGCACTGCTTGTATAGCCGTTCGAAGAGGGAGTTACGGCAGTCGGTCAACCCAATGGCGCGCAGTAAAGGTTCGGTTACACGGGCATCGTCTTCGGTCTGTAGGGCTATGGCCGGGAGTTGCTTATAGTCGCCGATTAATACAAATTTGTCAATGGCCGGAAGGCCACCCTGATGAGCCGACAGAATACCAATCAAATCGGGTTCCAGTATCTGTGACGATTCGTCTATCATCGCCACGCTGAATCGCTTCAAGTGGAACAGGTAAGGGCGACTGTTGATAGCCGTGGTGGTGCCTACGAATATCCGGGTTCCGATGATCTTGTCTTGTATGTCGACCATCTTGTCTGTTGAACTGAAACTGTACTTGAGTAGGTACTTCCGGAAACGTTGGTCGCACGATAGCTCATTGCCTAAGCGGATGAATGGGGTGTTCTCGACAATACCCGAATCAACCAGCATGCCACAAATCTCGTCTACGGCACGGTTGGTATACGATAGCAAGAGCAACGAAGCCTCAGGGTCTGTCAAAGCTTCTTCTACCATATACCGTAGGGCGCACGAAGTCTTTCCCGTGCCCGGAGGACCTACCAACAGAAAATAGTCAGTGGCTTGTTTTTCTTTTCGTATCAGTTCATCGAATCGTCCATAGCTTCCGTTTAGTTCTCGTTGGGTGTCTTTTCTTGGAAGACGTGTGCCTAACAGTAATTGTTTGCGGTTATTGGGAGTGGAAAGGAATGTGTACAGCCCCCGCATGGAGTTTTGTACTGACGTGTCGGAATAGTCATGCTCGATGGCAAACGTGTCCGACTCGCTGCCTATGATGTCTTTGTTCTGTTGTCCATTCCGCAAGATGACGGTCACGCTATAGGGGGTAAGCTCGGTGATGTTCCCTTTCATCAGGATGTGCTTCCTTACATCGGGCACATCTGTGTAAGCGTATAGTATAACGATGTCGCCCGTGCGGAAATTGGGCAGGAAGTCATCGCCCTGCTGCGGAATTTCGAGTTCTATCAAGTCGTATCCCTTGCTTGGTGCACTCTGTTTTTTTGAGGTGATTTTCAGTCCCGTCAGGATGTTCCCCGATTCCGTTTTCTCGGCCAAAGGTGTGTGCCACAATCCTGCGAAACTGTTGCCCGGATCACGCAGCCCACCCGTTTTGCACAGAATCTGCTCTTTCGAGAGAAAAGTGAAGAAGCGTTCGAAATAGGCTTTCTCCAAAGGGGATGCTTTCTTTAACGTGTCAATGATTTCCTGCAGCTGCGGCTTTTGGTAAATGTTCCATAGCTTGGGATGCACGTCTTGCGTGCGTAGTAGCTCAGCGCTTAGTTGCTCTGTTACAGCCGAGATGTTCCCCTCACCGAAAGCCATTTCGTTGGTTACGATGCGGTTTCGCAAATGCATACTCTCGCGGAAAAGCGAATCTACGAAGCGTTCGCGCATCAGCCCGTCGGGGTATTTGGAATAGAAAAGGAAAGGCTGCAGGTCTTTCGCTTCCTTGCCAAAATTGTATTTCAGAACTCCCTGATAAAGCATCATCTGAACGAAATGGTCTTCTTTGTGAAGGTGGTGGAATTCATCCCTCTTTCCTGACTTCTGCTCAATAAGCACCTTGAAATCTTTCTGCATCATATCCACACGGCCTTGTAGTCCCAATTGTTCGCAGATGAATGAGGCTTCGAGCAAGGTGTTCCGCTTATTGAACTCCGGAACGGCCGACGGCAAGGACTGGTGTACCGTGTATCGGATATTGGCCATCTGTTCCTGTGCTTGTCGATGAAATAGGGGCGGGTCGGGAAACTCACAGGTACAAAATTCCAATGCGGCGGTACCGAAATACTTGTTGATGCTAGCCGTATACGTAACGGGATGCTCTTCCTGCTCGTTGACGTAATCATCCAGAAACTGGCTGGCCAAATTTCCCAAAAGGATGGGAGCTGTATTGGCTTTGGGCTTGATTTTGTTTAGGAAGAAGTTGAACGGATGGTGTCCGTACTCACGGAAGCAGATGGCCAGTGAACTGATATCTATCAGGTAATCGGGGCATACAATGACTAGATTGGGTTGGTACGTGTGTTCGGCCGTCACTTTCACATCAAGCAAGTTCAGCTGCATGTTCTCTTTCAGAATATCGTTCAGGTACAGAAGGTCGCCCTCTTTCCCGGCGTTGGCATAGTCTATCTTAATGAACGGGTCGTCTTCGCTGTCGGTTGAGGCAAAGATGGTACTTTCGTTCCAACTTTCTACCGCCACCCGTAGATAAGGAATGTGAGGTTCGGTCTGTTCACGTCTCGGTCTGCCTTTGTCCGGGATGATGGCCAACAGTGTATCGGGAATTTGAGTTTGAAAAGTACAGCCAACGAAACGCGCCAATGCTCCGAGGTCGAATAGGTATTCTTGCATATCGGGTGCAAGTGTTCCGTCCATGGCCTTCTTCCCATTTCGTCGCATGGTTTGTATATCATATCTTTCGGGTTGCGGCAACTTATGCAACTTGCACAGGTAGTCCAATCTGGAAAATAAATTGGCGAACGAGTATGTTACCCGCCCCGTTTGTTCCAGGCAGATATCTTGTAGAAGCTTATACAGCGCCGTATATTTGGATACAAGATTCTTAGGTTGTGCCATCGGGGATGTGTGAATCTGTTCGATGTCATTAAACAGGTCGAACGCTTGCGGTGTGATATGTGAAGAGTCTGTTTGATGCATAAGACAAGGGGCTTTGTTCGACAAGCTCTTTGCCGAATAATGAGGCTATTAAAATGTTATAAAATAATCCCTCAACGTGGAGGCGCTCGTACGATTCTCCAGGTTGGGGGATTGTTTTTAGGTTACTCTAAACACTCGTCAAGGTCTTGGGTAAGTTGTTCCTTATCCAAATGTTGGCCGATGAATACAATCTTCTGCATACGGTCGCCGTATTTCTCATCCCAGTCGCGTAGGAGTCCCGGATCTTGTTTCATCAGTTCTATCAAATCCTTTTCGGGGGCGGTGGCGTACCACAGACCGGCTTCGGTGAGTTTCTTTTGGCGTCCAGCCTGTTCGAATAGGATAGACATATCCTTGTTGTTACTGAAGTAACATACTCCCTTGGCGCGGATTACGTTCTTGGGCCACTTGGTAGCCACGAAGCGGTCGAACTTGTGGATGTCGAATGCCGGACGACGGTAGTACACAAATGTACCGATGCCGTATTCCTCTACCTCTCCGCCTTCGTGATGATGGTGGTGGTGATGATGGTGTTCGTGTCCCTCATGATGGTGGTCATCGTGTTCGTCCTCATCGTCGTCGTCTTCATCGTGATGATGGTGGTGGTCGTCGTCTTCGTGCTCATCTTCATCAATGTGACGTTCTATTTCGCGTATCCATCCGGCCGAAGTGGCTACACGCTCAAAGTTGAACTTTCCTGTATGGATAATCTGATCCAAGTCCACTTCTGCATAATCGCATTCGATAATTTCGGCTCCCGGCTGCAAGGTGCGGATGATTTCTTTGATGCGTGTCAGCTCTTCGGGTTTCACTTCCGATGCCTTGTTCAGCAGGATGATGTTGCAGAATTCAATCTGCTGAATAATCAAGTTCTCAATATCTTCCTCTTCAATGTTAGATCGGGTTAGGTCGTCACCGCATCCGAATTCATCTTGCATTCGCAGTGCATCCACTACTGTTACGATGCAATCCAGACGTGGTACTCCGTGTTTGGTATAGGCTTCGCCCAATCGGGGAATGGAACAGATAGTTTGTGCTATCGGTGCCGGTTCGCAAATTCCACTGGCCTCTATTACGATATAGTCGAACTTGCCAGTCTTCATTAGGTCGGTAATCTGTTCTATCAAGTCCATCTTCAGTGTGCAACAGATGCATCCGTTCTGCAGAGCTACCAGACTGTCGTCTTTCTTGTCTACGATACCTCCCTTTTGGATGAGGGCTGCATCGATGTTTACTTCACCGATATCGTTTACGATGACGGCAAACTTGATACCGCGTTTGTTGGAAAGGATGTGGTTAACGAGAGTGGTTTTCCCACTGCCTAAATATCCGGTCAGAAGCAGTACCGGAACGTCTTTTTTATCCATGGTCAATATGTTTTTATGTAGTTTTGTTTTAAAACCAGTCCTTGCTTGGTGACAAGGCATCGCAAAAATACGTTTTTTTACAGTGTTGTATCACAAAAGGAACGTAAATTTCGTGAATAGGCTTTCGTTGAGGTTCTGCATGTACTGAATGGCATTTGTCGGAGAAAAATAGGGGATTATCGCCATTATTCAGGCATTTATCCATTTCATTTTGGGCATAATATTTGGTGAAATAACTTTGCAACCGTAATCAATAAAGAACAGAAAATGAAACAAAGAGCATGGTATTTGGCCGCAGTGCTGTTTACATCAGCTCCATTACTCGCCCAAAATAGCGGAAAGCAGTGGACCTTACAGGACTGCATTGATTATGCGCTTGAAAAGAACATTCAGTTGCAGCAAAGCAAGATAGCCTTGCAGGAAAGTGAGGTTGACGTGAAGAGCGCAAAGGCAGAACTGTTCCCCTCGTTGTCGTTCAGTACCGGACACAATGTGGTGAATCGACCCTATCAGGAGAATAGTGCGATGGTTAGCGGAACAGAAATCATCAGCAGTAACAGCAAAACTACTTACAACGGAAGTTACGGTTTGAGCGCACAATGGACTGTATGGAACGGTGGTAAACGTCTGAACACCATCAAACAGCAGGAGAAGCAGCGCGATATCGCTTCGCTGTCGGTAGAAGAACAGAAAAATACGCTTCAGGAACAGATTACCAAACTTTATGTGCAGATTCTGTACGCAGAAGAAGCTATATCAATCAACAAGGAAACGCTGGAACTGAGTGAAGCTACTTATCAGCGTGGACAAGGGCTGTTCAAGGAAGGAAGTATTTCGAAAGCTGATTTGGCGCAATTGGAATCGCAGGTAGGAAACGACCAGTATCAGTTGGTAACGGCTGAAAGCACTTTGCGCAATTACAAGCTGCAGCTGAAGCAACTGCTTGAATTGGACGGAACGGAAGAGATGAATATTGCTTATCCCGAACTCAGCGATGACAAGGTGCTGAAGCAATTGCCAGACCAGAACGCAGTTTATCAGACGGCATTGACCAATCGTCCGGAAATACAGGGTAGTCAACTCAGTATCGAAAGTGCAAAATTGGCTATTTCCACGGCAAAAGCAGGTTACTTGCCTACCATTAGCATGTCGGCTTCCAGCTCAAGTATGACCAATAGTTCCAGTACGAATAATTGGGCACAACAGATGAAATACGGCTGGAATAATATGATAGGCGTAAACTTGAGTATTCCTATCTTCGATAATCGCCAAAATAAAAGCAATGTACAGAAAGCAAAGCTGAAATACGTGGATAGCCAGTACGCATTGGCCACAAAACAGAAGGAGCTTTATAGCAATGTAGAGACCTTGTGGTTAGATGCCAGGAATGCACAGCAGCAGTATTCGGCAGCTGAAGTGAAGGAAAAAAGCAGTCAGATTAGTTATGATATGGTGAGCGAGCAGTTTAATTTAGGAATGAAGAACACCGTGGAACTGCTTACCGAGAAAAATAATCTGTTGAGTGCCAAGCAGCAACGTCTTCAGGCCAAATATATGGCGATACTGAACCGTACGCTTTTGGATTTTTACGAGGGAAACAAAATAGAATTATAAAAATTACATGATATGAGCAAGAAAAAGATTATCATCGCTGTAGTGGCTATAGTAGTCATTGTAGCCGCCGGTTTCTTGGTATTGGGGAAATCAAAAGCGAAGAGCCGGATTGATTTCGCAACCGAAAAGGTAGCAAAAGGAAGCGTAAGTACCTCCATTACAGCTACAGGTACAATCGAACCGGTGACCGAAGTTGAAGTAGGTACACAGGTCTCGGGTATCATTGACAAAATCTATATAGACTATAACTCGGTAGTAACCAAAGGGCAGGTTATCGCCGAAATGGATAAAGTAACACTGATGAGCGACTTGCAGTCGGCTCAAGCCAACTATAACGGAACAAAAGCGTCATACGATTATCAGAAGAAACTGTATGAACGCAACGTGAAGCTTCACGCGAAGGAACTTATCAGCGACACCGATTTCGAGCAGTCGGAATTCAATTACAAGAACGCTCTTGCCAACTACGAACAGAGCAAAGCTGCCCTTTCGAAAGCAGAACGCAATCTTTCGTACGCTACCATTACTTCGCCTATTGATGGTGTGGTTACCAGTCGTGACGTAGAAGAAGGACAGACTGTGGCTTCAGGCTTTGAAACACCGACCTTATTTACCATTGCTGCCGACTTGACCAAGATGCAGGTAGTAGCCGATGTAGATGAGGCCGACATTGCAGGAGTAACCGAAGGTGCACGTGTAACCTTTACGGTAGACGCTTATCCCGATGATACATTCGAAGGTGTAGTAAAGCAGGTGCGTTTGGGTAGCGCTAATAGCTCCAGCAGCAGCTCTAGCAGCAGTTCCAGCAGTACTACCGTAGTAACTTACGAAGTGGTAATTACTGCTGATAACCCAGACTTGAAACTGAAACCGCGTTTAACAGCGAATGTGACAATCTACACCCAGACACACGACGATGTATTGCTTGTTTCATCGAAGGCTCTTCGCTTTACTCCGAGCAAGGAACTGGCCGGAGGAAAGAGCATCAAGGATTGCAAAGGCGAGCATAAACTGTGGACTATCGAAGGCAATACATTCGTAGCTCATGAGGTAAAGACCGGACTTAGCGATGGAACGAAAACCGAAATCTTAGAAGGTATATCCGAAGGAACAGCCGTTGTTACCGAGACTCAGGTGAAAGGAGCTGCTTCTGCCGAACCTGCTGCCGAAAGTACAGACGGCGATAGCGAACGAAGCCCGTTCATGCCTGGCCCTCCGGGAAGCAACAAGAAGAAATAACCACTTCTAAAAGATTAATTAAGGTATAGCATCATGAGTAAAACAGTCATAGAATTACAAAATATAAAGCGAAACTTCTTGGTGGGAGACGAAGTGGTTCATGCTTTGCGTGGCGTTTCGTTCTCGATACAAGAGGGTGAGTTTGTGACTATCATGGGTACCTCAGGTTCGGGAAAGTCCACACTGTTGAACACATTGGGATGTTTGGACACCCCTACCAGCGGAGAGTACTATCTGGACGGAGTTTCTGTGCGTACCATGACAAAGCCTCAAAGAGCCATCTTGCGAAACAGGAAGATTGGTTTCGTATTCCAAAACTACAACCTGCTTCCGAAAACCACATCGGTAGAAAACGTGGAACTGCCGCTGATGTACAATTCGGCCGTAAGTGCAGCCGAGCGTAGACAACGAGCAATTACGGCTCTGAAAGCCGTGGGCCTTGGCGACAGATTGGAACATAAATCCAATCAGATGTCCGGAGGTCAGATGCAGCGTGTAGCCATAGCCCGTGCATTGGTAAACAATCCGGCGGTGATATTGGCCGATGAAGCAACTGGTAATCTGGATACAAGAACGTCTTTCGAGATATTGGTTCTGTTTCAGAAACTGCATAAAGAGGGAAGAACCATTATATTTGTTACGCATAACCCCGAGTTGTCACAGTACAGTAGCCGAAACATTCGCTTGCGCGATGGTCATGTGATAGAAGATACGGTAAATCCGAATATACTTTCGGCGGCGGAAGCTTTGGCGGCCTTGCCGAAGAGTGATGACGATTGAGTTTTTATGAAAAAGCATTGGAAAAATGAACGGAACTAATCTTTTTAAAATAGCGCTTCGGGCTTTGGCCAACAATAAGTTGAGGGCTTTCCTCACCATGTTGGGTATCATTATCGGTGTGGCCTCGGTGATTGCGATGCTTGCCATCGGACAGGGCTCCAAGCGTAGCATACAGCAGCAGATATCCGAGATGGGTTCGAATATGATTATGATTCATCCGGGTGCGGAAATGCGTGGAGGTGTGCGTCAAGACCCTTCGGCCATGCAGACTTTGAAACAGGAGAATTACGAGAAACTTCGTGACGAATGCCAGTTTCTGTCTGCTATTAGCCCCAACGTCTCTTCATCGGGACAGTTGATTGCCGGCTCGAACAACTACCCTTCATCGGTAAGTGGTGTGAGCATCGATTATTTGACCATTCGTCAGCTCACGATAGAGCAAGGCGAGATGTTTACCGAGAACGATATCCGTACCGCCGCTAAGGTGTGTGTGATAGGAAAGACTATCGTAGACAATCTATTCCCTGATGGAAGCGATCCGATAGGAAAAGTGATACGTTGCAACAAGATACCGTTGCGTGTAATAGGCGTACTGAAGTCGAAGGGGTACAACTCTATGGGACAAGACCAAGACGATGTGGTACTCGCTCCTTACAGTACCGTAATGAAGCGTTTGCTGGCGCAGACTTACTTGAGCGGTGTGTTCGCTTCGGCCTTGACCGAAGACATGACCGAAGAGGCAGTAGACGAAATCACAACTATTCTGCGCCGTGAGCATAAGCTGAAAGCGTCCGATGACGATGACTTTACGATACGTACCCAGCAGGAACTCAGTTCTATGCTGAATACTACAACCGATTTGATGACCACCCTGTTGGCTTGTATCGCAGGTATATCGTTGGTTGTGGGCGGTATCGGTATCATGAATATTATGTATGTGTCGGTTACGGAACGTACGCGTGAGATTGGTCTGCGTATGTCAGTAGGGGCACGTGGAGTGGACATACTTTCCCAGTTCCTGATAGAATCTATTCTGATTAGTATCACCGGAGGTATCATTGGTGTGATATTGGGATGCGGGGCAAGTTTTGTCATAAAGAGTGTGGCGCATTGGCCGGTATTTATACAGCCGTGGAGTGTATTGCTCTCGTTTGCCGTATGTACGTTTACCGGGGTATTCTTCGGATGGTATCCTGCCAAGAAGGCGGCAGGACTGGATCCGATAGAGGCGTTGCGTTACGAATAAACAGCATTATACCTTAGGGATAAGGTGCTTGTGAAAGTACTTTATTCCGACTTTGTTCTTCATAACTTTGGTTTCCTGTTTGGCCGTCGAGATAAAACGTTATTGAGGCGGCCAAACTTTTTTCTGAAAAATCATTATCTTTGCTTTGACCATATAATATGAATGAAATGAGAATGTCGAACGACTCCAGCCTCCGCTCCTTGGAGGTGGTCATACATATCATCTGTTGGGGATTGTTTTTCTTTTTCCCTTTGTTCGTGATACAACGTCCGGACGGAAGCATTGACTGGCAGTCTTACTTGCGTCACAGTGTGGTGTCCGTTTCCATTTGTTTTATCTTTTACCAGAATTATTTCTTTTTCGTGCCCCAACTACTGTTTAAGGCGCGTACAAAGGAGTTTTTCATCGCCAATATAGTGGCTATCTGCGTGTTGGGATTCGGCTTGAACCTGTATAACGTGTATTTCCTGTTTCCCCCAAAGGACAATCATCCTTTTCCGCCACGCGTGATATTTATTCTTCGCGATATAGTCAGCCTTGCGTTTGCGGCAGGACTGAGTGCTTCCATTCAGATGAGTAAGCGGTGGAGCAAGGCCGAAACCGAGAGGCGTGAAGCGGTAAAGAACCGGATGGAGGCGGAGCTGAAGAACTTGCGTAATCAGTTGAATCCGCATTTTCTGCTCAATACACTGAACAATATTTATGCGCTGATAGCGTTCGATGCGGAAAAGGCTCAGCAGGCAGTGCAGGAGTTGAGCAAGTTATTGCGATACGTGCTGTATGATAATCAGCAGGTGTTCGTGCCGCTGGTAAAGGAGGCCGATTTTATGCGTAATTACATTGAACTGATGCGCATACGTGTATCGTCGCAAGTGGAAATCAGTACGCAGTTCGATATACGTCCGAACAGTCAGACGCTAATAGCGCCCCTGATTTTTATTTCGTTGATAGAAAACGCGTTCAAGCACGGCATATCGCCGGTAGAAAAGAGCTTTATCGATGTGAACCTATCGGAGACGGACAGTGAGATAACCTGCCGGATACGCAATAGCAATCACCCGAAGTCGGCCACCGACAAGAGTGGGTCGGGGATAGGGCTGGAGCAGGTGAGCAAGCGACTTGAACTGGCTTATCCCGGCAAGTACAAGTGGGAACGTTCTCTTTTGGACGATGGAAAGGAGTACTGTTCTTCCATTACGATTTATTTAAAACCACATAACGAAGCATAACTATGAAATTACGTTGCGCTATAGTAGACGATGAGCCTTTGGCTTTGGGGCTTTTGGAGAGTTACGCCAAGAAAACACCGCTGTTGGAACTGGATAGATGTTATCCGAACGCTGTTCAGGCACTGAAGGGATTGGCCGAAAGCCCAGTTGATCTTTTGTTTCTGGATATTCAGATGCCGGAGTTGAACGGGTTGGAGTTCTCACGCGTGGTGCCCGAAGATACGCGTATCGTGTTTACCACGGCGTTCGACCAGTATGCCATCGATGGATATCGGGTTAACGCTCTCGACTATCTGCTGAAACCCATCAGTTATCCCGACTTCCTGCAGGCGGTAAACAAGGCCGTGCAGTGGTTCGAAATCAAGCGGAAAGTAGACGAAACCACTTCGGGAGGGGTTGCCGGAGGAAAGACGGAGTTTATTTATGTAAAGAGCGATTATAAGTTGATACAAATAAGGTTGGACAACGTGCTTTACATCGAGGGACTGAAGGACTACGTAAAAATCCATTTGGAAAACGAGTCAAGACCGATACTCTCGCTGGTCAGCATGAAGGCGATGGAAGAGAAACTGCCGGCCGACCGTTTCTTGAGGGTACACCGTTCGTTTATCGTACAGAAAAGCAAGATACAGGTGATAGACAAGGGACGGATTGTGTTCGGTAAAGAGTGCATCCCTATTTCGGACAGTTACAAGCAAGATATTCAAAACTACGTCAACGAGCATAGTGTTTAAGCGAAAAATTGAAACCTTTTAGCCCGAAAGAGCGTAAAATCAACGTTTTTTTTAGTAGAATATTTGGTGACATTAAATATTCCCCTTATATTTGCGTTATACAACAAAAGAACGGAAGTTGTGAAACTTCCTTATTTGAATAGTTTAGTTAAGTCTAGTTTAGTTTTTGTGTTGTGATACTCCTCTTTATAGTGTTAAAGGGGAGTATCTTCTTTAAAGGGCTTTCCGAAAGCTCTCTCCTGACCCTAAAATATGAGCCGTGAGAGGTGAAAAATCCCCGGCGAGAGGAAAAAATTCCCTGGCGAGAAAATAAAAATCTCCGGCGAGATATTTTTATTCCCTCGCCGGAGATTTCGGACCTATTTAAACATTTGTATAAAAGCGTGTTACACGTTCTCGTGCAGAATTTCGATGGCTTTGTCTAAAACCGTAGTGTCATCCAGTAAAACCAAGCCGCCATCGGGCCCCGGCTCTAAATGAATGCCCACGCTTTTGCCATTCTTAAAGTTGTGTCCACCAAAGAAATTGCGAACTGTCTCTACGTCCAAATTCAGTTCATCGGCTATCCGGTGCATGCTTCCGCTGGGTAAAGCGTCTTTTATTTTACGTAGTTCGTTAAATGTTATAGCTCTGTTCATAGTAATCTTGGTTTTAAGAGTTAGACCATCGTGATATTTTTCGTCTTAAATGTAGGGAACATTTATGAATTGAGCAACAGATTCTGTTTTTTTCTGCATGTTATGCGCATTTCTTGGCGTATCAGCCGTGAGCAAAACGGCATTCCCCGTGTTGGCCGTAAGGTTTATTATCTCTATCTTTGCATAGTAAATCATTTCAGTACCGATGGAAGAAGAGAAAGAAACGGTCAGTGTGCAAGGTGCGCGCGTACACAACCTGAAAAACATAGACGTGGAGATTCCGCGCGACAGCCTGACGGTGATAACCGGGCTGAGCGGAAGCGGAAAATCATCCTTGGCGTTCGATACGATATTTGCCGAGGGGCAGAGACGGTATATCGAAACTTTTTCGGCTTACGCCCGGAATTTTCTGGGAGGGATGGAGCGTCCGGATGTGGACAAGATAACGGGGCTTAGTCCGGTTATCTCCATCGAGCAAAAAACTACCAA
The DNA here is from genome assembly GCA_963595925.1 of bacterium. Taxonomy (GTDB): domain Bacteria; phylum Bacteroidota; class Bacteroidia; order Bacteroidales; family Bacteroidaceae; genus Phocaeicola. The sequence continues at coordinate 28,174 of CAVBJM010000009.1, forward strand.
CAAGAATCCTCGCTCTACCGTAGGTACAACTACCGAAATATACGACTACTTACGTCTGCTCTTCGCACGGGCCGGAACGGCCTATTCTTATTTGTCGGGCGAGCGGATGGTAAAATATACCGAAGACCAAATCCTGGATTTAATTCATCGCGACTACAAGGGCAAGCGCATTTATATTCTGGCTCCGTTGGTGCGCTCCCGCAAGGGACACTACAAGGAACTTTTCGAACAAGTGCGCCGTAAAGGCTACCTTTACGTACGTGTTGACGGTGAGATAAAGGAGGTTACACACGGTATGAAGTTGGACCGCTACAAGAATCACGACATAGAAGTGGTTATCGACAAGACCGTGGTGACGGAAAAGGAGGAGAAGCGTTTGAAACAGAGCGTAGCCACTGCCATGCAGCAGGGCGACGGACTGCTGATGATATTGGACGGACAGACCGAAAGCGTGCGACATTATAGCCGGCGCTTGATGTGTCCCGTTACGGGGCTTTCGTATCGTGAACCTGCGCCGCACAACTTTTCTTTCAATTCGCCCCAAGGTTCTTGCCCGCGGTGTAAAGGTTTGGGATATGTAAACCTGATAGATGTAGACAAGGTGATACCCGACCGTTCGCTTTCGGTTTACTCCGGTGCGGTAGTTCCGTTGGGGAAGTACAAGAACGTGATGATCTTTTGGCAGATAGAAGCTTTGCTCGAGAAATACGAGGCCACGCTGAAAACGCCTGTGTGCGACTTGCCCGAAGAGGCCATTAGCGAAATACTTTACGGTTCCGATGAGCGCCTAAAGATAAAGAGTTCCTTAATTCACTCCTCAAGTGACTATTTCGTAACTTACGAAGGTATCGTAAAATACATCCAGATGATGCAGGAAAAGGAGGCGTCGGCTACGGCACAGAAATGGGCGGACCAGTTTGCCAAGACGGACATCTGTCCCGAATGTAAGGGCGCGCGTCTGAATAAAGAGGCGTTGTACTTCCGCATTCACGACAAGAACATCTACGAGCTGGCGTCAATGGATATAAAGGACCTGTACGCGTGGGTCGAATCGGTAGAGCCGCATCTGGAAGAGAAGCAACGCAAGATAGCCTCCGAAATACTGAAAGAAATACGTACCCGCCTGAAATTCCTGCTGGATGTAGGGTTGGACTACCTCTCGCTTAACCGCTCGTCGGTAAGCCTTTCGGGTGGGGAGAGCCAGCGCATCCGTCTGGCCACGCAAATCGGTTCGCAGTTGGTCAACGTGCTTTACATTCTGGACGAACCCAGCATCGGGCTTCACCAGCGCGATAATATCCGGCTGATAAACTCGCTGAAGGAATTGCGCGACTTGGGGAATACAGTCATCGTGGTAGAACACGACAGAGACATGATGCTTGCGGCCGATTATGTGGTAGATATGGGACCTAAGGCTGGCCGGTTAGGGGGTGAAGTGGTGTTTGCCGGAACTCCACAGAAGATGTTGGAGACTTCTACCCTGACATCGCAGTACCTGAACGGGCAGATGAAGATAGAAGTGCCGGCCGAACGGCGGAAAGGGAACGGACACTCGTTGTGGCTTCGCGGAGCGTGCGGAAACAACCTGAAAGGAGTGGATGTGCAATTCCCGTTGGGTAAGCTGATATGTGTAACCGGAGTTTCGGGCAGCGGAAAGTCTACCTTGGTGAACGACACGCTGCAGCCCATCCTCTCGCAGCATTTTTACCGTTCGCTTCAAGACCCCTTGCCATACGGCTCAATAGAAGGTTTGGAGTATATAGATAAAGTAGTTAATGTTGACCAGTCGCCCTTGGGGCGTACTCCACGTTCCAATCCGGCCACATACACAGGCGTGTTCTCCGATATCCGTAACCTGTTCGTAGGGCTTCCCGAAGCCAAGATTCGTGGATACCGTCCTGGGCGTTTCTCGTTCAATGTCACTGGGGGGCGTTGTGAGGCGTGTGGCGGAAACGGATATAAAGTCATTGAGATGAATTTTCTGCCCGACGTGATGGTGCCTTGCGAGGTTTGTCACGGTAAGAGATACAACCGCGAAACGTTGGAAGTGCGCTTTAAAGGCAAGTCGATAGCCGATGTGCTGGATATGACCATCAACCGGGCGGTTGAATTTTTCGAGAACGTTCCGCAGATACTGAATAAGATAAAAGTGTTGCAGGAAGTAGGCTTGGGATATATCAAGTTGGGGCAGCCGTCAACCACGCTTTCGGGAGGGGAGAGCCAGCGCGTAAAGCTCGCTACCGAACTCTCGAAACGAGATACGGGAAAAACGCTTTATATATTGGATGAGCCTACCACAGGATTGCATTTCGAGGATATCCGTGTGCTGATGAATGTACTGAACCGTTTGGTGGACAAAGGGAACACCATCGTAGTCATTGAGCATAATCTGGATGTCATTAAGATGGCCGATTATATCATCGATATGGGACCGGAAGGCGGAAAGGGAGGCGGGCAACTTCTATCGTGCGGCACTCCCGAAGAAGTGGCTATGAGCGAGTGCGGTTATACGCCGCGTTTCTTAAAAGAAGAGCTGGGCTTGAAATAAGCCCAGCCCGAATCTATTATTTTACGGTTACTTTAAAGTCGGTAATCTTGCTGCAGAAGTTTCCTGCGTGTTTCAGCGGGAATACCAGTGTGCGCTGATAGTGCATCTTGCTGGGTGCGGTGTAGACGGTCGGCTCGTAACTGTATGTTCCTACCTGTTGGTGAAAACGGTTCTTTTCGTTGAAGACGTACAGCGTTTGGGGGCCGAGTTCTTCACGGAGTTTCCCGTTTACAAACAAGCGTGTGGCACGGTTGTCACCTTCTATGGTAATGGTTTCTTCCTTGCCCGGTTCAATGCGGTAGTTGAACGTATTGAGGTAGCCTTCGTGTTCGAATCCGAGTTTTCCTTGTTGTGGGTCGGCAAGATAGAATATGGCGTTGTCCGAACGGAACAGTTCCGTACCTTTCTTTTCTGCTTCCCCGTTGAGGGTAAATGAGACGGAGTATCCGTATCCTATTTCCTCAATGTCCGATTCTTGGTTCGGGGTTATTTCGGCCTTTGTTATTACTACTGTGCCGGCTGCTCCGTGTCGTGCCAGCTCGTTCACTCCGGGAGCTTCGCTAAGTGTTAGACGTTTCTTGTCGAAGTCGGCATACGGAAGTTGTGTATGTACTCCGCTCCAACATTTGGTGGAAAGCGTTTGCAAGGCAGGGTACAATCGGTGGTGAATGTCTTTCACTGTAATGCCGTTTCCGGGGTGGTCGTTCCATACGGCAAACATTCCTCCCAATATGGCGGGGTCATTCTCTTCGAACTTCTGAGAGCCGATAACCGCCGGAGTCCAGTTGTTGTACAGGTACTGGCAGTCCAGATAATCTTGGTAATATCCGGCGGCCGGTACGATGTACACCATGCCATCAGGCACGCTTACCAGTTTGTAACCCTGTTTCTTCATGTCGGCCGGGTCTGCATATCCGTTATACCAACAGTCCAGTATCACGTTGTCCGATTTTACGGGCGTATCTCCTTTGGCGTGCGTCAAGGCTCCCCATGCTACGGCTTGCTTTCCGAACTGTTCCACGTAGCGGATGTAATGGTCGGTATAGGCTCTGAACTTTTCTACCACCTCTTTCTTGGCGTTCGAGTACTCATCGGTTCCGATGTGCACACGCTTTCCCCGGAACACGGGATTCTTTCCCTCTAAGTATTCCTTGAATAGCCCGTCCATAAAGGTATATGTTTCGGGATTGAACAAATCTAAATGGTCCATGCCGTATTCTTTGCTTCCGAGTTCGGGCTTGTATTGGGTGAGAGCCAGGGCATGAGCCGGGGTGTCTATTTCCGGAATAATCTCTACGTGATTATTCTCGGCCAAAACCTGCAGGTCGATGAATTCCTGCTTGCTGTACGAACCGTCTTTTGCCGTAAGTCCGGGATAGGTGTCGCATTCCAATCGGAATGCGGCCTGAGTCTTGTTCCAATCGTTGTCGAAGTATTGGCGGAATCCGTTATCGTTCAGGTGAATCTGTAAGGTGTTCATCTTGTAATAAGCCATAATCTTGGTCAGACTACGCAGGTATTGTATAGGAATGTATTTGCGTCCGCAGTCCATCATGAATCCGCGCATGGGATATTCCGGCTTATCGGTGATAGAGCCTTGCGGCAGACTGTGGTCGGCACGTTGTTCGGCTATCTGTAAGAGCGTTCGGGTAGCCCAAAACGCTCCTTGTTGAGCTTCGGCCTCCACGTGGATTTGTGAACCGATGTTCATGCGGTATCCTTCATCTCCAAGGTCGCCTTTCTTTCCGAGTGTAAGAACGATGTCTCCCGGCTTGGCGGATCCTTGCGTGATAGTCAATGTCTGGCCGAACATTTCGGCGTAATCGTTGGCCAAGGCTTGAGCTACGGATTTCAGGGCTTTGCTTTTTACAACGATGCGTCCTGAAAGGGCAGTGGCGCCATCTGCTCCCGTCCACGATTTGAGCTCGGGTATGACGAAAGGTTTCGGGTTTTGCGCCGCTATGTTTCCGATGCTCATGGCGCTACAGGCTATGGCAAGTAGTAGCTTGGCGTAAGAGTGTGTCTTTTTCATGTTCTTTTCTTTGATGTTATAAAATAAGATTGGCGTAAAATTAGGCCAATCGTGTGAGATTCCAAAATAAAAAGGAAAACCTTTCGGATGAAAGCGCTATTTTTGTGGTGGAAACAAACGGGAGATTGCTATGTCGAAAGAGAAGATTGCCAAAACAAACGCTGCGCGTTTGCTGGATAGGGATAAAGTGAAATATGAGCTGGTGCCTTACGAGGTTGACGAGTCCGACTTGAGTTGCGTACATGTAGCTGCAACATTGGGCGAAGACATCGAGCAGGTGTTTAAGACGCTGGTTTTGCAAGGTGACAAGTCGGGGCATTTCGTGTGTGTGATTCCCGGAGAGCATGAGATAGATCTGAAGATGGCCGCCAAGATTTCCGGAAACAAGAAGTGCGACTTGATTCCGATGAAAGAGTTGCTTCCTCTTACGGGGTACATTCGTGGTGGATGTTCGCCTATCGGGATGAAGAAGCGCTTTCCTACTTATATCCATCACACATGCATGGATTTCTCTTATATATATGTGAGCGCAGGAGTGCGTGGACTACAGGTAAAAATCGCTCCGACTGACCTTGTCCGGGTGACGGATGCTGAAGTTTGTTCGTTGTTCGGCGAGTAAACAGGAAGGGAATAAACTAATTCTTGAGCCTCATCTTTTATAAAAGGATGAGGCTTTTTGTTTTATAATTACGAATGTTGCTTGTTTGTTTGGTTTTACTATCGTTTTTCTGTCTTATTGCGTAAAAGTGCTGTTCTTTTGTTTGCGTTTATCTAGTTTTAGTTTTATGTATGTTAATGCAAATTTGTGAGTCTAGTTTAATGTTTTTTATCAAAAATAAGAAAAAAGATTTGCAAAGCAAAAATAATGTTATAGATTTGCCAGCGTGAGATTAGCAGAATGATTGATTTCAGGATTTGATTGACATCGATGTGAAACAAAAAAGTTTTGTATATGTTAGAGGGTCTGATATAAACACCATAAAACTATGCTAAGAAAACAAACGGTTTGTTTGCCAGGATTATTGGTGAAATTAGTGCGCTGACCGTTCTTAAAAATTACATCAACAATAAGTCCATTGGAGAATTAAGTATGCACTAAGTTAATTCCGCCAACGGGTTAATTCAAGTTTATGGACAACGCTTTACTGAAAGACTATCTTGCTGCAAGAGCAGTGGATTCTCAGACGCGGAAGATGTTTTTAAGGTCTGGCCTTATCGCTGGATTGTGTCTATCTTCTCTCGTTCCGGTGTATGCAGCTCCAGGTAGCGTGGATGCAGCAACGAATGCAAAGATTGAAAGTGTTATGATCGCTCAACAGGCTAAGACAAAAGTGACGGGCGTGGTAACGGACGGTGCTGGTGAACCTATACCGGGTGCTAGTGTAGTACAGAAAGGAAGTACTAATGGTACAATTACTGATGCAAACGGTAAGTACACGTTGAGTGTTCCTAAAAATGCAACTTTGGTTGTCTCTTTTATCGGTTATACCTCGAAAGAAGTTAAGGTGGGTAGCCAGTCGACAGTGAATGTTAGCTTGGCGGAAGAAGCAATCAGCTTGGATGAAGTGGTAGCCATTGGTTATGGTTATGTGAAAAAGAAAGACTTGACTGGTGCCGTTTCTACTATATCGTCAAAAGATATGGTATTGGGTGGAACAGTAAGTAATGCAGCTCAGGCTCTGCAAGGTAAAAGCGCCGGTGTACAGGTGTCGCAAAGTTCAAAGGCACCAGGCGGTACCATTACAGTTCGTGTACGTGGTAATAACTCAATCTCTTCTACCAACGAACCGCTTTATGTAGTAGATGGTTTCCCATCTTCCGAAGGTTTGAACTTGAACCCGAATGATATCGAATCGATTCAGATTCTAAAAGACGCATCGGCTACGGCTATTTATGGTGCACGTGGTGCGAATGGTGTTGTCCTGATTACGACAAAACGAGGTAAAGCAGGCGAAAACAAGATTTCTTATAGCGGTTATCTGGGTGCTCAGAAACTGGACAATCCGTTTGACTTCATTAATGCCAAAGATTACATGAACTTGCAAAACGCATTGTATCAGGAAATCGACGGTCAGGAAGGTAATCCGAATGGTGCTTATACTCCTTCGCAGTTGCAGTCAACCGTAGATACCGACTGGTTGGATGTCTGCACACGTGTGGCTTTGGTTCAAGACCACAATATTCAGTTTCATGGAGGTTCAGACAAAACGAAAGTATTGACCAGTTTAGGATATTACAAGCAAGAAGGAGTCTTGAAGAATACTGACTTCAACCGTATTTCCGGACGTATAAATGTAGACCAAACCATTAACGATTTCATTAAGGCTGGTGCTACGATGTACGCTCACCGTGAACGCTCGAACGCTCAGTCATATAGCGGAAACATCCTGGGTGAGAACGTAATGTTGAGTGTATTGACTTACGACCCAACTGTAAAGGCTTATAATGAAGATGGCTCGTATGGACGAATTCCGGGAGGTCGTGGAGATAACCCGTTGGCCAATTTGTTGGAGCGTAAGAAAGAAGTGGTAAACGATAAGTTCAACGGAACGGCTTTTATCGAAGTAAATCCGTTTAAGGGATTTACGGCTAAGGCTACGGCCGGCGTTGAATTGCTACACAATTTCAAAGGTTCTTATTTGCCGCAAACTACTACTTACGCCGGTGAAATAGAAGGCGGTGTTGCTTCTACATACGATTTTAGAGCGACTCGTCAGGTGTTTGAAGGTATCTTGAATTACATGACGACTATCAATAAGATACACGACTTGAACGTGATGTTGGGATATTCGTATGAAAAGTATACGGCCGAATCTCGCTCAGCAAGTGGAAAAGGTTTCTCTACAGACTTGTTCGAATGGAATAACTTGTCAGCGGCATCAACCAAGGGCATTTCTTCAGCTAAGACAGAAAACCGTTTGGCTTCATTCTTTGGGCGTGTCAACTATACGTTGCTCGATAAATATTTGGCTACGGTAACTATTCGTCGAGATGGTTCTTCTCGCTTTGGCGCAAACAATCATTGGGGAACATTCCCTTCAGGTTCTTTGGCTTGGCGTGCCAGCGAAGAAGAATTTGTTAAGAGATGGGGCGTTTTCAGCAACTTGAAGGTACGGGCCGGATATGGTGTTACAGGTAACGAACGTATTGGTGACTATGCTTCATATGCATTGGTTTCTACCAACCACGTTACATTCGACGGCTCAAGCAACACTCCGGGTACACATTTAAGTCAAAGTAGTCCTGAAAACTCTGGTCTGAAATGGGAAACGACAACTCAGTATAATGTCGGCTTGGATATGGGCTTCTTTAATAACCGTTTGTCTGTTACTTTGGATGCTTATTGGAAGAAGACTAAAGATTTGTTGCTGAAAGTTTCTTTGCCTTATTATACCGGCTTTACTTCAGGTCAGCAAAACGTAGGTGCTATCTCGAACAAAGGTTTTGAATTGGATATCACTTCTCATAATATGACCGGTAAGTTTGTTTGGGATACCAAGTTTAATGTGGCACTCAACCGAAACAAGGTATTGGACTTGGGTGGTAGCAGTGATATACGTATCACATCTTCTAAACCTATTGGAACGGTATCGGAAAATGCTTATGCTATCGTACGTGAAGGAGAACCTCTTGGTTCTTTGTATGGATGGAAATACATCGGTGTGTTGCAAGAAGGTGAGACTTACGCTCCACAACCGAACTCAAAACCGGGTGACCCCAAATTTGAAGATGTAAACGGTGACGGTAAGATTGATGCAAACGACCGTACGATTATTGGTAACGCTAACCCGGATGTAATCTTCGGTTTAACCAACACATTTGCTTGGAAAGGCATTGATTTGTCTATATTCTTTCAGGGCTCTGTTGGCAACGATTTGTTGAACATGACACGTATGAACTTGGAATGGAAGCGTACAACAGACGCATTGAATCGTTGGACAACTACGAATACAAATACCGATATTCCTCGTAACGGTTTCTACTATTCGCAGTATGGAGGGTATGTGAACGACCACTTTATAGAAGATGCTTCATTTGTTCGCTTGAAGAATTTGACAATTGGTTACACTATTCCGTTTAAAAAAGTGGTAAGCTCTTGTCGAGTATATTTCTCTGCAGAGAACTTGTTTACGATTACAGGTTATTCTGGTTGGGATCCAGAAGTTGATACGAAAGCTAACGAGGCAGCCCAGTCGGGTGGAAGTCAGCAAACAGCTAATGCTGGTGCCGGTTTGGATTTCAATGCTTATCCTGCAATGCGTACTTATACGATAGGTTTGAACATTACATTCTAATGAAAAGGAGATTTTGAAATGAGTCATAAGAAATATTTATTAGGTCTGATTACGATGGGATTGTTTTCGGCTTGTACCGATTTGGATCCTGAAATATACAGTAATTTGACAACTGCGAATGCTTATAGCACGGAGTCGGATATTGAGGCTGCCGTAGTAGGATTGTATTCGGATATGAACCCCTATCCTGGTGATTCTTGGTTGTATTATGGTGGTTATATGATTATGATTACCGACTATGCTACCGATATGGGATATTCTACAGCTGCGGGCGACCCGACCAAGTTGAGTAATATGACATACGATGCAAGCAATCGTTACTTCAGTAATAACTGGAGAGATATGTATAATGTGATATCGAATGCCAATACAATATTGGATAATGTAGATGCTGTTGATATGTCGGATGAAGCCAAAAACTTGGTAAAGGGTCAGGCTAAATTTCTACGTGCGTTGGCTTATCGTGACTTGACAGATGCATGGGGCGCAGTTCCTTTTGTCACATCGTTGGTAAAAGATCCATTTAACATGAATGATGCTCCGTTGACTCCGGTGTCAGAAATAGAGGCAACGTTGATTTCCGATTTGAAAGAATGTATCAATATCTTGCCGGCCAGTTGGAGTGGTGAGGATTTGGCGCGTGCCACAAGTGGTGCGGCTGCTACTTTGCTGGGGAAAATCTACTTGCGTAACCATGATTATACCAATGCAAAAACGTATATCGACATGGTGTTGAATAGTGGCCAGTACGAATTGGAAAGCGATTTCAAATATGTATGGTCGGAAAACAACAAGTATGGGAAAGAAATGATTTTTGCTTTACTGCATGAAACAGGAAATAATGCCGCTGAGATTGCTTGTCACTTTGGACCTTCGGATAATCCAGATGTACCGGGACGTTGGCAATATTATGGCGTATCACTTCCGTTCTGGCGTAGTTATGATAGGGAAGACCCACGCCGTGAGTTCTTCTATTATGATTATACGGGAGATGCAAAACGTGATGACCAGTCTGAATACGGTTTCCATTATATGGTTCCAGATGAAGGCGTAACAGTTGTACCAAACGATACGACAAAGTTTATGCAAAACGTAGCAACCATGAAATATACATACGACATGGTTTCGGATGCTTATTATGATGGACGTACCATTTGTATTTTCCGCTTGGCTGATGTAATCCTTTGTAAGGCAGAAATAGAGAATAACTTAAATGGACCGTCTGCGGCTCTTCCTTACTTGAATAAAATTCGTGCTCGTGCCGGTGCTCCTGAATATGGGGTAAGCAGTCGTTTCCCAACTCCTACAACAAAGGATGAAATGAACGATGCAATCTTGAAAGAACGTGGTTATGAACTTGTTTTTGAGTTCCAACGTCGTGCAGATTTGATTCGTTTTGGGAAATATGAAGAAATAGTAAATGCACATTTGCAGAAGTTGGGTATCTCTCAACCTACCAATGTGACTTCGGCTCTGCGGTATTTCCCGTATCCATTGAACGATGCTCAGTTAAATCCGAATATGGAAGCTGAGAATCCTTCTCGTTTGCCGAAATAAATAACTTTTATACGGGGTGTGTCTGCGTTTTATAAAGGCACACCCCTTTGCCGTTTTTTTGATTTAATACATGATATTGATATGAAGCGTTTGATTGGAATAGTTGTTGTTGCTTGTTGTTTGTTGTTTGCTATTTTTGTGTGGATAGATAAGAAGAATACGTTGAAATCGGTAACTCTGACATCTCCTCATAATACAGCCATGTATAATAGAGTAGAAGTCTCAATAGCTAAACCTGCACCTGTTTATATAGAATATACGGAAAAAAATACAGGAAAGTCTTATCGAACTATAACTTCTCCGGCCGATACGCTTCATCGTTTGGATTTATTGCTGTTAAAGGCGAATACAGAATATACTTATCGGGTAATTATAGATAATTTGTTCAAGCAAAAGTCAAAGGAACTTACCTTTAAGACTCGGGAACAATCTCCTTGGTTGGTGAACCATTGGTTTAACGAAGAACGTCCCCATGACAAATCGGCATTGGGTGATGGAATGATAATGGTATGTTTTGGTCGTTTACCCGGTTATATGATGTTGATTGACAACGAAGGGGAAGTTCGTTGGCTTTGGCAAGTTGAAGATATTGGCGTACGTGCTGTTTCACTGACTCCGAGGGGAACATTCTTGGCAATGCTTCGTCCGTTTGTGAAAGATGTGGTAGACGATTACACCATGACTCCAGAGCAGGTTCGTCAAGAAGAACATAAAAAGCCGATGCGCCGCGGCTCAATCGGGTTTGCTGGAGGTACAGGATTGGCGGAAGTTTCTCTGACCGGTGAAACGATGTGGCGTCTGGACTTGAATAAAGTGGAGAAAGAAAAGGATTATCAGGTAATCCATCACGATATATTAATGGATGAGAACCATCACATACATACATTATACCGTCCGAAAAAGATTGCTACATTACCAGTGAACGGTAAAATGGAAACGGATACGTTGGGTGGTGACGGTATTATGGTTATTGACACGTTAGGAAATGTATTGAAAACATGGTCTGCTTGGGATATATGGGATATCAAGAACGATCCATATATTGAGGAATATCGGTATGACCGCTTTCATATTAATGGGCTTTGTTTTGATAAGGATGGTAATTATTTATTGTCTGCTCCTATTGAAGACCAAATATGGAAAATAAATTCCCAAACAGGTAAGTTGGTTTGGCGCTTTGGTCGCAATGGCGATTTTAAAATGGATACAACATCTTGTTTCTCTTTTCAGCACTCGCCATATATTATGGGAAATGGTGATTTGATGCTTTTCGATAATGGCCTGTATAATCAGCACTCGGGTGGAAAGGCTTTTCGGTTGGACGAAAAGAAGCGTACAGCTAAGACTATTATTAACGCCATGTTGCCTGCCGATAAATACACTTCACGTATGGGAAATGCTTATATGCTGCCTAATGGGAACTTGCTACAATGTAGTTCTAAGACTGGTTCGGTGATGGTGACGGATAAGACAGGAAAGGTGCTTTGGGAATGCGTCTTGCACTTTGCTCCTTATCGAGCCGTATATGTCCCGATGGAAACATGGAGTAAGTATTTTAAAGAAATCAAGTAAGATGGAACGGCGAGTATCACTTTCTTACATTTTCTTTACGTTTCTGAAACTGGGTGCTACGGCTTTTGGTGGTTATATGTCATTGGTGGCTATTGTTCAGAAGCAGTTGGTTGAGGTAGACAAGAAATTGAAAGAAGAAAGCTTATTGGATGGCATATCTTTGACTTCTATGCTTCCAGGACCGGTGGCTGTCAATACGATAGCCTATGTGGGTTATTCCCTTCGTGGAATACCTGGGGCGATTGCTGCTTTCATCGGAATTATTATGCCTTCGTTTTTATTGGTTGTATTTCTTTCGTGGCTGTATTTGGCTTACGGGAATATTCCTGCGGTAAAGAATGTCTTCAATGGAATCACTCCGGCTATTACAGCTTTGATTGTTACAGTAGCAATCGGGATGGCTCGTAAAACGATTAAGTTGCCGGCTCAATGGGGCTTTTGTTTATTGGCAGCTTTATTGCTGATTCTTGTCGGTGGATTTACTGTAACTTTTCTGTTGATTGTTGGTAGTGGAATAGTCGGTTACTTCTTGTTTCGGCAGTCGATTCCGGTCGGGGATAACCAAGTAGATAAAGAAAAACTTATTGGACGGTGGCAGTTAATGGCTTCCGGAGTTGCTCTTTTGCTATTGCTTTGTGTCTTGCTTTTAGGAGGGCAATATTCAGACGCTTCCAAAGGCGTTCAGATAGTGTCTACATTTTCTGGCATTAGCCTGACTTTGTTCGGAGGAGGATATGTGGTTATTCCGGCTTTGCATGAACTATTTGTCGAAAATTTGAAATGGTTAACTTCGGCCGAATATGCTGATGGAATAGCGATAGGGCAGATAACCCCTGGCCCGATATTTATAACCGCCGCTTTCATCGGGTATAAAGTGGCCGGCTTTTTGGGAGCATTGTTGGCTACGTTGGCCATGTTTGCTCCGCCTGCGATATTGACCGTGTTGCTTTCCCGTTTCGTAAAGATTCTGAATCAGTCTTCGGTTGTAAAGGCTGCGATGAAAGGTGTACGGGCTGCTGTTATAGGAATGATTTTTGCCTCGGCTATTACAATCGGGCAGTCTATTACACTATCGGTTGTTTCGGTCGTTATCTTTATGCTTACATTTTTTGTTTCACTTAAATATACCATTAGTCCGGTTTACCTGATATTGGGAGCTGGTGTAGTGGGTTTTATTTTACTTTAATATGATGAGTGCAATTCAAGGAATACAGATGATTGGAACTCAACGTTCCGGTTCCAATTTGTTGCGTGTAATGTTGGGGGGGATTTGTGAAATTGCAGCACCGCATCCTCCACATATTCTTCAGCGTTTTTTGCCGTTGTTACCAAAGTATGGCAATTTGATGGACGGTTCTAATTTTTATCGGTTGGCCCAAGACGTTTGCGAATTGGTTAATGTAAATCCAGTTCCTTGGGAGGGAATTGCTATCCGTACCGATGAAATCGTAGATGCTTGTAAACAACAGACCTTATACGAATTATTTCGGGTAATTTATGAATCGGCTGCTCGTCAGTCGGGGGCTTCTTATTGGCTATGTAAGAGCATGAAAAATATGTTGTATGCTGAAGGTATTGAGTCTACAGGAATTCGTCCTTATTATATTTATTTGTATCGTGACGGTCGTGATGTGGCTCTTTCGTTCCAAAAAGCCATAGTTGGAGAGAAACATATTTATGCTTTGGCAGAGAATTGGAAAAAAGATCAGGAAGCGGCTCTTCGCCTGAAAGATAAGACTGCCCCAGACCATTTCTTTATGCTGAGTTATGAATCGCTAATAGCCAATCCGGAAACGGTTATGAAGCAACTTTGCGATTTCCTTCATCTTCCTTATACCGATAAGGTGATGGAGTTTTATAAGCGCAAGGAATCGGAAAATACGGCTGAGGCTGGTAAAATGTGGGCGAATGTAGCTAAGCCAATATTAAAGGATAATACCAAGAAGTTCTTGCGTGAATTGTCTCCTGAGGATATTGCAATCTTTGAGTCCGTAGCAGGAGATTTATTGCAACGGTTGGGGTATTCTTTATGTACTTCTCCGGATTTGCTGAAAGATAGTTTCTCTGACGAGGAAATTGAGTCTTTCCGTGAAGAGAACCAACGCCAGAAGAAAGCTTTTATCCAGCACGTTGATTCTGCCGATTTGGAAAAGCGACGTTTGCAAGAAGAACTGATTAATCGAATAAAGCAATATTGAAAGTAAAATGAAACAATTACTATTTACTGTTTGCCTGTTCCTTTTGGGGAGTTTGCAGGCACAGACAGTCCCCACAGATGAACTTTATGGGGTAGGTACGTGGAATGCCGATTCGTTGGGCAACCATCGGGTTGTAGTTTCTGTTGATAAATCGGCCGATGCCGTATTGGCAACGATAAACTGGCGGCGTCGTGACTTGAATCCGGAGGCTAAGAATATCATCGTTATAGATGCGGCTACAGGTAAGCGCATTACGAATGTGTGCCGTTTCACTGTGAATCGGGAGCGAGGAGAGGTCATTTTCCAACCTCAAACCGTTCCGGGAAAATATTATATATATTACTTGAAGAATATAAAGAGTGGTAGCCCTTATTATCCTACCGTCAATTACCCGGCTTTTGAGAATACAGCTTCGGTAAATTGGGTAAAGAAAAACAAATTGTTAGGAAAGAAAGCACCAACTCTCCCTGTTGCTAAAGTTGTGCAGTTTCAGGCTATCAATAAACTGAATAGCTTCTATCCGATGGAAGTGATTGCTACCTCAAGTGAGACAGACCGGTTGTTGAAGGAATATCCGAAAGAAAAATATATTCTGTTTACGGAAGACCGTAAATATCCCATCCGTATGACTACGGATATACCCTATAAATGGATTGCCGATAATCGGCATGATTTCTTTAATGGGCTGGCTGACAAGGGAGAATATTATGTCTTTCAGTTAGGCGTATGGGCGGCGCGGTCTACTGTGGAAAACCTGCATGTTGATTTCTCCGCTCTTACGAACAAAGCTACAGGCGAACAGATACCGGCTTCTTCGTTTACTTGTTTCAATACGGAAGGTACGGATGTAACCGGTACCACCTTTGCAAAGAAGTGTTCTGTAGACAAGGGGAAAGTACAGGCTTTATGGATTGGGACTCAATTACCGGAAAATCTGTCAGCTGGAACTTATCAAGGCGTTGTGACTGTATCGGCTTCTAATGCTGACAGTAAGACCGTAAAGGTTTCTCTGAACGTTTCGGAGAACGTTATAGCCAATCATGGTGATAACGAGCCTTGGCGTCATTCCCGTTTACGCTGGTTGAATTCGCAGATAGGTTTTGATGATGAAGTAATAGCTCCTTATACGCCGTTGGTGATGAAAGGTAAGACTATCAGTTGCCTCGGACGTGAGGTTAAACTGTCAGACTTGGGCTTGCCGGAGCATATTACCAGTTATTTTAAGGAGACAATGACCGGTATCGGTACCCAAGGGCGTAGCGTATTAGCTGCTCCCATGAAGCTGGCAGCCGATGGTGGTGAATGGGAAAACCTAAACTTTGAAATCACCAAGCATAAGCAGGGAGCAATCGCTTGGAAAGCTCTCAATCAGAACAGTCGCTTCTTGATGGAGCTGGAGGCACAGATGGAATCGGATGGAAACATCGAGTACAAAGTAACGTTGATTGCTCGTGAAGATGCTTCAGTTTCGGATGTGGCTTTGCAGACACATTTGGCTTCCGGAATCGGACGATATATGATGGGATTGGGAGAGAAAGGCGGTTACTGCCCGAATGATTTCCGTTGGAAATGGGATGTAGAGAAGAATCAGGATGCAGTTTGGCTAGGAGATGTCAATGCCGGAATCCAGATTCGCCTGTACGATAACAAATACGAACGTCCGTTGAATACCAATTTCTATCATCAGAAACCGTTGCGTATGCCGGTGTCTTGGTGCAATGCCGGAAACGGAGGAATTGATATTCAGAATACGGCTGATGGAACACATGTAAATGCTTACTCTGGCAAACGCAGTGTAAAGAAGGGAGACAGGTTATATTATTATTTTAATCTGGCAGTGACTCCGTTCCGTCCAATTGATACGGATAAACAGTGGCGCGAACGTTATCATCATAGCTATGAGTTCTTGGATAACATCGAAAAACGAGGAGCCAACATTGTCAATATTCACCATGCGAATGCGATAAATCCGTTTATCAATTATCCATTCTTGCGGACAAAGGAGATGAAAGCATACATTGACGGCGCTCATGCCCGCAACATGAAGGTGAAAATATACAATACCGTTCGCGAGTTGTCTAATAGTTGCGTAGAGCTATTCGCGTTGCGTAGTCTTGGAAATGAAATATTCTCAGAAGGTCCTGGCGGTGGCTTCTCTTGGTTACAAGAACATTTGGACCAAAATTACATTGGGGCTTGGTTTGTTCCAGAGCTGAAAGACGCGGCGATTGTTAACAGCGGCGTTTCCCGTTGGCACAATTATTATCTAGAAGGTCTTGACTGGTTGATGAAAAACGTAGGCATCGACGGGTTGTATATTGACGATTTAGCATTTGATCGGATGACGATGAAGCGTATTCGTAAAGTGATGAACCGTACCAATCCTGGCGCAATGATTGATTTACATTCCGCTAACCAGTATAATGAAAGAGACGGATTTGCCAATAGTGCGAACCTGTATTTGGAACATTTCCCGTATCTTGACCGCTTGTGGTTCGGTGAATATTTCAATTACGACTTTCCTCCGGAATTTTGGTTGATTGAAGTTTCGGGCATTCCTTACGGCTTGATGGGTGAGATGCTTGAAGGGGGCGGAAACCCGTGGCGTGGCATGTTGTTTGGCATGACGGGACGCAGTCCGCGTGTGGATAACGGCCCGCTGTGGAAGCTATGGGATTCTTTTGGTATGCAGAACAGTGAAATGATTGGTTATTGGGTAAAGGACAATCCGGTGAAGACGGGTAGTGGAAAGACTTTGGCCACCATTTACAGACACATGGGTTCTAAAACACTGATATCTTTGGCTACATGGGAAGACGCGGATGCCAAAGTGAAGCTTTCTGTAGACTGGGGAAAATTGGGTCTTGACCCTTCGAAAGTGACTTTGCACGCTCCGTCCATTGAAAACTTCCAGCAAGAAGGTTCTTGGAAACCGGGCGATGAAATCATCATTCCGAAGGGTAAGGGCTTGCTGATTATTGCAGAATAATACTTTTATTGGGAATATATTTTCTAAAGCAGGGCAAACACATAAAGCGTTTGGGTATACAGCATTCGTTCCGATGAAGCGTATGTTTATCTCGAACGGGATGAATGGTGGGTTTGCCCTGCTTTTTAAATTAATAGCTATGAAAAATATCATTATCTTTTTGGGCGCAACTTCTTTGTTGCAACCATTGTTTGCACAACAACAAGCGACTATAACAGAATCGGTGGAGACGGTTAAAACGTATCCGTTTTCTGACTCTAATCCGATAGCGAATCCTTCGAATCTGTTTTATCCTTATTTTCGTTTCGATGGATTTTCGGCAAAAGGACTTGACCGGAAGTGGAAAGTTGTCTCTTTGGAGAATGAATATATAAAGCTGACGCTGTTTCCTGAAGTCGGAGGAAAGATATGGGGAGCCGTAGACAAAACTACAGGTAGGGAATTTATCTATAATAATCATGTGGTGAAATTTCGTGATATAGCCATGCGAGGGCCGTGGACTTCGGGAGGAATTGAGTTCAACTTCGGTATCATAGGTCATGCGCCAACGTCCAGTACACCGATAGATTATGTGATTCGGAAAAAGACAGACGGAAGCGTGAGTTGTTATGTGTCTTCTTACGAATTAGTCACGAGAACGCTATGGACAGTTGAGGTGAATTTGCCGAAAGACAAGGCTTACTTTACAACGACTACCACGTGGCATAACAATTCTTCCATTGTCCAACCTTATTATCAATGGATGAATGCCGGTTATCCGGCGGCAGGCAATGCGGAGTTCTGTTATCCGGGAACGAACTATATCGGGCATGATGGTGAACTTCATTCTTTCCCGTCAGATGAGCAGGGGCACAACATATCTTGGTATGAAAGGAATGATTTCGGAAATTCTAAATCGTATCATGTATTGGGTAAGTACAACGATTTTTATGGCGCGTACTGGCACGATAACGATTTCGGCTCTATCCATCATGCCGATTACGACGAAAAATTAGGCATGAAGATATTTCTTTGGGGACTTTCCCGAGAGGGTGGCATTTGGGAGGACTTGTTGACCGATACAGACGGACAGTATATAGAGCTTCAGTCGGGGCGTATGTATAACCAACCAGCCTCGAATAGCGCTCTTACTCCTTTTAAGCATGCGGCTTTCGCTCCGCAGGCCACCGACCAATGGACGGAATATTGGTTCCCGGTAAAAGGAACAAAAGGGGTTTCGAAGGCAAGTCGTATCGGCGCTTTGAATGTGTTGAGAGAAAACGGCTTTCTGAAGTTGTATTTTTCTCCTTTGCAACGATTGTCTACAACAGTGAAACTCTATGATAGAGAACAGATGATACATTCTTTCCCGTTGGATTGCAGCGTTCAGGAAACGTGGCAAGATTCCATTCGGTTGGATAAGGCGATTGCCGACAGGCCGCTGAAAGTTGTGATTGGGGAAGATTTGCTGGTGTATTCTGAGGCTTCGTCGGACAACGTTGCCAATCGCCCGAAGCAACTGCCGGTCGATTTTGATTGGAATTCTGTATATGGTTTGTATACGCAGGGCGAGCAATGGATGAATCAAAAGGTATTCGACAAGGCCGAACACTACCTGTTGGCTTCCCTCCAGAAAGATTCTTATTTCGTGCCGTCGTTAACCAGTCTTGCTTCTCTTTACTATCGCCAAGGACGTTATTCAGACGCACTCGCGCTTTGTAAAACTGCTTTGCGGATTAATACGTACGACGGTAAGGTGAACTATTTGTATGGATTGTGTAACAAGGCATTGGGCTATTATACGGATGCAAAGGATGGCTTTTCGGTCGCTTCATATTCTTCGGAGGTTCGTAGCGCTGCTTACGAGAAATTGGCGGAGATGTTCGTCTTGGATAAAAACTGGGGCAAAGCGGAACATTATGCCTTGAGAAGTAAAGAGTTCAATCGGATGAATTTGAGTGCCGACCAAGTCTTGATGGTCGTTTATCGGAAAACGGAGCAATTCGGGAAAGCAAAAGTTCTTATTGACTCGTTGCTGGAAAATCTTCCGCTATATCATGCGGCACGTTTCGAGCAGCTCTATCAAAAAGGAGATTCTGGCTTTCAGCAGGAGAAATTCCAGGCGTTGATTCGCAATGAACTGCCTTTTGAAACTTATATGGAGTTGGCTGAATGGTACGAGGCTGTGGGATGTGCGGAAGAAGCCTTGGCTCTTTTAGAATGTGCGGGCGACTATCCGATAGCTCTTTATAAGCGTGCTTATTTATTGCATCAGGTTGGCAATGATAGCGAAAGTTTGTGTATATTGCAGCAGGCTAATGAAAGTTCTCCCAATATGGTGTTCCCTTTCCGCCCGTCGTCTTTGAAAACATTGGAATGGGCGAAAACGGTACGGCCGAATTGGAAAATAACTTATTACGAAGCTTTAATCCGATGGGCTAACCAGGATAAAGAAAAGGCTCTTGACTTGTTGGAAAATTGTGGCGAAACAGGCTATGCTCCGTTCTATTTGAGTCGTGCTTCCTTGAAAGAGGGCGATGCTCGGCTCGCCGATTTGCTGAAAGCGGAGCGGACAGAGGAATCATGGCGTACGGGATATGCTTTGATTAATCATTATACAACTAACAGCCAATGGGAAAAAGCGGTAGAAGTAGGGAAGAGGTACACGAAGAAGTACGCATCCAATTATTATATTGGCCTGAAATATGCGAAAGCGTTGTGCGAAACGGGTCAGTATCAGTCTTGCATTTCTTCGCTGAAGCGGATGCAGGTTCTTCCGAACGAGGGGGCGTATGCCGGACGTGCCGTTTATCGCGAGGCTAATTTGTATCAGGCAATGAAACAACTGAGTCTGAAGAATTATAAGCAGGTAATGAAAAACGTGGAAGCCTCGAAGGAGTGGCCGGAGAATCTGGGCGTAGGAAAGCCTTACGATAACATGATTGATGGTCGTCTGGAGGATTATATAGAAGCGAAAGCGGCTGCGGGGCAAGGCGATAGTCAGAAAGCGTCGGTCTTATTGGGCGGCGTAGCCGAATATCAGGCTTCACGTTCGCATTTCGAGTCGGGGAATTTGCTAAGTGCGTTGGCTTTGCGTGAACTGGGTAAGGAACAAGAGGCCGACAGTATGGTAGCCGCTTGGCATGCGGATTACCCGGAAAACCGGGTCGCCCAATGGTGTACGGCTATTTATCGGGGAGAAACGGAGAAAGCGGCCGGTATGCTTCAGGCGCGTCGTTCTCAAACGGACACGACACCTTGGGAGACGTCTTTCCGTGATTCTAACTTCGACCTGATAGTCCGCTTGTTTTCTACAAGTAAAAGGTGAGTGATTATAATAATTTAAATATCATGATGAAAAGAATTGTTCATATCTTGTTTTCCCTTCTGCCGGTTTTGCCGGCGGCAGGGCAGACTTTGAGCGCTGACGATTCGGCCAAAATCGTAACGAATCGTGAAGATGGCCGCTTCTTGAGTTCAAGAGGTACCGTTCAGCTAATGTTGAAACAGAAACCTGCGTTTACTTTTAATCCGTCATTCACGAAGGCGGAGTTTAAGGACTGGCAGTCGGGCTTGCGCTCTGCCATGAAAGAATTGATGCGTTTCCCGGAAGATTCTTCCCAGCCTGCTCCGGTGCGTGTAAAGACCGTGCAGCGAGATGGATATAAGGTAGAGAAATGGGAATCTTATCCGTTGCCAGGAAGTGTTGTTCCTTTTCTTGTATTGATACCCGATGGGGTGGATACGTCACGTGATAAAGTACCTTCAGTATTGTGTATTCCCGGTTTCGGTGGAAGCAAAGAGGGGTTGGCTGGCGAAACGGAGGGGGATTATAACCTGACCCAGTCGCCCGTTGAGCCGGTGCGGAAAAACGCGATGGCCTTGCGTTATGTCAAGAAGGGTTTGGTGGCGGTAGCTGTCGATAACCCTTCGTGTGCAGAGCTTTCCGACAATGGATATTTCGATTATCTCAATACGTCACGCGTTTTGCTGGAGGCAGGATGGAGCTATTTGGGGCTTACCGCTTGGCAAGACTGGAATATTCTGAACTGGATGAAGGCGCAGAGTTATGTCAATAAGGAACGGATTATCGTCAGCGGATTCTCATTGGGTACGGAACCGCTAATGGTTTTGGGGGCTTTAGACCCGTCGATTTACGCGTTTGTCTATAACGATTTTATGTGTCGCACGCTTGAGCGTATTCAGGTAATGACCAAGCCTGACAAAGACGGTAAGCGGCCTTTCCCCAATTCCATCGAACATTTGATTCCCGGTTTCCTAACCTTGTTCGATTTCCCCGATTTGGTGGCAGCTTTGGCTCCACGTCCGGTGATTTGCACCGAGGGAGGCTTGGACCGTGACTTCAGTCTGATAAAGGAAGCCTATCGGATAGCGGGCAAGCCGGATAACTTCACGTTTTATCACTATAAGAAGTTCGCCGACCCGAAAGACCGGCAACAGGTAGAGCGAGTTCCCGAAGGGATTGACCGCGACACATTCTTTCGGATAGCCAATGTTGATCCGAAGAATCATTACTTTAAGGCCGAATGGGTTCTGCCTTGGATAGATAAAGTACTGAAGTAAACGTTTTCAGAATCGGTAGAAAAAACGAATAGACACCACCCGCAGTGGTGTCTATTCGTTTTTATCGTTTTACGGGGATGGTGAACTCCTGATAGGCGTATCCCTTGCCCATATCATCGGTGATGGTAAGACGGATGGTCACGTTCCCGTTCTTCAATCTGCTGTCGGCCTTTAGATAAGCCGTGTATTTGATACCGTCGCCTGGTGCAATCTGTTCTATCAGCACCGAGGACGAGACGGATATTTTTCGGTAATCGGTCTGTACAGACGGTACGACGTTGTAAGCCGTATTTCCGCCTTCGTTTATGACGTCGAACACTACCTGGCTGTTTTCTTCCGAAGAGATGGCGTGGTCTTTGTCCGTGTCTACGAAACGGATGTTGTGTATGCGTACTCCTTCCAGATTGGCGGAGTTGGACGTACGTTCGTAAGCTGGCTCATACGTGTGGCTCTTTCCCGACGAATAGGTATCTTTTTCTTTATTGCTCGAACTGATGGCGCTACCGATAGCCGCTCCGGCCAGCGTCCCGACAATGGTTCCGATGGCGGAGCCTCTGAACTCTCCGCGCCATCCGTGGCGGTTTTCTCCGATAATTCCTCCGATGCCGCTACCTAAATTCCCGCCAATGGTGGCTCCGGTAAGCATGGCTCCTGTCTGGTTGGTAGTTCCGCAACTGGATAGCAACAGTCCTGCTGCCAGTGTGTAAAGAATGTACTGCTTCATTTGTTTTATCTGTTTAGTTTGGAACAAAAATAGTTATTCTTTTCTTTTTGTGATGTGAAAAAATCGTATAAAAAGTTTAGCGGCAGCAAGTATTCGCGTCGGCATAGATTGCTGAAAAGCGTACGGAATATTGTCTTACTTCGGTCGTTCAACGTGCTTACTTCGGTCGAAGTAAATGCTTACTACGGTCGTTCAACATGCTTACTTCGGTCGAAGTAAGCAAAAAGCATCCTATTCGGTGCGGAAGAGTGTCGCAATTGAGATAGAAAAATAATCTTAATTCAGATTTTATGCAGTTTAAATGAATTATAGTTTGTATATTTGCTGCATAAAAAAGCGGAAAAGAAATGAAGAAGATTATTTTAGCGTGGATTAAAATCCTGATAGGGTGTACGATTATGGCCGCAGGGTATGTGTTTTTCATCAACCCGTACAACATTGTTCCAGGTGGAGCATACGGAGCCAGCATTGTACTGCACAATATATTCCCTTCGATACAGGTGGGTACGTTTGGCTATGCGTTCGACATTCCCTTGCTGATACTCTCGGTGTTCCTGTTGGGAGCTAGACTGGGCGCACGTACGATAGTGGCAGCCATGATAACGCCGCTACTGATGAACGTCTTTTCGGAACTGGCTTATCCTACGGTCGACGCCTTGGAACGATTAGACCCTTCGCTCATGCTGGGGGGATGTCTGGACATGAGCCATGACCTGATGTTGGCTTGCATCATGGGGTCTGTTCTGATAGGTGTAGGCACAGGTATAGTAGTGCGTAATCAGGCAACTACAGGCGGCAGCGACATTGTGGGAATGCTGTTGCAGAAGTATGCGAACATCCGCTTCTCGAAAGCGATTCTGATAGTAGACGGATTGGTAGTTTGCTTCGGGCTTTTGGTCATCGGATTCGGAGTGGGAAGCGCCGAGAGCGTATCACAGCCATCGTGGCAGTTATCGTTTTATTCGCTCATTGCTATATTCATCATTTCGCAGGTTATAGCCTATGTGATAAACGGCGCGAAGAACGATAAACTCATCTTTGTAATCAGTGACAAAAAGATGGAGGAACTTCATCGGTATATCTTGCACGATTTAGACCGTACGGCTACCTGTATAAAAAGCAGCGGGTTGTATACCGGAAACGAAAAGGAGATGATTTTTTTGGTGGTTAGCTATAAGGAGGTGACCGGCGTAAAACTGACGATAAAGAAGGCCGACCCTAAAGCTTTTGTGGTGGTGACCGATGCGTACGATACGTTTGGCGAGGGATGGAAACAACTGCCATCGGCCAACGAGATACAGCCGGAGTGATAAAAAATAAAGAGGGTGGAAGCGGTAAACTTCCACCCTCTAAATATATTAGCCGAGGTTGTTTATTCGTTCGATAGCCTCGATGCAGTCTTCCCGCAATCCGAAGGCTGTAAGTCGGAGATATCCTTCTCCACTTGGCCCGAAGCCTACGCCAGGGGTACTTACCAGACAGGCGTCGTGCAGCAGGTGTTCGAAAAATCCCCAAGAGCTCATGCCTTGCGGTGTCTTCACCCAAATGTAAGGAGCGTTCTTTCCTCCGAAAACTTCTATTCCGGCGGCTTCAAGTCCCTCTCGCATGATGCGGGCGTTTTCCATATAGTAGTCTATCGTTTGCTTTACCTGAGCTTGACCTTCTGGAGTATAAATGGCTTCAGCTCCGCGTTGGGTAATGTAGCTTGTTCCGTTGAATTTGGTGCATTGGCGGCGGTTCCAAAGCGGATTCAGCGCAACGCGTTCTCCGTTTGCTGCAGTGGCGGTCACTTCTTTCGGAACGATGGTATATCCGCATCTTACCCCCGTAAATCCGGCTGTTTTCGAGAAACTGCGGAACTCGATGGCGCATTTCTTGGCCCCTTCTATTTCGTAGATGGAGTGGGGGATGTCTTCCTCACGGATGTAGGCTTCGTATGCAGCGTCGAAGAGGATGAGCGAATCGTTCGCCAGCGCGTAGTCAACCCACTTCTTCAGTTCGGCTTTGGTCAGCGTAGTACCCGTAGGGTTATTTGGGTAGCACAGATAAATCATGTCTATCCGTTTCTGCGGAATAGCCGGGATGAAGTGGTTTTCTGCCGTACAAGGCATGTAGGTGATCCGGCTCCACTGCTTGTCGTGCAAGTCGCCTGCACGTCCGCACATGGCGTTGCTGTCTACATATACGGGGTAAACAGGGTCTGTAACGGCAACCGTATTGTCCAATCCTAAGATATCGCCGATGTTTCCTGTATCGCTTTTCGCTCCATCGCTTACGAAGATTTCCGATGTGCTAAGCTGGATGCCTCTCGGTTCGAAGTCGTGTTTGATGATGGTTTCAATCAGAAAGTCATATCCTTGTTCGGGTCCATATCCGTGGAAGGTTTCCGATTTTGCCAACTCGTCTACGGCTTTGTGCATGGCCTCTATCGAAGCCTGAGGCAAAGGGCGAGTTACATCGCCTATGCCCAAACGAATGAGTCGTTTGGATGGTTTGGTATCCTGAAAAGCCTTAACCTTCTTCGCAATGTCGGAGAACAGGTAGCTTCCGGGGAGTTTAAGAAAATTATCGTTTACTTTAGCCATAAAATCTTTTAGTGTTAATGGTGTTTATAGTTCTATTGTTCCATCGAAAACCTTGGTAGCGGAACCTGTCATAAAGAGGTGACCGCCCATTCCTATCCAGCGGTTGTGCAATGTACCGCCGTCCATGATGATTTCCGATTCGTTTCCGCAACGTTTGGTGTAAGCGGCTGCTACGGTCGTAGCGCACGAACCCGTTCCGCAGGCTTGGGTTATGCCCGAACCGCGTTCCCATACACGCATGCGTATGCGCTGGTCTCCCAATATTTGTGCAAACTCTACGTTTACACGGTCGGGGAAGAGCGGATGGTGTTCCAGCTTAGGCCCTACATTTTCCAAGTCGACCTGTGAAATATCGTCTACGAAAATAACCAAGTGTGGATTGCCCATTGATACGGCTATTCCCTCCGAGTATCCATATCCTTCGCCCAAAGAAACAGGCCGGATGTCGCAGGGGATTCCCATGTCTACCGTTACTTCTTCCACGACATTCTCGGCGTTTACCTTCAAGTGTAGTTTCTTGATGCCGGAAAGCGTATCAAGCAGAATGTCTGTCTTGGAAGTCAGTCCGTATTCATACAGATATTTTCCGATGCATCTGCTGGCGTTTCCACACATCATGGCCTCCGATCCGTCAGCGTTGAAGATTCTCATGCTGAAGTCTCCTTTATCGGATGAACCGATGAGTACCAAGCCATCGCTGCCGACGCCCGTGTGCTGCTTGCTCCATTTAATGGACAATTCCTCCGGTTGGGCTATGGGATACTTTATCGTATTGACATAGATATAGTCATTGCCCAATCCGTGCATTTTGGTGAATTCTATTTTTTTCATCTTCTGTCTGTTCGCTTGAGTATCACTTTTGGTAAGCTTCTTCGTGTACGCCGGCCACAGCTCTTCCGCTGGGATCGTTCACGTTCTTGAACGATGCGTCCCAAGCTAAAGCTTCGGCAGTAGAGCAGGCTACGCTCGGAACACTGGGTACACTGCGTGCGGCACTTTCGCTGGGGAAGTATTCTTCGAAGATGCTTCGGTAGTAATATTCTTCCTTGTTCATCGGAGTGTTGATGGGGAAGCGTTCGGCGGCATGAGCCATTTGTTCATCGCTGACCGCTTTAGACGTAATGTCTTTCAGTGTATCTATCCAACTGTATCCCACACCGTCGGAGAACTGTTCTTTCTGTCTCCAAGCCACGCTTTCCGGTAACATGTCGGCAAAAGCTTCGCGTACGATTTTCTTTTCGATGGTCTTTCCCGGACACATCTTCGCTTCTGGGTTTGTACGCATGGCTACATCTAAGAATTCCTTGTCAAGGAACGGTACACGGCCTTCTACGCCCCACGCTGAGAGCGATTTGTTTGCTCGCAAACAGTCGTACAAGTATAGTTTGGAAAGTTTGCGAACGGTTTCTTCGTGGAATGCCTTTCCGTCTGGAGCTTTGTGGAAATAAAGGTAGCCGCCGAATACTTCATCGGCTCCTTCACCACTCAATACCATCTTGATACCCATGCTCTTTATGACGCGTGCCAACAAATACATCGGGGTTGAGGCTCTTACGGTAGTGACATCGTATGTCTCAATGAAGTAAATTACGTCGCGTACGGCATCCAATCCTTCCTGAATGGTGTAATTTATTTCGTGGTGTACTGTTCCGATAAAATTGGCTACTTCGCGCGCTTTCACCAAGTCGGGAGCGCCTTTCAGACCTACAGCGAATGAGTGCAGTTGAGGCCACCAGGCGTCTTTCTTTCCATCGGTTTCAATGCGGCGTGCAGCGTATTTTTTTGCTATGGCTGATATTACAGAACTGTCCAGTCCGCCGGAAAGCAGAACACCATAAGGCACATCGCTCATCAGCTGGCGTTTTACAGCGTCTTCCAAGGCATCATGAATGTCTTGTACCGATGCGCTATTGTCTTTTACCGCATCGTAACTCATCCAGTCGCGAGTGTACCAACGGGTTTGTTTTCCTTCTTTGCTGGAATAATAGTGGCCTGGTAGGAACGGTTCGTATCGGTCGCAGCAGCCTTCAAGGGCTTTTAATTCGCTGGCGCAATATACTTTACCATCCTTGTCGAAACCGATATACAAAGGAATTACTCCTATCGGGTCTCGTGCAATGAGAAACTCGTCTTTCTCTACATCGTATAATGCGAAAGCGAAGATACCGTTTAGATCTTCCAAGAAATGAATTCCTTTTTCACGGTACAATGCGAGAATAACTTCGCAGTCGCTTCCAGTTTGGAATTCATATTTCCCTTCGAACGCTTTTCGGATGTCACGGTGATTATAAATCTCACCGTTTACTGCAAGCACTTGTTTCTTGTCTGGGGAGAAGAGAGGTTGGCCACCACTTTCCGGATCAACAATGGAAAGACGTTCGTGAGCCAATATGGCAGAACCTCCGCAATAAATACCGCTCCAGTCCGGCCCTCTATGACGAATCTTCTTCGCCATAGACAGGGCTTTGTTGCGCAGTTCGGGAGTTTGTTCTTTTATATTAAATATAGCTGCAATACCACACATAGGTTAAAGTTTTATTATTTTGTTAGGAATGCGTCAATTGTTTCGGCTGCTTTGCGTCCGCCAGCAATACATCTTACTACCAGACTGGCTCCCGTAGCTGCATCGCCGGCATAGAAAACATTGTCTGGGTGCTGAGGTATTTCCGGGCGAAGGAATCCCATAGCCAGCAGAACGATATCGGCTTTTATAATCTCTTTCTTGCCGGTAGGTTTCATCGTGGGGCGTCCTCCATCGGGAGAAGGTATCCATTCTACTTCTTCTACTTCCACTCCGGTTACCTTTCCGTCTTTTCCGATGAACTTGTTCGAAGCAAGACTCCATCTTCTGGTACAGCCTTCTTCGTGGCTACTGCTGGTCTTCAATACGATGGGCCATTGTGGCCACGGAGTCGCCGGATTGTGTCCTACCGGGGGCTTGGGCATAATTTCAATTTGGGTTACGCTGACAGCTCCTTGTCGGTTGCTGGTTCCGATACAGTCGCTTCCTGTATCGCCGCCACCGATAACAAGTACATGCTTGCCTTTGGCTGTTACACGCTCGTCTTTCGAAAATGTTTGTCCGGCCAAAACACGGTTCTGTTGTGCCAGCATTTCCAAGGCGAAGTGAACGCCCTTCAGTTCACGTCCGGGGATATTCAAGTCACGTGCCTGGGGAGTTCCCGTACAGATGCAGTATGCATCGAAACCTTCGGGCAGTTGTTGCGGATTGATATCTTGGTTTACTTTAAATGTAATGCCTTCTTTTTCCATCAGCTTGACGCGTCGGTCAATGATGGGCTTGTGTAGTTTGAAATTGGGTATGCCGAACCGCAACAATCCACCTACATATTCCAGTTTCTCGAATACGGTTACTTCATATCCCTTGTGATTGAGTTGGTTGGCTGCCGCCAGTCCTGCAGGGCCTGAACCGATAACTGCAACTTTCTTTCCGTTACGTTTGTATTGTTTCGGTTGTACCAATCCTTCACGGAAAGCGG
This sequence comes from bacterium, assembly GCA_963595925.1. GTDB lineage: Bacteria > Bacteroidota > Bacteroidia > Bacteroidales > Bacteroidaceae > Phocaeicola. The sequence continues at coordinate 56,737 of CAVBJM010000009.1, forward strand.
CTTCAATAATGGCAGCTTCATCTTCACGTATGGTTACAGGGGCATCCATACTTAACTTCAGTACACAACTCTTTTCACAGAGTGCAGGGCAGATGCGTCCGGTAAACTCGGGGAAGTCGTTGGTGCGTGTCAGTATTTGATACGCTTCTTCCCATTTACCTTTGTAAATGGCATCTTGAAATTCGGGAGGACGGTTGCCCAACGGGCAAGCCCAATGACAGAAAGGAACACCGCAGTCCATGCAACGCGAAGCTTGCAACTTACGGTCGCTTGTATTTAATGTTTGTTCCACTTCACCGAAATCGGAGATTCTATCGTGAATCGGGCGATAGCCGGCTTCTTGTCTTGGAACGTTTAAGAAAGCTCTTGGATTTCCCATATCTATTGTTTTTTGTTTCTTGTGAGTTGTTTGAATTAATAATCCTGTTGTACTTCTGCTATCTTTTGTTGTAGCTTACGCATTTGTTCTTCAGCCAACACCTTTTTGTATTCGATAGGTGTGACTTGGATAAATTCGTCGACATATCGATTCCAGTTGTCAAGCATGGTGCGTGCCAGTTGTGACCCTGTATATAGGTAATGCTGACGGATCAGTTCGTGAAGTTCTTTGCGCGAAGTTGCGTTTTCCAATAGAGACAACTCTACCATTTCCATGTTGCAGAAGTAGTCGAAGTTATGATTCTTGTCCCATACATACGCTACACCACCGCTCATACCAGCTGCGAAATTTCGTCCCGTTTCTCCTAAAACAACAACTCGTCCGCCTGTCATGTATTCGCAGCAATGGTCGCCTACACCTTCTACTACGGCTATGGCTCCCGAGTTGCGGACAGCGAATCGTTCGCCTGCGCGTCCATTGATATAGACCTCTCCATCGGTAGCTCCATATAATAAGGTGTTTCCTACAATGGTATTCTTTTCCGCTTCAAAATTGCTTCGTACAGGTGGCTGAACGGATATGTGTCCGCCGCTCAATCCCTTTCCAAGGTAGTCATTGGCTTCGCCTTCCAACTTGAAGCTGATTCCGTGTGCCAAGAATGCTCCAAAACTTTGTCCGGCAGAACCTTTGAACTTCACATTGATGGTCTGTTCGGGGAGACCGGCGTGTCCGTATCTCTTGGCTACGGCTCCGGAAAGCATGGCACCCACTGCACGATCGGTATTGGCTATTGTGTATTCAAGTGATATTTCTTTTTTGTTCTCCAGTGCTTCTTTTGCTGCTTCTACCATAGACACGTCGATGTGTTCGAAATCGTGATGCTGGTTGGAAACATTATGTAGCGCAGAGCCGTTCTGAACTTTATGGAGTATTCTGCTAAAGTCAAGCAGTGACGCTTTGCTCTCTTGCGGTTGGGGCTTAATGTCAATGAGCTCTGTGTGTCCTACTATATCTTCCAAACGGGTGTATCCCATTTCCGCTAAGTATTCGCGGACTTCTTGAGCCAAGAAGCGGAAATAATTCACTACATACTCATAGTGTCCACGGAAGTGTTCACGCAACTTCGGGTCTTGTGTGGCAACTCCTACCGGGCAAGTGTTAGAGTGACATTTGCGCATCATTACACAGCCCAATACAATCAGGACGGTAGTACCAAAGCCAAATTCTTCAGCTCCAAGGAGAGCCATGCTAATGATATCTCGGCCGGTCTTTATCTGTCCATCGGTTTGTAAACGTACTTGTCCGCGTAATCCATTTAATACCAACGTTTGTTGTGTTTCGCTAAGACCTATTTCGGGCGGAATGCCTGCGTATCTCATTGAAGATGCAGGTGAAGCACCTGTACCACCTTCGGAACCAGAAATTACAATCAAGTCTGCCTTTGCCTTTGCTACACCGGCTGCAATAGTACCTATTCCGCTTTCGGCAACCAGCTTGACACTAATTGCAGCTTGAGGGTTGACATTTTTCAAATCGAAGATAAGTTGAGCCAAGTCCTCAATTGAATAAATGTCGTGGTGAGGTGGAGGCGAGATGAGTGAGATGCCTGGAATGGAATGACGTGTACGGGCAATGATTTCATTTACTTTAAATCCGGGTAACTGACCGCCTTCTCCAGGCTTAGCTCCTTGAGCTACCTTAATTTGAATTTCTTCTGCATTGATAAGGTATTCGGCTGTGACTCCAAAACGTCCAGATGCTATTTGCTTTGTCTTACTGCATAAAGATATTCCGTCATGGCTTTCGTGGAATCTTGTGGAATCTTCTCCGCCTTCTCCAGTATTGCTTCGTGTGCCTAGCTTATTCATAGCAAGAGCCAACGCTTCGTGTGCTTCTTTGCTAATGGCTCCAAAAGACATGGCTCCAGTAACGAAGTGTTTAACGATGTTTTCTACTGGCTCTACCTGTTCCAATGGAATTGGGTTCTTTTTAAAGCTGAAGAAATCGCGTATGAATATCGGGTTCTCCTTTTCGTCAACTTTCTTTGTGAACTCCTTGAATTTAGCATAACTTCCTAAGCGGGTAGCCAACTGCAAAGATGCAATGGTTTCCGGATTCCATGCATGACGCTCTCCGTCTTTGCGGAATGAGAATTGTCCGATGTTTGGCAATAAAGGCTCTATTTCTTCCGGTGTGAATCCTGCGTCGTGGAATGCAATATAATCTTTTGCGATTTCGTCTAACCGAATACCTCCGATAGAAGAGGTGGATGTTCCAAAGTATGTTTTCAGTAAATCTTCGCTCAATCCTACTGACTCAAAAATCTTCGCGCCGCGATATGAACGAATTGTACTGATACCCATCTTGCTCATTACTTTATAAAGCCCCTTGCAGATAGCTTTCATGTAATTCTTCTCTGCGGTTTCGTAATTCATCTGTATGTCGCCACGTTTTACTAAGTCATCCAATACTGCGAACGACATATAGGGGTTGAAAGCACTGGCACCATATCCCAATAGTAATGCCGCATGCATAACCTCACGAATTTCTCCACTTTCTACAATCAAGGCTGTTTGTACTCGTTTCTGTACACTAATCAGATGATGATGTACAGCACTCACAGCCAAGAGTGAAGGTATTGCTGCGTGCTCTTTATCTATTTCTCTGTCAGAGAGAATAATATAGTTTACACCATCGGAAACAGATTCTTCCGCTTTCTTGCAAAGTTCTGTTAGAGCTTCTTTCATCCCCACTTTCCCTTTGCTTACTTCAAACAGAATGGGGAGCTTTACAGTCTTGAATCCTTTGTAACGGATGTTACAGAGGATGTCTAATTCTGAATTGGTCAGAATCGGATGTGGTAAACGCACCATTTTGCAATGGCTTTCGTTTGGTAACAAAATGTTTGTTCCTACAGCTCCGATGTATTCAGTAAGAGACATGACAAGCTCTTCACGTATTGGATCAATGGCAGGGTTAGTCACTTGAGCAAACTGCTGACGGAAATAGTTGAATAATATTTGTGGCAGTTGGCTGAGTACGGCCAAAGGGGTATCGTTACCCATAGAAGCGGTAGGCTCAGCCCCATTTGTACACATAGGGGTAAGCGTACGTTCTATATCTTCACGTGTAAATCCGAAAGCACGAAGTTTTCTTTCATAATCAGGGATCGTATTGGAAACTTTTCGTCCACTTCGTAACGTGTCTAATTCAATACGGTTGGTTGAAAGCCATTGACGGTAAGGTTTCGCTGATGCTAATTGTTCTTTCAATTCTCCATCGTAGTAGATTTTTCCTTCTTGAGTGTCTATAAGTAGAATTTTACCCGGTTGTAGTCTTCCTTTCTCTTTGATTGTCTCCGGGTCGAAGTTGATGACACCTGCTTCACTTGCCACTACCATGATATCGTTTTTGGTAATGAGATATCGTGCCGGACGCAAACCATTTCTGTCTAACATGCCTCCGGCATAGCGACCGTCACTGAACAGTAAGGCTGCAGGTCCATCCCAAGGTTCCATTAAGATGGAATGGTATTCATAGAAAGCTTTTAAATCTTCGCTTATTGGGTTTTTATCATTGAAAGACTCGGGAACTAACATTGCCATAGCATGCGGTAAACTAAGTCCAGACATGACAAAAAATTCCAAGACATTGTCAAGGGATGCACTGTCACTCATCCCAGGTTGTATGATTGGGCGAATATCTTTTATATTTCCGAGTGTGGGAGTTGTAAGTACACTTTCGCGTGCTTCCATCCACGCGCGGTTTCCACGAATTGTGTTGATTTCTCCATTATGAGCCAACAAGCGGAATGGCTGTGCTAGACTCCAAGTGGGGAAAGTATTCGTGCTGAATCGTGAGTGTACAATTGCCATACCGCTTGTGAAGTAGGGCTGTGTAAGGTCTTGGAAATATTCACGAACCTGTACGGACGAAAGCATACCTTTATATACGATGCTTTTACTTGATAGAGAAACAATATAGAAATCCTTGTGCGAAATCCGTTTTTCTATTTTCTTTCGTATAATGTAAAGTGTGCGTTCTAGATTCTCTACATCGGTACTTCCGGTGATGAATATCTGTTTAATTGCAGGTTCGGTTTCTTGGGCACTTTTCCCTAAAATTTCGGAATTTACAGGCACACTACGTAGGTGCATCAATGTAAGTCCTTCGCGCTCTATCTCTTCTATCATTACGCTGAGTATCTGTGACTGCTCAGTTTCATCTTTCGGCAGAAACACCAATCCAGTACCGTATTTCCCTTTCTCAGGAACCGGAATCCCCTGTAGCAAAATAAATTCATGGGGAATCTGAACCATGATGCCGGCTCCATCACCTGTTTTGTTGTCTGCGCCTTCTGCACCGCGGTGCTTCATATTTTCCAACACTTTCAAGGCCGAGTCTACCAATTCATGCGATTTGTTGCCATGGATATCTACAATCATACCTACACCACATGCATCATGCTCATTTGCTGCATCGTAAAGACCAAGCTGTTGTTGACATTCTGTCTTTTTACGATCTCTCATTCTGATAAAAACATCCTCTTTCATTGGCGTTTGCTTTCTTTATTAATAAACTTTTATTCTATTCTCTTGCTAATTGTTTGCAAAATTAGATATTTTATTGCCTTTTGGAAATTTGTTTTAGTCGTTTTGTCGCAAAAATATAAGAGGTTAAAGATGTATGCTTTTTATTCGTAATTTTTTATTTGTGTTTTTACGTAGATTGTAAGATGATATTTGGTAATTGTGTTGATTTGTAATTTATGTGTAGTGAAACGTTTGGTCCTTGATTTTGAAATTCTGTATTTAGTTTTGATGATATGATACACTTCGTTGGATTGTATTTTTTGTAAAGGGCTTTGTATTGTTGTGTTTGAAATTGTTTTTTTTATGTTACTTGGTTATATTTGCATACATATATTAATAGTAAAAAGGTGATGAAGCAGAAGGTTGTTCAGTATATTACGAATCAGAGATTGTTTGCTTTTACAGACAAGGTTCTTGTGGCACTAAGTGGAGGAGGAGATTCTGTAGCGTTGTTGCGGGTATTATTGGATGCAGGGTGTTTTTGTGTGGCTGCTCATTGTAATTTTCATCTCCGTGGGGAAGAGTCGAATCGTGATGAGATGTTTGTTCGGGGGTTATGTGATAGATTGGGGGTGAAACTTTATGTGGCACATTTTCGAACCGAAGAATATGCTCGCTCTCATGGCCTGTCTATAGAGATGGCTGCGCGTGAGTTGCGTTATGGGTGGTTTGAGCAGATACGCATGCAGATTGGCGCAGCGGTAGTGGCAGTAGCTCATCATCGAGATGATAGTGTGGAAACCTTTTTATTGAATCTGATACGAGGTACTGGTATAAATGGTTTGAAAGGTATAGCTCCAAAGAACGGAAATGTTGTACGTCCATTATTGGAGGTGAGTCGTGTAGATATACTTGATTATTTGCAGAGATTAGGACAGGACTATGTGACTGACAGCACGAATATGGAAGATGCATATACTCGGAATAAACTGCGGTTGAATATTATTCCTCTACTATCTGAAATTAATCCATCCATTTCTGAAACAATAAGCGAAACGGCAAGGCGACTTTCTGAGGTTGAAGCAGTGTATAGGCTGGCTATAAAAAGAGCTTGTCAGCGTGTGTTAGATGAACAAGGTGTTGTTCGATGCTCTAAGCTGATGGCAGAAGTGGCTCCGCAGGCTGTTTTATTCGAACTGTTTCATCCACTGGGATTTAATTCTGCTCAGCTTAAAGACATATTTCGATGTTTGAAATGTGGAGAATCGGGACGATTGTTCTGTTCTGGTACGGCTCAGTTGTTGCTTGATCGAGATAGACTGTTGATTCGTCCGGTGGATTCCTGTAAGGAGAATGGAACGGTGCAATTATGTCGTGAAATAATAGTAGTGGAAGACTGTTTTGTGGTGCCGCATGATGTGCATGTAGCTTTTTTGGATGCAGATTTAGTTATGGAACCGTTAGAATTGCGTGTGTGGCGTTCAGGTGATAAGTTTGTTCCTTTTGGTATGAAGTCTTTCAAAAAAGTACGCGATTATTTGCGTGACCGCAAATTTTCGTTGTTTGATAAGGAAAGGCTGCGAGTGGTATGTGATTCTGTCGGTGAAATAGTTTGGGTTGTGAATGAACGGGTAGACAATCGTTTTCGTGTGACCGAAAGGACTCGACGTGTATTAAAGCTTTGGGTGGAGAACTAAAATACCTATTAATTGTGATTGGTTGAATGGTTTATATGTTATTATTTTGCAATGACTAATATTTATAATTGATTATGTGTAAGTCGAATGTATACAGACCAAGCGATAAGATGAGCGATCTTATTTGTGACAATTATGCTTTGTTGCAAGTAATGAGCCGCTTTGGGGTCTCTTTAGGTTTTGGAGATAAATCGGTACGTGAGGTTTGTGAAACGGATAATGTACATTGTGATACATTCTTAGCTGTAGCAAATTTCCTGAAAGAGGGGAATAATCGGATGCAAGATCACATAAAAGGGCTTTCTATTACGGCTCTAATGGATTATTTGCGCAAAGCGCATACTTATTTTCTCGATTTTCAGTTGCCTACTATACGTCGAAAGCTGATTGATGCGATTGATTTTTCAGTTCGAAACGAGGTGTCATTTCTTATTCTGCAGTTTTATGATGATTATGTAGACGAGGTGAGGAAACATATGGAATATGAAAACCAAAAGGTGTTTTCCTATGTAGAGGATTTACTGAAAGGTATACATCCTAAAGGTTATAATATCGGTGTGTTTGCTCGTAGACATAATCAGATAAACGCGAAACTTACAGAACTTAAAAATATTATCATTAAATATTATCCGGCTGGCGGAGACAATCAATTACTCAACGCTACATTGTTTGACATTTTCAGCTGTGAAGAAGATTTAGCCTCTCATAACCGGGTGGAAGACTTTTTGTTTGTACCGGCTATAATGGAATTGGAGAAGGGGGGAGAATGAAATCTCAAGAGCTTATATTGGTAGCTGTAGCTACAACTTCTGTTATTGTACGGAGCGGATTGGTATCTGTACTTAAGAGAATGGATGTGGTAAATGCAGAAACGGTAGAAATTACTTCAAAAGAGGGATTGTGGCATTGCATGGAGGCTCATGTTCCGGATATTTTGATTGTAGATCCACAGTTTGAAGGTTGGTTTGAAGTGGAAGAGTTTAAGGCTGCGTTTCCTCATGCTGTTACGAAAATTGTATCGTTACTTTGTACGTTTGTTGACTCGAATAGGCTGACAGGATACGATGAAAGTATTAATTTGTTTGACGATTCCGATTCGTTAGAGAAGAAAATACATACGTTGATGAATTATGCAGATGATGAAGACAACGAAACATCGCTAAGTCAGCGTGAGAAAGAGATTGTAGGTTGTATAGTGAAGGGGATGACGAATAAGGAAATCGCAGAGAAGTTATTCATCTCTGTACATACGGTAATTACACACCGTCGTAATATAACCCGCAAACTGCAAATTCATTCTGCGGCAGGTCTAACTATTTATGCTATTGTGAATAAATTGGTAGAGCTGTCTGATGTTAAAATGCAACTGTAGCAATATACCTAATTGTTGGTATTGTGCGGTATGTACAAAAGCGATAATTTTGCAGTGTTAGTCATATTGAGATTACGTAAAAGAGAAAAGTAAAAGTTAGTTATTAGTTTGGAAAGGAATCTTTTCCTTTCATATCCCCAGGTAATTACTTGTGAAAGAAATTAAGTGGACGGGAGTTGTAAGAAAACTTCCGTTCCTTACTGGGATTTCCAATACAAAATCATTTCATTTCCTAAGTTGCCAAAAGGCTACGGCTGCAGCCGCTGCCACATTTAGCGAATCTACTCCATGCGCCATAGGTATGCGTACTACATAGTCAGCGTTGGTTATTGTTTCGTGTGGTAATCCATCGCCTTCCGTTCCCATCACAATGGCTAACTTAGACTCTTGTGTTAAGATTGGATTGTCAATGGAGATGGATTTGTCAGTGAGCGCCATGGCAGCCGTGCGGAACCCAAAGGAATTTAGGCTTTGGATGGAGGAGTCTGTCCATGTCCACGGTACAAGGAAAACGGATCCCATAGATACGCGTACTGCTCGTCTGTTTAGTGGGTCGCACGAGGTTGGAGTGAGTAGAACAGCGTCAATACCGAGGGCTGCGGCAGAACGGAATATTGCTCCAATGTTTGTAGCGTCTACTACGCCGTCTATTACTACGATTCGATGAGCGTCTTTTACGATTGCTTCCACATTTTGCGGCAAAGAACGACGCATAGCACACAATACACCTCGGGTGAGGGTGTATCCAGTAAGCGATGCTAATAGTTCCCGACTTCCCGTATAGACAGGAATATCTCCGCATTTACTTATTATGTCGGCCGCATCTCCCGCTATGTGTTTCTGTTCGCAAAGTAGAGATACTGGTTGATATCCTGCATCTAACGCTACGCGTATTACTTTTGGACTTTCGGCGATAAAAATACCTTTCTCAGGTTCTATCCGTTGGCGTAATTGAGCTTCTGTTAGTGTATGAAATACTTCGATACCTGGGGTGGTAAGCGAATCGATTTTTATAATTGGCATACTTTTATGAGAAATAGATACGAAAAATTAGTCCAAATTCAATTTCATTTTTACAAAATGTTTGATGAATTTTACGGTCTCATCTATACCTAAAACAGAAGAGTCTATACATAAATGGTAGGTAGCGGCGGCTCCCCATGTCTTGTAGCTATAATAGTTGTAATATGCCGAACGACGTTTGTCTGCTTTTTCCATTAGCTCTTCTGCTTTTTCTTCGCTAATGTTATGAAGTTTCGTTAGACGTGCAATGCGTGCTTCGGGGGTAGCCGAAACAAAGACGTTAACGCAACGTGGATTGTCGCGTAGAATATAGTCAGCGCATCTTCCTACGAAAAGGCACGATTGCTTTTCGGATAGATTCTTTATGACATCACTTTGAATCTTGAAGAGTGAATCGTTGCTTAGGTATGATCCTGAGGGGTATGCACCTTCAGTAATGAAAGGGAATCGAGTTCCGAACAGTCCACCCAATAGGCTTTGGGATGCTTTTTCATCGGCTTTCTCAAAGAATTCTTTGCACAGTCCACTTTCTTTAGAGGCTAAGTTTATAAGTTCTTTGTCGTAGAAAGCGATGTTTAATTCTTTGGCTAGTTTTTCTCCTATTTCTTTTCCGCCGCTTCCTAATTGGCGTCCAAGGTTTATCACGTAGTGTTCGTTCATGAGTGTATCTGTTTTTTAGTCCGTATGTTGGTGCGGGCGTGTTTTCATGCAAATATAGTTATTTCTTTCTTACCGTAATACGCAGATGAGTTATCTTTGAGTGTTTAGTTGCCCGAATGATGTTTGAATTTCTTAAACTGGTTTATGAGCATTGTTGCCGCAATGACGCTAGCTACAGCATCGGAAATCGGCATGCTAAACCAAATGCCGTTTGCTCCCAGGAACAGTGGTAAGATAAGCAAACATGGGATGAGTACCAGTACTTGACGGCAGAGCGACAGGATGATTGCTTTCTTGGCCATGCCGATACTTTGGAAGAAATTGGATGTTACCATTTGAAAACCAACGAACGGGAATATAAGCATCACAATGCGTAGGCCGCGTGCTGAGAGGTTTATGAGTGTTTCGTCGGTGGTAAAGGCTGAAACGGCCAGATGTGGAATCAGTTCGGATATCATGAATCCAGTCGTGGTTACTATAGTAGCGGCGATAACAGTCAGTTTCATTACACGGTTTACTCGATGATACTGTTCTGCTCCGTAGTTATATCCGGCTATGGGCTGCATGCCTTGATTTAAGCCGATGACAATCATGACGAACAGGAACGTGATGCGGTTTACGATACCGAATGCTCCGATGGCAAGGTCGCCTTCATAAAGTTTGAGCCCCTTGTTTATTAGGATTACAATCATGCAAGCTGCTACATTCATCAAGAATGGAGCCAAACCGATGCCGATGATATTTTTCACCAAGACGTTGCGTAACTTGTAGATGCCACGACGTAGATGCAATAACTCGTTTTTGTTGGTGAAGGTTTTTATCAGCCAAATTAAGGAGATAATCTGTGCAAGTATGGTGGCTACGGCAGCTCCCTTTATGCCCATGTGAAATGTATATATAAAGAGGGGGTCCAAAGCTGTATTTGTTATCACAGTGAGTATGGTAGCAGTCATGGCTTTCTGTGGATGTCCGGCAGACCGAAGTACGGAGTTTAGTCCTAAATACATATGTGTGACGATGTTTCCTAACAAAATGGTGACCATATAATCGCGAGCGTACGGTAATGTTACATCGCTTGCGCCGAAGAAGTAAAGAATAGGGTCAAGGAAAGCCAAAGATAAGGCTGTAAATACGATTCCGATGATAATGTTCAGTGAAACAACATTGCCTAAAATTTGTTGTGCTGTGAGGAAATCCTTTTGTCCCAGTTTGACGGATATTAAGGTAGAAGCACCTACTCCAACTAGCGAGCCGAATGCGGCTGCAAGGTTCATCAGCGGGAATGTGATGGCAAGTCCCGAAATGGCCATTGCACCCACTCCGTGTCCGATGAAAATACTGTCTACCATGTTATAAAGAGACGATGCTGTCATTGCGATGATTGCCGGTATGGCATATTGCATCAATAGTTTACCAATTGGTTGGGTGCCCAGTTCGGCTGCGGTTCCTTGTTGTGTCATAAAACTCTTTTTACGCTTGTTTATTTTCAGGGTGCAAAGGTACTAAAAAACATCATATCAACAGTAGGGTTTCCAGCTGTGTGATTAATTAATTATTTGTATTTTTGCGTGCTTTATGAAATGAAACGGACGATATGGAATACCAACCGATGTCTTTGCTGGAACTGAATGCTTTGGTGCGAAAGAGCGTTCACTTATGTTTGCCCGATGAATATTGGGTGCAAGCCGAATTGAGCGATGTGCGAACCAACTATTCGGGGCATTGCTACTTGGAGTTTGTGCAGAAAGATTCTCGGGGGAATGTGTTGGTGGCCAAGGCTAGAGGTGTAATTTGGTCAAATGTGTTTTCCCAACTCCGACCTTATTTTGAACAGGAAACGGGGCAGACATTTACTTCCGGCTTAAAAGTATTGGTGAAGGTTACGGTGGATTTTCATGAACTATATGGTTTCTCGCTTACGGTAGTGGATATTGATCCTACATATACATTAGGAGATATGGTTCGTCGGCGAAAGGAGATTCTGATGCAGTTGGAGCAGGAGGGTGTGCTTACACTGAATAAAGAGCTGGATATTCCGGAGCTTCCACAACGCATTGCGGTTATTTCATCGGCTACGGCTGCAGGGTTTGGTGATTTCTGTAACCAATTGCTTCATAATCCGGATGGATTCGCGTTCTATCCCAAATTATTTCCGGCTGTAATGCAAGGTGATAGGGTGGAAAGTTCTATTATCGCAGCTCTGAATAAGATATACGCCGAGATTGAGAGGTGGGATGTTGTAGTTATTATTCGTGGGGGAGGGGCGACTTCCGACCTTTCGGGGTTTGATACTTACAACTTGGCGGCCAATTGTGCCCAGTTCCCATTGCCTATCCTTACCGGGATAGGGCATGAGCGGGATGATACAGTGATAGATTTGGTGGCGCATACCCGGGTAAAAACGCCTACTGCCGCTGCTGAATATTTGGTGAGCCTTATGCGTAAAGCGGCAGACCGATTGGAAGTGTGTGCCGATGTCCTTTTTCACAAGCTTCCATTGATGATAAATAGACAGAAGGAACGGCTCAACCAATGCGTGTCTCGTATCCCTGTGAATGTGAATATGCGGCTACAGCGTGAGCGCTATCAGCAGAATCAGGTGGTGCAACGTTTACAGTCTGCTTGTCACACGCGTTTTTCCATTGAACGGTACCGCTTGCAGATGGAGCGGCGGATTTCGGTAGCCATTCAGACGAAGATGCAGCGCGAAGCGCATCGGCTGGACTTGATGGAGCAGCAGGTGAAATCGGCCTCGCCCGAACATTTGCTCCGTAAAGGATATAGTATCACACTGAAGGATGGCAAGGCTGTGACAGATGTGTCTGCATTAAAACCCGGCGACGAAGTGACAACCCGGGTCGCAAACGGAATATTTACAAGTAAAGTAACGAAATAATTTATGGCAAAGAAAGAAACATATACTGAAGCGATGGCGCGTTTGGAGGAAATTGTCTCTCGTATAGAAAGCAATGAGGTGGACATTGACGAATTGAGCGAGCAACTGAAAGAGGCGCAGAAGCTGATAAAGTACTGTCGGGATAAGTTGTACAAAGCCGATACGGAGATAAAGAAAATGCTGGAAGATGACGGAATCGTTGAAAAAAACGGCGATTGAGTTGGCGTTTATAAGTGGAAACCTTAATTTTGCTCGAAATTAAGATACGAAAGCAACTAAAAATAAACAATAGAAATGAAAGAAATAGACTGGTCTAATTTGTCTTTCGGATATATGAAGACGGATTACAATGTACGTTGTTATTATCGCAACGGGGAATGGGGCGAGTTGGAACTTTGCTCGGAAGAAACATTGAATATTCATATGGCGGCTACATGTCTGCATTACGGACAGGAAGCATTTGAGGGACTGAAAGCTTATCGTGGAAAGGATGGTAAAATACGTGTGTTCCGTCCGGATGCGAATGCTGAGCGTTTGCAAAGTACTTGTCAAGGCATCTTGATGCCCGAATTGCCTACTGAAAAGTTTTGTGAAGCAGTGCGTAAGGTGGTTAAGGCGAACGAACGCTTTATTCCTCCCTATGAAAGTGGCGCTTCGTTGTATATTCGTCCGTTGTTGATTGGTATAGGCGCACAGGTCGGCGTACATCCAACAGATGAATATCTGTTCGTGATATTCGTAACCCCGGTAGGCCCGTACTTTAAAGGCGGTTTTGCTACCAATCCGTACGTTATTATCCGCGAGTTCGACCGTGCGGCTCCGCTTGGTACCGGACGTTACAAAGTTGGTGGAAACTACGCAGCCAGCCTTCGCGCCAACAAAATGGCTCACGATGCCGGATACGCCAGCGAATTTTATTTGGATGCCAAAGAAAAGAAATACATTGACGAATGTGGTGCGGCCAATTTCTTCGGTATCAAGAACGGTACATACGTTACTCCGCAGTCAACTTCTATTCTTCCGTCTATCACCAATCGTAGCTTGATGCAGATTGCAGAAGATTTGGGCTTGAAAGTGGAACGTCGTCCCATTCCTGAAGAAGAGTTGGAGACCTTTGAAGAGGCCGGAGCCTGCGGAACGGCCGCTGTAATTAGCCCCATCAGTCAAATAGACGATTTGGAAAACCATAAGTCGTATGTTATTGCCAAGGATGGCAAGCCCGGTCCTTGGTCAGAGAAACTATACACGAAACTGCGTGCTATCCAGTATGGCGACGAACCCGACCCGTACGGATGGGTAATGGTTGTAGAATAAGCGTATTAGTGCGCTTCCTTTGATATAAGCCGCTTCCGGAATCTTTTCCCGGTTGCGGCTTCTGTTTTTTATATCGCTTATTTCGCTTATCTTTGTCCGACATTTATAACATACAGAAGATGGGAAAAGGAAAACTGGCTAAGTTTGCAGATATGGCGGAATATCCGCATGTGTTCGAGTATCCGTATTCGGTTATTGACGATGTGCCGTTCGGCATGAAAGGTAAGTGGAACAGCGATTTCTTTCGCAATGATAATCCCATAGTGCTTGAGCTGGGTTGCGGACGAGGGGAATACACCACAGGGCTGGCTCGCCGTTATGCCGATAAGAACTTTATCGGAGTAGATATTAAAGGCGCCCGTATGTGGACAGGGGCTACCGAAGCTTTGCGGGAAGGGCTTGGCAATGCGGCTTTCCTGCGTACGAACATCGAAATCATAGACCGGTTTTTTGCTCCTGGCGAAGTGAGTGAAATTTGGTTGACCTTTTCCGATCCGCAGATGAAAAAGGCGACGAAGCGCCTTACCTCAACTTATTTCATGAACCGCTACCGTAAGTTTCTGAAACCGAACGGATTGGTACATCTGAAGACAGACAGTAACTTTATGTTTACCTATACCCGATACATGATAGAAGCAAACGGATTGCCCGTTGAATTTATGACCGATGACTTGTATCACTCGGGGATGGATGACGATATATTGAGCATTCGTACCTATTACGAGCAGCAGTGGTTAGACCGTGGGCTGAATATCAAATACATCAAGTTTCGTTTGCCGCAGGAGGGGGAACTGAAAGAACCAGACGTGGAGATAGAATTGGATGATTACCGCAGTTATAACCGAAGCAAACGCAGCGGATTGAATACCAGTAAGTAAAAAGAAAGAAGTTTCATTAAACTAACAATAATCAATATGACATTATATCCTAAGTTGATACTTGACGCACTGGCTACGGTGCGTTATCCCGGAACGGGAAAGAACTTGGTGGAAGCCGAAATGGTGGCCGACAATTTGCGTATTGACGGGATGAAAGTAAGTTTCTCCTTGATATTTGAGAAGCCGACTGACCCATTCTTGAAATCGGTTGTAAAGGCTGCCGAGACAGCTATCCATACCTATGTGTCGAAAGACGTGGAGGTTCTTGTTTCCACAGAGAGCAAGCAGGCTGCCCGCCCGGAACCTGGTAAGATGCTCCCGCAGGTGAAGAACGTCATTGCGGTATCGTCTGGCAAAGGCGGAGTAGGAAAGTCTACGGTTGCGGCCAATTTGGCTGTGGCTTTGGCTAAGTTAGGTTACAAAGTCGGTTTGCTCGATGCTGATATCTTCGGTCCTTCTGTTCCAAAAATGTTCCAAGTGGAAGACGCTCGTCCGTATGCCGAATCTGTTGACGGTCGCGACTTGATTGTTCCTGTAGAGAAGTATGGAGTAAAGCTCCTTTCCATCGGTTTCTTTGTCGACCCTGACCAGGCTACTTTGTGGCGCGGAGGGATGGCGAGCAATGCCTTGAAGCAGTTGGTGGCCGATGCCAACTGGGGCGGTTTGGATTACTTCGTACTGGACACTCCGCCGGGAACCAGCGACATTCACCTTACGCTGCTTCAGACGTTGGCCATTACGGGTGCGGTGATAGTCAGCACTCCGCAAGAGGTAGCCTTGGCCGATGCGCGCAAAGGTATTAATATGTATATGAACGATAAGGTGAATGTTCCTATACTGGGGTTGGTAGAAAACATGGCGTGGTTTACACCGGCCGAGTTGCCTAACAATAGATATTATTTGTTTGGCAAGGAAGGAACGAAGCGTTTGGCTGAAGAGCTGAATGTTCCCTTGCTGGGGCAGATTCCAA
Organism: bacterium; assembly: GCA_963595925.1. Classification (GTDB taxonomy): domain Bacteria; phylum Bacteroidota; class Bacteroidia; order Bacteroidales; family Bacteroidaceae; genus Phocaeicola. The sequence goes on from CAVBJM010000009.1 coordinate 72,458, forward strand.
TCGTACAGAGTATTTGTGAGAATGGCGACAAGGGGACTCCCGTAGCGCTGAATGACGAAAGTATGGTTGGGCAGGCGTTTTTGGATTTGGCTCGCAATGTGGTTGTGCAGACCGAACGGCGAAATGCGGAATTGGCGCCGACCGAAATTGTGCATACGCATAAATGATAAAAAAGAGAGAAGCTTTTTATAAAGCTTCTCTCTTTTTTTGTACACCCTCAGGGATTCGAACCCTGGACCCACTGATTAAGAGTCAGTT
>CAVBJM010000010.1:0-71706 GCA_963595925.1 bacterium
TACAACTCCGGTTTAAAGCTTTGTTAACAGAAGAAAATCACTATGAAAGACAAATTAAACATTCGTTTTTTTGGTGTTTATAATTATTAAAAGTAATATTGCAAACAAGATTTAATAAAACCTAATTTTTTAAACAAGATGAAAACGAAATTACCTCCTCCCATTTGTAGGCTAAAATTGGCGCAATGGGTGCTACTCCTTTCAGTTTCTTGTGCAGGATACGTGCAGGCCGCACCTCATGCAGCAGCCGTTTGTGCAGCACAGCAGAACAACGGTTGCTCTGGCGTGGTAGTAGACCAGAACGGTGAAACGGTTATCGGTGCTTCGGTTGTGGTAAAAGGTACAACCAAAGGTACGGTTACTGGCATAAATGGTGACTTTAATATCGCAGGAGTGAAGAAAGGCGATGTGATAGTGATATCGTCTATCGGTTATGTGTCGCAGGAAACGGTATGGAACGGCACTCCGCTCCGCATCGCACTGAAAGAAAACTCGCAGGCACTCGATGAAGTGGTAGTAGTAGGTTACGGTGTTCAGAAGAAAGTGAATCTTACCGGATCGGTTTCATCGGTAAAGGGGGATGCTATTGAGACTCGTCCCGTAGTAGACGCCACACAGAGTTTGCAAGGTATGGTGCCAGGGCTTTCGGTCAGCAACAGCAGTTCGGGTCGTCCGGGTGCCAGCGGAACATTGAGCTTGCGCGGTCAAGGAAACTTAAGCGGTAACGCTGCTCCTTACGTGTTGGTAGACGGAGTGGAAATGGATCTTTCGGATGTTAATCCTAACGATATAGAGAATATTTCGGTACTGAAGGATGCCGCAGCTTGTGCCATATACGGAGCACGTGCCGCTTACGGCGTTATCTTGGTAACGACAAAGAAAGGTGCCGAAGGCAAAATGCGGGCCAACTATCAGGGTACAGTGGGATGGAGTGCTCCTACCGTCTTGCCCGATATGGTGAACTCATTGGACTTCGTGCAGTTCTGGAACGATGGTGTAACCAATGCCGGAGCTACCAACCGCCGGTACAGTGACGAGAAGATTGCCGCACTGCAACAATACATGAACGACCCATCCAGTGTGAACCCCTGGGCGGAACTGGCTGCCGGACAAACGCTGAACGCTGCGTTCGAGAACTCAGAAAAAGGTTTGGGCAATACCGATTATTTCGACCTTCACTATAAGAACTACGCTTTCAAGCAGAACCATAACCTGAGCTTCAGCGGCGGTTCGAAAAAAGCGCAGTACTATGTATCTGGCGGATATTACAACGAAGATGGTATTTTGCGGTATGCCGATATAGGATATACCCGTTATACACTGAACGCTAACATTAGTTCAGAACTTACCAAGTGGCTGAAGCTGAAGTTTAACACCAAGTTTATGCATTCCGATACCAAAACACCGTTCAACCAAAGCAGCGATTTGGACGGAGGCTTGAGCGAAGGATTCTATCACAGTTTGGCACGTTTCCGTCCTACAGTGTCGGTAGTAGACCCTAACGGACACTTTACCGAACTCTCCATGATTCCTTATCTGCAGAGCGGAACATATACCAATACTCAACGCGACCGCTTCAACATCACTACCGGATTTGAAGTTCGTCCGCTGAAAGACTGGATTATCTTCTTCGACTATACTTACAAGCAGAGCAATCTGGAATACGAAGCCTTGAACGTAGCTCCATACATTTATGAACAAGATGGAGTTACCCTGACCAAGGTGGCACGTTCGGAGTTGGGCATTTCGAAAGACGGTAAGTTCACCCGTGCATACGGACGCACCCGTTACCAGACTATCAACCTTTATACCAACTATATGTTCTCGTTGGCCGACAAGCATAACTTTACCGTCATGGCCGGTTATCAGGAAGAAGACAACAGCTATAGTTGGATGAAGAACTCCATCACTGGACTTTATTCTACTTCTAATCCGAGCCTTGCAATGGGTACGGGCGACAAGACCGTAGTAGATACCCGTAACGGATGGGCTACACGCGGATTCTTCGGACGTGTAAATTATGATTTCGACGGACGCTACTTGGTAGAGTTGAACGGACGTTACGATGGTTCTTCTCGCTTTGCGAAAGGAAATCGCTGGGGCTTCTTCCCATCTGTTTCTTTGGGATGGAACATACACCGTGAGACGTTTATGAAGAGTGCCGAAGGCTGGCTTTCCAACTTGAAGCTGCGCGCATCTTGGGGTTTACTGGGTAACCAGGCGAATGCCGGACTTTATACATTCTCATCGAACATGACGCTGAACGGCAGTCTTGGAGGTTACATCTTCTCCGACGGACGCCACATTTATACAAATCCCGCTTCGGTTATCGACCCGAACACCACTTGGGAAAAGGTAGAGAGCAAGAACATCGGTCTTGACTTCGGATTCTTCGGAAACGCATTGACCGGTACGTTCGATATCTATCAGCGCGATACGAAAGACATGCTTGGCCCAGGCCAAGACTTCCCCGATATGTTTGGCGCTACAGCTCCACAAACCAACAACGCCTGCATGCGGAACCGCGGTTGGGAGTTCTCGCTGAACTACCGCGGCAAGATAGGAAAGGACATCGATTATAGTGTAGGCGCTACACTGGCCGATGCAACATCGGAAGTTACTGCATATTCTAATGCCAACAGTACAGACCCGGCCAGCTCTTGGTACGTGGGACGAAAAGTAGGCGAAATATGGGGATACCGTGTAGAAGGCTTGATTCAGACTCAAGAAGAAGCCGATGCGTACAATAGCAAATACGACCTGACATACATCAGCGGAAAGGCTTGGGAACCGGGCGATGTGAAGTATATCGACCTGAACGGCGATAACGCCATCAACCGCGGAAGCAACCGTGTAGGCGACATGGGCGACCAGACCATTATCGGTAATACCACTCCGCGCTACCAGTATAGTTTCAACGGAAGCATCAGCTGGAAGGGACTTAGCTTGAGCGTATTCTTCCAGGGCGTAGGCAAGCGCGACTGGATGGGAAGCGGCGCTTACTTCTGGGGATTCGGACCATTCGCGCAGGTTACGGTATTCAAGGAACACATGGATTACTGGACTCCCGAAAATACCGGAGCTTATTATCCGAAACCTTACATCCACAGTGCAGGTGCCGTAGGAGCGTTCCAAAACAAGAACATACAGAAATCCGACCGCTATATGCAGAATGCAGCATACTGTCGTTTGAAGAACCTTACGCTGAGTTACACTTTGCCGTCGGCATGGGTACAGAAGGCTAAACTGCAAAAGGTACAGGTGTTCTTCTCGGGTGAAAACCTCTTGACCTTCACGAAGCTGAAAGGCATGTTCGACCCCGAAGCCATCTTCTCTTCCAACACATATACAAGCGAAGCCGGCAAGAACTACCCGATGAACCGGGTTTTGTCAGTAGGTTTAATTGTTAACATGTAAGCAACAGATCATTATGAAAACAAGAAATATATTATTGGGTGCGGTGCTGGCCTTGAGTCTGAACGCTTGTTACGACTTGGACAAGAAGCCGCAAGGCGTGCTCTCTACGGCTGAACCGTTTCGTAGCACAGGAGAAATAAGAAACTATATCGACCGCTTTTACGAGAGCGGACTGCGTACGCAGGGCTTCATGGCCGGTGGCGGCGGCGGAATAGCCGGCGAAGATACCAACAGCGACAACTTGAGTTCGAATGCGGCCAATACCCGTTTGATGGGACACAGTGCTCTGAGCGACGCTTCCGCACTAAGCAATTATACTCATATCCGTAACGTGAACTACCTGTTGAACAACGCTGACCAGTGCAGCGAAGCCGGAACGTCTACCTACAACCAGTTGATGGGCGAAGGTTATTTCTTCCGCGCCTGGTATTACTATCAGATGTTCATCAGCTACGGACGCTTGGCGTGGGTGGACAAACCGCTCGACCCCAACATGAGCGAAATGATGTTGCCGCGGGAAAGCCGCACGTTCATTGCCGACAAGATTTTGGGCGACCTCGACACTGCGATTTCGCTGCTGAACGAGCAGTCTAACTCCAGCACCATGCGTGTACATAAGGACGTGGCTCGTGCCCTGAAGAGCGAAGTTGCCTTGTTCGAAGCCACTTGGGAGAAATATCACTTGGAAAAAGAGAAGAGCAAAACCGAAAAGTTCTACGACAGCACCATCAGCGAAACGGAACTGAATAACAAGATAAGCAGTTATCTGACACAGGCTATCGAAGCCGCTAAGGCCGTATGCGATAGAAATGTATGGAAGATATACAGCACCGGAAACCCGCTGAACGATTACCGCGTAATCTTTGAAACCGAAGACCTGACTTCGAACTCCGAAATCCTTTGGTTTAAGCGTTACGATGGGAATCAGGTGGGAAACAGTGTAACCCGTTATCTGAATACCGGCGGCGGTAACATCGGTGTAACCGCATCGTTGGTAGACGACTATTTGACCATCGACGGAAAGCCGTTCGTAGGAACAACCCGTACGGACGCCAAACGGAATTATCCCGAAGAACTGCAGCCTACCGTTCGCGACCCGCGTCTGTCGCAGACCGTAGCCGTGCCCGGACAGCGTATGCAGCCCGTGAGCGCAGGTTCGCCTTATACACTGACGTGGCCGTCACTCTTTGGCGACGGGTCGGCTTTCGGTACAAACGTAACCGGATACGTCATGCTGAAGCACGTACAGATAGACTACACTGGCGACTATATTTCTGAATACAAAGGTTCAACGCCTGCCATCCAGTTCCGTTATGCCGATGTGCTGCTGAACTACGCTGAGGCTTTGGCCGAACAGAACGGCGCTTCTAACGCCAGCAAAATACAGGAAGTCTTGAAGCCTCTGCGCGACCGTGTAGGTATGCCGGGAGTGGACTTCGACCGCGAATATAACACCGAAGCCGACTATCCGTTCCGTGGCTTGGACAAATACATTCAGGCCGTACGCCGCGAACGTCGTGTGGAGACTGCGTTAGAAGGCCGTCGTCTGACCGACATCTTGCGTTGGGCAGCTGCCGATGAACTGATTTTGGGCAAACATCCTCAGGGCGCGCTCTTTACCGGAAGCACATTGGCCGACAAATACGACGGCAAGGTTCCGGCAACTTTGGATAGCGAAGGTTACATCTTGCCCGTACCAACTTCGCTCATGCCTAACGGATGGCAGTTCAAGACCAACCGCGACTACCTGTTGCCTATCCAAGACAAACTCATCAGCTTGATGGACGGCTTGTGGGAACAGAACCCCGGATGGTAATTGCATAACATCGTCATACATTGGCCCGCCGGCCGGACAGAGCGGTATTCACCGGGTTCGGTCAGCGGGCTTTTTTATGAGTTAAGACCTGCGCTACAAGGTGCTGTAGCGCAGTTTTCGAGGGGTCAAAAATCCCTCGCCGGAGAAAAAAATTCTCTCGGGACGTTTTTAAAATCTCTCGCCGGAGAAAAAAAATCTCTCGCCGGAGATTTTTACCCCTGTCGGGAACGGATATTTTCTCCTTTTTAGGGCGGCGTTATCCACTCAAGGATAAAAAAATTGTATATTTGTAGCCGACACAAGTCTTCGCGTCATCGCTTTTAGACTTTGTAACCCTTAAATTGCACGCTTATTAATCAACGAAAAAACTGAAAATATGAGTAAACTGACAAGTTCTGTATGTTACTGTTGTGCCGGAGCTGCGGCACTGGCAGCGCTTACAAGCTCGTGCGCTTCGACTAAGAAAGAAGCCCAGACGCAAAAGCCGATGAACGTGGTCTACATTATGTGCGACGACCACTCGTTCCAAACTATCAGCGCATACGACCAGCGTTTTATCCAAACCCCTAACATTGACCGTATAGCCAACGAAGGTGTGCGCTTTACGAACAGCTTCGTGGCCAACTCGCTGAGCGGACCCAGCCGCGCCTGTATGCTTACGGGTAAGCACAGCCATGCTAACGGGTTTACCGATAACACAACGACCTTCGACGGAAGTCAGCAGACATTCCCTAAGCTGCTTCAAGCCAACGGTTACCAAACGGCAATGATTGGTAAGTGGCACCTAGTATCGGAACCTACCGGATTCAACTACTGGGATATCCTGATTGGCCAGGGCGATTATTACAACCCGAAGTTTATCAACAACGGCCAGAAGGTACAGCGCGAAGGCTACGCCACAAACATCGTGACCGACCTTGCCATCAACTGGTTAGACAGTATACGCGACAAGGAAAAACCGTTCTGCCTGTTCATCCACCACAAGGCCCCGCATCGTACTTGGATGCCGGACACTTGCGACCTCGACCTGTATAACGACGTAGTTTACCCCATGCCCGAAAACTTCTACGACAAGTACGAAGGACGAATCCCGGCGTCGAAGCAGGAAATGAGCATTATCAAAGACATGGACTTGGTATACGACCTGAAGATGGCCGACAAGGAAAACGAAATCCATACCAACACCGGTCTGGAAAAATACGGCCGTGAAATGTACAGCCGCATGACTCCCGCACAGAAAGCCGCTTGGGACAAACACTACGACCCCATCATCGCCAAGTTTAAGAAAGACAAGCTCAGCGGAAAAGCCTTGGCCGAATGGAAATACCAGCAATACATGCACGACTACATGCGCGTAATCCACTCGGTAGACCGCAACGTAGGACGCGTACTCGATTATCTGGAAAAGAACGGCTTGCTGGAGAACACCATGATAGTCTATACATCCGACCAAGGATTCTATATGGGCGAACACGGATGGTTCGACAAGCGTTTCATGTACGAGGAATCGTTCCGCACTCCGTTGCTCGTGCGCATGCCGGGCGGTAAGAAGGGCGATGTAGAAGAGATGGTACAGAACATCGACTACGGACCGACCATCCTCGACTTGGCTGGCGTGGAAGTGCCGAAAGATATGCACGGCGTATCCTTCCTCCCCTTGCTGAAAGGCGAAAAAGTGCCCAACTGGCGTAAGTCGCTCTATTATCACTTCTACGAGTATCCTGCCGAACACGCCGTTCGGCGTCACTATGGAGTACGTACAGACCGTTACAAGTTGATACATTTCTATAACGACATCGACTGCTGGGAACTCTACGACTTGAAGACCGATCCTGCAGAGATGCACAACATCTTCGGACAGCCCGGTACAGAAGAGGTTACCAAGGAGTTGAAAGCCGAACTGCGCCGCTTGCAAGAGCAGTACGACGATCCTATCCGAAACGTGTACAAAGACTAATTCGCCAAGGCGGATATCTTTTGTGATATATGTGGGCACATCGGTTGCGGTGTGCCCACTTTTTTATAATTTTGTGCGGTAAAACTATAAAAACGGAAGAGTTATGGAAAATCAGCTTACAATTTACAATACCCTGAGCCGTACCAAGGAACGTTTCGCACCGCTGAACCCTCCCCACGTTGGGATGTACGTGTGCGGCCCTACGGTGTACGGTGACGCCCACTTGGGACACGCCCGTCCCGCCATTACTTTCGACATCCTGTTTCGTTATCTCAAGCACTTGGGATATAAGGTGCGCTACGTGCGCAACATTACCGATGTAGGCCACTTGGAGCACGATGCCGACGAGGGCGAGGACAAGATCGCCAAAAAAGCCCGACTGGAACAGTTGGAACCGATGGAAGTGGTGCAGTACTATACGCTTCGCTACCACGATGCCATGGCGGCGCTCAACGTACTTCCGCCCAGCATTGAGCCTCACGCTTCGGGACACATCATCGAGCAGATACAGCTGGTCAAGGAAATCCTGGACAACGGATTCGCTTACGAGAGCAAAGGCTCGGTTTACTTCGACGTGGCCAAATATAACAAGAAGCACCGTTACGGCATTCTCTCTGGACGCAACCTGGACGACGTGCTGAACACCAGCCGCGAACTGGACGGACAGGACGAGAAACATAACCCGGCCGACTTCGCCCTTTGGAAGTGCGCGCAACCCGAACACATCATGCGTTGGCCGTCGCCTTGGAGCAACGGTTTCCCCGGATGGCACTGCGAATGTACCGCCATGGGACGCAAATATCTGGGCGAGACGTTCGACATCCACGGCGGTGGCATGGACTTGATATTCCCCCACCACGAATGTGAAATAGCTCAGGCCGTCGCCTCGCAAGGACATCCGATGGTTCGCTACTGGATGCACAACAACATGATAACCATCAACGGACAGAAGATGGGCAAGAGCCTCGGAAACTTCATCACACTGGACGAATTCTTCAAGGGAAGCCACAAGAATTCTGAAGGCGTAGAGATGCTCAGCCAGGCATATTCGCCCATGACCATCCGCTTCTTTATCCTTCAGGCGCACTACCGCAGCACCGTAGATTTCAGCAACGAAGCGCTGCAAGCTGCCGAGAAAGGACTGGAACGACTGTTGGAAGGTGTGAAAAATCTGGAACGCATCACACCGTCGAAGGCCACTCAAGGCATCGAACCGGCCGGACTGCGTGACAAATGCTACGAGGCAATGAACGATGACCTGAACACGCCTATCGTCATCTCGCACCTGTTCGACGGCATCCGTATGATAAATACCGTACTCGATAAGAAGGCCACTATCAGCGCCGAAGACTTGGAAGAACTGAAGGGCGTATTCCACTTGTTCACATTCGACATCCTGGGCTTAAAGGCCGGAGCCGAAAACAATGCGGCGCGCGAAGAAGCCTTCGGAAAGGTGGTCGACATGCTGTTGGAAGAACGCATGAAAGCCAAAGCCAACAAGGATTGGGCTACTAGCGACAAGATACGCGACACCCTCTCCGCCCTCGGTTTTGAAGTGAAAGATACGAAAGACGGCTTTACTTGGCGTCTGAATAAATAAGCGTAGACGCAGTATAAAACAGCACGGACGATTCCATATCGGAAACTTCCGTGCTGTTTTTGTTTTACTTGAAGCTCTGCGTAAATACGTCTTACTTGCCGATGCGCCGCATAAGCCAGAGGTTGAGCAGCATAAAGGCGATTCCGCCCAAAGCCCAACATATATTTTCGGTTACCGAAAAGCGGCCGATAAGGTTCATTATGCCGGCAGTGGCGTAGGGTATAAGGAATATGCCGCTGATAAGACCCGGAACGTAGTAGTGCTGAAGCGGTGCGGCCAGTATAACGTGTGCCAGCAGATGGATGCTGAATCCCCAAAACAGGGCGTATAGTAGCCACTGCGCACCGTAGATGAAACTTACCGTACACGCCGATATGATGACCAACTCTTCCACAGCCATCAGGAGATACCTCAGGTTGGAAGTGTTTTTCAGCGTACGGACAATTCTTGCTAAAAAGGGGAAGCGCACGATGATTGGGTCGGCGTTTTTCGCCATCCAACGTTTCTGGGTGGAAAGCTCTTCCACTTCGTGCAGGAGGGCGAATACAGGAAACAGTAGATAAAGGATTTCGATATTCATGTCATGTAAGTCTTTTTTAGATAGACGGGGATTATTCCACCGTCCACGTATCGTTTGTATCAAGCAGTTCGGTGAAAGTGTGGTATGGCTTCTTAGCGGAAACCTCGGCTATCTGCGCAGCTACCGCTTCTTCGTAGGTAGGTGCTTCTACGTCGCGTATCACGCCGAGCGCCACGGGGAAGTCCGGCCCTTCCATCAGGGCCAGTTTCAGTTGTAGCGTGTTGTCAGCGCAATGTGCATCGTGTATCAGGATGTCTTTTTCCGTTACTCCGTTTTCGCCAAGACGCGCCACTTTCAGTCCGAAGCCTTCTTGCATCAGTCCGAACTCCCGATTCGGGCCGAAAAGCATGGGCTTTCCGTGTTCTAGATAGATGGCGTTTTTCCCACGGTCTTCTTTCTTTGCTACCGCTGCATGGGTGCCATCGTTAAAGATGACGCAGTTTTGCAGCACTTCTACCACCGAAGTGCCTTTGTGGCGCGCCGCCGCTTTCAGAACCTCCACCGAGGGGCCTCCGTCTACCGCCGCGCACCGTGCGAAGAAGCGTCCGCGCGCTCCGAAGCAGAGCTCAGCCGGACGGAATGGGTCTTCGACCGTGCCATAAGGCGATGACTTGCTTACGAATCCGCGTGCCGAGGTGGGCGAGTACTGCCCTTTGGTGAGTCCGTAAATGCGGTTGTTCAGCAAGATGATGTTAATGTCCACGTTTCGGCGGATAGCATGGATAAAATGGTTGCCTCCGATGGCCAGTCCGTCTCCGTCGCCCGATATTTGCCAAACGGCGAGGTCTGGGCGAGCTACCTTCACGCCCGTGGCGATGGCGGCGGCACGTCCGTGAATGGTGTGCATGCCATAAGTATTCATGTAATAGGGTAGACGTGACGAGCAACCGATGCCCGAAATTACCGCCGTTTGATGAGGGGGCACTCCGATTTCCGCAAGGGCTTTGTGGAAAGAGTTCAGAAAAGCGTGGTCGCCGCAGCCCGGACACCAGCGAGGTTGTCCTGCTTTATAGTCGGCTGCTGTATAGGTTGTATTACTCATTGTTCGGTTCTCCTTTCTTGATGATTGCGTCTGTGTCCAGTATTCGGCGGAAAGCGTCGGCCAGTTCGGTAACAGCAAAGGGTTGTCCTTTCACTTGATTGAATTGGTGCAGGTGCAAGCCTTCGGTCTTCATGCGCAGGTAGCCGGCCAGCTGGCCGCTGTTTTGTTCTGCTACCACAACCTTGGGGAAGCGACGGAGCACTTCTTCGGTGTTTCGCGGCAACGGGTTGATGTATTTAAAGTGCGCCAAAGCAGTCTTGCGCCCTTCGGCATTCAGCAATTCCATGGTCGAACGCAGGTGGCCGTAAGTACCGCCAAATCCTACGATAAGCAAGTCTGCGTCGGGACAACCTTCCGCTTCCAGCGGTGGAATGCAATCGGCGATGCGCTCCACTTTCTCGGCGCGCAGACGGGTCATCAGCTGATGGTTTTCGGGTTCGGTGGAGATAGCTCCGGTTTCGTTGCTCTTCTCCAGTCCGCCTATGCGGTGCATAAATCCTTCGGTGCCCGGGGTAGCCCAGTAGCGTGCTCCTGTCTTCGGATTCCGTTGGAAGGGTGTCCACGTATCAGCCATGTCGGGTGTGACAAAGGGTGGTACGATATCGGGATAGTCGTTCATGCAAGGCAGATGCCAAGCGGCCGATCCGTTGGCTATGTAGGCGTCGCTAAGCAGAATGACGGGAGTCATATGTTCTACGGCAATCTTGCAAGCCATAAAGGCGGCGTCGAAGCAGTCTGTGGGCGATGTGGCTGCAATAACCGGCATCGGACTTTCACCGTTTCGCCCGAACAGTGCCTGAAGCAAGTCGGTTTGTTCCGATTTGGTGGGGAGTCCCGTTGACGGTCCTCCGCGCTGCACATCGATGATGACAAGCGGCAGTTCGGTGATGACGGCCAGGTTCATGGCTTCGCTCTTCAGGCACAATCCGGGGCCTGAAGTGGTGGTTACTGCCAAGTGTCCCGCAAAGGCTGCACCCACAGCCGAAGCGCATCCGGCAATCTCGTCTTCACATTGCACGGTTTTCACACCGAGTGATTTGTGCTTGGCCAGTTCGTGTAGGATGTCTGTAGCAGGTGTGATGGGGTACGAGCCCAAGTATAGGTTGAGGCCTGCCTTTTCGGCGGCGGCCATCAGCCCGTAAGCGGTGGCCTTGTTGCCATTGATGTCCATGTATCTGCCCGGACGTTTGGTCTCTTTGCACGGTACGGTGTAGCTGGTGGCAACTGAGGCGTGTGTATTCGCCCCGAAGTTATATCCATCGTGCAAGATGCGCACGTTTGCTTCTGCTATCTGCGGTTTGCGTGCGAACTTATCGAGCAATAACTTCTCGCCTACGGCTATATCGCGGTGGAATAGCCAGCACACCAGTCCCAAGGCAAACATGTTTTTGGTTCGCAGGATGGTCTTTGTGTCCAGCCCACTGTCTTTCAGGCTCTCTTTGCACATGGTAGTGATGGCTACGGGCACCACCTCGTTCTTGATGCCAAGTTCGGCAAACGGGTCGTCTTGTTGGAACTGTGCCTTATCCAGGTCGCGTTTGGTAAACGAGTCTGTGTCGATGATTATAACAGCCTGCGGTTTGCAGAATCGGCATTGTGTTTTCAGCGCCGCCGGATTCATGGCTACCAATACGTCGCACTTGTCACCCGGAGTATAGACTTTTTTAGCTCCTATATGCACCTGAAATCCCGAGACGCCCGTGAGTGTGCCTTGCGGGGCGCGGATATCGGCCGGGTAATCGGGGAAAGTACTGATGTCGTTTCCTTCGGATGCCGAGATATTGGAAAACATATTACCAGCCAGTTGCATTCCGTCGCCGGAATCGCCGGAGAACCGAACTACCACATCGTCCAGTTCTTTGACCGTCGTCAAATTCTCTGTCATAATATCGTTTAAAGTTAAGTTGGTCTTATCGCAGATGCAAATGTGGCGAACTATATCCGAAAATCAAAATAAAACAGGAATTATTATGCAGACGGATGCAGGTGACTGCTGAAACGGGAGTTCTCCCGATTTCGGGTTACAGCTTTTTTCTTTCTGAAAAGTTGCTTTCTCACTCGAAAAGGTGTAATTTTGCCATCCCTGCCCTTGTAGTTCAACGGATAGAATAGAAGTTTCCTAAACTTTAGATTCGAGTTCGATTCTCGACGAGGGTACTGAGAACCCCGTCTAAAGCACCGTAGAAACGGGTTTTAGACAAGGTAAAAAAACGTCCCGAGAGATTTTTTTTCTGCGTTATCAGATTTTAAATCTCTCGGGACGAATTTTTTTTCTGCGTTATCAGATTTTAAATCTCTCGAGGCGAATTTTTTTTCTGCGTTATCGTTTTTTTTGTTGATTAACTCGTTGAATTTCGCAGCCGGGGAAAGATTAAGGATTATATTTGCATTTTGAAAATCACCCTAAAACAAAAGACAGATATGATGAAGAAATGGTTGGCATGCCTTGCCTTGGGCATGACAGGTGTGGCTTCACAGGCCATCACCCCGCTTTGGCTACGTGATGTATGCGTTTCGCCCGACGGAAAAGAGATAGCGTTCTGCTATAAAGGCGATATATATAAGGTAAAAACATCTGGGGGCGAAGCCGTGCGTCTTACTACGCAGAGCTCGTACGAATCGAGTCCCGTATGGTCGGCCGACGGCAAGCAGATAGCTTTCGCCAGCGACCGCTACGGAAACTTCGACGTGTTTGTGATGTCCTCAGAAGGAGGGCCGGCACGCAGGCTAACGTCGAACTCGGCTTCTGAGATACCCTCATCGTTTACTCCTGACGGAAAATATGTACTCTTTTCGGCATCCATTCAGGACCCAACGGCCAGCGCCATGTTTCCTACGTCGTCGATGACCGAACTTTATCGCATACCTGTAGGCGGCGGACGGACGGAACAAGTTTTGGGCACTCCCGCCGAAATGGTAAACTACTCGCCATCGGGCGACTTTTTCCTGTATCAGGACCGCAAGGGTTATGAAGACGAATGGCGCAAGCACCATACCTCGTCGGTGACGCGTGACGTTTGGATGTATAACGTTAAGAACGGAAAACATACCAATCTTACAGCCCATGCCGGCGAAGACCGTAACCCCGTGCTCTCGGCCGATGGCAAGCAGGTTTACTTCCTGAGCGAACGAAACGGAGGTACGTTTAATGTTTATCGTTTTGCGCTCGATGCTCCGCAGCAGGTTGCTCCCGTCACCTCTTTCCGCACCCATCCGGTGCGCTTCCTTTCGGTGGCGTCCGACAACACGTTGTGCTATACTTACGATGGCGAAATCTATACCCAAGCGCCGGGCGGACAACCCACGAAAGTCAGCGTGTCGCTGACGCGCGATGACGAGGATAGCCCCGAGTCGTACGCCTTTACCCATGGAGCTTCGGAAGCAGTGGTATCGCCCGACGGCAAGCAGGTGGCTTTCGTTGCGCGAGGTGAAGTGTTCGTGACATCGGTAGAATACGGTACAACCAAACAGATAACTCATACGTCCGAGGCCGAACGCGGACTCTCGTTCGGAGCCGACAACCGCACCTTGGTGTACGCCAGCGAACGCGATGGCATTCGCTCGCTTTATCAGGCTAAGATAATGCGAAGCGAGGATGCTAATTTCCCGAACGCTACCACGATAGAAGAAACGCCATTGTTTCCCTCGTCGGACGGCGTAGAGCGAGACTATCCCCAGTTCTCGCCCGATGGCAAAGAGATAGCTTTCATCGAAGACCGCAACCGACTGATGGTGCTCAACCTCGCTTCGAAAAGCGTGCGTCAGGTTACCGATGGCTCTACTTGGTACGTACGTTCGGGAGGCTTCAGCTTTGAATGGTCGCCCGACGGCAAATGGTTCACCTTGGAATTCATCGGAAACCGTCACGACCCTTATACCGACATAGGTTTGGTGAAAGCCGACGGAAGCAGTCCCATCGTAAACCTTACACATAGTGGCTACTCCAGCGAATCGCCTCGCTGGGTGATGGGCGGAAACGCCATCCTTTTCGTGACTGAGCGTTACGGCATGCGCGCCCACGCTTCGTGGGGATCGCAAAGCGACGCCATGCTCTGCTTCATGAATCAGGACGCATACGACAAGTATCGCCTGAGCAAGGAAGACTACGAGTTACAGAAAGAACTGGAAAAGGAACAGAAATCCGAAGCCGAAAAGACCGATAAAAAATCGGGCAAGAAATCCAGCGAAAAGGCTGGCAAGAAGTCTGAAGCAGACACCAAGGCGAAAGACATCAACGTAGAATTGGACGGCATCGATGAACGGATGGTACGCCTTACCCCTAACTCTTCGAACCTGGCTTCGGCCATCGTTTCGGAAGACGGCGAAAAGCTGTATTATCTCTGCTCTTTCGAAAAAGGATACGACCTGTGGAAAACCGACTTGCGCAAGCACGAAACCAAACTGCTGCATAAGATGAATAGCGGATGGGCGCATCTGGAGTCGGACAAAGACGGGAAGAATATCTTCATCTTGGGTGGAGAAAGCATGCAGAAGATGGACGCCTCGTCCGAAAGCCTGAAGCCCGTAACCTACCGTGCAGAGATGAAAATGAATCCCGCAGCGGAACGCGCCTATATGTTCGACAACGCCTGTCGTGAAGAGGCCGCCCGCTTTTATGAAGTAAACATGCACGGCGTAGACTGGAAGTTGATGACAGAATCGTATCGCAAGTTCCTGCCGCACATCAACAACAATTACGACTTTGCCGAACTGATGAGCGAACTGTTGGGTGAACTCAACGTCTCGCACACAGGCGGACGCTTCCGTCCTTCGCCCATCGAAAAGACGGCTTGTTTGGGCATCTTGTTCGACTGGAAATACGATGGCGACGGCATCCGTATAGAAGAAGTGGTAGAGAAAGGACCTTTCGACCGCAAGGATTCAAAGGTAAAGTCTGGCGTTATCATCGAAAAGATAGACGGTGAAGCTCTGAAGAAAGATGTGGACTACACCAACTTGCTGACCGGCAAAGCTGGTCACAAAGTATTGGTTTCGCTTTACGACCCGCAAAGCAATCAGCGGTGGGACGAGGTGGTGAAACCCATTGGCCCGGCCGACTGGTCCGACCTATTATATGATAGGTGGGTGAAACAACGTGCCGCTGATGTAGCGAAATGGTCGAACGGACGTTTGGGTTACGTACACATCCGCTCCATGGGCGATGACAGTTTCCGTTCCGTCTACTCCGATATTTTGGGCAAGTACAATACTTGCGATGGCATTGTGATAGATACCCGTTTCAACGGCGGAGGCCGTCTGCACGAAGACATCGAAGTATTGTTCAGCGGAAAGAAATACTTCACTCAAGTGATACGCGGCCGTGAAGCCTGCGACATGCCCAGCCGCCGTTGGAACAAGCCTTCCATCATGTTGCAGTGCGAAGCCAACTACTCCAATGCCCACGGCACGCCTTGGGTATACAAACATTGTGGCATCGGAAAGTTGGTTGGAGCCCCCGTACCTGGTACTATGACCAGTGTAAACTGGGTAAAGATGCAAGACCCGTCGCTCGTTTACGGAATCCCCGTAGTAGGATACCGCTTGCCCGACGGCAGTTATCTGGAGAATACTCAGTTAGAACCGGATATCTACGTGCTAAATTCTCCCGAAACCATTGTGACGGGCGAAGACACGCAGCTGAAAGCCGCTGTAGACGAACTCCTGAAAGAAGTGGGGAAATAACCTCCCACTTCCCATCAGGGATATTGAGATATAAGGAGTCGCTTCTGTCCGCTTTATCGGAGAGGCGGCTCTTTGCTTTTGTCTCTAATAGAGTAAGGAATGATTTCAGCCTCAGGAGAACAACAAGGGGAGTAGTAGTGGAAGGTAGTCTTTCAAGTCTGACCGGAGTTGTTTCAGTGCTTGCTGAATGCGATAATCTACCGTTTTAGAAGAAACTCCAAGAACTTCGGCTATATCTTTGTAACTCATGTCGCGGAAACGATGCATCACAAACGCTTCTCGATAGCTTTCTGGCAGTTTCGCAATGGCGCTTCGTATTTGTTTGGTGAGTTCTTCCAACTGATAATAATCGGTGTTTTGCAACATGTCTTGCATGTTCTCGTAGAAATGCGTGTCAGCCCGCTGTATGGTATTGAGATGTTCCAATTTATTCAACGCACGCCGGTAGATTACTTTAAAGAGATAAGCGTTGAGCGAAGTTTCTATAACCAATGTCTCTCTGTTTTCCCAAATCCAAAGAAAGGAATCGTCTACAATTTCTTCGGCATCCTTTAAATCCACAAATCGGTGGGCATAGGCACACAACATCGGATAGGAACGCCTGAAAAGTGTTTCGAAAGCTTCCGAATCCCCGTTTTGAAGAGCTGATAAGAGTTTGTCGTTGGTAGAAAAAGATACTTCTTTCATTAAGATTTGCCTACATAGTCAATGCAAATATAACCTTTTATCAAAAAAATATCTTTTTTTTAGAAAAAAAACAGGGTTTGGTTTAGGAATTGGTCCTTGTGTCCTGTCATAATAATACAAAGACAATAAATATGAGTACTCCACACCCCGAACAAATAGAAGAACTGTTGCCGCGCTATTGCGAAGGACTTGCTACTCCTGATGAACGCCAAATGGTAGAATGCTGGATGGAACAATCGGAAGATAACCGGAAGGCGGTTCGGCAAATTTACGCATTGT
Organism: bacterium; assembly: GCA_963595925.1. GTDB lineage: Bacteria > Bacteroidota > Bacteroidia > Bacteroidales > Bacteroidaceae > Phocaeicola. The sequence continues at coordinate 17,061 of CAVBJM010000010.1, forward strand.
ATCTGGCTACGGATACAACAGCGGTCATGCGGAAAGTGGATACTGAGGTCGCTTGGAAACGGGTAGAGAAACGGATGAATCAATCTAAACGAATCAATTGGTGGATGTGGACGCAACGTATAGCGGCTGTTCTTACATTGCCTCTGTTGCTTGCTACCTGTTGGCTCTACATGACTCGCTATAGTATGGAGGATGTGGAGTTCTTAGAAGCACGAACCAATCCGGGGATGACTACTTCGCTTACTTTGTCGGACGGAACGCGGGTCTTTCTTAACTCTGAGTCTTCCTTAATCTATCCGTCCCGTTTTTGCGGAGAAAAACGTAGCGTTCGTTTGACTGGAGAGGCTTATTTCGAAGTGACACCGAATCCCGACAAAAGATTCATCGTTTCCACTCCGCATCAAACGCAGGTAGAAGTATTGGGAACCTGTTTCAATGTGGAAGCATACAGTCAGTCTGACAAGATATCCACGACATTAGTAAAGGGAAAAGTAGATTTCTTGTTTGACAAAGACAATAAACAAGAGAAAGTCAGGCTTATGCCAGGCCAGAAAGTGATTTACGACTCAAGCACTCACGAAGTCCAGTTGTTCAGGACTTCGGGTGAATCGGAAACTTCTTGGAAAGAGGGTAAGATAGTCTTTCGAGATACGCCATTGGAAGAAGGATTGCATATGCTGGAGAAGCGATACCACGTGGCTTTCACCATAAGAAATGAAAGGCTGAAAGAATATTCGTTTACGGGAACGTTTACTAACCAGCGGTTGGAACGGATATTGGAATACTTTCGACTTTCATCGCAGATACATTGGAAATACATTGATTCGCCTTGTATAACAGATGAAATGAATCGAATAGAAATTTATTAAATAGAACATCCTTAAATTTTAAAAGATATGAAAAACGAACCACCTTAATTCACAAAAACATACGGGACAGTATTGGCGTACCATCCCGTATGAAATCAGCGTATAAAGGCTTGTTTGGCCACAAGTCTCAATAACCCGATTATTTAATTTAAGTCACACAAATTTATGCAAAAATATATTAGCATCCAATTTTTATGGGTGGCAAAGTCGCTATGGCGAAATTCAAAAAAAATCCCATTGACTATGAGACTCTTGTTTTTGTTTTTAGTATGTTTCTCAGGGTTGGCGCATGCCGTTGATACGTATGCCCAAAGAGCCATAATCAGCATCAATGCGCATAACCAACGTGTAGAAGATGTGTTGAAAGAAATTGAGGCACAGTCCGATTTCGGTTTTTTCTTCAACAACAAACATGTAGATTTGAACCGCCGTGTTTCGGTTTCGACCAACAAAGAAAATATTTTCACGGTACTGGATGAAGTGTTCGCCGGGACAAACGTGGAATATTCGGTACTGGACAGAAAAATCATATTGTCAACCGAACAGGCTTCGCAACAAGGAAAAACAACAGTAACAGGTATTGTAACCGATACCAATGGCGAACCCGTTATCGGGGCAAGTGTAGTAGAAAAAGGCGCTCGAAACAATGGTACTATTACCGACATGAACGGACGATTTACCTTAACGGTTTCATCTTCAAAAGCGCAACTGGAAATTTCCTATATAGGCTATGTCTCACAAACACTGGCAACACAAGCCGGAAAGGCACTGAAAGTTTCACTGGCGGAAGATACCAAACAACTGGACGAAGTGGTTGTGATAGGTTATGGAACGATGAAGAAGAAAGACCTTACCGGTTCAGTTGCAGCCGTAAAAGGCGATGCGCTAGCTTCGCGTCGTACCACACAACTTTCTACAGCTTTGCAGGGCGCTGTTTCGGGTGTAACGATTAACCGTGATAACGGTGCGCCGGGTAGTACTGCATCAATTCAGATTCGTGGTGTCACAACCATAGGTGATTCTAGTCCGTTGGTAATTATTGACGGTATTCCCGGTGATATCAATTCGGTGAATCCGGAAGATGTGGAGAGCATGTCGGTTTTGAAAGATGCGGCATCGGCATCCATTTATGGTTCACGTGCAGCCGCCGGTGTTATCGTTATTACAACCAAACGTGCGAAAAGCGGTGATGTGGCATTGAGCTATAATTTTGAATATGGTTGGGAAATGCCAACTAAACGTCCCACTTATGTCGGATCGGAACGTTATATGGAGATGGTAAACGAAACTCGTTATAACGACAACCCGGATGGTGGATGGTATCAAACTTATACAGAAGACGAGATTTCCAATTGGGCAAAGAATAGTCTTACAGATCCGGATAATTATGCCAATACCGATTGGAACGACTTGCTATTGAAGAAATCGGCTCCACGCCAAACCCATACTTTGAATGTTACAGGCGGTGGAAACATTGTTCGTACGAAAGCTTCGTTTCGCTACGACAAAACCGATGGACTTTATATTAATAAGGAATACAATCGCTTTATGGTTCGCGTAAATAACGACTTCAAAATAAACAAGTTTATTTCTGCGAATCTTGACTTGAATTTCTCACGGTCGAAAACGCTTTCTCCTAATTCTAATCCCATGGAGGCTGGAGGCCGTAAATTGCCCCCAATATATGCAGCCAAATGGCAGAATGGATTATGGGGCGACGTGAAAGACGGTGAGAATATGCTGGCTAAAATTACCGATGGAGGAACCAGTACTAATTATGGGACAAACATTGGCGGTAAATTAGGAATTGACATTACTCCATTCGAGGGGTTGAAAATATCGGCGGCAGTAGCTCCTAACTTTAACAATGTGAAGAAAAAGGTTTTCGAGAAACAGATTCCTTATACTCGTGCAAACGATCCGAACACAGTGGCTGGTTACATGGGTGGTTATCAAACAACCAACCTTACAGAAAACAGGAATGACAATCATGATATTACAACGCAATTTTTTGCGAACTATGCCAAAACGATAGGGAAGCATGACTTCTCAGTGATGTTGGGTTACGAGGACTATTATATCAAATGGGAAAACCTGATGGCATCAAGAGACCAATATCAACTCACGAATTATCCGTATTTGGATTTGGGTTCGATGGATTATCGCGATAACAGTGGTAATGCGGAAGAATATGCTTACCGCTCTTATTTTGGCCGTGTGACTTATAGTTATGCCAACCGTTATTTGGTTCAGGCCAACTTGCGTCGGGATGGTTCTTCTCGGTTTGCGTCTGATTGCCGTTGGGCAAACTTCCCATCGGTATCATTGGGATGGGTCATATCCGAAGAAAAATTCTTTAAGAAAGCTAATATGGATTGGTTCTCTTACTTGAAATTAAGAGGCTCTTGGGGACGTTTGGGAAATGAACGTATCGGTGCATACGATGAGAACAATAATTTCGTTTACAATTACTATCCTTATCAAGCGGCAATCAATTATAGTGATGCATTGTTTCAAAACGCTTCGGGGGTTGTTTCTTCTGTAACCACTGCGGCGCAAACCAAATATGCAGTTCGCAATATTTCTTGGGAGACGACTGAAAGCTGGGATCTCGGTTTGGATGCCACATTCTTGAATAACCGTTTGCATCTCTCGGCTGATTATTATAGAAAGAACACGAAAGACATGCTTTTGGCGTTGGAAATACCTCATTTTATAGGTTATGACAATCCGGAAGTGAATGCAGGAAGAATGCATACTACTGGTTATGATATAGAATTAGGCTGGAGAGATACAAGAGGGGACTTTACTTATTCAGTTACAGCCAACTTGTCGGATTATACATCGAAGATGGGAAGCTTGAACGGAACACAGTTCTTGGGCAATCAAGTTAAGATGGAAGGCAGTGAGTATAATGAATGGTATGGTTACGTTAGTGATGGTTTATATCAAACGCAAGAAGACGTAGACAATTCGCCAAAGCTGAATAACAACGTGAAAGTTGGAGATATCAAATACAAAGATATTTCAGGTCCGGATGGAGTGCCCGATGGTATTATTTCGCCGGAATATGACCGTGTGCTTTTAGGTGGGTCATTGCCTCATTTTCTCTTTGGATTGACATTCAACGCAGCCTATAAAGGTTTCGATTTTGGCGTGACGTTTCAAGGCGTAGGAAGTCAAAATTCCCGCATTAGTCCAGATATGATAGAAGGCTTGCAGACCAATTACTTGAATTTCCCAACACTTCTGGATGGTAATTACTGGAGCGAGAAGAATACGGCAGAGCAAAATGCGTCAGCTTTGTATCCGAGACTTACGCGTACCAGCCGCGATGCCAACTATTGTATGTCTGACTTTTGGCTATATAACAGCCGTTACATTCGTCTGAAAAACCTATCAATAGGCTATACGCTTCCTAAAGCTTGGACAAAAAAGGCCTATATGAATGCAGTTCGTGTTTATGTAAGCGGAAGCGATTTATTCACCATTAGCGGTGCTCCGAAAGGATGGGATCCAGAGGTTAGCGCAAGTGGATATCCTATCACTACTTCTTTGGTTTTTGGCGTTTCTATTAACTTTTAATCGCAAGCGATATGAAAAAATTACTTATACTTACATATATATGTGGAGGAATGATGGCGTTGACTTCATGTCATGACCTTGACTTGAATCCTTTGTCAAGTGGTTCCACTGAAAATTGGTATTCTACCGAAACAGAGGTACAGATGGCTGTGGATGAGCTGTACCAAATAGACTTTTGGCCGGAAGATGGACAACAACAGAACGACTGGTCGGACGATTATACATCGAGAAATAATCTTACCGATTTTGACAATGGGACATTGAATGGACAGAATATTTGGGTTACAAACCTTTGGAACTATCAGTATAAGGCTATTTCTCGTGCAAACGCTGTCATAGAAAAATCGCATCGAGCAATAGAAAATGGCGCTTCTGCAGAAAAAGTGAATCGTTTGATAGCAGAGGCGAAGTTTCATCGTGCTGCCGCATACGCTAAGTTAGTGGTGAAATTCGGTGATGTTCCTTTGATTTTGACCGATGTAACCACAGAAGAGGGGTTGACGATGGGACGTACCGACAAGTCGACAGTTCTGTCTCAGATATATAAAGATTTTGATGAGGCTATAGAAGTTCTTCCTGTTTCCTATGCCGATCAGCAACGAGCCACAAAAGGAGCTGCCTTAGCTTTGAAAGCACGTGTGGCCTTGATTATGGAAGATTGGAAAACGGCGGCAACTGCTGCCAAGTCTGTAATGAACCTGGGTGTTTACGAGTTACATCCCGATTTCAGAAGTCTTTTCCTTTCAGGAACAAAAACTTCGAAGGAGTTTATCTTTGTAATTCCGCGTGATGCAGCGTATGGTTCTTACTTGTCGTGTAGTTATGGAATCGGTGGCGTGAATATGATTTACAATGATTTGTCGCGAAATCCTGGAGGATGGTTGCAAACTTGTCCATCGTGGGAATTACTTGCGGCTTTTACTTGTACAGACGGAAAACTTATAGATGAATCTACATTGTTCGATCCGCATGATCCTTTCAAAAACCGTGATCCGAGACTGGCAGAAACTATCGTACCGTTTGGTACAAATCATTTGGGATATGAATACGATCCACATCCGGAAAAACTGACTTGCATGAACTACAATACAGGACAGGAAGTGAAAAACAACGATACCCGTGCTAATGCTCAGTATGCCTCATTCGACGGATTGGTATGGCGTAAGGGAATCGATGAAACATGGTTGCAGAACGGAAAGAAAGTCAGTCAGAATTTGATATATTGCCGTTATGCCGAAGTTCTTCTGACTTATGCTGAAGCGAAAATAGAGTTGAACCAAATAGATCAGTCTGTATTGGATGCACTGAACAGTGTAAGAGCCCGAGCATACGGAGTAGCCCCATCGGTTACAGATCAATATCCAGCTTTTACTTCTACAGATCAAAATACTTTGCGCCATCAGTTGCGTGTGGAACGTCGAATGGAAATGGCTAAAGAACATATGCGTTACACCGATATCATTCGGTGGAAGTTGGCTCCTAAAGTCATGTCGCGTAAAACGTATGGCATTGTTTATCCGGCCTCTTTATGTATTGAGCAGGTTACAAGCCAAGGCGATTGGTTTTGGGCTTTCACTCCCGATGTAGACGAGGACGGATGCGCAGACTTCTCAGCACTGGAAGCTGCAGGAAAATGTCAGTCGCTTGCTGTGCGTAGTTGGAATGACCGTCAGTATTTATGGCCGATTCCGACAACAGAGCTGCAAATCAATCCGAATTTAAAGCCTAATCCAGGCTACTAATTATAGCCTAAGAAATCTCTATTCCCTTTAGGGTATTTAACTCTAAAGGGAATTTTAATCTCATAAAACAGATTTAACGCCTTATATGGTAGTTTTTTGAAAACTCAATGAATCGCCTATATATATATTGTATATTGTCGTTGCTCTCTATGTGTTTCTGTTGGGCTCGTAAGAATAGTCCGATGCTTATTCCACAGGCTGTAAGAGTGAAGACCGATGGGAAAGGTACGCTTCCCTTAAAGAGTTTGACAAGTATTAGTTTCCCAGAAATATGGAAAGATGCAGGCAAAGTGCTTACGTTTGAGCTGAATCAACAGACTGGTCTTACGCTGAACAGCACGGAGGAAGCGTCGACTATCAGTATTGAAAGGGTTGACACGTTGCTTCCCGAAGCGTATGTACTGCAGATAACGTATCAGGGAATTGTGCTGAAAGCCTCCTCTGTCTCTGGATTGAACCACGCTATTGCTACGTTGAACCAGCTTATTCTGATGGCTGATGATGGGAGAATTCCCTATATAGATATCTACGACAAGCCTTTTTATGGTTACCGGGGGCTTATGATAGACTGTAGTCGGCATTTCTTTACTATTGAGCAACTGAAGAAATGTGTTCGGCAGATGGCTTTGTTTAAGCTGAATACCTTACACTTGCATCTCACCGACAATCAGGGTTGGAGATTATATTGTCACAAATATCCTGAGTTGACAACGAAGGGGACATATTATCATGTGGTGAAAGAACTTTCGGGACAATCTTATTCGTATGCTGACATGAAAGAGCTTGTGGCATATGCTGGTCTTCACGGAATAGATATTATTCCCGAAATAGATCTCCCTGGGCATTGCCAAGCTTTGCTTTCGGCTCTTCCACAACTATCTTGTAATGGTGGAGAGTTTGAAGTCTATCCGGAGGAGGATAGTGTAAGTGTAAGAAAACGCCGTGGCGAGAATATGTTGTGTATAGGAAACTCGGATACTTATCGCTTTATTGATAGTCTGACAGACGAGCTTGTGGATTTGTTTCCTTCCGATTACATTCATTTTGGTGGTGACGAAGTTTCTACGCATATATGGGAAAAATGTCCGCGATGTCAGGCTCTTTATAAAAAGGAAGGTATGGCTTCATGGCACGAACTGCAGGACTATTTTACCCGACGGGTAAGTTCCATAGTTCGTAGCAAGGGTAAAAAAATGATTGGGTGGGACGAAATAAACAATCGTGATGCCGCTGATACTGCCGATGTGGTTATGGTTTGGCAGAAAGATGGTCGGCAGCAGTTGCAGAAAGCATCGGAACGAAATCTACAGGTAATAATGAGTCCTAAAGATCCTTGTTATTTTGATTTCGGATATTCAAGGAATTCTACAAGGAGAGTTTATGAGTGGAACTTAACTACAGAGAACAAAACACGGATAAAGGGAGGTCAGGCAAACCTATGGACTGAATTCATTACCACCGGAAAGGACTTGGAAAAAATGTTATTCCCACGTCTTTGTGCTTTGGCTGAAACTTTGTGGTGTGCTCCAGAGAATAAGAATTGGAGCAGTTTTCGTTGTCGGATTGAAAACTGTTACGGGATTCTGGATAGACTTAACACCTGTTATTTTCGTGATGATTTAGGTAGTTGGGGGTTCGTGCCGCAAACAGAGGAGCGACCGCATATGGTTTTACCAGCGCACATTGAAACAAATATAAGCGGTATAAAGTATTATTATCCTGAATATGCATTCGATGGAGATATACATACGTTTTTTGCTACTCCTTATTCATTGGATAAAGGTTCATGGTTTACAATTGTACTTGATGAATTCAAAAGTGTAACTAGTATTCAAGTGATATTTGATGCTTCAAAAGAACATCCGGATTCTGTAAGTTTATCGGTCAGTACCGATGGTAGATGTTTCAGTGCTGTCCCGTCTGAGTATGTTGGTGGAGTCCTGCAGGCTTCTCTACCTGACGGCACACAGATAAAGGCGGTAAAAATAGAGCTGACGGCTGCTTTGATGGCCAGACTCAGCATCAAAGAGTTTGTTATAAATTAATTATTCCTTATTTTTGTTGTGATTATGATTAAACGATTGGCATATATTATTACATTTTGTTGGATTGTCTTGCCTGGGATGTCTCTTCATGCCGCCGATTTACTGGTTGAAGCGGAAAGCTTTGCCCAAAAAGGCGGTTGGAAAGTTGACCAGCAATTTATGGATTTGATGGGCTCACCTTATCTGTTGGCTCATGGCTTGGGATGTCCAGTCGAAGATGCAACCACTGATGTTGTATTGCCTCAAGATGGTGTCTATTATATATATGTACGTACATATAACTGGACTTCACCGTGGTATTCGGGGGAGGGACCAGGCCTTTTCTTTCTGTCGGTAAATGGGAAAAAGCTTTCTGCACATTTGGGCGTCACTGGCGACCAATGGCAATGGCAATATGTCGGTCAGTATAAGGCTTCACAAAAAAACATTCGGATATCATTGCACGATGCTACAGGATTTGACGGTAGGTGCGATGCCGTTTATTTTACTACACAAAAAGGCAATGTTCCACCATCGGACATTAATCTACTGGCTAAGTTTCGGCGTGAGGAACTCGGCATAGAAGTTTGTCCGGCTAACGATTCATACGATTTTGTGGTAGTAGGCGGCGGAATCGCAGGTATGAGTGCTGCTGTTTCTGCTGCACGTTTAGGATGTAAAGTCGCACTTATAAACGATCGTCCTTTGGTTGGTGGAAATAACAGTTCGGACGTTAGAGTACATTTAGGAGGGTTGATAGAAACCGGTAAATATCCCGAGTTAGGCGGATTGCAAAAGGAGTTTGCCCCATCTAAGGGAGGAAATGCCCAACCTGCATCTTTTTACGAAGATCAAAAGAAACGGGATTGGCTAAAAACGGAAAAGGGATTAGACCTTTATTTGAATTATCATGCTTTTGCGGTAGAGAAGTCGGGAGATAGGATTGTTTCAGTAATAGCTAAGCATATAGAATCAGGAAAAGAGATAAAATTCAATGCTGATTTTTTTGCTGATTGTACGGGTGACGGTACAATTGGGTTTCTGGCTGGAGCCGACTATCGTATGGGACGGGAAAGCAGCGAGGAATTTGGTGAAGAAAGAGCTCCGATAAAGTCAGACAGTATGGTGATGGGGGCTTCGGTGCAATGGTATGCCACACCTAAGCTTCGGCCGAGAAAGTTTCCTTTATTTGAATATGGTATCAGTTTTACTGACGAAACCTGTGAATCGGTAATAAAAGGCGAATGGACATGGGAAACAGGTATGAATCGAAATCAAATAACTGATGCTGAACAAATCCGCGACTACGGGATGTTGGTGGTTTACTCTAACTGGAGTTTCCTAAAGAATCGTTCCGAAAATCGAAAAGAATTCAAAAAGATGTCACTAGACTGGGTCGCTTATATTTCAGGGAAGCGGGAGTCGCGTAGGTTGTTGGGAGATTACATTTTGAAGCAAGACGATTTGACTAGATATGTTACGCACGAAGATGCATCGTTTACCACTTCTTGGAGTATAGATATTCATCGTCCTGACCCTGAAAATTCAGAGCGTTTTCCGGGGCGTGAATTTAAGGCTACGACCGACCATACGGTAATATATCCGTATCCTGTGCCTTATCGTTGTCTGTATTCGCGTAATGTGCAAAATCTTTTTATGGCCGGGCGTGATATTAGTGTAACTCATGTGGCTTTGGGTACGGTAAGGGTGATGCGTACCACGGGGATGATGGGCGAAGTTGTTGGTATGGCGGCTTCACTATGTAAGCGGTTTCACACTACGCCACGGGGTGTTTATTTCTATCACCTTGCAGATTTGAAGGGGCTCATGCGAGAGGGAGTTAACCAGAAAGGGCTTCCCAATAATCAGCAATACAATGAGGGCGGATTTTTAAATCAAAAACCAATAATCAGATAACTAAAAAATAGTATTATGAAGAAACTTTCCTTTTGGGGGCTTTTGCTTTTGCTTGTATCACCAATTGCCCGTGCGCAAAGCGATATATCCCCGATAAAAATTACACATGGACCTTATTTGCAAAATGTGGGAGCAGATGAAGCCACCGTAGTTTGGCTTACCGATAAGCCTTCGGTGGGATGGCTAGAGTTGGCTCCCGATGGAGAAGATAGCTTCTATGCAGAAGAACATCCCAGATTTTTCGATACTGTGAATGGGGTGAAGAATACAACCACCGTTCACACTGTGAAACTGAGAGACCTGAAGAAGGGCACGCGCTATCGTTACAGAGTATTCGCTCAGGAGGTATTAAAACGCCAATGGAACAAGGTTCTGTACGGCGATTATGCTTCGACAGATGTGTATAGCAAAAAGCCACTGACATTTCGCACTAGCGACCCCGATTCGGATGCTACTGTTTTTGCCGTAGTAAATGATATCCATGCAGACAATGAGCTGCTTACGAACCTAATGGGGAAATGTGATTTCGGCAAGACGGAGTTTGTAATTTATAATGGTGACATGGTTTCATTCACTACAAGCGAAGAACAGTTGTTTAAAGGATTTATTGATACTTCGGTGAAACTGTTTGCTTCCGAAACTCCGATGTACTATACCCGTGGAAATCATGAAACACGAGGCGCATTCGCCACTGAAATACAGAAATATTTGTCGCCCCGGCAAGAACACTTATATTATACTTTCCGACAGGGACCAGTATTCTTTATTGTGTTGGATACGGGCGAAGACAAGCCGGATTCAGATGTTGAGTACGCAAATATAACCGACTACGATAATTATCGCACCGAGCAAGCAGAGTGGTTGGCTCAGGTCTTGGAAACTCCTGAATATCGGGATGCGCCTTTTAAGGTAATCATTGCTCATATTCCTCCCATTGCAAGCGATGGAGAAAAGGGGCCAGACGAAGATTGGCACGGTGATGTGGAAGTAGAGAAAAAGTTTATGCCATTGCTTCGCAAAGCCAACCCCGATTTGATGCTCTGTGGTCACCTACATTGTTTTATCCACCACAAGCCGAATGGTGTAACTTCGTTTCCCATCATCGTCAATTCGAATACATCGGTGGTTAAGGCTGAGGTAAAAGGGAAAAAGATGGATATAGAAGTAGTGGATAAAGACGGAAAAACATTGGATAGGTTCAGTTTGACCAGTTCCAAGTAACGAGCCTTATCATAAAAAATCGAAAACGACTTGCTTTACATAGGAAGCAAGTCGTTTTCGATTTTTTATGATAGGGCCGTTGAATTATTTCTTGTAATTCTTCAAGCCTGTTTGCAGGAATTCTTTGTATTTTGCGATGTCTTCATCGTACGAATATGATGCGTTCAGTGGCATACCGTCGTTGTCCAGTAAGACATAGAATGGTTGTGCATTAGCACCGAACTTGGAACGTTGTAAATAGCTCCACTTGTCACCTACGGTACGCAGTGTGCGTTCTGTGCCATTCTCGGTAATCTTTATCGGATCGGGTAGTTTGGCTTTTTCGTCTACGTAAAGGGTTATCAATACGTAGTCCTCATTCATGATCTTGCTGATTTGCGGGTCTGTCCATACGGCCAGTTCCATCTTGCGGCAATTCACGCAACCGTATCCTGTGAAGTCTATCATCACGGGCTTATTATTCTGCTTGGCGTATTCCATACCTGCATCGAAGTCGTTGAATTTCGCATGGATTTCGTTCTTGTAGAGATTGAAGTCTTGTGTTTGCATCGGTGGAGCGAAAGCGCTTACGGCCTTAAGGGGAGCTCCCCACAAACCGGGAACCATATAAACGGCGAATGCCAGTGAGAAGAGTGCAAGAAAGAAACGTCCTACGCCTACTTTCGTGTTGTCATCATCATGTGGAAATTTGATTTTTCCCAGCAAATACAGTCCCAATAAGCCGAAGATTACAATCCACAGGGCGAGGAATGTTTCGCGGTCAAGTATTCTCCATCCGTAAGCTAGGTCGGCAACTGAAAGGAACTTCAGAGCGAAAGCTAGTTCCAAAAATCCCAGTGTAACCTTTATCACATTCATCCATCCGCCCGATTTAGGCATTGATTTCAGCCAAGACGGGAACATAGCGAATAGCGTGAATGGCAGAGCCAGCGCAATGGCGAATCCCAACATACCTATGGCGGGAGCCACTACACTTCCGGTGGTAGAAACTTCAACCAAAAGGAATCCAATGATGGGACCTGTGCAAGAGAAAGAAACCAAAGACAAGGTGAAAGCCATCAGGAAGATGCTAAGTAAACCTGTTGTAGCTTCCGCTTTGCTATCTACGGCGTTGCTCCATTTGGAAGGTAATGTGATTTCGAAAGCTCCGAAGAACGAAGCGGCGAATACTACCAGCATCAAGCAGAAGAAGATGTTGAAGATGGCGTTTGTTGACAAGGCGTTCAGTGCACTTGCTCCAAAGATGGCGGTGATTGCGAGACCGAGAGTAACATAAATCACCACGATGGATGCACCGTAAGTCCAAGCATCACGTATCCCTTTCTTTTTGTCTTTTGTTCGTTTAAGGAAGAAGCTAACCGTCATAGGGATGATGGGCCACACACAGGGAGTGAACAAAGCCAACAATCCGCCTATCAGTCCAGTAAAGAAGATGTATATCCACGAATGCGATTCTTCGTTGGTGCCTTCTCCGTAGTCTGTCAGTTCTTTGATGACGGGCTTCCAGTAATCGGTTGTTCCTTCCAGTGTAGTAGATGCGTTCAGCGAGTCGGTTGCAACTGGAGTTACTGATGCGGTGTCAGCGGTTTCTTCAGGAGCGATTTCTTCGGGTTGATTGGCTGACACTTTCGTTTCGGTCGCTTTATCGTCTGCTTTGGCGGGAGTGTCAGCTTTTCCCGTATATGAGAAGTCCACGCTGGTAGGAGGCATACAGTTTTCGTCGTTGCATGCGCCGTATTCCAGAAAACCGGCTACTTTATAGTCGCCGCCTGTAAGTTTCACCTTTTGTGAGAAGCGGGCAGTTCCCTCGAAGAATTTTACTTCCATCTCGAAGATGGGATCCATCTTTTTTATTTCTCCAGCTCCAGGAGTAAGTTTCCCGTCGGCTTTCGCTCCGGTCATGCCTTCAAAGGTAATGGTGGCAGAAGTCGGTCCACCGTCGCCCAAGTCGGTTGAGTAAACATGCCATCCCTTGTCGATTGTGGCAGTGAAAACAATCTCGGCTTCATTGGCCGAGAGCTTTTTCCACTCTGTCTTGAAGTGTACGGGGTTTTGCATTTGGGCGAATGCCGACAGGCAGCATACTACCATGAGCAGGAAACCCAACGTGACTCTTTTTTTCATTTGTCTTAGTCTTTTTTTAATTGTAGTTCTTTAATAATACGGATAATATACGGACAAAAGTATATATTCCTATCGGATAAAACCGTGTTCGATTATTGTTTTTTTTCGATACCTTTCAGAGTGGCCGAACTGGATTCGGTGATTTCTACGGTCACAAAGTCTCCGATTCGGTGATTGTTGCGGTCGAATACTACCACCTTGTTCTGTTCGGTACGTCCGAATAGTTGCTCTTTGGAACGCTTTGACACGCCTTCTACCAATACAACAAACGTTTTCCCTACGTCTTTGGCGTTGCTTTCTGCCGAAAGTCGGTTTTGTAGTTCAATTAGTTCGTTCAGACGGCGTATTTTGATGTCTTCGGGAACATCATCGGGCAGATGTTTTGAAGCGTAAGTGCCCGGACGTTCGGAATATTTAAACATGAAAGCTGAGTCGTAACCGCATTCTTGCATCAGCGAAAGGCTCATTTGATGGTCTTCTTCGGTTTCGGAATGGAAGCCGGAGAAAATGTCGGTACTTAGTCCGCAGTCGGGTACAATACTGCGTATTGCGGCTACTCTTTCCAAGTACCATTCGCGTGTGTACTTACGGTTCATGAGTTTTAATATACGAGAACTTCCGCTCTGTACCGGCAGATGTATGTGTTTGCATACGTTGGGCACTTCGGCTATTACGTGCAGTGTTTCATCGCTCATGTCTTTGGGGTGTGAAGTGGTAAAGCGTACACGCATTTCGGGTACGGCCTCGGCCACTGTACGTAAGAGTGTAGGGAAGGTGACGGTTGTACCGTCTTTTTCAAAGCGGTACGAGTTGACGTTTTGTCCCAAGAGTGTGACTTCTTTGTATCCCTTGCGTTGTAAGTCGCGCACTTCGTTCAGGATGCTTTCCACATCGCGGCTTCTTTCGCGCCCGCGAGTGTAAGGCACAATGCAGTAATGGCAGAAATTGTTGCATCCGCGCATGATGGAAACGAATCCCGAGATGTGGTTTCCACAGATACGTGAAGGGATTACATCGCGGTAGGTTTCGGTGGTAGACAGTTCTACATCCATCGCTTTGCCTCCAGCTTCTACCGAAGCTATCAAGTGGGGAAGTGAAAGATACGAGTCGGGACCAGCCACCAGGTCTACGTGGTGGTTTTCTATCAGGTCGTCTTTTACTCGTTCGGCCATACATCCCAGTACACCCACGATAAGGTGTTTGCGTTTCTTCCGCAGTGAGTGGAAGAACTCCAGGCGGTTCAGAATCTTTTGTTCGGCGTTGTCGCGGATGGAGCAAGTGTTCATAAACACGGCATCGGCCTCTTCCAAGGTTTCGCAAGGTGAATAGCCGGCCATCTGCATAATAGAGGCGATGACTTCACTGTCGGCCACATTCATTTGGCAGCCATAGGTTTCGATAAAGAGTTTCTTGTTCTCTAGTGCGGTTGCGGATTTAAAGTCCGTTCCCGTTGATTGGTTTGTCATAATGTTATTAATTGATAAATTCGGTGGCAAAGATACTGGTTTCTTGCCTAAATACCATGTCATGACATATTTATTCGTATCTTTGAAGGCAAGCCAACATTATGATTTTGATTTATTATGGAAGACATTCTGAGTATATTGATTTTTGCGGTTGTAATGATTTTCAGCGTATGGAGTTCGCAAAAGAAAAAGACGAAAGAGGTGATTGTAAAACCCTCGCGAAAAAATGATGAAAGTCTTGGGACGCTCCTTGAAAAGCTCCCCTGCGATAAAAAACACACCCCGAGGTTTAAAGAGCCCGATTCCGCACCGATAAATTTAGAGGCCGTGGTACAGAAAAAGCAACCCCTAAAAGGAAAAACCAATGGAGTAACCCCTGATATTGCATCGCCGCCCTCTGCCGGAATCAGATTTCGTACCAAAGAAGATGCCAAACGGGCTTTTATCTATTCGGAGATATTCAACAGAAAGTACTGATTGTACACACTGCATAGCCTACATACCTAAATCTATCATATATGATGAACTATACCTTTATGACGGCGGCCGAAGCTGCCAGTCTTATTCAAGACGGAGAGATAATAGCCCTCAGCGGATTTACCCCGGCCGGAAGTCCGAAAGCCGTAACGGCTGCGTTAGCTCGGAAAGCGGAAGATATGCATGCCCGTGGCGAATCGTTTCGGGTGGGGGTTATCACAGGAGCGTCTACCGGTGACTCATGCGATGGAGTGCTTTCGCGAGCCAAAGCTATCAGTTTTCGTGCGCCATACACTACAAATGCCGATTTCAGAACGGCTGTAAACAATGGCGAGATTCATTATACCGATATCCATCTGTCGCAAGTGGCACAGAGATTGCGTTCGGGATTCTTAGGACATGTAAGGACGGCCATTATCGAGGCTTGTGAGATTACCGATGACGGGCGTATCTTCCTTACCGCCGGCGTGGGCATTTCGCCCACCATCGCCCGACTGGCCGACCGGATTATTGTGGAGCTGAATGCAACTCATAGCAAGAGTCTAATCGGACTTCATGATTTGTACGAGATGGAACGGCCACCATTCCGTCGGCCTGTCCCCATTGTGCATCCTTCGGACAAAATAGGACTGCCGTATATTCAAGTCGACCCTTCGAAGATAGTGGGCGTGGTAGAAGTGGATTTACCCGATGAGGCGCGCGGCTTTAGCGACCCCGATCCCATTACCGACCGAATCGGACAGAACGTAGCCGACTTCCTTGCGGCTGACCTCAAGCGAGGTATCATTCCGAGTTCGTTCCTTCCGTTACAGTCGGGTGTGGGGAACATCGCCAACGCTGTACTGAGCGCATTGGGCCGTGACCCCAGCATCCCGCCTTTTGAGATGTATACTGAGGTTATACAGAATTCCGTCATCAAATTACTGAAAGAGGGACGCATCAAGTTTGGAAGTACATGTTCGCTTACTGTAACGAATGATTGCTTGGCTGACGTGTACGAAAATATGGATTTTTTCCGTCACAAGCTTGTTCTGCGTCCATCGGAAATCTCGAATTGTCCCGAAGTAGTGCGGCGGCTTGGTGTCATCTCAATGAATACGGCCATCGAAGCCGATATATATGGAAACGTAAACTCTACGCATATTTGTGGAACCCGGATGATGAACGGAATTGGCGGTTCGGGCGATTTCACACGTAGCGCGTATATTTCCATTTTCTCTTGCCCATCTACAGCCAAGGGCGGCAAGATTAGTTCCATTGTTCCGATGGTATCGCATTTAGATCATAGCGAGCATTCGGTAAATGTTGTTATCACCGAACAGGGAATAGCCGATTTGCGAGGGAAAAGCCCCATGGAACGTGCATACGCCATTATAGAGAATTGCGCTCATCCGGATTACCGGGAGTTACTGTGGGATTATCTGAAGATTTCTACTAAGGGACAGACGTGTCATAGCCTTTCGGCCGCTCTGGGAATGCATCAGGTTTTTATCAGCCAAGGCGATATGCGTCTCACTCGTTGGGCAGACTTTGAGCGGTAACCGAAACCTGTTTTCAGACCTTTCCTGCGCTATCGGGGAGAGGTCTGAAAATTTTCCGGGGTGAAAGCCGTCAGATATCTAAATATTCCTTACCTTTGCGCCCTGAAAACAAGTGGAAAGATTTGAGTAGCTTGCAACCACGGAAAAAAATGCTAAAACACATACGCCGTAACCATTACAACCTCTACTCTTGTCCGTACACGGATAAAAAACCTATTAATTTATTTAATCAGAAAAGTATGGGATACTTATTCACATCCGAATCGGTGTCAGAAGGACACCCCGACAAAGTGGCGGATCAGATTTCCGACGCTGTACTTGACAAATTGCTGGCTTATGATCCCAATTCGAAAGTAGCTTGCGAAACGTTAGTCACTACAGGACAAGTAGTACTGGCAGGAGAAGTGAAGACAAAGGCCTACATCGACCTGCAAAGGGTGGCTCGCGAGGTGATAAATCGCATTGGCTACACCAAGAGCGAATACATGTTCGAGGGTAACTCGTGTGGCGTGTTTTCTGCCATCCACGAACAAAGCCCCGATATCAACCGTGGCGTAGAGCGTAAGGATCCGATGGATCAGGGTGCGGGCGACCAAGGAATGATGTTCGGCTACGCTACAAACGAAACCGAGAATTATATGCCGCTCACGCTGGACTTGGCGCACAAGTTGCTGCTGGTTTTGGCGGAAATCCGCCGCGAAGGGAAAGTGATGACTTATCTTCGTCCCGACGCTAAGAGCCAGGTTACCGTAGAATACGATGACAATCGTCGTCCCGTGCGGATAGATACCATTGTTGTTTCTACGCAGCACGATGAGTTTATACAGCCGGCCGACAATTCTGTAGAGGCTCAGCTGAAAGCCGATGAAGAGATGTTGGCCAAAATCCGTAAGGACGTAATAGAAATACTTATGCCGCGCGTCATTTCCGAAATACATAATCCCGATGTGCTGAAGCTGTTTAATGATCAGATTAAGTATCACGTAAACCCCACTGGGAAGTTTGTTATCGGAGGCCCGCATGGTGATACCGGATTGACCGGACGCAAAATCATCGTTGATACCTACGGAGGCGCAGGCGCACACGGTGGAGGTGCATTCTCGGGCAAAGACCCCAGTAAGGTAGACCGTAGCGCGGCGTACGCTGCACGCCACATCGCAAAGAACTTGGTAGCAGCCGGTGTGACCGATGAAGCTTTGGTTCAGGTATCGTATGCTATCGGAGTGGCACGCCCCATCAATATCTTCGTAAATACTTACGGACGCAGTCGCGTAAAGATGAGCGATGGTGAAATTGCACGCAAGGTAGATGAACTGTTCGACCTTCGTCCGCGCGCCATCGAAGAACGTCTCAAACTGCGTAACCCGATATATAGCGAAACTGCCGCTTACGGACACATGGGACGTGAGCCCAAGGTGGTGACCAAGCATTTCGATTCGGACTACGAAGGCTCGAAAGACGTGACCGTGGAACTCTTTACTTGGGAAAAACTGGATTACGTAGACCGTGTGAAAGACGCTTTCGGTTTGAAATAACCTGTTGAAACAACTTTATACACTCGTTGAAACATGGGTGAAACCGTTTTCACAGGAATAGAATCATGGCAGAGCCGGACACCGTCCGACTCTGCCGTAGTTTTACCGTCCCGGCCACATACCGCCACTACCCTGGAAGGGGAGCCGATGCCCTACTTGCTGCGGTCTGACGTAGCCATTACAGGCATTTTCCTGATGTGCTTCTTTTTGTTGGCTATCGTTTTGGGGAATAATCGGAAGTACATTGCCCAGCGACTGAAGAACCTGTTCATTCAGCGTGAGCGCGTTAGTCTTTTCGATGAGACCAGCGATGCCATACACGGCTACTCCGTAATTCTTTCTACGCTCACTTGCGTTCTTGCGGGTGTGGGCTTATATCGGTATTTTCTTACGGCCGAAGCCTATTTGATAGATCGTGTTCCCCATTTTCTGCTTCTTGCGGTGTACGTGATTTGTGTAATCGTGTTCGTTCTTTTAAAGTGGGGATTTTATAACTTCATCAATTGGATTTTCTTTGACAGAGAACAGAAAGAATCGTGGAGCAAAACGCTTTTCGACCTCACTGGCGGTGCCTGTTTTCTGCTCTTTCCGGTCTTACTGTTGTCGGTTTATCTAAATCTTAATTTTCAAATCAGTAATTATTTCATGCTCTTTGTGCTGTTGGTTTCCGAATTGGTGCTCTTTTATAAGTGCATTCGCAACTTTTTCAGCCAAATTCATGGCTTTCTGCATTTTATTATGTACTTTTGCGCCCTCGAAGTCGTTCCTCTAATCTTGTTTTGGGAGGCTATAAACGGCATAAACAGTATTTTGATTTTAAATTATTAGAACATTGAAGATAAAGAAGATCCTCGTTTCTCAGCCTAAGCCGGCTTCTGAAAAGTCGCCTTATTTTGAGATAGCCGAGAAGTACGGTGTGAAGATAGACTTTCGCCCATTTATAAAAGTGGAAAGTCTGACCGCAAAAGAATTTAGACAGCAGAAGGTTTCTATCCTGGACCATACGGCAGTGGTGTTCACTTCGCGTCACGCCATCGACCACTTTTTCAATCTCTGTACCGACTTGCGCGTAACCATTCCCGAGACGATGAAATATTTCTGTACATCGGAAACCATTGCCTTGTATATTCAGAAGTATGTGCAGTACCGCAAGCGTAAAGTATTCTTTGGCGCTACGGGAAAGTTTGCCGACTTGCTACCACAGATAGTAAAGCACAACTCGGAGAAGTACTTCATTCCGTTGTCGGACGTGCACAACGATGAGATAAAGAACTTGTTGGATGAGCACAAAATCCAACACACCGAAGCGGTAATGTACCGAACGGTGAGCAACGACTTTACTCCTGATGAGATGGCCGATTATGATATGCTGATTTTCTTCAGCCCTGCTGGAATCCAGTCGTTGCTGAAGAATTTCCCCGACTTTAATCAGGACAAGGTAGCCATTGGATGTTTCGGTCCTACCACGGCGAAAGCGGTGAAAGATGCCGGCTTGCGTCTGGACTTGGAAGCGCCCACCGCAGCGGCTCCTTCGATGACGGCAGCTCTAGACATGTTCGTACGCGAGCACAATAAATAAGAAAAATAACCATAGCTTCGGTTTGGCGACTTACTTTGTGTAAAGGTCGCCAAATCGTTTTTTTATCAAACGCAGATGCAGACACCACAGAGAAGAACATTCCGCAAGGCCGAACGCCTGAACAGCCTGATTCTGATAGAGCGGCTGTTCTCGGGACGAAGCAAGTCGCTCCCGGCGTTTCCGCTCCGCATTGTGTACATGCCGGTGGAGGGCGAGGAATATCCTACAGCTTCTTTTCTGATAAGTGTTCCCAAGAAGCGTTTCAAGCGAGCAGTGAAGCGGAATCGGGTAAAACGCCAAGTGCGCGAAGCCATCCGCAAGCATCGTCCGATACTGACCGACGCACTGGAGGCCAAGGGGATAAAGGGCGTTGTGGCATTCATTTGGCTGGATAATTCACTCCATCCGTCCGCAGAGGTAGACGCGAAGGTACAGAAACTGTTCCAGCTGGTAGTGGAAAAATTCGTGAATGTATAGCTATGAAGAAACTGCTCACCTGGATACTGTTGCTCCCTGTTTACTTTTATCGGAACTGCATTTCACCTTTTACTCCCCCGTCGTGCCGGTTTACTCCCACTTGTTCGCAGTATGCGGTCGAGGCGCTAAAGAAGCATGGCCCGTTCAAGGGGCTTTACCTCACAGTCAGACGCTTGCTGCGTTGTCATCCGTGGGGCGGATCGGGGTACGACCCCGTGCCGTAAACCCGTTTCCGTACGATGATAAAAGATATCCATACCCATCGTTTAGATGGAAACCCCAACGAATGTATATTAAGCTGTTTTATGCGCGATGGTGAACCGCCGCGTCAGGCTGCGTTCTTCTCGCCGGGCATACACCCGTGGCACCTAACAGACAATGCTGACTTTGCGCGACAACTTAACTGGGTGACTGTACAGCTGACCGACCCGCGTGTCGTAGGAGTGGGCGAGCTGGGACTGGATAAGGCGTGCGGTGTGCCTTGGAGTTTGCAGACGGCGTGTTTTGCCGAAGCCGCACGGGTGTTGGCTGCTTGCGGAAAGCCTTTTGTGCTTCACTGCGTGAAGGCCGCAGCCGAGGTGATGGCCGTGCGGAAAGCTCTGCGTGCGGACAACGCCTGGATTATACACGGGTTTAGAGGGAAGAGAGAGTTGGCCATGAGTCTGGTGAACCAAGGCTTTTACCTGTCGTTTGGCGAGCGTTATAATCCCGATGCGCTGAAGGCCGTTCCGGACGACCGCCTCCTGCTGGAAACTGATGAAAGCCGAACGCCGATTGATGTATTGTACGGGCGTGTAGCCGTTTGTCGGGGCGTAACCGCCGAAGTCCTGCAAGCGCAAGTGAGCCAAAACGTTGGCCGTCTCTTTTTTGACCGATAAAATTGCTCATTCAGATAAAGTGTCGTACTTTTGCCGTACAACAAAACCAATATAAGTCAAACATAAGTAAATCATTCGATGAATTTTGTAGAAGAATTAAGATGGCGCGGCATGGTTCACACCATGATGCCCGGTACGGAAGAACTGCTGGAAAAGGAAATGGTAACCGCTTATGTGGGCATTGACCCCACGGCCGACTCTTTACACATTGGTCACTTGTGCGGTATCATGATGCTTCGGCACTTTCAGCGCTGCGGACACAAGCCTTTGGCTTTAGTGGGAGGCGCAACGGGTATGATAGGCGATCCTTCGGGTAAATCGGCAGAACGTAATCTGCTTGACGAGGAGACCTTGCGTCATAATCAGGAATGTATCAAGAAACAGTTGGGCAAGTTCCTCGACTTCGAGTCGGATGCTCCAAACCGTGCGGAGCTGGTGAACAATTATGACTGGATGAAAGATTTCTCTTTCCTCGATTTCGCCCGCACCGTCGGCAAGCACATCACTGTAAATTACATGATGGCCAAAGACTCGGTACAGAAGCGTCTGAACGGTGAAGCGCGTGACGGACTTTCGTTTACCGAATTTACTTATCAGTTGCTGCAAGGATACGATTTTCTGCATCTATACGAAACAAAGAATTGCAAACTTCAGATGGGCGGTTCGGACCAGTGGGGAAACATCACGACGGGCGCTGAGCTGATTCGCCGCACAAACGGTGGCGAGGTGTATGCGCTTACCTGCCCGCTGATAACGAAAGCCGATGGCGGCAAGTTCGGTAAGACCGAGTCGGGCAACATTTGGCTGGACGCGCGTTATACTTCTCCTTATAAGTTCTACCAGTTCTGGCTGAACGTGAGCGATGAAGACGCCAAACGCTATATCAAGATATTTACATCGCTGCCGAAAGAAGAGATAGACGCCTTGGTAGCCGAACACGAACAAGCGCCGCACTTGCGCGTTCTCCAGAAGCGTTTAGCCAAGGAAGTTACCGTGATGGTTCACTCCGAGTCGGATTATAACGCTGCAGTTGAGGCATCGGGCATCCTCTTCGGTAACGCCACTTCGGAAGCTCTGAGAAAGCTGGACGAGGATACCCTCTTGTCTGTTTTCGAAGGCGTTCCCCAGTTTGAGGTAGCGAAAGCCGACATCGAAGCCGGTGTGAAGGCAGTAGACCTCTTTACCGAGAAGGCCGCTATCTTCCCCTCGAAAGGCGAAATGCGTAAGCTGACGCAGGGCGGAGGCGTTTCGATGAACAAGGAGAAACTGGCAGCGTTCGACCAGACCGTTACGGCTGCCGACCTGCTGGACGAAAAGTACCTTTTGGTGCAGCGAGGCAAGAAGAACTATTATCTGATTATCGCCAAATAAAGCGGATGTTACGCTGATATAGGAGGCCTTGGCCGAACCCTTTCCGGAGTTCGGTCAAGGCCTTTTCCGTATCGGTCTGTGAGGGCGTTTTTCGGCCGTTTCGAAGGGATTGAAAAAACGTCCCGACGTTTTTAAAAAACGATAACGGAGAAAAAAAATTCGTCCCGAGAGATTTTTTTTCTCCGGCGAGAGAATTTTTTTCTCTCGGGACGTTTTTTAATTCTCCGGCGAGGTTTTTTAAAACGAATTTGTAGCGGATAGGAAATACCTTTGTAATTCGACTATGATACCTTTGCGAATAATAGAATGAACGAAATGAAAAAACAAGTATTATTGTCGGTTGCCCTTGCGCTCTTTTCGCTTGTGGCTGGAGCAACCAGCAGGATTGATTCCCTGCTAAACAATCTGCACAACGCGAAATCGAACTATGTATTCGTTATTGCCCATCGTGGCGACTGGCGCGGAGCTCCCGAGAACTCGCTGCAAGCCATCGAGAATGCCATCCGCATGGGAGTGGATATGGTGGAAATCGACATTCAGCGCACCAAGGACGGAAACTTCATCCTGATGCACGACAAGACGCTGAACCGTACATCGACCGGAAAAGGCGCCGTGGCCGACTATACCACCGATGAACTGAAAGCTTTCAAGCTGAAAAGCGGACACAACATCAAGTCGCGCCGCTCCATCCCCACGCTCGAGGAGGCGCTGAACTTGTGTAAAGACCGCATCCTGATAAACATTGACAAGGGCGGGACATATATAAAGGAGATACTTCCCATCATCAGGAAGTGCAAGATGGAGAAACAGGTCATCATCAAAGGAAATTACCCGGTAGACAAGGTAAAGGCCGAATACGGCGAAGAAACCGATATGCTCTACATGCCAGTTATATACCTGGGGAAAGAAGGAGCGACGGCAGAGGCCGAAGCGTTTATCAAGGATTTCCGCCCCGTTGCTTACGAGATAACGTTCGGTCAGGAATCGGATTTAGACGCCAAGCTGCTGAAGCGGATGATTAAGTCGGGCAGCCACGTGTGGGTAAATAGCCTTTGGGATACGCTCTGCGCCGGACACGATGACGAAAACGCCTTGATAGAAGGCAAAGACAAGCATTGGGGATGGATTCTGAACCACCACGCTACGATGATTCAGACAGACCGTCCGCAGGAACTCATCGAATATCTCACCTCGAAAGGATTGCGCACATTGTAAAATACCCTCGTTGAAGTATTAAACGGTACTTAACCGGGCTGTAATCGTATTGTAACTCGTATGGCAGAACTTTGTATCGCCTAAAGAAGCAAGTTACGATACGATTACTTTGTTTCTTGCCGGGTTTTGATTTACGTTTTAATGCAATACATTCAATGAGAACAAAAACAAGTCTTCTGTGCATGGCCGTCTGTGTATGTTCCGCCATACCTGCGGCAGCGCGTTTCATTCCGCCACAACCGGTATTCGAGAATCAGCAGAACTCATTCCGAACGCTTACCGGCGTAGTGGTAGATGCCGAGGGCGAACCTATTATCGGAGCCAGCCTTACGGTAAAGGGTTCGGCCAAAGGTTGTGTGACCGACGTGGATGGACGTTTCCATCTGGAACAAGTACCGTCTAACGCCACGATTGTAATCAGCTACATCGGATACAAGACCCAACAACTGCCGGCTCAAAAAGTGTCGGGACGCATCCCGATGCAGGAAGACACGAAAGTACTGGATGAAGTAGTCGTAGTAGGTTACGGTACGCTGAAGAAGCGCGACGTGACCACGGCCATCTCTTCGGTCAAAGCCGACGACCTGAAAGACATTCCTGCCACCGATTTTCGTCAGATGTTGGCCGCCAAAATGCCCGGTGTACAGGTTTTGGCCTTAGGTGGCGACCCCTCGGGTAGCGGCGTATCGGTGCGTGTGCGCGGAATCTCATCGGCTACGGCTGGAAACGAGCCGCTTTACATCATCGACGGCGTACCTACCGACGCCCGCTCGTTTGCCAATATTCCAAGCAACGACATCGCCAGCGTAGAAGTGCTGAAAGATGCCTCTTCGGCGGCCATCTACGGTTCGCGCGGTTCGGGTGGTGTCATCATCGTAAACACCAAGACGGGTGACTCCGAACGTCCTACCGTTTCTTACGATGGTTACTTCGGCGTTTCGTCGGTATCGAAAAAGATAGATATGCTGAACGCTTACGAATGGGCGCAGGCCAACAAGGACGGCCACGACGGCTCTTACCTGACCGACAATCCGTCGGCATCGGTAAACGACCCCAACTCGATGCGTTCGGGGCAGACCTATTGGCAAACACCGTCCGACGTGCTGCTTTATCTGAACGATAAAACAGGCACGCTGACCGACACCGACTGGCAAGACGCCATCTTCCGCTCGGCAAAGAGCACCAGCCATAGCCTTTCGGTAGCCGGAAAAGGGAAACACCTGAAGTACTATACCTCGCTCAATTACCTGTGGCGGGAGGGAACCATTATCGGATCCGATTTTGAACGTTACAGCATGCGCGTGAACTTAGACGGTTCGTATAACCGGCTGAAGTGGGGCGTAAACCTGTCGCCCTCTTACTCCTGTCAAAACTACGTAGACGCCGAATCGCAGTATAACGGCGATGGTGTTATCGCATCGGCGCTGATGACCGCTCCCGTATTTCCCGTGTACAACGCCGATGGCTCGTATAACTGGGACATGAACGGTAAATATAACTTAGACGAGACCAACACACAGTATAACAACACACTGAATCCCGTGGCTTTGGCTCTCGAAATAGACGACATACGTAAGCGCGCTTCGCTTATGGGAAACATCTACGCCTCGTACGAGTTTATGAAAGGGCTTTCGTACAAAATCTCGCTTGGCGGCGACTTCCTGTCGTACACCCGCGACTATTACCGTCCCTCTTATATAGAAGCCCGTGGAAACTCCACACACGGTCAGGCTTCCTCGCCTACGGGCATCCACGAAGGTAACACCTATTATAATTGGAACATCGAAAACCAGATATCGTACACCCTTTCACTGAAAGACCACTCGCTGAACGCCGTGGCCGTGTACCAGGCTCAAAAGAATATCAATAACACCAGCAAAATTACCGGTACGGGATATGCCGACGACAATATACGCACCATAGCAGGAGCTACGGAGATATTGGCAAGCGGTACCAGCACGTCGAACACAGGCTGGACAATGGCTTCCTGGTTGGCTCGCGTGCAGTACGCTTACAAGGGCAGATACATGCTCTCGGCTGCCATCCGCGGTGACGGTTGCTCGCGGTTCGGAAAGAACAACCGTTGGGGTTACTTCCCGTCGGCTTCGGTAGGATGGCGTATCTCCGACGAGAAGTTCCTGAAAAACCAGTCGTGGATAGACGACATCAAGTTACGTTTGAGCTACGGACAGACCGGAAACTCGCAGATTGGTAACTACGACCATCTGGCTACGCTTTCGGCCCTTACCTACATTTCGGGTACAGGCGATGGAAACGTGGTAAGCGGTTACTACCCATCTACGGTCGAAAACGCCAATCTGGGTTGGGAGAAGAACTCGCAGACTGACGTGGGCTTCGACTTGAGTCTTTGGAAAGGCTTGCTCGGCCTTTCATTCGACTACTATTATTCCCGCACCACCAACATGCTTTTCGACGTGCCCGTGGCACAGACTTCGGGAATGTCTACGGCTTCGATGAATATCGGTTCGATGCAGAATCAAGGCGTGGAGATAAACCTTACCTCACGCAAGGACTGGAAAGACTTCGGCTATACGTTTTCTGGTAACTTCTCGTTGAATCGCAATAAGGTGCTTCACTTGGGGAATAACGACGCGCCAATTATCAAAGCCGGTTCGTACGCCCAGTCTTATTACATCACTCAGGTGGGCAAGCCCATCGGAAACTATTACCTGCTGGTGCAGGACGGCATCTTCCATAACCAACAGGAACTGGACTCTTATCCGCACTTCTCGAACACGCACGTAGGAGACTTCCGCTTTGTAGACGTAGACGGTGATGGCGTAATGGAGGAAGACGACGACCGCACAATCTGCGGAAACTACATGCCCGACTTTACTTACGCCTTCTCGGGCGGCATACATTACCGCGGCTTCGACCTGAGCGCTTCTTTCCAAGGATCGTACGGCAGTGAAATCCTGAATCTGGAACGCCGTTATCTGTGCAATATGGAGGGTTCGTCCAACATGATGAAGCTCTCGTTGGAACGCGCACAGGTGGATTACAATACGAATACCGTCGTATCGGGAACCTTGAACCGCGGAAACCGCAAGTCTACCGGACGCAACGGAGCGTCTACTTCCTCTTTCCACATAGAGGACGGGTCGTACCTGCGTCTGCAAAACCTCTGCTTGGGATACACGTTCCCCAACAAGTGGATGAATCGCATCGGCATCCGCGACCTGCGCATCTACGTTCAGGGAACCAATCTCTTTACGTGGACAGCCTATACCGGTTATAATCCCGAGGTAAACAAGCGGTCGACCGATGCACTGCGTCCCGGTGAGGATTACTGCTCATATCCATTGTCGAAGACATTCCAGTTCGGATTGAATTTCAAACTCTAATACCCGTATCATCATGAATAAATATATATTATTGGCCTTTGCCTTGGGACTTTCGGCTTGCTCCGATTCTTTCTTCGACAATCAGGTGCCCAGTAACCAAATCGTCTCGAAGAACTTCTATCAAACCCAAAACGATTTCGACATGGCCATAAACGCCTGTTACCAGAAGCTGAAGAGCGAGGTGTCTTTCTTCTTAACCGAAATAGAATACCGTGGCGATAGCAATAATTTGGATGCCGTGGCCGTGTCGACCCAGTCCAGATACGATTTGGATCACTTTGAAGACATTTCCACAAACACCATATTGGCCGATTTGTGGAAGACCGAGTATAACGCCATTTACCGTTGCAATGCGGTGCTCGACCATATAGACGGTGTCAGCTTTGAGAAGACCGGTCAGTATCGGGGCGAAGCGCTTTTTCTGCGCGCTTGGTTTCATTTCAATCTTTATCGCGTGTTTGGCGTAGTGCCTATTGTGACTACCGTGCTCAGTCCGAGCGATGCAGCGGCCGTGCCCCGTTGCACCGAAGATGCAATGTACGAGTTTTTGGCAAGCGACTTACAGACCGCCGCTTCGCTCTTACCCGATTCGTACACGGGCGAAGAGACTGGACGTGCCACTAACTGCGCCGCCAATGCCCTGTTGGGACGTGTGGCTCTGACGTTCAAGAAATATGATGTAGCCGAAAAGGCGCTTGCCAACGCTATGGAGAATACGCATTTCGGTATGTTGGCTACTACGGCCGATGTGTTCAATGTTTCCAACAAGCAGAACAAGGAAATTATTCTGGCGGTAAGGTATAACAAAGCGGCCAACCTGGGACACGGCGCTTGGTATACGACGACCAATCCGGCTACGGCTACAAATCCTACCGTGCAGCTCACCAGTTGCTATGACAGTAACGACAATCGGGCGCAACTGTTGGGATGGACAAAAATGTCGACCGGAAATAATTACGAGCTGAACAAATGGTACGACACTTACGACGCTACAAACACGACCGTAACCGGAAACGATTTTCCGCTATTGCGTTATGCCGATGTCGTGCTAATGTATGCTGAGGCTCTGAACGAGCAAGGCCGTGGCTCGGATGCGCTACCTTATATAAACCGTACACGCCAACGCGCCGGTATAACTACGCTTACTACAGCCGATGCCCAGACCAAGGAACAGATTCGTAAGGAAGTGTTGGACGAGCGTCAGCGCGAGTTCGCTTACGAAGGCCTACGTTGGTTCGATTTGGTGCGGATGGGATACGCTGTGGATTACTTCACAAGTTTGGGATATACCATCGATAATCATAACTTGGTTATGCCGATACCGAACGACCAAATAGAAATAGTAGGAAACTCGTCCGTGCTTTGGCAAAATCCCGGATATTAAAACAATTCAAGATGAAGAAAATGAAAAAACTGTCTATTCTTTTATATTTACTCGCAACGGTTGTTTGGGCTGGATGTAACGATTTGCATCTTCCATCGGCCGATTATAACCGGGCGCAGATTAAGAACCTTCAGGCCGTGGCCGGCGATGAACAGGTTACCTTATCATGGGAACCTTACGACAATTTCTCTCCCGAGGCATATCGCCTCTCGTGGGGCGATGCCGATGAGGTAACCATAACAGATACCCATTACACAGTAAAGGGTTTGGAGAACGACCAAAAATACACGTTCAACATTCAGGCGATATACGACGGGAACGTCAAGTCGGGGCAGGTGTCAGTGAGTTGCACTCCCGTAACGTCGCGTATCGCAGTAGCCAACATGACTGCAGAAGCTGAGAATACGGCCATCGTCCTTTCGTGGGAAAAGCCGGCTGATAATGTAACGGGTTATACCATCGCCTGCAGTCTGAAAGAAGAAGAGGTGAAGACCGTAGAAGTGTTGGCCGACGAAACAACTGTCACCATCGATGGACTGACTAACTACAAGAACTACACGTTTACGTTTGTGGCTCACTATCCCAATGGCGACTCGAAGCCATCGGTAGTGAAAGGCATGCCGGCTACCGGTCCGCTTTATAAGGTAAGCACCACCACTCCGGGGCTGGGCGCAGAGGTTTCTTACGAACTGGATGCACAGGTAGAGGCCACTCAAACGGTATGGCAATTCGATGACGGAGCTTCGGCTTCCGACACAAAAGCCACGCACCGCTATCTGACATCGGGCGCTCATGTCACGAAGTTGAACGTGACACTGGTCGATGGCAGTGACATCAGCGTAGATATTGAGTTGAACGTACGCGACACGTATTTCTGTACGGACGATTTCGCTGTGAAGAGTGGAGACTATAACGGTTTCAAGGGACAGTGCCCGGTATTCTCGCCCGACGGTAAGACCGTGTATGCGGTTACGTTCCGTGCGCCTGCCGGAGTTTACGCATACGACATTGCTACCAGTACTCGCAAGTGGGGATTCACCGGCTCGGCTTCGAGCGCCGCTTACGGTTGTGCGCCGATAGTCGACCCTAATTCGGGCGTAGTTTACTACGGAACGTCGGTAGCCGGTGAGTTTTATGCGGTGAACCCTGACGGAACACTGAAGTGGAAGTGTACGCAGATGAAGGCGCTGAACAAGAGTTATCCGGCCATCGGATCGGATGGAACGATATATGTGCTTGATTCAAGCAGTAAGATGTTTGCCATATCGGCTTCCGACGGAAGCGTGAAGTGGAGCGTGACTTTGTCGGGCGCCAACGGTGGGGTTCTTGTCAACGAATCGGGAACAACCCGTACGGGTGATGGGGCAGCCGAAATAATCGTGGGGACAAAAACCAACATTTTCTTCCTCACTACAGGCGGACAGATAAAGGAAAGTGAAACCATCGAATCGAATGCGATGACCGAGATTACCGGATTCGCCGTTAGTCCGAACAAGAAGACTATTTATTACGGTACGAAAGGCAACGGCGTTTATTCGGTCGACTTGGCTACGCATGAGCAAAAGAACTTCCTCGACCCGGCGATGACAAACGACATTTACTGCCCGGCGGTAGCTCCCGACGGAACAGTTGTGTGCGGAATGAAAACCGCTTCGAACGATGCGGTGGAGGCTGTGTTTGGCATCAACCCGGACATGACCAAGAAATGGTCGTTCACGATTGGGCTGAAAAACGCCTTCAATTATTGTCATCCGGCCATCGATGCCCAAGGATATGTTTACATTGGCGCCAATGACGGAACGCTTTACCAACTGGATGCGAACGGAAAGGTTGTCACCTCGTGGGGCGTGGCTACAAGCAGCGGATTCATGAGTGCAGTCAATATCTGCGACAAGGCCGTGTTTGGCGGAACTATCGGAAGCAAGACGGTTTACGGTAAACTGTTTGGCGCATACATCGGAGCAAACCGCGCGGCATCCTGGAGTTCCCGAGGCGGTGATATTTGTGGAACAAGTTGTTTGAAATAAACTAAAACAAAGAGAACGAAATGAAGAAACTTACCTTATTATATACAACGCTGCTGGCTATTGCAAGTTGTTTCGGTTCTTGCAATGACAGCGATAATACGCCGAACCTGTCGGCGAGCATATTCAAACTTTCGAAGGTGGCCTATACGGCCACCGACGGAAGCAAAGTCACTTCGCCCTGGACGAGCAACGAGAAGTGCGGCCTGTTTGTTTCGGGTTGCGCCGACCGTTTGGAGGCAAACACGATAAACACCACCGAAGCGACTTTGCCGTTTACTTTCCCCGTACCTACCGACAATGCGGAAAAGCAATATTGCTTTTTCTATCCGTATGCCGAAACTGCTTCGTTTTCCGACGGGAAGCTTAGCTTCGATTTGACGGCGCAAAGCGGAGAGTTGACCCAGTATTGCGCGGCATTGTATAAGGGCTCGTATGTAAACAATACGACTTCGGCTCCCAAGGCTACCCTGAATCCGGTGTTGGCCATTGCCCGCATTCACATTCCGGCTTCGTCCGCTTCCGACCCGCATAAGCTGGCGAAGGTCTCTTTTTGCGGAAACAACGGTGAGCTGATAGGAGGAACCGCCACCGTAGATATGAAGACTATGGCCGTGACCGGCACCGATACGAAGTGCGAGGTTTCATACGATAGTCCCGTCTCGTTGTCGGATGGGATGAATGTGTACGTGGCGATGGTTCCGGCTTCTCTGGAAAAGGGATACACGGTAACGGTGACCGATGAAACGGGTAAAAGCAATTCGCTTTCTTTTCCGAACGCAGTGACGTTTGCTCAGGGAACTATCAATCCCGTTTCGGGTAAGTTCGGTTATACCGAGTTGGCCTTTGTAGGAAGCACCAACGTGTATATCATCAACGCCGACAATTCGACCGATGACCAGCTGGATGTGTTGTGGCATTGGGATTCGTCTAAATCGGATATCCCCGCCTCGCATATCGGCATGTTTGTACACTGCGATGACGCCAAGTCGGTAGACAACGGCAGCAAGATATTGGTAACCTCGTCATCGTCTACTGGCGGATGCGCGCTCATCGAACGGGATACACAGAAGTGCCTGTTCTACGCCCGTGGAAACAACGCCCACTCGGCCGAATGGCTTCCCAACGGACGGATTGTTGTGGCTTGTTCTACCGGAGCAAACGAGCGTTGCAATTCGCTATTGGTCTTCAACACGAACGAACCCGATGTAGTGAAATTCCAAACTGCCCTAACATCGGCTCATGGTGTGCAGTGGATTGAATCGCGTCAGCGCCTTTACGCCATCGGAGAGGATAACCTGATAGAATATTCGCTGCAAGACTGGAATACGGATGCGCCTCAGTTGAAGACGGAACGGGTCATTACTACTCCGAAAAGCGGGCTGCACGACTTGACCATCATCTCGAACGATGAACTGCTCTGCGCCGGAAACAATGCGTACATCCTTCACTTAGACGACTTGACCTTTACCGAAGTGACTCAGTTCCATGGCGAGACGGATGTGAAGTCGGTAAACTACAACAAGGATTCGGGCGTTATCTGGACAACGATAGCCGAGGATTCGTGGTGGACTTTCCATATCAAAGAAATGCATATCGGTTCGAACGATGCCGTAAAGGTTCTTTCTGTTCCGTTCGACAAATTTGGAACGAATGTGTACAAGTGCCGCATTTACCAGTGGTAACACGTTGATATCATAGACACAGAACCGGGACAGAGACGTTTCAACGCCGAGAAAAAAAGTTGGTGTTTTGTTTGGAACGTATGAGTGAAAAGCCTTATCTTTGCACCGCATTTCGGAAGAACTGCAATAGTTTGGACTATGGTGTAATGGCAGCACAACAGGTTTTGGTTCTGTTTGTCCAAGTTCGAATCTTGGTAGTCCAACTGTAAGAAGCCCCTTGGAAGTTTTTTCAAGGGGCTTCTTATGTAAATTTCGCGCCCCAACGGCGGTCTCAAAAAAACGTCCCGACGTTTTTAAAATCTCTCGAGACGTTTTAAAAATTCCTCGGGACGAATTAAAAATCTCTCGCCGGAGATTTTTATTCTCTCGGGACGTTTTTTGCCCCTCTGTTACAATGCCTTTCCGCCTGCTTTGTAGTCTCAATTTTATATGGCTGCAAAAACTCTGTAACATCAACTCCCCACCTTTGCACCCAGATAATATATTTTGCAAAACATGATGAAAAGAAGATTTTTCGGTTCGTTTGTGGCTCTCTCTCTTGCAGCCCTTACAGCCACAGCAGGGGTGAATGAAGCGGCGGAAACCGGCATCATCCGTGGAAAAGTAACTGATTCCGATCACCAAACGCTGCCAGGGGCCAGTATTCAGATTGAAGACTTGCATACGGGGGTAACCAGCGACATGAATGGCGTTTACACGCTTTCTAACCTGAAACCCGGTACATACAAGATGAAGATTTCGTACGTAGGCTACGAGCCAAAGGTCATTACCGTGAAAATCAACGGAAAGGCAGTAGAGCAAAACGTAGAGTTAAAAGCCGGTGCGGAACTCAGCGAAGTGGTAGTAACGGGAGCGTTCTACGGACAGCGCAAGGCTTTGCAATTGCAGAAAGAAACAATGGGCGTGGCCAACGTGGTATCGGCCGACCAAGTGGGAAAGTTCCCCGATTCCAATATCGGCGATGCCTTGAAACGTATCAATGGAGTAAACGTGCAGTACGACCAGGGCGAAGCCCGATTCGGACAAGTGCGAGGCACCTCGGCCGACCTGACCTCGGTCACGGTGAACGGTAACCGAATCCCTTCGGCCGAAGGAGACACCCGAAACGTGCAGCTCGACTTGATTCCTTCGGATATGATACAAACCATCGAGCTGAACAAGGTGGTGACCAGCGATATGGACGGCGATGCCATAGGCGGTGAAATAAACTTGGTAACCAAAGATACGCCCAACCACCGCGTGCTCAATTTTAACGTGGGTAGCGGATATTCCTGGATTAGCCAGAAACCTACATGGGAACTGGGAGCTACGCTTGGAAACCGCTTCTTCGACAACAAACTGGGGGTGATGCTTTCAGCGTCTTACCAATACGCTCCGGCAGGCTCCGACAATACTGAATTTGAATACGTAGAAAACGATGACAAAAGCCTGACGCTGAAAGAGGCCCAGGTGCGACAGTATTATGTAACCCGCGAACGTCAAAGCTACTCGCTGGCGCTCGATTATCTGTTTAACCCGCAGCACAAGATAACGTTTAAAGGCATCTATAACCGCCGCAACGACTGGGAAAACCGTTATCGCGTATCGTATAAGAAAATGAACGGGAAAGCCAGCAAGCAGTCGGTTGTAATGCAGACCAAAGCCGGTTCGTCCAATCATAAAAACGCCCGTCTGGAACTGCAACAGACCATGGACTTCACCTTGGGCGGCGAGCACAGTTTCGGTCGTCTGAAGGTAGACTGGGCAGGAAGCTACTCGCGCGCTACTGAAGACCGCCCGAACGAACGTTACGCCACTTATCAGCTGAAAGGAACAGACTTGGCGGCCGATTTTAAAGACGTAAACGAGAAACAACCTTATTACGGTGGAACGTTGCCTACGCTGGACGAAGGCAAATGGAAGCTGGGCGATTTGACAAACAGTGACCAAAGCATCGCAGAAAACGAATGGAAAGGACGTTTGAACTTCGTATTGCCGCTGACGAACGGACTTTACGGAAACAAGTTGAAATGGGGCTTGAAGTATGTAGAAAAAGACAAGGAGCGTAACCGCACTTTCTTCGATTACGATGCCGAAGAGGTGTTGGGAAGCAACTGGAAAACCCTTACGTCGGCACAAATACGCAACGGCTTTATGCCCGGTAGCCAGTATCCTTCCGGTACGTCATTCATCACCAAAGAAACGTTGGGAAACATCGATTTCAGTAAATACACCGGAACGGAGAACCTGGAAGAGGAGGCCGGAAACTACAAGATTCGCGAGCAAATCACCGCAGGTTACTTGCGTTTCGACCAGCAGCTGGGCAAGCGCCTCTCGCTTACCGCCGGACTGCGTGTAGAACGCACCGACTTGAAGACAAGCGGTTATAACGTAAGCATAGACAGCGACGACAAAGCCGTTATGCAGCCTACGGGCGACTATAAGAGTCATTACACCGACTTGTTGCCCAGCTTGCTGCTGAAGTACAAGTTCTGTAAGGACGGTAATCTTCGCGCTTCGGTCACCAAGACCATTTCCCGTCCCAAGTATTCGGCCTTGATAGCCAACAAGTGCTTCAATACGGCCGACTACACCGCTACCATCGGCGACCCGAATACCAAACCGGCAAAGGCCATCAACGTAGACCTCTCGGCCGATTACTACTTCAAGAGCGTCGGCATGGTCAGCTTCGGGCTTTTCTATAAAGACATCAAGAACGTGAACATCGAGTGGTCTTCGAACAAATATCTGGGCAGTGACCTCGGATTGACCGGCGACTTGGCGAACGAAAGTTGGGAGGTAACGCAAAACATCAACGCTTACGACGCCCGTGTGTTTGGGGTGGAAGCGGCTTATCAGCGCGACTTCGGATTCATCGCTCCAGCCTTGAAGTGCATCGGATTCTATGGTAACTATACTTATACGCACAGTACCACCCGCAACTTCAACGACCGCCTGAACATCCAGGCCGGCGATGACGTGAAAGTAGCAGGCTCGCCCGAACATACGGCCAACGCTTCGCTCTTCTACGAAAAGAAGGGACTCAATATCCGATTGTCTTACAACTTTGCTTCAGACTTCATTGACCAAATGAGTACCAGCCGCCAGCTGGACCGCTACTACGATAAGGTAAACTACCTCGACCTGAACGCCAGCTATACATGGGGCAAGCAGACAAAGTTCACCGTGTATGCCAACGCCACCAATTTGCTTAACCAGCCCTTGCGCTACTATCAAGGCGAAAAGAACCGCACCATGCAGGTGGAATACTACGGCGTTAAGGTGAATGCCGGTGTGAAAGTTAACTTCTGAATTAAAACCAAACGATGATGAAAACAATAAGTAAAAGCAACATGCTTGTAGCCCTTGTCATGGCCGTCATGACACTGTGGTCTACTTACGCTCAGGCGCAGACTGCCGAACAATGGGCGGCGCTCAAAGGCGACATCAACCTGTACCTTGCCAACGACCTTGGCCGAAACGGATATTACGACCAAAAGCCCATAGCCGAGCTAATGGGAGTCATGGCCGAAACCATCGGACCGAAAGCGGTCATTGCTGCAGGCGACATCCATCACTTCAACGGGGTGGCCTCTCTGTCTGACCCCTTGTGGACTTCCAATTACGAACAGGTCTACTCTCATCCGGAACTGATGATAGACTGGTTCCCCATCCTCGGGAACCACGAATATCGGGGGAATACTCAAGCCGTGCTTCAGTATGGAACGGTGAGTCGACGCTGGATGATGCCCGACCGTTATTACACCCGTGTGTTCAACAAGAAGAACGTCAGCTTACGCGTCGTGATGATAGACACTACGCCGCTGATAGACCGCTATCGTGAGGACAGCGAGACATATCCCGACGCGGTGAAGCAAGACGAACAGAAGCAGTTGGACTGGCTCGACCGTACGTTGAGTCAAGCCAAGGAGGACTGGGTTATCGTGATAGGTCACCATCCGGTTTACGCCGATACGCCGAAAGACGAAAGCGAACGTACCGACATGCAGAAAAAGGTAATGCCCATCTTGCACAAGTATAAGAATGTTGCTCTGTATGCCTGCGGACACATACACGACTTTCAGCACATACGGATGAAAGGCGACCCCATAGACTATGTAGTCAATTCCTCGGCTTCGCTGTCGCGTAAGGTGAAACCCATTGACGGCACCGTATTCTGTTCCGGCGAACCGGGCTTCTCGGTGATAGCCGCTAGCAAGAAGCAACTCAAACTTTATATGATAGACAAGAAAGGTAACGTCTTGCATACTGTTTCCAAAGCGAAATAAACTGAATCATCCCCGTAAAACCGCAGCCTGGTGTTGGAAAGACATCAGGCTGCGTTGCTATTGTACCGGTTCTGTATACGGCTCTGCTCAAATGTGCCCCTCTTTTTCATCTTTACTTACTTTATTTTCACTATCTTTGCCGCGCAAAGAGACGTGTATAGAAACGAAAAATCAAAAAATATATCAGTCACAATGGAATACAATTTCAGAGAGATAGAAAAGAAGTGGCAACAACGGTGGGTCGACAACAAGACTTACAAGGTAACCGAGGACGAATCGAAGAAAAAGTACTATGTACT
Source organism: bacterium (assembly GCA_963595925.1). Lineage (GTDB taxonomy): Bacteria > Bacteroidota > Bacteroidia > Bacteroidales > Bacteroidaceae > Phocaeicola. The sequence goes on from CAVBJM010000010.1 coordinate 54,107, forward strand.
TAACATGTTCCCCTATCCGTCTGGGGCAGGTCTGCACGTGGGACATCCTTTGGGCTACATCGCCAGCGATATTTACGCGCGCTACAAACGTTTGAATGGCTTCAACGTGTTGAACCCCATGGGATACGATGCTTATGGACTTCCAGCCGAACAGTACGCTATCCAGACCGGACAACATCCTGCCATCACTACCGTGAACAACATCAACCGCTACCGCGAACAGTTGGACAAGATAGGATTCTCTTTCGATTGGGATCGCGAGGTGCGTACCTGCGACCCTGGTTATTACCATTGGACACAGTGGGCTTTCCAGAAGATGTTCGGCAGCTTCTATTGCAAGAAATGCCAGAAGGCTCTGCCCATCGAACAACTGATTGCCCATTTCGAGGAGAAAGGCAGTGCCGAGACCGAAGACTTGGCTCAAACCGAAGAACTCTCTTTTACTGCGGATGAGTGGAAAGCGATGAGCGAAAAGGAACAACAACAGGTTCTGATGAACTATCGCATCGCTTATCTGGGCGAAACAATGGTAAACTGGTGTCCCGAATTGGGTACCGTGTTGGCCAACGACGAGGTAGTAGACGGTGTCTCTGTGCGCGGAGGCTATCCGGTGGTTCAGAAGAAGATGCGCCAGTGGTGCTTACGCGTGAGCGCATATGCGCAGCGTCTGCTCGATGGACTGGATACAGTGGATTGGACAGATTCGCTGAAAGAAACCCAACGCAACTGGATTGGCCGCTCCGAAGGTACGGAAGTTCGCTTCAAAGTTAAAGACAGCGATTTGGAATTTACAATATTCACCACGCGAGCCGATACCATGTTCGGTGTAACGTTTATGGTGCTTGCCCCGGAAAGCGAACTTGTGCCGCAACTTACTACCGACGCTCAGAGAACCGAGGTTGAGGCTTATCTGGATCGTACCAAGAAGCGTACCGAGCGCGAACGTATCGCCGACCGTCGTGTGACGGGAGTATTCAGCGGTTCGTACGCCGTCAATCCGTTTACGGGCGATGCCGTTCCGGTATGGATTAGCGATTATGTCTTGGCTGGTTACGGTACGGGAGCCATCATGGCCGTGCCTGCTCACGATAGCCGCGACTACGCTTTCGCCAAACACTTTAATCTGCCCATCGTTCCGCTGGTAGAAGGTTGCGACGTGAGCGAAGAAAGCTTCGATGCAAAAGAAGGTATCGTTTGCAACTCGCCGAAGGCGGGAGCGACTCCTTACTGCGACCTCGTATTGAACGGACTTACCATCAAGGAAGCGATTGCTGCAACCAAGAAATATGTAAAGGAACATCATCTGGGACGTGTAAAGGTAAACTACCGTTTGCGCGATGCCATCTTCTCGCGCCAGCGTTATTGGGGCGAACCGTTCCCCGTATATTATAAAGACGGAATGCCTTACATGATAGACGAGAGCAAGTTGCCGTTGGAATTGCCCGAAGTGGCCAAGTTCTTGCCGACCGAGAGCGGCGAGCCACCATTGGGACACGCTACTCGCTGGGCTTGGGACGTAACCAAAGGCGAAGTGGTGGAAAACTCTAAGATAGACAACGTTTCCGTATTCCCGTTGGAGCTGAATACGATGCCTGGCTTTGCCGGATCGAGTGCCTATTACCTGCGCTACATGGATTCGCGCAATGATAAAGCTTTGGTTTCCGAAAAGGCTGACCACTACTGGCAGAACGTTGACCTCTACGTGGGTGGAACCGAACATGCTACCGGTCACCTTATCTATTCTCGCTTTTGGAATAAGTTCTTGTTCGACCTCGGAGTGAGTGTAAAGGAAGAGCCGTTCCAAAAACTGGTTAATCAGGGAATGATTCAGGGACGAAGCAATTTCGTTTACCGTATAAAGGATACAAACACATTCGTGTCGTTGGGACTGAAAGACCAATACGAAGTCACTCCGATTCACGTAGACGTAAACATCGTTTCGAACGATATTCTCGATGTGGAAGCGTTCAAGAGCTGGCGTCCCGAATACCAGAATGCCGAGTTCGTGTTGGAAGACGGCAAATACGTGTGCGGATGGGCTGTAGAGAAGATGAGCAAATCCATGTTTAACGTGGTGAACCCCGATATGATTGTGGACAAGTATGGCGCCGACACCCTACGCATGTACGAAATGTTCTTGGGACCGGTAGAACAGTCTAAGCCTTGGGATACCAACGGTATCGACGGCGTACACCGTTTCTTGCGTAAACTCTGGAATCTGTTCTATTCACGCGACGGACAGTTCCTTCCCGAAGAAGGCGAAGCGTCTAAGGATTCACTCAAGTCCATCCATAAACTGATAAAGAAAGTGACGGGCGATATTGAAACCTTCTCTTACAACACTTCGATAAGCGCGTTTATGATTTGTGTAAACGAACTTACCCAGCAGAAGTGCCGCAATAAGGAAGTTCTCAGCCAGCTGGTAGTACTGCTTGCACCTTTCGCTCCACATTTGGCCGAAGAGCTTTGGGAGGCTTTGGGACACGATACCACGGTATGCGATGCGCAATGGCCTGCTTTCGATGAGAAGTACTTGGTAGAAGACAGTGTGAAATACACCATTTCGTTCAACGGAAAGGCACGCTTTACGATGGAGTTCCCGGCCGATGCCGACAATGATACCATTCAGGCTGCCGTAATGAGCGAGGAGCAAAGCCAAAAGTGGATAGAGGGTCGTACTCCGAAGAAGGTCATTATCGTACCGAAGAAGATTGTGAACGTAGTATTATAAGGTATATATGGATTCCATATTTAAGAAGAACATCGAACGCGGAGCGAAAGACTACTTCACCATAACGGTGGGGTTGGCTTCCTACGCTTTGGCTTGGGCCATGTTTCTGCTTCCCTATCAGATTACGACGGGAGGGGTGACAGGTATCGCGGCCATCATTTATTACGCTACCGGCATAGAGATTCAGGTTTCTTACTTCATCATCAATGCCGTCTTCTTAGGCTTTGCCCTGAAGATATTGGGACCGCGCTTTAGTGTGAAGACTGTTTATGGCATCTTTATGCTGACGTTTTTGCTTTGGCTCTTCCAGACCATCCTGAAGGATGCCGATGGAAATTTGCCCCGATTGCTGGGCGAAGGGCAGGACTTTATGGCTTGTGTCATCGGAGCGGGAATGATTGGCTTGGGCATCGGGCTGGTTTTCTCAGCCAATGGCAGTACGGGCGGAACGGATATTATCGCGTGGATTGTGAATAAGTACAGAGACGTGTCTTTAGGGCGCATGATGATGTATCTCGACATTATCATCATCTCGTCGTGCTATTTCATTTTCCACGATTGGCGACGGGTGTTGTTCGGCTTCTGCGTGCTGTTTATCATGAGCATCGTGATAGATTACGTAATCAACAGCAATCGGCAGTCGGTTCAGTTCCTGATTTTTTCCAAGAAGTACGATGAAATAGCCCAAGGCGTTTCCACCAAAATCAATCGGGGCGTTACGTTGCTCGACGGAAAGGGTTGGTATAGCAAACAAGACATTAAGGTCGTGGTGGTACTGGCCAAGAAGAGTCAGTCGGAAGATGTATTCCGGTTGATAAAAGACATCGACCCCGATGCGTTTATCTCGCAGAGCAATGTGGTAGGCGTGTACGGAAAAGGTTTCGACCAGCTGAAGATAAAGTAAGAACGCGCCCTCGTGGCCGTGTTTTGGATAATAAGTTCCCCCTTTTTGTATGATTTTATCCATACAAGAAGGGGGGATTTCTTTTCCTTTGCGTTTGTGAGCAATCTTAAGTGTAAACTTTTAAAAATAACAATGTATGAAAGGCATGAGAATTAATCGTCTGCTGCTTCTGTGTTGTTTGGGATTCGGTACGCTTTCGGTGCCTGCCTGTAACGAGGTGGACGACCTGCGGAAGGACGCCGACTCGCTGGCCGAGAGGGTCAGTGCGCTCGAACAATCGGTAAAGCAGATGAATGCTACCATCGAGGGCTTGCAGCGTTTGTCTTCCAGCTTGGCCATTGTGGGCGTTACGGAGGAAGACGGATCGTGGAAAGTGGAGTTCAGCGATGGAAGTGTATGTAGTTTTGTCAAGGCGCAGTCGGTCAACGCGTTGTTTCCGTTGGTTAACATCAATGCGGACCAGTGTTGGGCTTATAGCGTAGACGGTGGGAAAACTTACACGGTGATGACCGACGCTAGTGGAAATCCGATAAAGGCTTATCCCGTAAATGCGGATGGCGAAGACATCAAGTCGCCGATGTTGCGTGTCAGTGCCGAAGGATGCTGGCAAGTAAGCTACGATGGCGGTAAAACTTATACCAACCTGCAGCAAAACGGACAGGACGTTTCCGCTTTGGGAGGCCAAGGCGCAAACTCGGTGTTCCGTGACGTGACTTACGACAAGACCAACCAACAACTTACGGTGGTGCTGAACGCTACCGGACAAGAACTTACCTTCCCGGTAATCACCTCGTTTTATTTGAATATCAAAGAGGCCGAAGGCGAACAGGCTTTCCTGCTTGGAGAGACCAAGACCTGGCAAGTAGAGCAGAACGAAGTGCAGGCTGCTACCGTACAGGCTCCCAACGGATGGAAAGTGGTGCTTTCAGAAACCGAACTTTCCGTTACGGCTCCCGCACAGGTGAGCGGAGAAAAGGAAACGGCTGCTATAAACATCATCATTACTTCGCCTAAGAACTACATCCGTACCACCACGCTGAACGTGTCGGTTTCGGCTTACGACGCCGCTTCGTGTCAGGCGTGGAAGAACTTTGTGCTAAAGAATTCCGACAATGTGCTGTTGGACTTTTCGTATGCCGGCTATAAGCACGGCGAAGTAGCTCCGCCCGATGTCAACACGTTGGGCTATAAGGTGTACGATATCACCGATTACGGTGCTGTGCCTAACGACGGCAAGTCCGACCGCGAAGCCCTTATCAAGGTGCTTCAGGCGATGGGAGCCATTAAGGGAACGGACTCCGATGCCGACCGATATTACTTGAACAGTCCGGCTAACGCCATTATATACTTTCCCGAAGGTGAGTTCATCTTGCAGGGAGAAGAAGACGGAGCGAACAAGACTGTCCGCATGACCATGAGCAACTTGGTGCTGAAAGGCGCCGGACGCGATAAGACCGTTATCAAGATGGATAAGGCCAACGAACCGAAAGACCCGACGCAGCTGTATAGTTGCCCTACCATGTTGGAGCTGAAGCACAACAGCGGACTGTCTGAGCTGACTCAGGTTACGGCCGACGCCGCCAAGGGTACGTTCGCCGTGACCGTAGCGTCGACCAGCGGCATTAACGTGGGCGACTGGGTTTGCCTGCAGCTGAAGAACAACGCTTCCGAGCTGGTGAAGCAGGAGCTTAGCCCGTACACCGCTACCTCGCTGATGACTAACATTCAGAACGAGGGCGTTACGGTGTACGATTACCATCAGGTAAAGAGCGTTAGCGGAAACGTTGTTACATTCGAGGAACCGCTGATGCACGCCGTTGAGTCGAAATGGAACTGGACGGTGATGAAATATCCGCACTACGAGAACGTGGGCGTGGAAGACATGACATTCAAGGGAAACGCGAAAGCCGATTTCGCCCACCACGCCAGCGCAGCCGACGACGGCGCCTACAAACCCATCGACTTGATTCGCCTCACCAACTCGTGGATGCGTCGCGTAAACTTCGAGAGCGTGAGCGAATGTTCGTCTATCGTGAACAGCGCCAACGTTTCGGTGTACGATGTGCACATCGGCGGAAACCGCGGACACTCGGCCATCCGCTCGCAGGCGTCTTCGCGCGTGTTCATCGGTAAGGTTATCGATGAGAGCGACGGCTACGAAGCCATTACCAGCAGCGGAACGATAGGCAGTGAGCTTATCACGGGTGCCGGACAGTATCACGCTTGCGGCGTATCGAAGCAGAGCATCGGCGCCGTGATTTGGAATGTTACGTGGGGAAAAGACGCTTGCTTTGAGTCGCACGCTACCCAACCCCGCGCCACTCTGATAGACCGTTGCGAGGGGGCTTTCATCCCTTGGCGACAAGGAGGAGACCAGTATCAGATGCCGAACCACCTGGCCGACTTGGTTATTTGGAACATGAACGCTACCAAGGTTGGCTACGACGCTGCCTGGGGAAACAAGTTCGTGTGGTGGGATAGCGCCAGCGCATGGTGGAAACTGTTGCCGCCTACGGTGGTGGGCTTCCACGGACAAGCCATCACTTTCGATGAAACGCAAATGAAGCTCAACGAAAGTCAGGGCACAGCCGTAGAACCTTATTCGCTCTACGAGGCGCAGCTGAAGCAGCGTTTGGGCGCAGTGCCGGCATGGCTCAATTCACTGAAATAACAAACCTTTCAAAGAAAACAGAACAATGAAAACATTCTATAGCATTATATGCAGCCTGTTGGTAATAGCCTTTGCGGCATGTACCAACACCGACGATTTGAAGTCGGACATCAACAGTCTGAAAGACCGTGTCTCGGCACTCGAAACGCAGGTGACCGAACTGAACAACAATATCAAGAGCATTTCCGCCCTGTCTAAGGGAGGCGTTACGGTGTCCAGTCTGTCGCACGACCTTACGAACGGCACTTATACCGTGACGCTTAGCGGAGGCATAACGCTGAAGCTGATGGAAGCCACTTCTACTACCGGACAAGTTCCGCAGATTGGCATCGATGCCGACGGTTACTGGCAAGTGAGCTACGACGGCGGCGCCACGTTTACACAAATCAAGGTAGGCGGCAATGCCGTGAAAGCCAAAGGTGAAGACGGTTTGACCCCATCGTTCCGCATCAGCGAAGAGGGATATTGGGAGGTGTCTACCGACGGAACTACTTACACTCGGGTACTCGATGTAAACGGCAACTCCGTTTTGGCCAAGGCCGACGGCACAGTTTCGTCCGACAAGTTCTTTAAGAGTGTATCGGCTACCGACAGCGAATTGAGCATCGAGCTGCAAGACGGTACCAAGCTGGCCGTACCCATTGTGAAAGACTTCTTCTGCTACTTCGATGAACAATACACTGGCGTACAGAAAGTGGAAGCGGGAAAGAGCGCAGAGTTCGACCTTCATATCAAGGGAGCGCAGAGCGTAGTGGCTACCGCCCCTGATGGATGGACTGTAACGGTGGGCGAAGCCGAATCGGATGTAGCCAAGGTTACGGTAACCGCCCCGGCAGCTACCGAATCGGCTGATAGCCGCGCTACGGCCGACAATACACAGGACGTATCTGTTATCGCCATGAACGGCGGATACGCGCAGATTGCCAAGATTCAGGTGGCCGCTGAAGCCAGTACAACTCCCGACCCGGACCCCGACCCGACCCCGTCGACCATTACTTCGTTCTCACTGCCTGTTGCTACGGCTACTTCTTTCACCGACATGCTTGGTTGGAAGGCCAATGAGAACAACGCTACGGGAACCACTAACTATTGGTATCACCGCGAGAACGGAACAACAGCGATAACGACTCCTTCGGTAGAAGACGGTGCACTGAAATTGTTTGCTACCGCCAAGGGAAGCTATAACAACTCTTGTGTGGGTTACCACTGCACCAGCCAGTTGGAAAAGGGTCTTTACAAAGTGTCCATCTCGGTATCGGCCGATGCTGTAGCAATAACAGGAAATAACAAAGGAATCATCGGTATCGCGATATCCAACGGGCTTGATACAAAATACTTCCGAATGCTGAACCCAACTAAAGGCGAGTGGAATAGAAACGTTACTACCTTCAATCAGATAGACGAAGCCGGAATTGAGAAGTCTTTCTATATCGATACCGAAAAGGCTTGGAACGTAGGAAAATCGACTTCGCTGACAACTTACGATGATTCTACCGATGAAGAACTTGCAGCGGGCTTCAACATCGTATTGTACAATTACAATAACGCAGCAAACGGTTCAGTCTTCGTCAAGAGCATGACCTTGGAAAAAGATACAACCGAATAAAACATAGGCAAACACTACCAAACACAAAATAGCGCACGACGCAGGGAGGCACTTCCGTTTCGGAGGATGCCTCCCTTTTACTTTATGGGGTCTTCTTCCTGATATCTTTACAGGTGTAGGGAGCCGAAGGTTTTTGCGCTTCCGCCCTTGCCCCGGAGAAACGCTGTGAGCACGAATTTTACGTCTTTGTATCGCTCGGAATATCAGTGCGTTAGAAAGCCCGAAAATCTCCGGCGAGAGAATTATTTTCTGCGGCGAGAGATTTTTTTTCTCTCGGGACGTTTTGGTGAATCTCCGGCGAGGAATTTTTCGTCTCTCGCCGCGGAAAACCGGAGGCGTCTTAGCCGGTTTTTCGGCGGTGTTATTTCTTTACAAAAAGCCCGAAAAGAACCGGCGTTCCCTCATTAAAATGTAAAGCCCGCTGAAATCTTTTGTATTTATGACGCCGCATTTTGGAAAAAATATGCCTCGATTTTTTTTTTTTTTGTATAGGTTTCATAAATTTGTCGGTCAATCAGCAGAATATAGTTAAAATGTATAGAGATAAGATTCATACCGCATTTATCCCGAAACAGTGGTGCTTGGGGGTGCTACTGGCGTTCTTCGCCGTTCTTTCGGCGTGCACGAAAGAAGGAAACACCACCTATGTGGTAGATACGCTCGAGAAAGATACAAGTTCGATGGTCTATTTTATAAGCCGTGAAGGCTCGCTGGGTGACCTGGGTTACGTAGACGCCATTTATCGCGGCATTGTGCGAGGCTGCAATTCGATAGGCGCGCACTACACGTTGCTGGAAATTCCCAACGATGAGACTACGGCCGACCTGACTGTTTCCCTCTTTTTTTCATCGTTTCGCTATGCGGAAAACAAGACGTTGCTGGTGTTTGTCAACGATGGCTTGGAACCGTTGTTTCATAAGTATGAAGATTTGCTTGTCGAGGTGGGCGAAAAGGCGCAAGTGCTGCTTCTCGAAACCCAAGACACCTCGCTTCCCGTCAATACCGTCAGCTTCAGACAGTACGGCGTCTGTTATCAGGCAGGCCGGATAGCTTGCCGTTCTTTCGAAAGAGAATTCTCGAAGGTGGTCATTGCCAACGCCAATCGTACCAACGAAGGCATTGCGGAGATGCGCGAAGGCTTCACTGCGGGCATAGCGGACGGCATAGACCGCGATGACCCGTATGGCGACAAACCGGTATCGAATATCTATTTCTCCGATACCTCGGGCGGCTTCGACGACGCCGATTCGGCGTATCAAGTTGCGGTAAAGGACTTCTCTGGCGAAAATGTCTTGCTCTTCCCGCTTTGCGGCGGAACCACGCAAGGATTCCTCCGTTATTCCCGTGACGCCAATGACTTCCTCATTCTCGGAGTGGATACCGACATGCAGAACTTCTCTAAGGCTCTTCCGTTTTCGGTGGTGAAATGTACCGACAAGTTTGTAGAGGACTGGATTGAAAAGTGGGGAAACGGGGAAAAGAATCCCCAACATCAGGTGTTGGGATTTGATTCGGGATACACAAAGATTGTCGTGTCCAACCAATACAACGAGTGGTTGCCTCAAGAAGACGTAGACGACCTGTATGAAGTTTCATTAGAAAAGGAAAAAGAATATGCGAAAAATAAATAAGTTCTTTCCCGCTATCGCGGCTTTGCTTTTTCTCTCGTCGCTTTTTGCCACTTCGTGTAAGCAAGGCGACGACGTGGTAGTACATGTGCCACAAGCCAGAACAGTTACCAGCAAGGTGGCCGTTGTGTTGCCCATCAGCCAAAGCAGTGATTACCAAACCCGGTTAAAAAGTACGGTGGAGTGGGCTTTGGAAAACATGGCCAAGGCGCAGACTCGTCTGATTTCTACTTTTGGAGATACCTTGGCGACGCATCTGGAACTGGAATGGTACGACGAAGACAAAGAAGACCTGAACAAGCTGTCCGTACAGTTGGCCAAGCGTTCAGACTTGGCTTTCATCATCGGGCCGCTTCGCAATAAGAACGTAAACGTGATGGCCAAGGCTTGCAAGGAAACCCATAAGCCGCTCATCGTGCCCAGCGCTTCCAGCGAAAGCGTCATCCGCCGATACGCCGTAACGAAGTCGGGCGACAAGGCCGAAGACCCGTTCCTCTGGTCGCTTTGCGAGACCGATGTAAGCCAATGCGAGGCGTTGCTGCTGACCGCGGTCGAGAACATGTCGAAAAAGCTGGCTCTGATTACCCCCGATGACGAATACGGTCAGACGTTCTACGAATGGATTCCGTTCTTCGCGGTTGAAATGGGATTAGAGCTCCCAAGCGACAACATCAAGCAGTACACAGGCAATGACCTTGCCGAGAAAATAAAAGCGTTGTTCAGCTCCGATGCGGAGTGCGTAATCTGCGCCGCCCGAACCACGGACGAAGCCAAGACCGTGCTGGAAGCCTGGAAAGAAGCCAAAGCGAATAAGAGTGACGCCCCGCGCTTGCTGTTTACGAACCAAGCCTTTTCGGCCGCTCTGTTGGAGTTGGGCGACTTGGCCGAGGGCGCGGAGGGAATGGCTCCCTACGCCGACCCCACTACCGGTTTTCAGGTGGCGTACGAAGAACGTTTCGGCGTGACTCCTTCCGGCTCCGACGCGCAAGTGTACGATGCGGTCTTGCTGGCGGGAATTGTTTCTTACGTGCAAGCCTATACCAAGCGTACGGATACCAACGAAGTGATACGTGAACTTACTTCTAACGGTACGGATCCATATTCCATCTGGAGCGATTTGGGTCTTAGCTCGGCGTCTTTCATGATGCGTCAGAGCTCTAGCATCGTTAAGATGGTAGGAGCTTGCGGTCCTATCCGCTTCGACAGCGAGGCTTGTACCAGCCTTGTAGAGAGTACATACGCGCACTGGATGGTGTATGGCAAGAAGTTTGTGACAATCGACTTTTACAGTACGGACGGCAATAACCGAACTTCATCTATCTCTGCCGCGTGGAACCATAAAGCTACGGCCATGAACATTCTGGTAGATAAAGACGTGAGCCTCGTGTACGAGCCGCTCAAAAAACAAAAGGCCGTATTGATACAAGGTTCTAACGGCTGGGACAACTACCGCCATCAGGCCGATGTGCTCAATATGTACCAAATGCTGAAAGGATACGGTTGGAGCGATGACGATATCATCCTAATTATAGCCGACGACTTGGTAAACGACTCGAAAAACATTTACCCGGGCGAAATCCGTAGCCATTCCGATGGCCCCAATCTTTACGCCGATGTCAAGATAGACTACAATACGGACACGCTGACGGTAGGCGATATCGAAAACATCCTGACGGGAGTTCAGAGCAAACATCTGCCCGTAGTGTTGGATAGCGACGGAGAGACCAATGTACTTCTCTTCTGGAGCGGTCACGGATGTCTGAAAGACTTTAATGCGTCAAACAACGGGTTCGTTTGGCGCAAGGGAACCATATTTACCGATGTCGCTTTCCGTCGCACTTTGGAACGAATGTCCGATGAAAACCACTTCCGCAAGATGCTGCTGCTGCTCGAACCGTGTTTCTCGCGGAATATGGCTCAACAGGCTGATATGTTCCCGGGAATCTTGGCCATCGCAAGCGCCAGCGGAACCGAATCCTCATTCGCCGATTTCCATTCGTCCGAAATGGGTACGTGGATGAGCGACCGCTTCTCGAATAACCTGGTGGATATGCTTGGCTCTAACCCCAATCAAACGTACAAGGAGCTGTATGAATACTTGTACCGCCATACGTTGGGATCGCACGTATACTTGGAGAATGCAGCCTATTTCGGAAATATGTATTCGGTAACGCCCAGTGAGTTCGTTGTTCGAAACAACTGATACGGGAAGGCGCTTCGCTCGGAAACAAAAACTATGTTACAGACTAACACTAACTATATAATTAAAACAAGATGAGAAGAAACAAATTTAGTTACGTATTGTTGGCCGCGCTGATGTTAGGCGGCCTTTCATTGACTTCGTGCAACGACGATGACAATGTGGAAGCACCGAAAGAAACCACTAGCCCGCTAGATGGCGACAACGTGGAAGTAGAAGTGACGGCTACGGAAGAGATGACCGCCGAGAAGTTCGCTGATAAAATCTTCAACTATGAAGAAGGCAGCAACGCCAATGAAGATGATTTGGTGGCGGCTCGCACAGAGTTCCTCCGAAAAGTAAGGGAGAAAGAAGACGAAGCGGCTAAAGAGTCCGGAATGAACGGATTGGCGACTACGATTATCCACAAAACTTTCAGATATCGTACTGTCGATCAAAACGGAAGCCCTATTTGGCTTACCGGTAAGGTGTTATGGGGTACGTTCGGTGTGCCCGGTTCTTGGTTCGAGATACCGTTGGATCCGGACAACATCTATCTTTGCGAGCATTACACCATTATGAGTGACGCCGAAGCGCCGTCGAATAGCACCAGCCTGATGATGTCTATTTATAACGACAATCTGGTTATCATGCCCGACTATATAGGTTTCGGAGAAACCAAGAGTCTTCAGCAGACTTACCTTGCACACGATTTGATTGCGCAAAACTCTATCGATGCCTTAAAGGCTGGCTATGCTGTATTCGAAAACTCGAAACAGAAGAATCAGAAGTTGGAAGACGACTGGAAGCTGTATGTGATAGGCGCTTCGCAAGGAGCCGGAAATGCTTTGGCTGTGCATAAGTATTTTGATACGCATACCGACTTCGCCGATAAATGGCATTTCGCTTATTCGTATTGCTGCTCCGGACCTTATAGCCCAAGAGTTACCCTCCAGAAGATGATAGAAAATAACGAAGCCGAAGGGTATCTGTTCCCGATTGTTCTGACTATTAAGTCAATGCTTTATTGTTATCCGGATATTATGAAGCATGCGGACGGCACATCCATTAAGGAAGAAGAGTTCTATTCCGAGGCATATCTGAAAGTGAAGAGCGAAATAGACGAAATGATGGAAAGTAAGAACTATAAGTCTGTTCCTATTAACGACAAAATAAAAGCGGCGTTGGGTGGTAGTACTCTCATCAGTTCTCTTATGAGCAAGGAAGGAATGGATGCTAACTCCGATATTATTAAGGCGCTCCTTGTTTGTTTGGATAAAAACGACCTTACTACCGGATGGACTCCTATCCATAAGATAAAACTTTATAGCAGCAAGGAAGATAAGTTGGTTCCTTATGCAAATGTTGAGGCTTTAAAGGCCGCTTTCGGTGATAAAGTAGAAGAGTTCTTTAGCTACGGAATTAACGGCCATGTGAGTACATGCGCTAAATGGATGGCTACCCTAGCTACAGGAAACTGGTAATCAAAATAGATTGGAGTCGGTGAGAGAGTGACCGACAGGGAAAGCCCGTTAGCAATCTTGTAAAAGAAAGAGTCTGCTAACGGGCTTTTTTTATGGCATGGCGGGTGGATGGAAATATATATGTGTAAATCGCTTGCATATGTCGGCTGTATTAACGATTTTTGCAAGAATATAAAAAACATAAAAACTAAGAGGTGGTAATTTATGAAGAAGAAGATGTTATTCTGCATTTCGGCAGTTTTGTTTCTGTCGGGAATAGGGGTATTGACATCGTGCAACGATGATGACAATATCAGTACGGAAAATGAAACAGGGAGTATAAATCCCAACCTGGACGATGTGAAATACGAAATAACCGATTCCACTACGCTGACGGCCGCCGAAATGGCTGACCGGATTTACGGCCCAGAAGGTAGTAATGCCGATGAAGAAACCCAAAAGGCTCGTGCCGAATTCCTCGAACGAGCCCAGAAAGCAGCTGATGCATATGCCGCAAAGACGGGACAGAACGGGGTGGTCACATCGTATCGCTGGATAAACTACACATATTGGAGTACGGACTATCGCGGTTGGTCTATACAACTTTCCGCCAAGGTAATATGGGGTTGCTTCGGCTTTAATTGGTTTGGACTAAAGATGTACACAGAACTCGATCCTAATAACATTTATCTGTATGACCACTATAATGTGACAGATAACGGTACGATTCCAACAGCCTCTTGTGGGTCAATGGAGCAGCATTTTGGTGACAACTTGGCCATTATGCCCGATTACATGGGCTTTGGTTTCTCGAAAACCAGTCTTCATCCCTTTATGAACTTCGAAGTGAACGCCAAGAATTCCTACGATGCGCTTGCGGCCGGTTACAAGATATATAAGGAAAAGAGAGATGGTTCCGACTTGGAAAAAGATGCAAAGTTGCGTATCTATGGCGGTGCCGTCGGAGCGGTTTATGCTTTGGCCACACAGAAGTATATCGAAACCAACAACCTTGATGAACAATGGAAATTAGATTTTTCCTATACCAGTTGTGGGCCTTACAGTGCTTCGCTTACAGTTGATTCGTGGCTTGAAAGAGGTGAAATGGAGTACTTGTTCTACTTCCCGATGCTTGTCAAGTCAATGATAGCCAGTTATCCAGACATTATGAAGAACTGGAAAGAAGAGGATTTCTACAACGACAAATATTTATCGGCCAAATCGAAAATAGATAAGTTGCTTGCCGAAAAAAATAAGACCCATTCAGATATGGAAGTCCAGTTTGTCAACCTTTATGGAGGAGAGAAATATCGTTTCTTTCAGCCTATATCGGACATCTTAAGCGACCAGGCAAAGCAGAAGACTTCACCTCTGATGCAAGATTTCTATAAGTGTCTTGAAAAGAACGACCTTACTAAGGGTTGGACACCTAAGCACACGATGCAGATTTATCAAAACATGAGTGAAAAAAGCGTGTTCTCACCATCAAATAGTAAGGCTCTAAAAGCAGCGTTTGGTGATAAGGTAAATCTTGTTGAAACGAAGGATAATTTAGGGTATTTACTGGAAGCCGTTAACCAGTGGATCTCTATGTTTTGATGGAGAAATTAAAAGAGAAAGATAGAAGAAGATGAAAATATTTTATCACTTCTTGATGACCATGTGTTTGTTGGGAAGCATCTCGTTGGCTTCGTGCAACGATGATGACAATATCAACACGGAGGAAACGGAGGGCATTCATCCTGATGTAGACGACGTGGAATACACCGTAATCGATTCCACCACGATGACGGCGGCTCAGGTAGCCGATTTGGTTTACGGCTCGGAGGGTAGCAATGCCGATGAAGAAACTCAGGAAGCCCGCACGAAATTTCTGGCAAAGGCGCAGGATATAGCCGACTCTTATGCCAGTCAAACGGGTCAGAACGGTTGTGTTACCTCGTTTCACTGGGTAAACTATAAGTATTGGAGTACCGACCAGTTCGGCAACCGGATAAAGCTTTCGGCCAAGGTCATTTGGGCAAGAATCGGATTTGTGGTCTTTGGGCTGGATTTGGCTAAGGACCTTGACCCGGACAACATTTATCTGGTAGAGCATTACAATTTTACGGAGAAGAACAAAGCTCCTTCTAAAACGTTCTGTATGGACGAGCAGCTTTTCTACGATAACTTGGTTATTATGCCCGACTACATCGGATACGGAGAGACAGCCGACAAGGTTCATCCTTTCATGAACTATGAGGTAAACGCCAAGAACTCGTACGATGCGCTTGAGGCAGGTTACAAGGTTTATAAAGACAGTAAGGATTCAGGCACTGACCTGGAGAAAGACGCTAAGATGTATATCATAGGCGGTGGCGTTGGAGCGGCTTATGGATTGGCCGTACAGAAATATATGGAGACCAACGGACTGGATGAGAAGTGGAAATTCAATTACTCATATCTGTGTACAGGGCCTTATAGTGCTCCCCTTACGGTGCATAACTGGTTCAGTGAGGGAAAAGTGGAGTATTTGGCATATATTCCGATGCTTATTAAGGGACTGTTTGCATCTTATCCGGATATCATGGGCAAGAGTGGAGTAACTGAGGATAGTTACTATTCGTCCGGATATCAGGAAATCGAGGAACAGATAGACAATATACTTAAAGAGGGGAACATCTCTCTCGATGATTTCAATAAGAAAGTACATGAGCTCTTGCATATAGAAGCAACTACTCATCCATCCATTAACTTGGTATTGGATAACTTCTATTCTGCTTCTGCAAGAATGTGGAACTTAGAGGCATGTCTTGCGAAGAACGATTTGACCACTGGCTGGACTCCCAAGCACACGATTAAGTTGTATCAAGAGATATATAGCGAGTTGATACCTCATTCGAACGCTACGGAATTGCAGAAGGCGTTTGGCGATAAGGTAAGCCTGTTTACATCTTATGCTGCCGGATATTGGATAACGCTGGAGAAGTGGCGCTTTACATTGTTCTGGGGTAATTGGTAAAACGGATGAAGTAAAAACAATATGTTGAAAATGAAAGCAAACATTATTTACCGCTTCCTGATGGGGGTATGCCTGTTGGGAGGCCTTTCGTTGGCTTCGTGCAACGATGATGACAATATCAACACGGAGGAAACGGGGGGTATTCACCCCGATGTAGACGATGTGGAATACACCGTAATCGATTCCACCACGATGACGGCGGCTCAGGTAGCCGATTTGGTTTACGGCTCGGAGGGTAGCAATGCCGATGAAGAAACTCAGGAAGCCCGCACGAAATTTCTGGCAAAGGCGCAGGATATAGCCGACTCTTATGCCAGTCAAACGGGTCAGAACGGTTGTGTTACCTCGTTTCACTGGGTAAACTATAAGTATTGGAGTACCGACCAGTTCGGCAACCGGATAAAGCTTTCGGCCAAGGTCATTTGGGCAAGAATCGGATTTGTGGTCTTTGGGCTGGATTTGGCTAAGGACCTTGACCCGGACAACATTTATCTGGTAGAGCATTACAATTTTACGGAGAAGAACAAAGCTCCTTCTAAAACGTTCTGTATGGACGAGCAGCTTTTCTACGATAACTTGGTTATTATGCCCGACTACATCGGATACGGAGAGACAGCCGACAAGGTTCATCCTTTCATGAACTATGAGGTAAACGCCAAGAACTCGTACGATGCGCTTGAGGCAGGTTACAAGATTTATAAAGACAGTAAGGATGCAGGTACCGACCTGGAGAAAGACGCTAAGATGTATATCATAGGCGGTAGCATCGGAGCGGCTTACGGATTGGCTGTCCAGAAATATATGGAAACCAACGGACTGGATGAGAAATGGAACTTTAATTACTCTTATCTGTGTACGGGACCTTATAACGCGAGCCTTACGGTGCGTAACTGGTTCCAGGCGGAAAATGTGGAGAATTTGGGCTATATTCCGTTGCTTGTTAAGGGACTGTTTGCATCTTATCCGGATATCATGAATTCATATAGAGTAAATGAGGATAGTTACTATTCGTCCGACTATCAGGAAATCCAGGAAGAAATGGAAGGAATTCTGGCAGAAGGAAAAACCTCTCTGAACGCATTTGATGAAAAGTTACTCAAGCGATTGAACTTGAAGTACATAGAGAAACCGTCCATTTACTTGATATTTGACCACATGGATTATGCTTCTGCAAGAATGCTGGCTATGTTTGAATGTCTTGGGAAGAACGATTTGACTACTGGTTGGACTCCCAAGCACAAGATTAAGCTGTATCAAGACGAGGCGTCTTCTTTGCTTCCTTATTCGAACGCTACGGAATTGCAGAAAGCGTTTGGCGATAAGGTGGAATTGTTTACGGCTTATACCAGATTTGGAGAAACGTTTACCAAGTGGCGCTATACATTGTTCTGGGGTAATTGGTAAGCGGAATACCTAT
>CAVBJM010000011.1:0-71142 GCA_963595925.1 bacterium
TCGGTGAGGGCGAGGGTTTCGTACTCCTTGCCCTCAAGCAGTGTCTTGGCGAGGGAGGCCGTGTTTCCGTCGCGGTTGGGGCTGCCGTTGATGAACAGAATCTTCTCTGTCTGTTGCGTGTTTGTCTGTTTCATATTTTCACCTTTTGAAGATTTGCACAAGGTAAATGCTTGCATGCCCAAGACAATGGTCAAGAGCAATGCCAAAAGAAAAAGTTTCTTCATTGTTCTATCCTTCTTGATTTTTTCTGCTGCAAAGTACGGTGGTTTGTCTATAGAGGTTTTTACGATAAATACGGATAGAATTTACCTTTTTTCATTATCGTGAGAGTTCTGCGAGGTGTATTGAATACATGGCGCTGATAATCAGTCGGCAATAAATTATTTCGATAAAAGTTTTGTAAACGCTTGCACGATTAAAACATTTGTCATACCTTTGCATCCGCAATCGAGAAACGATGGCGGGATAGCTCAGCTGGTTAGAGCGCATGATTCATAATCATGAGGTCCCCGGTTCAATCCCGGGTCCCGCTACGAAAAGATTTTAGACTGTTGAGTGGCTTCCACACTTGGCGGTCTTTTTTGTTTTTAAGCGTTTCGTTTATCGGGGGAAGAGTCTTGTGGGGATGTTTGGGGTATGGACATAAAAAAAGGAGTACCGCTGTACTCCAACCTTTGTTAACCTTAAATCTAATACTATGAAAAACACGTTGCAAAGGTACGGCTATTTCGTAATTCTGCAAGCGATGTAGTGAAAAAATGTACGTTTGTAACGTTTATTATGAAAAATATATCTTTTTGAAATAGATTTTAACGGTTTCTCTGTCCTTGTCAGTTCGCTGATAGGCGATATTCGTGGGGTGTGTATCCCGTGTGTCTCTTGAACATGCGGCTCAGGTGCTGCGGATATTGGAATCCCAACGAGTAAGCTATCTGGCTCATGCTGTCGTCCGACGCCGAGATGCGTTCTTTGGCCAGCTCAATGATTTTTTCCTGAATGTATTCCTGTGGGGGCATGCCCGTCTCTTTCTTAAATAAGTCGCCAAAGTAGTTGGCGGAGAGGTAGAGCTTGTCGGCGAAATACTTTACGCTGGGCAGTCCGTTGTCTTCGGCCTGTCCGTTTCCGAAATACTCGTTCAGCATGGACTCGAAGCGGTTGATGATGTCGCGGTTGCTTTTGGTGCGGGTGGTGAACTGTCGGTCGTAAAAGCGCATGCAGTAACCCAATAGCAACTCAATGTGGGTTACTATCAGACTCTTGCTGTGCTTGTCTACCCCGTGTCTCAGCTCCATTTGGATAATGTTCAGGATTTCCAGTATCATGTCGCGTTCCTCGTCCGAGAGGTGGAGCGCCTCATTCGCTTCGTACGAGAAGAACGTGTATTTGTGGATGGTGCGTCCCAAAGATGTGCCTTTAAGCAGTTCGGGGTGGAATACCAGTCCATGCACATTGGTCTGTGTCTTGGTTCTTGGGGTCGTTACTTCGGCTGTCTGTCCGGGAGCGAAGCTGACGATGGTTCCCTCCTGGTAGTCGTATGGTTGATATCCGTACTGGATGCAGCACGACTTTTCCAGTTTCAGAAACAAGGCGTATACACCGTAATGATAGACTGCTTGTCCTGGGTTTAGGGTGGCGTGATTTAGGTCAATGACGCTCACCAGCGGATGTAGGGTTTCCAGTCCGAATGCCTGATTGTAATCTTTTACATTGTTCAGTTCTATCGTTTTGCTCATGGCTTTCTCCTTTTTGGTTTGATGCAAAGATAAGTATTTTCGCGAAAGCCTGTATGTACTTAGTGTAGAATGTGTGAAGCTATTGCGGATTGTATGTTCCGGCCACGAAGTCCAGCAGCTCGTACACTTGGTTCTTCCAGCTCTTTTCTTGAATCGTCTTGCATAGCGACGGGTCGTCGGATATTACTTCTTTCACCAGTCGTTTTACGATAGTTTTGCTTCGGTACTCCAGTATGCTGAGTAGGCCGAAGTTCTGGTATTCGGTCGATACGTCCGGTTTTATATAAAGCAAGTTGGGACCCACAGAGGTGTTGGATTTCCATTGCAAAAACAGCCCGGTTTTCGACATGTAATACGAGCCATTGGTAGCGTAGAAGCTGATGTGTTTCCCTTCTCCTATCACAAGGCTCCATCCAACGAATTTCTTGGTGCCATCGGCTTTCTTGCTGATACAGCACCACAGGATGTCGCGCGATTCTTCGGGGGCTTTGGGATGCCAAATCTCCAAATACTTCACGTCTGCAGCCTGTATGGTGACACTCTTTCCCGATTCGTTTTTGGCGGTGAACTTTTTGTTGCTCGAGGTTGGAAGCTTGATGCTTTTGAATGTTTCCTGATGTCCGTCGGCATAGTGTACAATGCCAGGTACTTTTTTGGGGAAAACGCCTGCTTGAATGGTTACTACGGCTATCAGCATGAGGATGAAGGAGAATAGTCTTTTCATAGGTTCGTTAGTTTTAGTATGTTTTTACAAAGATAAATATTTAGGGGGGGGGGAAATGCAAGCTTTTGGGGGAATATTTCTTCGTACGGAGGATTTTATTCTCTCGCCGGAGATTTTTATTTTCTCGCCGCAGAATATTTTTCTCTCGCCAGAGGATTTTTCCCTCTCGGGCGGTGGTTTTAAACGAAACCCATTACCTTTGTATTTCAATACTATTTATGAAGCAGTCGGAAAGAGCCAGTATCATGAGGGTTGTCACTGACCTGATAGAAGCTGACGGCATTATTGATACACGAGAAATCGTATTCCTTGAAGCCTTGCGTAAGAAGTATGGCATCAGGAAAGAGGATGAAATTTTAGCTTCGTCCTATACGTTGGCTATGGCTTTAAACGAACTGTCTGCTTCCGATAAGAGTCTAAAAAAGGACTTGCTGGGTGATTTCATGAAAGTGGCCATGTCGGATGACTTTTGTGCGCGGGAAGAGGCGTTGCTTATTCTGGCTATACGGAGTTGTCTTACGGCAAATAGTGACAGTCAAGTATCTGTCTTGTCTATAAACACCTCGAACCTGAAATTTGAAGAGTCCCAAATCGTATATGTGGAAAGTGAATATGATGAGGCCATAAACCGTCAAATTAAGACTCATTACCGGGAACTCTGTACTGAGGTTCGTCTGTCGGGCTTCGACTTTGTTTACTTGCCCCAAATATCGGAACACTATAAAAGCGTTTCGGAAGCGGACCTGTTATATATGGCAGGGTTTCTCTATCCAACGGTAAGCGAGGAAAGGCTTTCGCTCATTACCTCACAGCTCCGTAATCTCTCGACGGAACGCTTTTGTAAGGAGCAATTGGCGGTAAAGTTGAATGTGAAAGAGATGGAGTCCGTATCGCCTTCTGTGATGGTGAAGATTGGAAGCTCATTGGTTAACGGCCAACAAGTAAGAAACTTCCTTTTGGTGGAAATTGGCGACGATGTTCTGAAATGCATAAGAGGTGTGCTCGATTTGTTTGCCGAGAACTACCTGAATCGTAGTCTCAACTATTTGACAGGGGAGAAAGGCCGATTTGTGTACAAAGGCTTTTATAAGCAGATTTTTGACCTTCTGATGTTACGCAAAGGCATTCGGAGTTCTGTGGTCATAGATTGCTTGCGTGAGCAGATATATTTCCCGGAGGCGGATGTAAGGATAGAAAAGATTCATCGCAGAGAGAAAGCGCTTTACGCTTTGTTTTTATTGGAATCCAGAAGGGGAGGAATCAATTTTAATAAACCTACCTCTCCCGAACGGTTGGAACGGTACGCCAAGCGGATGGCTGCTATTCAGGAAAAATATAAAGCGATATACGGCATGTTTGGAGGTGAGGAAGATAAAGCTCCCAACTTGGAAATATCCGAAATACGTTTACCCATGATAAGTTTGCTTAAAAAACAACTCCTGAAGTTGGGCGATATACTTTATCATGTTGACGACTACACCATAAAGCGCAATGCCTTTGGTAATTATGAAATAAACATTCCTTCTGAACTATGCTATTGTCTTGAAGACGCTCAGGCGGATATAAAGCTAATCGCGGACTCCGAGACTTGGCAACGCATATCCGCGTTGTAAGGTTGCAAGGGTAATGTCTGCTGGGGCGTTGTCTTTGGTTGCAACGTTTGCGAAACTCTAATTCTTTCGAAAAGTACAGTAACTTTGCGTCAGCATAAAGGTGTATGCTGAGAAAATGTTGCGATAATCAATTAAATTCAATATCTACCCGATGGAACAAAAACATCACTACGCGGGCTTGACCGACGCTCAGGTGCTCGAGAGCCGCAAAAAGCATGGTGCCAATATCCTGACACCGCCCACAGAGGGAACTGTATGGGACAAGATTAAAGACTGTATGCACTTCTGGTTGCTAAAAGTAGATTTGGCGATCTTTGTTATTGCCGCTTTGGTCGCAGTCGTATTGCCGCTTACCGGCGTCTATCAGCACGACGGACTTTGGATAGCTCCCGTACTGTCGTTCGTCCTCTTCGCCTTGACTTATTTCGTAGCTTACCTTGGCGGTGAGTGGAACGAGGAGGAGAAGTCGTTCGATATCGATTCCTTGTTTACCATCCTCCTCTTTGTATTGATACTGTCAGGCGGTATCGCTTTCTATAACGGCGTTTATGGAGGCGTGAAAGGCTGGGAACCTTATTTGGAACTTGTAGGTATCGCTGCCGCTGTATTGTTGGCGACAACAGTAGCTCATATACTTGAAGCGCAGAACGAAAAGACATTCAAAAGTCTGAATGAGGTCAATGACGATACCTTGGTAAAGGTTATGCGTAACGATAACATTTGTCAGGTGCCTCGCAAGGATGTTGTGGTGGGCGATATCATACTGCTTGAGGCCGGCGAAGAAGTGCCAGCCGACGCCGAGGTGCTGAGCTGTATGAACCTTACCATGAACGAGTCTTCGCTTACGGGCGAACCGCAGTGCGCCAAGACTACCGACCCCGCGCAGTTTGACAAGGACGCCACTTATCCGTCCAATCAGGTGATGAAAGGTTGTACCGTGATGGAAGGAGACTGCGTAGCCCGTGTGTTTGCGGTTGGTGACGCTACGGCTTGCGGTAAGGTGTTTGAAGCTGCACAGGTGAAGGATGGCGAGGCTACTCCGCTGAGCGAGAAGCTTGATGAATTGGCCGGGTTTATCACGAAAACAAGTTATGCCATAGCTATCCTGATAGTGCTTGGAAGGTTGGTTCGCCATGCCGCGACGCTTCCTAATCCGAACTGTGGCGCATTGGCGGGGTATCTTGCGGGAGCGCTCGCCTTGGCTGCCATCGTATTCTTCGTATTGAATAAAAAGAAGAATGAAGACAATAAAGAAAGCGTGGTACTGTGGCAAGTGCTTGCGTTTATGGTTCTGCCTATCATGGGCATCATCCTCTATTTTGCGGGTGGAACAACCGCGGATACCAACTGGCCTGAATTTATCCAGTATGCTCTCGACTCGGTGATGATTGCCGTCACCCTGCTCGTTGTGGCCGTGCCTGAGGGTCTGCCTATGGCCGTGACGTTGAGCCTTGCTTTCAGCATGAAGCGACTGATGAAGCAGAATACGTTGCCTCGTACCATGCATGCTTGCGAAACGATGGGAGCGGTTTCTGTAATCTGTTCCGATAAGACCGGTACGTTGACGCAAAACCAGATGACCGTGGTCGATACGGCTTTCGCGGAACTGGAGAATCAGAAGTTGGGGACTGATAAGGCGTCTTCTCTCTTGAAGGAGTGCATCGCTATCAATACGACTGCCAACCTTGATTTCTCTGAAGCGGACAAGAAGTCGGATGGCAAGATTAAGACGATCGGTAATCCCACAGAGGGCGCATTGCTTTTGTGGCTCAATGCACAGGGGGTGAAGTATCTCGACTTGCGTGAATCTCTGGATGTGGTTGACCGTGTTCAGTTTACCACCGAACTCAAGTATATGGCAACCCTTGTCAAGTCTAAGGTTACGGGCAAGCTTATGGTTTACGTGAAGGGTGCACCCGACATTCTCATGGGGATGTGTTCGTTGAGCGATGCCGAGAAGAAATCTTATAAGGATAAACTGGCCGAATATCAGAGTCACGCCAACCGTACGTTGGCCTTTGCGTACAAGGAACTTGACGATGCGGAAGGCGTGTTCGTTGACGGAAAATTGGCTGTAAGCGACCTCACTATGATGGGCATTGTTGGTATAGAAGACCCTGTCCGCGCGGATGTACCAGCCGCTATTACCGACTGTCTCAACGCGGGCATTCAGGTGAAGATTGTGACAGGCGACGCTCCGGGAACCGCTAAGGAAATCGGTCGCCAGCTCGGCCTGTGGAAAGATACCGATACGGACGAGAATATCCTTATCGGGACAGAACTGGCGGCCATGAGCGATGAGGAGTTGAAAGTCCGTTTGCCAAAGGTGAAGATTATCTCCCGTGCCCGTCCTAACGACAAAGATCGTGCCGTACGTACTCTGAAAGGACTTGGTTATGTGGTGGCTGTTACAGGTGACGGAACGAACGACGCTCCGGCGCTTAATGCAGCCAACGTGGGACTGTCTATGGGCGATGGTACTGCCGTAGCCAAGGAAGCCAGTGATATGACCATCATCGACAGCTCGTTCTCGACCATTGCCAACGCCGTGATGTGGGGACGCTCGCTCTACAAGAACATCAAGCGGTTCATCTTGTTCCAAATGATTGTGAACGTAGTGGCCTGCCTTATTGTTGCCATCGGCGCTTTTATTGGCGAGGAGTCTCCTCTCACCGTGACGCAGATGCTTTGGGTGAATCTGATAATGGATACCTTCGCGGCTCTTGCTTTGGCGTCATTGCCGCCGACTAAGACGGTCATGGCGGAGAAACCGCGTTCGGTAAACGAACATATCTTGAAAGGCATGGGCGCTGGTATTCTCGGCGTGGGTAGTATCTTTACGGTGATATTGCTCGGACTCTGCATCTACTTCCAGCATACAGACGTCACTTGCCTTACCGACATATTTAGCGGCGCTGCTGTTTGGGGCGAAAACAATGGCTTGTCCGACTACGAGCTTGGATTGTTCTTTACCGTCTTCGTTATGCTGCAGTTCTGGAATCTGTTCAATGCCAAGGCTTTCATGACCTCCAATTCTGCGTTCAAGGGCATCTCCTGGAAAGAAACCAAGTGGTTTATCGTTATTGCGCTTGTTATCTTCGTGGGTCAGGTACTTATAACAGAGTGTCCCGGTTTGCAGGAAATGTTCAATGTGGCTGAAGGCGGTGTGAAGTTTATTGATTGGGTGATTATCACCGTTGCAACATCATTTGTTCTTTGGATAGGCGAGGTTATCAGATTGTTCAAGAAGTAACGCTGTCTTAAGATAAAAGAATGGGGGCTGCATCGTAATGTCATAATTACGGTGCAGCCCCCAATGTTATCTTTTGAGGATGTTTCCTCTTTGTGTTGCTATTATTCAGCTGTCTGCTGGTTTACCGCGTCGCGGAGCTGGTTCATAGCCTGTTCTAAGACGGCGCGCGGAGAGCCTACGTTCAGACGCATGAAGCCTTCGCCTTCGCTGCCGAAGATG
This sequence comes from bacterium, assembly GCA_963595925.1. Taxonomy (GTDB): domain Bacteria; phylum Bacteroidota; class Bacteroidia; order Bacteroidales; family Bacteroidaceae; genus Phocaeicola. The sequence continues at coordinate 7,543 of CAVBJM010000011.1, forward strand.
GAACCGTCGTTCAGCGCCAGATGCGCCTTGTTTACAAAGAGGTCTACCAGCGCTTCCTGCTTCAGGTTTAGACTGCGGCAGTTCAGCCAAATCAGGAACGAGGCTTGCGGACGCAAGGGTTTGATTTGGGGAATGTTCTTTGCGCAGTAGTCTATCACGAAGTTGATGTTTCCCTCGATGTATGTCAGCAGTTCGCGACGGAACGCTTCGCCGTGGCGGAACGCGGCTACCGTTACGATGGGGGCGAACATATTCGGTTCGTTCAGTTCGTTGGCGGTCATCCAGCTGTAGAAGCGTTCGCGTATTTCGTCGTTCGGTACGATAGCGTACGAGCTGACGATGCCGGCCAGGTTGAATGTCTTGGTCGGCGCGCCGAAGGTGATGCTGTTCTGCGCTGCCTTTTCCGATACCGAGGCGAACGGGATGTGCTTATTGCCCCACAGAGCCATGTCGCAGTGTATTTCATCGGAGATAACCAGAATGTGGCGTTCGTAGCAGAAGTCGGCCAGACGAATCAGTGTTTCCTTGTCCCATACGATGCCGGCGGGATTGTGCGGGTTGCTCAGAATCAGCAGACGGCATTTCTCATCGGCTACCTTTGCCAAGTTGTCAAAGTCCATAGAGTAGGTTCCGTCGGCGTTTTCGATGAGCGGATTGAACACTACTTCGCGTTTGTTTCCTTGCGGTGTCAGGCGGAACGGGTGGTATACCGGTGTCTGGATGATGACTTTCTCATCGGGTTTTACGAAGAGGTTGGTTACCATACCGATGCCTTTTACGATACCGGGGATGTAGGTCAGCCATTTGCGTTTCACGTTCCAACCGTGGTGCGAAGCTATCCAGTCTATGACCGATGGCCAGTAGTCTTCCGGTTCTACGGTGTAGCCGAATACGGGATGTTCCAGTCTTTTCTTTAGCGGTTCCAGAATGAACTGCGGCAGTTCGAAATCCATGTCGGCCACCCACAACGGAATCAGGTCATTGCGTCCGTAGCGTTCCTGCAGGGCGTCGGTTTTCAGCGCGCCACTACCGCGGCGGTCTATTATTTTGTCGAAATTGTAAGTATTGCTCATTGCTGTTTGTTTTTAGCGGTTGATGTTTCTTGGATATGGATGATTTACTGAGCCGACAACGCCTGGCGGATGTCTTCGAATACATCGTCCATGTCTTCCAGACCTACCGACAGACGGATGGTGGTGTCGAGCACGTCCATTTTCTTGCGTTCTTCATCGGTGAAGGGGCCGAAGATGGTGCTGGCCGGATGGATGGCCAAGGTCTTGTTGTCGAACAGGTTTGTGGCGCGGCGTACCAACTTCAGGTTGTTGATGAAGCGGAAGCACGCTTCCTTGTCGGCCAGCTCGATGCAGACCATTGCGCCCGATGTAGGGCCGAACAGTTTCTGTGAGATGGCGTGGTAGGGATTGTCTTCCAGTCCCGTATAGTTTACGTAGGTTATTTCTTTCAGCGTTCTCAGCTTGCGTGCCAAGGTCAAGGCGTTGGCGGCCTGTACGCGATAGCGCGCGTCCAGTGTTTCCAGTCCGATGGTCTGCATGTAAGCTACGTGCGGAGTCATGTAAGCGCCGAAGTTCAGTAGCATCTCGGAGCGCATCCGCTGTCCGAAGTCCTTGCAGGTGCCGTAGTCGATAACCAGTCCGCCTATCGAGGTGGCGCCGCCCGAGATGTATTTCGTGCTGGATACGATTTCGATGTCTACGCCCCACTGGTGTACGTTGGCCACGGTAAACGGAATCATCGTGGTGTCGGCTATCAAGGGGATATTGTGCGCGTGGGCTATCTCGGCCAGTTTCTCCAGGTCGGCCACTTCCATCTGCGGGTTGGTCATTGTTTCCAGATAGATGCAGCAGGTATCATCGTCGATGGCGCTGCGTACGGCGTCGCAGTCGGTTAGGTCGCACAGGTGTACGCCTACTCCGAAACGGGAGAAGCTCTTGTCTATCAGGGCGAACGTGTTTCCGAACATGTGACGTGACGATACGATGTTCTTTCCGGCCGAAGCGATGCAGAGCAAGGTATTGCTGATGGCTGCCATGCCCGATGAGAGGGCTATGACGTTGGCTGCTCCGGTCAGTGCCTTTACTTTGTTTTCAAAGTAGGTTACGGTAGGGTTCATCACGCGCGAGTAGTCGGGCTTGTCTATACGGCCGCAGAAAGCGTCTGCCATTTCTGTAGCGTTGTCGAATTCGTAGGCTGCCGTATGGTATACCGGCATGCTGAGCGCGTGGTAAGCGTCTTCGCACTGGAACGGCGTATGCACGGCTTGTGTCTGTTTTTTCATGTTTTCTGTAGTTCTGTTTTTCGGATGGCAAAATTACAATATATTTCCGTTATTTACCCGGAACGTCATTCACATTTTTCCGGGTGGAGCGGATGTGGTGCGAGGTGAGCCAGCGGTGCAACAGGTCACGGTGTCTTTGCAGTTCCTCGCGGTAGGCTTTTTCTACGGCCAGGTTTCGGGTTTCGCCTCGGTCGGTCTGCATGTCGAACAGCTGCTCGCGGTAACTGCCCTTGTCGTAGAGCACGTATTTGTAGCGCGCCGTGCGTACCATCCATCCACGAGTGGTGCTGGTGTCGAACTGGGTTTCGCATACGATGCAGTCGCGCTCCGCTTCGGTCGTGCCTCCGCTTTCGGCTGTGGGGCGGAACGATATGCCATCGGTGCAGTTGTGGGGAAGGGATGCTCCGCCCCAGTCGCATACCGAGGCGAATAGGTCTACTCCGTTGCTCACTAACTGACTGGAGGTACTCCCGGCGTGTTTCTTTCCGGGTAGGGTGACGATGAGCGGAATGTTTACCACCTCTTCGTAGAGAGCCGATTTCTGGTTCCATTGGTGCGCTCCTGTGCCGTCGCCGTGGTCGCTCGAGAAGATTACCACGGTGTTTTTCCACCATCCGTTTCGGTCTATCGCGTCTACTATCTTGCCAATCTCGGCGTCAACTTTCTCTACCAAACGATAGTAGGTGTAGCGATATTTGCGCCAGTCGGTCACCGTGAAATCGACCGACGGGTATAGCGTGTAACTCTTCCGTTGTTCCCACCCGATGACCCCGGCGTCGTACGGATTCCGCATGAAGTTGGCCGGGATGCCCGGACATTCATCGGTGTCGGGTTCGTCGATGTTTCCGTATGGCAGGTTCTGGCTGCGGGCGTATTCGCAGATGTTGTGCGGATTGTCGAACGAGGCCACCAGGAAGAACGGCTTGTCGTGCTTGGCGTCCAAGAACTTGGCGCAGGCCTCACCCAGTCCGATGTCGTTATGCGGATGTATCTGTTTGAATCCCAACTTGCCATCGGGTACTTCCGGTTGTGGCAGGTGCCATTTCCCGCCGTAGGCGCATTCGTATCCGGCTGCTTCCATCAGCTGCCCCAGGGTAGACTGCTGTAGCGAGTCGGGTAGGGGAGCGCCGTTGGTCAGCATGCCGGTAGTGCCCGGATAAAGTCCCGTAAACATCGCCGCACGCGACGGCCCACTCAGCGGAGCCGAGCAGTAAGCGTTTTCGAAGCGTACGCCGTAGGCCGCCAGCTTGTCCATGTTGGGGGTATGTAGGTCGGCGTTTCCGGCGCAGCTCATGGCCGAGGCTGTCTGCTGGTCGGTAAAGATGTAAACGATGTTCGGCTTCTGGTGTGCGGCCAGTGCAGTGGGTATGGCCGCCGTAGCGACGGTAATCAGGAAGGGGTGTTTCATGCAGTTCGGTAAGGTAAGTGTTTTAGTGTGTAGATTCTCGTAATATTCTAAACAAAGATAGTGAAAATGTCGGCAAAAGAGTGTTTTTACAGTGATAAATATTTAAAATTCTCCGTACAGGGAAATGAGAAGATTTGCTGATGGTTTTTCGGTCGCGAAAAACATCTGCCTTTCTTTTATGTTTTTTATTTATATAATATATAATAAGAAAAGGAAATGGCAAAAGGTGTAACCAAACCTGTCACCAAACCTGTCAGGAATCGTTGTAGTAAGTTTGTTTGTAAATGTTTAAGGTGCACATAAAGGTGTATACAAAGGTGCAACCTCGCTTTTTCTGTGAATCCGTGTGATGGTTATCTTGTTGTATTTCAGTGATTTTTTAAAAAGAGTGTACTAAAATTTGTCGTTGTGTGACAAAAACCTTAATTTTACACGAATTTAGACTGACTAACATTTACGTATGAAAAGAAAAAGAACCTTTAGAAAGATTGTATGCCTACCGGCTGTGGTAGGCTTGGTAGGGATGATGGGTGTATGGACTTCCTGTCACGATGACGAGACGATTATTGAGTCACGTCAAACTTCAGGAGTAATAGAAAATACCGAACGGCCTACTACCGACCAGTTGGCCGTGAAATATACCAAGAAAGCCGTGGTGTTGGGCAATGACCATACGAACTTCAACGCTTCGGTGGTAGACCGTATGGACAACTATTCGAATGCGGTTACGTCGGGTGCAACGGTCTATGTGTTTACCAAAGGCAGTGGCGCGGCGCTGACGGCCGATGAGGCAGCCGACTTGCTTGCCGCTTATGCCAGCGACGCGAGCTTCGTGTTTATAAACCCCGAAACCATCCTGACCGACAACTTTGTGACTTCACTGAAAGCCGGTGTGGAAAGGCTGGAAGCACGGGGTGCGGCAACGGATGAAGCCGACGGACTGGTAGATCAGGTTGAAAACCTGAAAGCGAGCGCTGAACTGTCGCACCGCGAAGCCATCGGTGTGCGTAAAGGAGCGCAGTATATCGTGCGCAAGCTGGAGGAAATGGCCGACTCGGCAAACGAAAACTCTACAGCTACCGGTACCGATGAAAACGGCAATGAGATTTCCGCTAAATGTATCGCTGAAGACTATACCCCAACGGCTTACGATTACGGACTGTCGGCCGACCGTCTGGTTACGTGGCTAAATGGTGAAGATACCGATGGGTCGAACGGCGCGCAGGAACAGATAGACCAGTTGATAGGCGCTGAAAAGCATGAATTCAATTTCGTACTGGGCCCTAGCCGCGCGCTCGAAAAAACTATGAGCTACTCGTTGGTATGCAGAATCTATCCCGCATACGATTTCGACAACGATGCGGACTATTACTTTGTTCGTCTTAACGCTAACTTCCACCCTGCGGAACTGGACTGTGTGAGAGGTACGGATAAGGGATGGAAAAAGGCCGATAAGTACGTGAGACTCGATGACGGGTCGTTAGCGGGTTATATCTGGGATCATCCTAAGAACTATTGGTATGGGCCTTATATGTCCAAGTTCGACCTTCGGGCTTCCATCACAGGCTATACTTCTGCCGATCATGGAGGTATCTTCGTTGAAAACGCGTCACCCAAAACCGATGTGAGCGGTTCCAGTTCACATTCGTCCGGTTTCAACTTCTCGTTGACGGGTAGTGTCGGACTGAGTGCGGCAGGACCGCAAGGAGGTGTTTCGGCTGGTTTGAAATTCTCCGAATCGCATAGCCATTCCGAAAAAGACCTGAAAGTTGTTCATTCGGATTACGGAGGTAACCTCACACAGTGGACTTACACGGGTGTTGTGCCGCAGGTTCATCTAAACTATTTAGGAAACTTCTACCACGACGAGGTGGCCAATTTCCAGATTTCCGATTGGCAGAACGAAATGACGTGGATTTTCAAAGTTGTCAAACCTCGGAAAGGACTCGAACTGACTTTGTGCCTGAAGGATATTACGGAAATAAAGGAATTGTTTATGAATATTTACGATTGGGAATTGGCCGTACATCCTGAAAATACTACTTATATCAAAATGCCGCAGCCCAACCGTGCCCGGAAGAACTACACGATGGTTTGCAACGACAATAACAACGGGGTGCAGACCCATATAGAAAAAGCGCTGCCCGAAACGTGGAAATCGGGTGTGTTCACCTATTACGGACATACCGACAGCGAGATTGTTGCCAATGCGAAGCAATGGTTCTTGGAAGACATCAAGAAAGCCGTACTGGGAATCAACTTCGGCAATATCAACAAAGACGGAGTCTATACCATCAGCTTGCGCGAACAAGGAGTAACAGGCGATGTGGCTTCGTTTAAGATTAAACTGGAAGGCAGTCAGGCAACTGCCGTCGACTGATTCGGTACATGCGCATAACAACACTTAGAAAAGAAAGAAAAATGGTTAGAAACAAAATAGAAATGTGGAAAGCCGTAGCTTGCCCGATGCTGGCCTTTGCAGGACTGCTCGGTGTGGGTAGCGCGCTGACCTCCTGCCACGATGATGATGCCGTTACGGTTGGCGAGGGCGATGTGGTGGAAGATACCGTTCGCCCCACCGATGACCAGTTGGGCGTGAAATACGCCGAAACGGTCAAGGTATTTGGTGATAGCCGGACGGGGTTTAACGCCTCGGTGGTAAACCGCATGACCAACGTCGACGGTCAGGTGAGCGCCAGTGAAAAAGCCTTTGTGTTTACCAAGGGATGCAACGCGAGTCTGACTGATGCCGAAGCCGTCTCAATGGTTAAAGCCTACGCAAATCGTGCGAACTACGTGTTTGTCAATCCCGAAAGTTTCCCCGCTGAAACTCTGGCCGCTTCGCTCGAAAAAGCGGCTCAACAGCTGGAAGACCAAGGCTTCGATACCGAAGGAGTGGAGCTGCTTATCAGCCACATCCGCACCCTAAATACTTATACCAGTGCCGAAGCGGTAGCTTTTCGCCGGGAAGCTATCTATGTGATACCTAAGTTGGAGGTGCAGGCCGAAATGTCCGGAAAAAACACCACGGCTTACGCGGTAGATGAAAACGGAAACGCGGTGAAACAGAACTGCGCTTCCGTTAGTTATCAGCCAACGGCTTACGATTACGGACTGGCGGCCGACATGCTGGTGACATGGATGAAGAATGATACGGATTCCGACAGTGACGACGGAGGCTCGAACAGCGCTAGCGGAACCATCAACGACTATATCACTGCCGACCCCGTTACGTACAATTTCGTGGTAGGTCCAAGCCGTGCGTTGGAAAAGAGCATGCATTATAGCATGAGCTTTCAGGTATATCCCGTACACGATTTCGACCATAACCGCGACTATTACTTTATCCGCCAGAACAATAATTTCCACGCTTCGGAACTGGACTGCGTACGCAATACGGATAGAGGATGGAAGAAGGTGTACAAAGAGGTGATATTCGATGACGGGTCGACAAGTGGACATTGGTACAGTAGCCGTTCCAACCTATGGTATGGTCCTTACATGAGCAAACTGTATCTTGCGGCATCGGTGGAACAGACCGACCAAAATGAGAAAATCAGCGTGGAAAAGGCACTGCCGCAGACCGACCTCTCAGGAACAACTACTGTGCAAACAGGTATCTCCTATACGTTAAGCGGAAGTCTTGGGCTGAAGACACAAGGACCTAAGCAGGAAGGCGACCCGAAAACCGCAGGCGGAACGGGTGGATTGAAAGGAGGTATCATGTTTTCTGAATCTCATAGCCATAAGCAAAGTGACCTGAAAGTTTATCACAGCGACTACGGGGGCAACTTTACGCAATGGACTTTCAGTGGCGTTACGCCAGTTTTCGAAAAATCAGTATGGTCAGCCGTGGGAAAACATACGCAGGTGGCAGACTTCCAGATTACCGATTGGCAAAACGAACTTACTTGGATATTTATCGTAGACAATCCCAAGGCTGACCATGAGTATCAGTTGAAAGTGGAACACATAGCCGAGATAAAAGAATTGAACTACAACGGGTTCAACTTCGAACTGGCGGTGCATCCCACACAGACGTTTACCGTGCTTCTACCGGCTCCCAACCGTTTCCAAGACCTGTTTACGATGTCTTGCTCAAACAATGCTTTGCAGACATTGATTAACGAAAGACTCTCCTGCTGGCAGAACGAACTGACTTACTACGGACATTCGATGGAAGAAATACTTCAGGGTGCCACCGACTACTTTACCGGTAGCGTGAAGAAAGCCATCATGGGATTGGACCTCGCCGAGTTCAAGACCGATGGTACCTACTCGTTCCACTTGCGCAAGTTGGGTTCGAGCGCCGACATCGTGACCTACAACCTGACTGTCAAGGACGGAAAGGCTACGGCCGCGGAATAAATACGTAAACTGTAAAAACAAACGAAAAGTTTAGAAAAAGAATCATCATGATGAAAAGAAAAGAAAATATAGCCTTTGCCATAGGACTGCTTGTGGCGGGAACTACGTTATATGCTTGTCACGACGACGAGACGATTATAGAACAGAAAAGTTTGTCCGAAAGTGTCGTTGAAAACGAAAAGAATCCAACCGAAGACCAATTGGCCGTGAAATATAGGGGAAGATCCGTTGTATTCGGAAGCGACAGAACGGATTTTAACGCCTCGGTGGTAAACCGTATGGTAAACGCCAGCAGTACGGTCAGTTCCGATGCCAAGGCGTATGTGTTTACTTCGGGCTTCAATACCGCCGGCCTCTCGGTCGACGATGCGTCCAGCTTACTAAAGGCGTATATAGAAGGTGCCGTTGTAGTGTTTATCTCCCCGGAGAAAACAATCAGTGAAACCTTTGTTTCTACCATCGGCAAAGCGATAGAAAAGTTGGGCGAAGAGGGATATGATACGACCAAGGATGAGGTCTTTCTGACCAAGATGAATAGTTTCAAGAGCCGGACGGAAGCTCAGTTCGAAGCGGTAGCTTTTCGCTCAAACTCGGTCTACACAATGCCCAGTCTGAAAGAAATGGCCAAAGCTTCGGGTGAGAACACTACAGGTTTCATTACCGATGAAGATGGAAACGTAACGTCGAAAACATGTACGGCGGAAAACTATCAGCCTACAGCGTACGATTACGGACTGGTAGCCGATGGACTGGTGAGATGGATTGATGAATCGTCTTCGAACGATGACGGGTCGAATAGCAGTGATATAGACGAGCTGATGAACTTCACCACAACGTATGTGAATAATGTGTTAGGCCCCAGCCGTGCTCTGCAGAAAACGATGAACTACTCCCTGGCTTACCACGTGTACTCCGCATACGATTTCGACAACGACAGAGACTATTATTTCGTCCGTCTGAACCCGACGTTCCACTGCTCGGAACTGGATTGTGTGACGAATACGGATTCCGGCTGGAAACCGGCCAACAGGGAGGTGATATTCGATAACGGATCGACATCGGGTACTACCCTCAGTAGATATACAGACTTGTGGTATGGTCCTTATATGAGCAAATTCTATCTGTCCGCTTCGGTGCAATCAACGGGTGCGTCCGGCGAGAAGATTACGGTGGAAAACGCGCTTCCAAAAACAGAAATCAGCGGTTCCTCTTCATTCTCTACAGGCTTTAGCTGGTCACTGGGTGGAAATGTAGGTTTTAGTGCCAAAGGCCCGTCGGGCGGCGCGTCAAGCGGTATAGTTCTTTCGGAATCGCACAGCCATTCCGAAAAAGACCTGAAGGTGGTTCATTCGGATTACGGAGCAAACGCTACGGAATGGACGTACACAGGTATCTCGCCTCAGTGCCATAGCTCTTGGAATCCGTTTAAATCTATTTTCCATGATGAAGTGGGGCAGTTCCAGAAAACCGATTGGCAAACGGAACTTACCTGGATATTTGTGGTAGATCATCCGAAGAAAGACCATGAATATCAGATGGAGACGAAGGAAATCACCGAGATAAAGGAGTTGAATTACAATATGTACGACTATGAGCTGGCGGTGCATCCCGAGAACAAGAAATACATTACGCTGGATATGCCTAACCGTTTCAAGGAGACTTATACACTGTCTTGCTCCGACACAGACTTGCGCGCTTATCTCTCTTCGCAGCTGAAAAACGTTTGGAAAGACGAGTTCACTTACTACGGACACACGGAAAATGAAGTGAGCGAAGGTGCGAAAGACTGGTTCTGCGGAAGCAAAGTAAGTAGCATCATGAAGTCTGTTCAGGCGCTCAATATTCATACTTCCAAAGGATTCGTTGGCACGTATACGTTCCGACTGCGTAAAAAGGGTTCTGCTGATGACGTGGCTACGTTTACCATCGAAAACGGTGAAATAAAGGAAATAAACAAAGATATAAAGTAAAACCATTCCCTTGCCGAGAGAGAAAAAATTTCCGGCGAGGGAATTTTTTTCTCCGGCGAGAGATTTTTAAAACGTCCCGAGGAATAAAAAAAACGCCCCGAGAGATTTCTCCAATCGCCAAGCGGTTTGATTTTTTTTACGCCCATTTATCGCAAGAAACGAAAAAATGATTACCTTTGCACCGCTTTTTCAAGCTCATCGGTGATTCCACATCGTGTGATGGCGAATTAAGCAAAAAAGAAACTTAATTTAGAGTAACACAAAAAAATTTAAGCAAACAATGAAATCAATTGAAATCAAAGGTTCTTTGAGAACCGAAACTGGAAAGAAGGCAACTCACGAATTGCGTAAGAACAACAGCGTGCCTTGTGTATTGTACGGAGTAGAAAAAGACGAAAACGGAAAGCCCGTTGCAACTCACTTCACTGTTACTACCGATGGCTTGCGTAACTTGGTTTACACTCCGCACATCTACGTAGTAGACCTGAACATCGATGGAAAAGTAGTAAACGCTATCATGAAAGATATCCAGTTCCACCCGGTAACTGACGCTATCCTGCACGTAGACTTCTACCAGATTAACGAAGAAAAGCCTATCGTAATGGAAGTTCCCGTTCAGTTGGAAGGTTTGGCAGAAGGTGTGAAAGCCGGTGGTAAACTGTCTCTCCAGATTCGTAAGCTGAAAGTGAAAGCCCTTTACAACGTTATCCCTGAACGTCTGACTGTAAACGTTACTTCTTTGGGTCTGGGTAAGACTATCAAGGTAGGCGAACTGAGCTACGAAGGACTGGAACTTATCAACGCAAAAGAAGCTGTAGTCTGCGCAGTTAAGTTAACTCGTGCCGCTCGTGGTGCTCAAGCTGCCGCTAAATAATGAAATACTTGATTGTAGGGTTGGGGAATATCGGTGACGAATACCGTGAAACCCGCCACAACATAGGATTTATGGTATTGGACGCCCTCGCTAAGGCGTCCAATATTGTTTTTAAGGACGGACGATACGGAGCCACCGCTTCGCTGTCGGTCAAAGGCAGACAACTGGTTTTTCTGAAGCCTTCTACCTACATGAACCTGAGCGGTAACGCCGTACGGTACTGGATGCAGCAGGAAAAGATACCCCTTGAGAACGTATTGATTATCGTAGACGACTTGGCTCTGCCGCTTGGCACCCTGCGCCTGAAAAGCAAAGGGAGCGATGCCGGTCACAACGGACTGAAGCACATCGCGGCCACTCTGGGCACGCAGGCCTACGCCCGACTACGGGTAGGTATCGGGAACGACTTCCCGAGAGGCGGACAGATAGATTATGTTTTGGGACACTTCAGCGAAGAAGACCTACAGACTCTTGCCGCCCCGATAGAAACGGCCGGAGAAATCATCAAGAGCTTCTGTCTGGCCGGTATAAACATCACCATGAACCAGTTCAACCACAAATAACGTTCAGTGTAGACTTATGGCGGAAGCAAGAATAGACAAATGGCTGTGGGCTGCCCGAATATTCAAGACGCGCACCATCGCTGCCGAGGCTTGCAAAAAAGGTCGTGTAAACATCAACGGTGCTCAAGCGAAACCGGCTCGAATGATTAAGGTAGGCGACGTGATACAGGTCAAGAAGCCACCCGTTACCTACTCGTTTAAGGTATTGCAGGCTATCGAAAAAAGAGTCGGCGCGAAATTGATTCCGGAAATACTGGAAAACATCACCACGCCCGACCAATACGAGTTACTCGAAATGAGTAAGATAAGCGGGTTCGTAAACCGCGCGAAAGGAACCGGACGACCGACCAAGAAAGACCGAAGAGATTTAGACGATTTCTTTACGCCCGAATACTTGGACGACTTCGATTTCGACTTGGATGATGAAGGGAACGAATAATCAAGCCAACGGATAAAAAAGAAAGAGGTATGAAACGCGATGCTTTCCGCACGTATTCATACCTCTTTCTTTATTCCTGCCTTACGCTTATTTCATCACGTTAAAAAGGCGGTTTAAGTTCTGTTCTTCACCTACTACCCAAACCACATCGTTATAACGGAACGGTGTATTCACATCGGGCTTATGCAGTTTGTCGTCGGTAGCCGACTCAACTCCCACTACCAAACAATGATATTTGTTTCGGATTCCGGCATTAAGTATCGTCTTCCCGATAAAAGGTGAATCCTGACCGATGATAAACTGCGTGAGCGTCATCTCATGATTTTCGAAATCCTCGTCTGCCGAAGTGTCCGTTGCCTTGTCCAGCGTATCGGCAAAAGAAGCCAACTGTTCGTCGGTTCCTATCACCTGTATCTTGTCGGCCGGGAAAACGCGAGTATCCCCATCGGGAATATTCAGGCGATGTGTTCCTCGAAGAATCGAAGCAACCGAGACCCCGTATTTACGCCCAAGTCCGAGTTCCTTCAGAGTCAGACCTGCCCAAACCGAATCGGCTGGTATCACAAAATCGCTCAGATGCAAATCTCTGTCAATAAGCTTTCCCGCGTATTCGGGAGCTTTCTCGCCCAAGTATTCCTGATGCATATCTTTCGACCGTAGGTTCTGCACAAACGTACGTTCTATCAAGATAGACTGCTTCTTCAGGAAGCGTGAAACCACCATCGCACAAACGGCAAGGATAGCGATACCCACCATAACAGCCGCCGACGCTTGAAACAAATCCTCGATAACCATTATCACAAAGCCAATGGCGATAACCACCCGAATCACCACGATAAAGATAAGCGGCGCACGGTTAAAACGGTTGTCGGCCCACAGCGCCTTGAACTCTATCGAATGGTTTTTCTTCATAATCATGGCGCGCAAGAAAGGCGAGAGCAACAGTAGAGTAAGCAGCGCGCAAACCATTCTTCCCCAAAAGTCTCCGATAAGACCGATGCAGAAGGGCGCCAGGAAATGAAGGCAGAGAACCGTAACGGCTACCGATAGCACCGAATAAATCAATACGATACGCAGAATGGCCATCATCAGCTTCTTCCAATTATTCTCGTGGTTTACCGACGAGGTTCCCGATGTGTATCGTTCCAGCAACCTCCTGCCACGGGCAGGCAGGTGACGGTCTATGATATTATATACCGGAACCGCCAAACGTATCATATAAGGAGTAGTAAACGTGGTAATGACCGAAACCGCAACTACAATGGGATAAAGAAAACTGCTGGTGACGTTCAGACTAACACCCAACGAGGCGATAATAAAAGCGAACTCGCCAATCTGCGTCAAGCTGAAGCCGCTCTGCATAGCAATCTTCAGCGGTTGTCCCGACAAGAGGACGCCCAGCGATCCGAAGATGGTCTGTCCCAAAATAACCGCCAATACAATGGCCAATATCGGCCAACGATATTCAACAATCATCGCCGGGTCTACCATCATGCCCACCGACACGAAGAAGATGGCGCCAAACAAGTCCTTCACCGGAGCCACTAGCTTCTCAATATTTTCCGATTCGATGGTTTCGGACAGTACAGACCCCATAATAAACGCTCCGAACGCCGGAGAGAATCCTACCGAAGCCGCACCGTAGACCATTCCGAAACACAGAGCCAACGATACGATAAGCAGCGTTTCGCTCCCCATCAACTTGCGCACTTTACGCAGCAACAGGGGCACCAGATAAATACCTACCACAAACCACAATACCAGGAAGAACACCAACTTCAGGATGCTGTAAGCCATCTCTCCTCCCTGGAAATTCTGACTGACGGCCACCGTCGACAACATCACCATAAGGACAATGGCCAGAATGTCTTCCAATATCAATATACTCAGCACAAGTCCGGCAAAACGTTGCTGCCGCAGTCCCATATCATCGAAAGCCTTGTAAATAATGGTGGTGGAAGACATGGCAAGCATTCCGCCTAAGTAAAGACAATCCATCCGGTTCCATCCAAACAACCATCCCACAAAGATACCTATCAGTATCATGCAGAATATAATGGAACAGGCCGACATCACCGCCGAACCTCCAACCTTTACCAGTTTCTTGAAGCTAAATTCAAGTCCCAAAGCGAAAAGCAAGAAGATAACGCCTATATCCGACCAAATATGGATACTGGCAGAGTCAATAACCGATGGGGTGAACTCGAAATGCGGACTACAGATGAATCCGGCCACGATATATCCCAACACCAACGGCTGTTTCAGTTTCTTAAAAAGCAAGGTCATCACTCCCGCACAAATCAATATCAGTGCAAGGTCTTTAATCAAAGGAGCCAATTCGGACATAACATTCGTTTTTTTTCTTCTACAAAAATAACCACTCTCCGCTTTACGGCCAAATTGCCCTATTGTATTTCACGTTTTTTCCCAAACGTTTACCACTAAGCATAACCACACTAAAAGAAAACACACCATGAACAGATTCCGCATGAGTTTTATCCGTAAATTTGTACCATCTTTAAATTTTCAAACTAACGAATATACATTGAAGATGAATAAGCAATGGGCCGTCCTTGGGGGACTGCTTTTGGCTTTGCCTCTGAATGCAAGCCATGCCACGTCAGCCAAGCAACCGCAAACAGTTATACAAAATGGTGCGACGATAAAGGGACGCATCACAGATACCGCCGGCGAACCGATAATAGGGGCAAGCGTCATTGAAATAGGCACTACACGAGGTACTGTAACCGACACGAACGGATGCTTTGAACTGAACGCTACCGCAGATGCCAAGCTACGGATATCGTACATCGGCTACAGAACGGTAAACGTCACTGCCACAAACGGTATGAAAATCGTGCTGGAAGACGATAGCGCACAACTGGACGAACTTGTCATCGTAGGCTATGGCCGTCAGAAAAAGGTAAACCTTACGGGAGCCGTAACCAATGTGGACATTGACAAGACATTCGCGTCGCATACGGAACAAGACGTGTCGAAAGCCTTGCAAGGCGCAGTGCCGGGACTGTCGGTAGTAAATAGCAGCGGCAACATCGACTCGCAACCCAGCATCCGCATCCGAGGTTTGGGTACGTTGTCCAACGGACAGACTTCCAGTCCGCTCATCGTGGTAGACGGTACACCAACCGATGACCTTTCGATGATAAATTCGAGCGACATCGCCTCTATATCCGTGCTCAAGGATGCGGCGTCCTCATCGGTTTACGGTAGCCGCGCCGCATTCGGTGTTATCCTGATTACGACCAAACAAGCCAACAAGGGAGACCGGATATCCGTGAAATATTCCGGCCAATTCGCATGGGATAGAGCTACCATTCTTCCCGATTTTCCCGATGTGCCTACCCAGCTCACCGCAGCCCTACAAGCCAAAGCCCGCAAAAGCAGCGGCAGCGTAGAACTTTTCGGCATGTATTTAGACGAACTTCTGCCTTATGCTCAGAAATGGCAAGAGCAGAACGGCGGAAAGAAGAAAGGATATAGCCTAATGACTCCTTACGTCAGCGAAAACAGTGTGGGCGACTACCGTTTCATCGGTGACAAGACACTCTATTACGCCGACTACGACATACGTGACATCTGGTACAGCAAGGCCGCCCCCTCTACCAGCCACGACATCTCTGTCAGCGGATCAAGCGGAAAGACCTCGTTTTATGCAGCTTTTGGTTACAACTATAAACAGGACATTCTAAAATACAACCCCGACAAGCGCAACCGATACAACATGACACTCAACGTAAGTTCCGATGTAACCAGTTGGCTGACTTTGGGTGCAAGGGTGAATTTCATCCGAAGAGAGATGAGTCACGCCAACTCGTTCAGTAATATCTACCAGTACATCTGGCGTTGGGGATCGTATTTTGTACCATCGGGATATCTCGCAGACGAAAATGGTGAAACAACCGACTACCGCATATTGGCCATTCAGAAGCAGGCCGCCCGCACCACCACGGTACACGATGCCCTGCGGATGAACGCTTACGCCGTGATACACCTCACTCGTGGACTGACCCTAAACGCTGACTATACCTATCAAACGGACAACACCAACTACAAGTCGAGCAGCCATAGCGTGTATGCCATGAACTGGACGGGTACCACGCCTACTTACATAGTCCAACCATCCACTACCAACGCCGCACGAAACAACACGAAAGCCAACCGCTGGATAGCCAACGCGTACATCAACTATACCCACTCGTGGAAAAGCACGCATAACCTTAGCGTAATGCTTGGCGTAAACGGAGAAAGCTACACATCGGACTACTTCTACGCCCTCCGCACTCAGCTCTACAACGAGAATTATCCCGAACTTAATCTGGCCTACGGGAACTTGACGGAAGCTACCCTAACATCGGCCACGGGCGACCGTGCCACGGCAGGCTACTTTAACCGCATCAACTACGATTACAAAGGCATCTACCTGTTGGAACTAAACGGACGATACGATGGCAGTTCACGTTTTCCATCTGGAAGCAAGTGGGCGTTCTTCCCCTCCTTTTCGTTGGGTTACCGCTTCACCGAAGAACCCTACTGGAACAAGTTACACAACTACATCAGTAACGGAAAGATACGCCTCTCATATGGAGAAATCGGGAACGAGGCTGTAGGAGACAACATGTTCCTTTCCACCATCTCGCAAATAGCCTCAGGAAGTTCTAACTGGCTTGATGGGAACAATACACGCGTAAACCAGTTCGACATGCCCACCTGGGTAAGCTCCTCGCTGACATGGGAACGCATCAACACCACCGATATAGGACTCGATTTAAGCTTCCTACACGACGAACTCACCTTGGGATTCGACTGGTATCAACGTTTCACAAACAATATGCTTGCCCCCGGAAAGGCACTGCCTGAAGCGGTAGGCGCATCGGCTCCCTACTCCAACGCCGGACAGTTACGTACACGTGGTTGGGAACTGAGCCTGAGTTGGCACAAGCAACTCAACAAAGACTTAAGCCTGTACGCTACATTCAACATCGGAGACTCAAAATCGAAAATCACCAAATGGAATAACGAATCGAAAATTATCGGGCACACCGGAGGCATTGATTCCGATTACAACGCACGAATGTACGCCTACGAGGGCGAAACGTGGGGTGATATCTGGGGGTTCGAGACAGACCGCTACTTCACCGAAGAAGACTTCAACGGCAAGAACGCCGATGGATCATGGAACTACAAGGAAGGCATAGCTGACCAGACAGGCATCCAGACAGACAACTTTGTCTATGGCCCCGGTGACATCAAGTTCAAGGACCTGAACGGCGACGGAAAAATAGACGGTGGCGATGGTACGCTGGAAAACCACGGTGACCTGAAAGTCATCGGAAACACTCTACCCCGATACGAATACAGCTTCCACATAGGTGGATCGTATAAAGGCTTCGACCTTGACCTGTTTTTCCAAGGTGTAGGAAAACGAAGCATGTGGACTCAGTCTTCATTCGCATTCCCCGAAATGCGTGAACCCGACCTGGCTATCTACTCGAACCAAACGAGCTACAACGTGTACGACCCCGAAAACGGAATTGTAAACATAGACCAGAACAATGATTACCCGTGCCTCTACCCAGGCAATGAATACGCCGGAAACGTATCGGCTCTCGCCCCTATCGGAGGTTGCCACAACTACTATCCACAAACCCGATACCTGATAAACCTATCGTACCTACGCCTAAAGAACATCACCTTGGGATATACGCTTCCGGAAAGCCTGACGCGCAAAGCCTATATGCAGAAAGTGCGCTTTTACGCAAGCGCGAACAACCTCTGTCTGCTGCACAACGGCGCAAGAAATCTGCCGATAGACCCTGAGATGAACGATGGGCCATCGGGCACATACGGTTATGGCACATGGGGGCGTACCAATCCCATTACACGCTCATGGGCGGTAGGACTCCAAGTTACTTTCTGAACGGAACGAATACTTAAAAAAGAAAAATGATGAAAACAAACATATTGTTGGCCGCTGGTATAGCGGTATGTTCGCTGGCCGCCTGCGATAGCATGCTGAACAAAGACCCACGCGACACGTTTACAGACAACAGTACATTCTGGAGCAATACTAATGCCGTGGAAAGCTATACAAACAAGTTCTACGACAACTACGTAGGCTACGCCGAGGGAAACAACTTCGGCTGGTTCTACTTTAAAAGCCTGAACGATGACCAAGGAAACTCCGGATTCGATGACTGGATGTTTAAGACCGTACCAAGCACCTCCACCTACTGGAGCAATGGATTCAGGGAAGTACGCCGAGCCAACTATGTGATACAGAACGTACCCGCTTCGTCTATGAGCGACAGCCAGAAAGAATATTATTTGGCGGTGGCACGCCTTAACCGGGCTTGGCAATACTATCAGTTAGTACGTGAATACGGCGATGTGGAGTGGCTAAACGAAGTCATTACCAATCCTGAAGACGAGGAGCATGTGTATGGCAAGCGTACCGACCGAGACGTTGTAATGGATTCGGTACTTACCGACCTGAACTATGCCATAGAGAAGCTCACAACCGTAACTGATAAAACCAAATGGAGCAAACACATGGCCTTGGCCATGAAGAGCGATGTCTGCCTGTACGAAGGGACATTCGCCAAGTACCGCACGCTGGAAGACAACGGGAAAGCGGCTGACCTGAACCGTGCCCGGAAATACTTGCAAGAGGCGGCCAATGCCTCCGATGCGATAATCAATACGGGGAGCTACCGCCTAACCTCCCAATACGGTGAGGTGTACAATTCCACCGAACTCGGTTCGGGCTCAGAAACCATCTTCTACCGCCACTATGCGAAAGACCTCGTGATGCACTGTCTCATCGGGTGGACATGCAGTTCTTCGGAACAGCAAGGTATCAACAAGAATGCTTTCGACGCGTTCCTCTTTACCGATGGCAAGCCACTGGCCACCACTACACTCAACAAAGACGACAAAGCCGTAGCAAACGCCAACAAGCATTACTCCATTTCCCAAGTCCTGTCTGTACGCGACAAGCGACTGAGCGTTCTGATAGACTCCATCATCTGCTTTAAGGGACACGGATGGGCACGCGCCAACGAGAACGGCGAAGCGCAAGGCGTAGAGATGACATCGTCTACAGGCTACACTATACGCAAATACGACAACCTGTCCATCGGCCGATACTACCGCACAAATACTACGACCAATTACACCGATGCACCGCTCTACTGGTACGCTGTAACCCTGCTGAACTGCGCAGAAGCTAAAGCCGAGCTGGGCATCATTACGCAAGCCGATTTGGACAACACGGTAAACCTACTCATGACACGCGCCGGACTTCCGGCTCTGACCCTTACCCCAGATTCTGATCCGGCCAACAACATGAACGTAAGCCACCTAATTTGGGAAATACGCCGATGCCGTCGGTGCGAACTGATGACCGACAACTGGTATCGCTACTGGGATTTGGTGCGTTGGCATCAACTGGACAAACTGGATAGCGAAAAGTACCCGGAACTAAACTTGGGAGCGAACCTATCGAATGTGTCCGAACTGGCCGTAAGCACAGATGCCAATCACTATCTGATAGCCTGCAATAAAACACGTACGTTCGACCGCAAGTACTACCTGTTCCCCGTACCTACAAACGAGCTGAACCTGAACAAGAACATTGAGCAGAACCCAGGCTGGAAGTAACGTCAAGACTGCTTTGCGGTTATCAGTTTGACCGAAACCAGCTTCAGGAGGGTTTCATTTGGCGATGCGTTGAGAATGTCGCGTTGTCGCTTTTGCAGATACACGGGAGCGTCCTTACGCAGAGGAAGAATGCGCAATTCCAGCTTTTTCCCCTTAAGGTCTGAAGCGCGCACCAGCATAGGCTTGCCGTTCCAGAAGTTATCTTCCACCAATACTCCATCGGCATACACACAGGCGCAGTCTCCTTGATATTCGATGGAAAGGACATCGCTTTCGCTGGTTTCTGGCAAAGTCAAGCTATATACTTCCGCACGATCGAAGTCATGATCAGTAGGCATTGCGGCTACGTGCTGACTCCCCATCGGGACAGTACGCGGTTCTCCAACTTTCCGCAACAGAGTAACACGATGGGTTATATCGGCCGTTTCTTGCCAATATTCTTCCGTTATCCTGTCACCATCCTTATAAAGGATACCTCCGTCATGCCGGGCGCACACCATACGCCCGTCTATCTTATAGGAACGACGTGCCGTGGCCTCACTCAGTACGCATAGCGTGATACCTGTATTCTTTACAGAATAAGGTTTGTCGTATTTTAGGGAATAGCGTTTCTTGTCGACATACGCTATAGGAGTTTTGCCTTTAATGGGTACAAAATACAATGTATCGCCCACATGACAGAAAGGTTGTGCATCCGCTGTAATGCGGTGATTCTTCCACGGCATCTCTACGGGGCGCACATAAGCAGTCCCCTCTTCGTGTAGTATGCGCACGTAGTCGCAATAGAACTCGAAACATCCCCTACGAGAATAATGTTCCGATAGGGTATCTACATCCATCGTAACCAGCTGTTCCCCCCAATCGGCAAGAAACTGGTGTAGCCAGCGTGTTTGGTGAAAAGAGTTCTGATTAGGCTGTCCCATTTCGCCCAACGGACACTGAAAGTCGTACGAAATGACAGGCATATCGTTGTAATTCGTTTCCACCGAACGCTGTGTCTCTCCCATAGAATGAAGCGGATAGTAAGGGTTGCTTCCGCCGTGATACATATAATATCCCGGCAGATTGGAACCGGAGCCCAACTTACAGATGGCCAAAGGCATCGCTTCATTTCCCGAGATGTTTATGCGTCGGTGATAAGACGTCATCATACCTCCTCCCAGTTCACACGTCAGGTAGGGATAAGACAAATCACTCTTTTCCATTTCCGTGCTTTGATTACCTCCCAACGCTTCAGTAGCTATCACACTACTCAGACGTGTGTCTTTCATCGTAAACGATTTCGGATAATCGCCAGGCATATCGGTCAGTTCACGGTCCCAAAATCCGTCGGAATAATCGCCATAAAGCGGCAACATCTGTCCGAAAACTTCTTCACCGTTCAACTTCGGCCATCCTGTACGTGTATAGAAAGGCACGTCGAAACCTACACTCACAGCCATATCCTTTAATGTCTGGTAGTAGTTCCACGGACCGCGACACTCATTCTCTATCTGTATGCCTATCACCGGGCCTCCTTGTTTCCATAGCATATCGTTCGCTTGGGCGAATATGTTGCTATACAGGCGTTGTGTAGCGGCCATAAATCCAGGAGCCGTAGTACGCAGGGCATATTCTCCGGGAGCAGTTTGCGCTTTATCCGTCAACCATACTGGAAATCCGCCTTGAAACGCCTCACCGTGACAATACGGACCGATGCGTAGCACCGTCAACATGCCTTCCTCCTTGCATACTTGCAAGAAGCTGTGCAAGTTGCGGTTGCCGCTCCAGTTCCACACCCCTTCTGTTGGCTCGTGGTGTACCCAGAACACATAGGTAGAAAGTATCGTGATGCCTCCGGCTTTCATCTTACGGATTTCCCTTCGCCAGTCCTTCTGCGGCACACGGGCGTAATGCATCTCGCCCATAACAGGAAGCACGTAGTGTCCGTTCAGCAAGAAGCCTTTGGAATCAACACTGATAGTTTTGCCATCAGGCGATAAGTTTGTACCGAAAGTGAATTGTTGTGCAGAAACAGTATAGAATGCCCATGTGGCAAAAGTTACGGCAGTAAGTAGTTTTCTTGTCATTTTCCAAATATGATGTGTATTAGACTGATGATGCGATAAAGGTACGAAAACAATATGGCACGACCAAGGCTTTCCTCCTAAAAAACAACGGGAGCCCAAGCGTAAACCTGAGCTCCCAATAAGTTATAAGTGATATTCCTCTCGGGGCGTTTCTTTTATTTCTCGGGACGTTTTAAAAATCTCTCGCCGGAGAAAAAAATTCCCTCGCCGGAGATTCTTTTTCTCTCGGGACGTTTTTCCCCGTTTGCCGCAATGGGTTAGAAATCGATGTCTATCTTGATTTCGTTCTGCTTGTCAGGGGTCTCACTCTTGTGGCTCGGGGCGACAGCAGACGATTCGGCGGGCGTTGTTTCCTTCTCGATGAAGTCAAGAGCCTGATTCAGTCCGTCCATAAATTTTCCGAAATCCTCCCGGTACAAGAATATCTTGTGCTTTTCGAAGCTGACCAGTGTGTTTTCAGCTCCTCCCGATATCACTTTCTTGCTTTCGGTGATGGCCAAGAACATGTCTCCTTTCTTGTTTTTCTTTACGTCAAGGTAATAAATTCGCTTGCCGGCTTTTATCGCTTTCGAAAAGACGATGTCCTTGTCGGTTTCGGGGGTGCTATTCTTAAACTCTTCCATAGTCGTATTCGTAAATAATAAGTCTTGGTTGCTTCAAAGTTGGGACTTTTTTCTTTACGTGCAAAACATCCGGGAGTAAAATCTCCGTTTTCTCTAAAAAACAGGCGAAAAAATAGTAAGAGTGATATATTTTACTTACTTTTGCATCGCAAAATATATCAAGCAAGAAGTATGATAAACAGAGTTCTTATTCGTCTTAAGATAGTTCAGATTATATATGCGTACTATCAAAATGGAGGAAAAAACTTGGATACTGCGGAAAAAGAGTTGTTCTTCAGTCTTTCCAAGGCGTATGATTTGTACAACTATTTGTTGTTACTTATGGTCGAAGTTACCCGCTATGCCAGTAAGCGTCTGGATGCGGCTAAACACAAACTTGTACCCACAGAAGAAGATTTAAATCCGAATACGAAATTTGTAGACAATCGTTTTATCGCTCAGTTGGAACTGAATGCTCAGCTGAACGAATATGTTACCACCCAGAAGAAATCGTGGGAGGCCGAGGCTGATTTCGTGAAACGTCTGTGCGAGCAGATAATGGACAGTGATATATATAAGGAATATATGGCGGCCGAGACTTCCAGCTATGACGAAGACCGGGAGTTTTGGCGGAAGATATATAAGAAGATTATCTTTAACAATCAGGCGTTGGACGAAGTGCTTGAGGATATCAGCTTGTACTGGAACGATGACAAGGAGATTGTGGATACATTCATCCTGAAAACCATTAAACGCTTTGACCCGAAGAACGGCGAGAAGCAGGAATTGCTTCCCGAATTCAAGGACGAAGAAGACCAGGATTTCGCGCGCCGCTTATTCCGTAGAGCGATTCTGAACGCTGATTATTATCGTCATCTTATCAGTGAAAACGCAAAGAACTGGAATTTGGACCGTGTGGCTCTGATGGATGTAGTAATCATGCAGATTGCTTTGGCCGAAATATTAAGCTTCCCTAATATCCCTGTAAGCGTTTCGTTGAACGAGTACGTAGAAATTGCCAAACTCTATAGTACTCCTAAGAGCGGAGGTTTCGTAAACGGAACGTTGGATGGAATCGTTAATCAATTAAAAAAGGACAACAAGCTGACGAAAAATTAATATCTTTGTTCAACTTAAACATTTAATATCTATTTGAATTTATGAATTTGTACACTATCGTATTGCAAGGTCAAACGGGCGATTACTCGTTTCTTATCATGATGGTAGCCATTTTTGCTATCATGTATTTCTTTATGATTCGTCCGCAGAATAAAAAACAGAAAGAGATTGCCAACTTCCGTAAGAATCTGGAAGTAGGACAGTCGGTTGTTACTGCCGGTGGCATCTACGGAAAGATTAAGGAACTTGAAGAGAAGACCGTAATCGTGGAAGTAGCCAGCGGAGTAAAACTTAAAGTAGACAGAAACTCTATTTACGCCGACTTGTCGGATGCTCCGAAAGCTGCGAAATAAGACGTACCAATGTTCGATGTAAAGAACATAAAGCGATACAGCAGGATATTAGCGGAAAAGATCAAAGGCTTTTTGCTCAGTAAACAGTGCAAAGAGACTTTGGTCTTTTTGTTTTTCGTGTTGGTGGCGTTTGCGTTCTGGCTTTTACAGAAACTGGACGGGACCTATCAGATGGAGGTAAACGTACCGCTGAAACTGAGGAACGTTCCCAAGGAAGTGGTGTTGACTACCGATTTCCCCGATGATGTCAGGATTAAGGTAGAAGACCGGGGGACGGTATTGCTGAATTACGTATTGGGACGGACGTTCTTCCCGGTAACCTTCGACTTTCGCGACTACATGAAAACGGGCAGTACCCATGTTCGTATTTCATTGGCAGAGTTGCAGAAGAAAATCTCAGCTCAGCTGAATGTGTCCACAAAAGTCTTGTCGGTTTATCCCGATACGCTCGATTTTGTATATACACGTGGTAAGGCTCGCAAGATACCGGTCCGGCTGAACGCTTCGGTACAGGCAGGGCAGCGATATTACGTATCGGCGATACGCTTTACTCCCGATTCGGTTATGGCTTATGCGCCGCAAGGTATACAAGACACACTTTCGGCTGTTTATACGAAGAAGATTAATTTGGATAATGTAACCGACTCCATGAGTTGCCGTTTGGAACTGGAACCGATAAAGGGAGTCAAGTTGGTGCCTTCGTATGCCGATGTATCGGTGTTTGTCGATATGTATTCGGAAAAGACGGTGGAAGTGCCGGTCGTAGGCATTAATTTCCCGGCAGGCAAGGTGTTGCGTACCTTCCCTTCGAAGGTGCAAGTTACTTTTCAGGTGGGGTTGAAGTCGTTTAAGGCAGTGCGTGCTTCCGATTTCTTTATCGGGGTAACTTACGAAGACGTGCTCCGGGCGAAAGACGACAAGTTGTATCTTTCCGTAAAAGGATATCCCGAAAATGTGAACCATATCCGTGTAACTCCCGCAGCGGTGGATTATTTAATCGAACAACAGTCTGTCTCGGATGATTAACCCGCTGAAAATAGGAATAACGGGCGGCATCGGAAGTGGCAAGTCGTACGTGTCACGCTTGTTGGAGGAGCGGGGAATACCTGTTTATGATACTGATTCTGCAGCCAAGCGTCTGATGGTGGAGTGTACAGGTGTACGAAACTCCTTGACCGCTCTTTTAGGAGCGGATGCTTATACCCCCGATGGAACGCTGAACAAGCCTCGGATAGCCTCTTTTCTTTTTTCCTCGCCAGAGAACGCGTCTCAGATAAACGCCATTGTACATCCAGCGGTGAAAGCCGACTTCCTCGCATGGGCTTCAGAGCGATGCGGTGTGGTGGCAATGGAGTGCGCCATTCTGTTCGAAGCCGGGTTCTCTGATGTCGTAGACTTTGTGGTTTCGGTCGAAGCGCCGTTGCAGGTGCGTGTGCGTCGTGCCATGAAACGCGACAATGCTTCGGAAGAAAACGTATTGAGCAGGATAAAGGCTCAGACGACAGATGAGGAGAGAAGACGGCGGTCTCAGTTTGTCATTGAGAACGATGGCGTGCAGCCGCTTTCGCCTCAGATAGACAAGCTGGTATCTCTGCTTGAAGGAGACGCAACCTTCGGTTAAGGGTGATTTAGGCAGAGCGAAGTTTGTATATATCGTCTTGTAATTGTACTTTTGCGTAACAAATAAAAACCAATAAAAATTCAGATACTTATGTTGAAAACTATTTTGGCCATCTCGGGAAAACCGGGGCTGTATAAGTTGATTTCTCAGGCGAAGAACATGCTGATTGTAGAATCATTGTCAGATAAAAAACGTTTGCCGATATATGCCAGCGATAAGGTTATTTCGTTGGGCGACATCGCCATGTACACCGATGACGATGAAGTACCTTTGTCGAAAGTTCTTGATGCGGTAAAGAAAAAGGAAAACGGAGCTTTGGCCAGCGTGGACTATAAAAAAGCGTCGGCCGAAGAGCTGAGCGCATTTATGGCGGCGGTTCTGCCGGAATACGACCGCGACCGTGTACACATCAGCGATATCAAAAAGTTGGTTCAGTGGTACAATCTGCTGACCGAAAGTGGAGAGAACGACTTCAGCGAAACAGAAGAATAACATTCTGCCGATTGGAAATCGGACATAGGAATACCTCTCATGTCAGTTGGCGTGGGAGGTTTTTTATTACCTTTGCAGACGGCAAAGTTTGCCATTTAAAGCATTGCTAATATGATATCAATAGAAGGACTGAAAGTAGAGTTTGGCGTGACTCCCTTGTTTGAGGATGTTTCTTTTGTCATCAACAAAAAAGACCGAATCGCATTGGTCGGGAAGAACGGAGCCGGAAAGTCTACGATGCTTAAGATATTGGCTGGAATTCAGCAGCCCACGGCAGGAGTTGTGGCCGTTCAGCGCGGAGTAACTGTTGGCTATCTGCCGCAGGTGATGATACTAAGTGATACACGTACGGTGAAGGCGGAGGCCGAAATGGCTTTCGAACATATCTTCGAGATGCAGGAAAAGCTTGAGAAAATGAACCAAGAGTTGGCCGACCGTACCGATTACGATTCGGAAGACTATCATAACCTGATAGAGCGCTTCACCCACGAGAACGAACGTTTCCTGATGATGGGAGGAACGAATTATCAAGCGGAGATAGAGCGCACATTGGTTGGACTTGGTTTCTGTCGGTCAGACTTCGACCGTCCCACAAGCGAGTTCAGCGGCGGATGGCGTATGCGTATCGAACTTGCTAAGCTCTTGCTTCGCCGTCCTGACGTGCTTTTGCTGGACGAGCCAACGAACCATTTGGATATCGAAAGCATCCAGTGGTTGGAGAATTTCCTGAAAACAAGTTCCGGAGCCGTAGTTTTGGTCAGTCACGACCGCGCGTTTATCAACAACGTGACAAACCGTACCATCGAGATTTCGTGCGGACACATTTACGACTACAAAGTACCCTACGACGAGTTTGTTGTGCTTCGCAAAGAACGCCGGGAACAGCAGTTGCGCGCTTACGAAAATCAGCAAAAGGAGATAAAGGATACCGAAGACTTTATAGAGCGTTTCCGATACAAGGCCACAAAAGCCGTACAGGTGCAGAGTCGCATCAAGCAGTTAGAGAAGATTGTTCCCATCGAAATAGATGAAGAAGACCGGTCTTCACTCCGTTTGAAGTTCCCACCGACCATACGTTCGGGCAATTATCCTGTAATTTGCGAAAACCTGAAGAAAGCCTACGGACAGCACGTGGTGTTTCACGATGTAGATTTGACGATAGAACGAGGCGAAAAGGTGGCGTTTGTTGGAAAGAACGGCGAGGGAAAATCTACGCTGGTAAAATGTATCATGGGCGAGATACCGTACGATGGGAAACTGGTCATCGGACACAATGTGATGATTGGGTACTTTGCGCAGAATCAGGCGCAGCTGCTTGATGAGAACCTCACCGTGTTCGATACGATAGACCGCGTGGCAAAGGGTGACATCCGCTTGAAGATACGTGACATCTTGGGAGCGTTTATGTTTGGCGGAGAGGCGTCGGACAAAAAAGTAAAGGTGCTTTCGGGAGGTGAGCGGAGCCGTTTGGCCATGATTAAGTTATTGTTGGAGCCGGTGAACCTGCTGATATTGGACGAACCGACCAACCATCTTGACATGCGCTCGAAGGATGTACTGAAGGAGGCCATCAAGGAATTCGACGGTACGGTTATCGTTGTGTCGCACGACCGCGAGTTCCTGGACGGGTTGGTAACTAAGGTTTACGAATTCGGTGGGGGAGTGGTGAAAGAGCATATCGGAGGCATCTACGACTTCTTGCGAAAAAAGAAAATGGAGAGCCTAAACGAGTTGCAGCTGTCGCAGTCGGTCGAAACCGCGCCGGCGGAGAAGAAAGAAGAAACCGCAACCAGCGAAAACAAGCTCTCGTATGAAGCCCAAAAGGAGCTGAACAAGAAAATCAGAAAGGTAGAAAAACAAGTAGCCGACTGCGAAGCGCGCATCGGGAAACTGGAGCAGCAAGTAGCCGAAGTGGAAGCGAAAATGGCTACCCCCGATGGAGCTTCCGACATGAAGCTTTACGAGCAGCATCAGCAACTGAAGGCACAGATAGCGCAGGCCGAAGAGGAATGGGAAACGGCCTCGCTGGAGCTGGAAGAAATGCAGGGAAACAATTAAAGAGAATGCTATAATATTTAAAAGATGAACTTATGAAGAAAAAACAGTATGTGGTAGTAGCTGCCATTGCGGCCGTTTCGATGGCCGGATGTGCCGGCCAAAAGCAGACCGAAAAGACTTCGGGCATTGACTTGGCCAACTTGGATACAACCGCGTCGGTAGGAACTGATTTTTATCAGTACGCCTGCGGTGGATGGATGAAGTCGCATCCGCTTACCGCCGAGTATTCACGCTTTGGAACATTCGACCAGTTGGCCGAAAACAACCGTAAGCAGATGCAGGAACTGATAGAGGGACTTGCAGCTGACAAAGACGCGAAAGAAGGAACTTTGGCGCAGAAGATTGGCGACTTGTATAATCTGGCTATGGACAGCGTGACGCTGAACAAGCAAGGCTTTGAGCCGATAAAGGCCGAGTTGCAGCGCATTGCGGCTCTGAAAGACAAGTCAGAGATTATTCCGATGATGACCGAACTGCTGGAACAAGGCGTAGGAACTTACTTCTCAAGCTACGTGGCTGCCGATGCCAAGAACAGCGACTTGAATGTATTCCAACTGACTCAGGGCGGTATCGGACTGGGAGAGAAAGAATATTACCTGGACAATGATGAGGCTACCGTAAACATCCGTGAGAATTATAAGAAGTACATCGCTAAGTTGTTTACGTTGGTAGGTTTCAGCGCCGAAGAGTCACAGCGCAAGATGAACGACGTGATGGATATCGAAACGGCCATCGCCAAAGAATCGCTGAGCGCAGTAGAGCTTCGCGACCCTGAAGCTAACTACAATAAGCTGACGTACGATGAACTGAAGAAGCAGTTTGCCGGATTCGACTGGGATTTGTATTTGAAAGGCATCGGAGTGAGCGGTCTGAAAGACCTGAACGTGAACCAGCCGAAGCCTATTCGCGAAGTGGTGCGTATCATCGGTGCGTTGCCTTTGCAGAAGCATGTATCTTATTTGGAATATAACCTGATTGATGCGGCGGCGGCGTGCTTGAGCGACGATTTCGTTAACGCCAGCTTCGACTTCTACGGAAAAGTCCTTTCGGGACGTCAGGAAAACTCACCGCGCTGGAAGCGTGCAGTAGGAGCCGTGGGCAGCATGCTGGGAGAAGCCGTAGGACAGATGTATGTAGAAAAGTACTTCCCGGCTGAAGCCAAGGAACGTATGGTGAAGTTGGTCAAGAACCTTCAGTCGGCATTGGCCGAACGCATTGACGCGCAGGAGTGGATGAGCGACAGCACCAAGGTAGTAGCCAAGGAAAAACTTCAGGCGTTCCACGTAAAGGTGGGTTATCCCGACAAGTGGAAAGACTACTCGAAGTTGGAAATTAAGAAAGACTCTTACTGGGCTAACGTTTGCCGCGCCAGCAAGTGGAAAAGCGAAGACAACTACAGCCGTGTAGGTAAACCGGTAGACAAGGAAGAATGGTTTATGACACCGCAAACGGTGAACGCTTATTATAATCCCACTACGAACGAAATCTGTTTCCCCGCCGGAATTCTGCAACCTCCGTTCTTCGATATGAACGCCGACGATGCATTCAACTACGGTGCCATTGGGGTGGTTATCGGTCATGAGATGACGCACGGATTCGACGACCAAGGCCGTCAGTACGATAAGAGCGGAAACTTGTGCGATTGGTGGGCAGCTGGCGATGCTGACCGCTTTAAGGCTCGTGCGCAGGTAATGGTAGATTTCTTCAGCGGTATAGAAGTTCTTCCTGGACTGCATGGAAACGGTCAGCTCACACTGGGTGAAAATCTGGCCGACCACGGAGGTTTGAAAATTGCTTTCTTGGCGTTCAAGCACGCTACGGAAAACAATCCCTTGTCTGATGTAGACGGATTTACTCCCGAACAGCGCTTCTTCTTGTCGTACAGCAATGTATGGGCAGCAAACATCCGAGACGAGGAAATCCGCTCACGCACCAAGTCCGATCCCCACTCGTTGGGACGCTGGCGTGTAAACGGGGCTTTGCCTCAAATTCAGGCATGGTACGATGCCTTCCACATCACTCCTGAAGATCCGATGTACATTGCACCCGAAAAGCGTGTAAACGTTTGGTAAGGTAGTTCGCCGGAACGATATTCGCAGTCCTTATGTTTTGTGCCTTGTGCCGAAGCGTAAGGACTGCTTTTTTTGCCTATTTTGCTCGTGTGTGGGGGAGCTGTTTTAACGGCTCTTGAGAGGCGAAAAAAACGATAACGGAGAATAAAAAAACGTCGCCGGAGATTTATTTTCTGCGGCGAGAAAATAAAAATCTCCGGCGACATTTTTTTGAGATCAGCTGAATGCTGATAATCAGTGTCTTAGTCTATCATGTCGAAGCCGCAGTAAGGAACCAAGGCCTTCGGTATGCGGATGCCTTCCGGTGTCTGGTTGTTTTCGAGCAAAGCGGCTACGATACGCGGCAATGCCAAGGCCGAACCGTTCAGTGTGTGGCAGAGTTCAGTCTTTTTGTCGCCTGTGCGGTAGCGGCATTTCAAGCGGTTTGCCTGATACGTGTCGAAGTTTGAAACGGAACTTACCTCCAGCCAACGTTTCTGTGCTTCGGAGTAAACTTCGAAGTCGAAACACAAAGCGGCAGTAAAGCTCATGTCTCCTCCACAAAGTCGCAGGATGCGGTACGGAAGTTCGAGTTTCTTCAGCAATCCTTCTACGTGATCCAACATTTCTTGGTGCGACTGTTTGGAGTGTTCCGGCTTGTCGATGCGTACCAACTCAATCTTCGAGAATTCGTGCAGGCGGTTCAGTCCGCGCACGTCTTTACCGTACGAACCTGCTTCGCGGCGGAAGCACTGAGTATATGCGCAGTTCTTTATCGGAAGCTGCTTCTCGTCCAAAATCACGTCGCGGTAGATGTTGGTAACGGGCACTTCGGCTGTCGGAATGAGGTACAGGTCATCCAGGTTGCAATGATACATCTGTCCTTCTTTGTCGGGGAGCTGTCCGGTACCGTATCCCGAAGCTGCGTTTACCACGGTTGGCGGCATGATTTCTTCATATCCGGCGGCACGGGCTTCGTCTAAGAAGAAGTTAATGAGGGCGCGCTGCAAGCGTGCTCCTTTTCCTCGGTATACGGGGAATCCGGCTCCGGTAATTTTTACGCCCAGGTCGAAGTCTATCAAATTGTATTTCTTGGCCAGTTCCCAGTGTGGAATCGCGTTTTTGGGAAGCTCGGTTTCTGTACCTCCCATCTTTACGACCTCGTTGTCTTCGGCTGCAACGCCTTCGGGTACTTCGTCGTAAGGCACGTTGGGGATGGTGTATAGTAAGTTCTGCAAGTCTTCGGCGGCCTGATCCATATCTGCCTGCAATGATTTGCTGGCTTCCTTAATCTCGGCTACTTTCTTCTTGGCTTGTTCTGCTTCTTCTTTCTTTCCGTCTTTCATCAGCATGCCGATGGTTTTCGACGTGGCGTTTACTTCTGCCAGGTTCTTGTCCAGCTGATTTTGGGCGTTTCGTCTTTTGTCGTTCAGTTCGAGTACTTTGGCGATAGTTTCTTTCGCATTAGCGAAATGCTTTTTTTCCAATCCGCGAATCACCTTGTCGGTGTCGTCTGTAATTTGTTTAATTGTAAGCATATCTTTGATGTTTTATCTGATTCCTTTTGTTTGGGCAAAGTTATTCTTTTTATCGCAAATAATGAAGGATAGCCGGGTTAATCTGCTTAGCGGATGCTTTGGCGGATGCGTACCAACTTGGTCAGAAGGTCTTCCAGTAAGTCCAGCTTCAGCATGTTTGCGCCATCGCTTTTCGCTACCGTGGGGTCTTCGTGCGTTTCCATAAACAGACCGTCTACGCCCACTGCTACGCCGGCTTTAGCCATTGTCTCTATCAGTTGTGGCAGTCCGCCCGTCACACCCGAGGTTTGGTTAGGCTGCTGCAAGGAGTGCGTAACGTCCAGTATGACGGGGAATCCGAAGGCTTGCATCTTGGGTATACCCCGATAGTCAACAATCAGGTCGTAGTAACCGAAGGTTGTGCCGCGGTCGGTCAGCATCACTTGGTCGTTCCCCGCTTCCACTACTTTATCGGCTGCAAAGCGCATGGCCTCGGGCGAGAGAAATTGTCCTTTCTTGATGTTTACTATCTTTCCGGTGCGTGCGGCAGCTACCAAGAGGTCGGTTTGTCGGCATAAGAATGCCGGAATTTGTAGTACGTCAACGTATTCAGCGGCCATTTCGGCTTCGTTGGCGGCATGGATGTCGGTTACAGTAGCTACGCCGAAAGTGCGATGTATTTTTTCCAATATCTTCAGTGCTTTTTCGTCGCCAATTCCTGTAAACGAGTCCAGGCGCGAGCGGTTAGCCTTTCGGTAAGATCCTTTGAAAACGTAGGGAATGTTCAGTCGGTCGGTTATCTTTACGATTCTTTCCGCTATCCGCATGGCCATGTCTTCGCCTTCTATCACGCAAGGACCTGCCAGCAGAAAGAAATTTTCTTTGTCTTTTAAGTCAGAAACTGTTTGTATCATATTCTTCGTTGTTGTTTGGTTCAATCGGGTATTATCAGAGTAAGCGCTTCGGGTTCAATGGTTACTTCGATGGGGTAGTGGTGGTCGAATATAATTCGGCCGTCTAAGCTGATTTCTGCGTTCTTTGCTCTGAAGATTTGTACTTTCCTTGTGCGGAACGGCTTAACGGTCTTGTGGTTTAACAGTCGGCCACGTTGCAGCATCCATAGCCCGGAGATTAGCTGTTTCAGTTCCGGGCGATAGATGAGCGAAACGTCCAACCAGCCGTTGTATGGCACTGCGCTGGGTGTCAGTCCGTAGCCCCTTGCGCTTCCGATGGCTACAGCCATCAGTCGTCCGCGTATGTGTTCGTCGTTTACTTTCAGGTGCATGCGGTGTAGCTTCCGCTCGAAAGCCATCAGGAAGAGCGAAGCGATATACGACAGTAACGGAATTCCCCAAAAACGTCTGGTCTCGTTTGTGATACGGACAATGCGCGCTCCCAATCCCAAGTACATCGCATTGATAAAGTAGCGCGACACGTGCTTTTCGCCATCGAAACAGCATACCTTTCCTACGTCTACTTTTCTGACTCGGCGTCTTACCAGCGTATCAACCGACCGTTGGTAGTCGTCCTTGTCCAATCCCCAGTATTTGGCAAAGTCGTTCCCGATACCATTGGGTATGAGTCCCAATGTTACATCGTTCTTGTTCTCTACGTTGGAATTCATGATACCGTTCAGCGCATCGTTCAGCGCTCCGTCGCCTCCCACTACTACAATGGTTCGGTATCCGTTGTTGGCCGCTGTTCGTGCAAGCCTTTCCACGGAGCCGAATCCTTCCGACTGAACGTAGTCGTACTGTATCTGTTTGCTGTCCATGTATTCCCGAATGGCCTTCCACCGCTTCTTGATTTTCCGGCTTCCTGCCCTCGGGTTGTATATTACCATCCAGCAATTAGGTTCTACCGCCATATCGCTATTGTTTATTTAGTAACCCGATTATTTCTTCCAGTTTATCGTCCGTAGACTTTTCTGCGGATATCCAGTGTATTTCAAAGCCTCGCCGTTCCATGCCACGAAACCATGTCATCTGCCGTTTGGCGAACTGATGAATGGCCACTTCCAGTTGGTGAAACATTTCATCGAACGACATTTTTCCTGTGATGTACAGGGTGAGGTACTTGTACTCCAACCCATAGTAAATCAAGTCTTCGGGGGCGATGCCTCCGTCTATCAGCGAACGTACTTCGTCTACCATCCCTTCGTCCAGACGTTGCTTCAGTCTTCGGGTTATCTTGTCCCGTCTTAATTCCCGGTCGATATCCACTCCGATTATTAGGCTGCTTATTTTCGGAAAGCTTCGGGCTTCCACATCGTGGCTAACGTAATATTCTTCTATCTCAATGGCCCGGATAGCTCGCTTCGCCGTGTCTACATCGGTGGTATTATGCAGCTTTTTATATGAGGCCAATAGCTTGGTCAGCTCCGGCAGTGTTTTGTCGGAAAGCCGTTCGCGCAATTCCTTGTTTTCCGGGACAGGAATCAGACGGTAGCCTTTCAGTACTGATTCGATATACATGCCTGTTCCGCCGCACAAGATAGGAAGCAGTCCGCGTTGGCGCATGTCTTCGTATGCCGTAAGGAAATCCCGTTGATATTCGAACACATTGTATTTATATCCCGGTTCGGCTATGTCTATCAGATGGTATGGAATCCGAATCCCGTCTACTACATAGTCGGACAAGTCTTTACCCGTTCCCAAGTCCATCTTGCGATATACCTGTCGGCTGTCAGCGCTTATAATTTCCGTTTTCAGGCGTGCGGCAAGTGCCGTGGCCAACGGGGTTTTCCCCGAAGCCGTAGGTCCCAGTATGGTAATCAAATCATAACTTATCATAAAAACCGATGCATAAATACCGCTGACAAAGATAGCTTTTTCTTGGCTAACAACGTGCTGTCACCGAAAATCTTTTGTGTAGGCTCGTTGTACTTATCTTAATAAATCTCATCGGAGAGTTTGTGCTATCGTTTTTTTCTATACTTTTACATTCGAATCAAACTACAACCATAAATATGAAAGGAATTGTTTTGGCCGGAGGTTCTGGCACTCGTCTGTATCCGATAACGAAAGGAGTATCGAAACAGCTTCTTCCCATCTTCGATAAACCGATGGTGTATTATCCGATTTCGGTGCTGATGCTTGCAGGGATACGGGAGATTCTCATCATCTCAACGCCTGCCGATTTACCGGCTTTTAAACGCTTATTGGGAGACGGAAGCGATTTTGGCGTTCGTTTTGAATATGCCGAGCAGCCATCGCCTGATGGACTTGCACAGGCTTTTATTATTGGTGAAGAGTTTATCGGAACCGACAGCGTTTGTTTGGTATTGGGTGATAATATATTTCATGGAAGCGGCTTCTCATCGATGCTGAGAGAGGCCGTGAGGACGGCCGAAAGCGAAGAAAAGGCCACTGTCTTTGGGTATTGGGTCAGCGATCCGGAGCGTTACGGTGTGGCTGAATTCGACAAAGAAGGGAACTGTTTGTCCATCGAGGAAAAACCCCAGTCGCCCAAATCGAACTATGCCATAACCGGACTTTATTTCTATCCGAACGAAGTGGTGAACATCGCTAAGCAGATTAAACCTTCGGCGCGTGGAGAGTTGGAGATTACTACCGTAAACCAGTGGTTTCTGGCGGAACGTAACCTGAAAGTGCAGACCTTGGGGCGTGGCTTTGCTTGGCTTGATACGGGAACGCACGACTCATTGTCGGAGGCTTCTACCTATATAGAAGTAATCGAAAAGCGACAGGGATTGAAAGTGGCGTGTCTGGAGGGTATAGCACTCAGAAAGGGTTGGATAACAGATGAGAAAATGCGTGAATTGGCTCAACCGATGATTAAGAACCCATACGGACAATATCTGCTGAAAGTGATAGAAGAGCTAAAATCAAGAAGACGATAAAACGAAAAGAGATGAACGTTATTAAAACAGAGATAGAAGGCGTTGTTATTATTGAACCAAAGATATTCGAAGACGGGAGGGGATACTTTTTTGAATCGTTCTCGGAAAAGAATTTCAATTCGCAAGTCCGAACCGTAAAATTCGTACAGGATAATGAAAGCCGCTCCAGCTATGGTGTCGTGCGGGGGTTGCATTTTCAGAAACCTCCCTTTGCGCAGAGCAAATTGGTGCGGGTGATAAAAGGTTCTGTATTAGACGTGGCCGTAGATATTCGCAAAGGGTCACCCACTTTCGGCCAACACGTAGCAGTGGAACTGACGGGCGAAAACCATCGGCAGTTCTTTATCCCGAGAGGATTTGCTCACGGATTCAGCGTGCTGACCGATGAAGTGGTCTTCCAGTATAAGTGTGACAATTTCTACAATCCGCAGAGCGAAGGTGCCATTGCTTGGGACGATCCGTCATTGGGTATAGACTGGCGAGTGCCAGCCGATAAGGTTATCTTGTCGGACAAGGACAAACACCATCCCTTGCTGAAAGACGCCGATTACTTGTTCGACTATCATACTGACTTATACGAATAAAAACGGAACGGGCTTGAAGATTCTTCAAGCCCGTTCCGTTTCAGATTATCAGAAAGTATAAGTCCCTTTTGCGTAAACGCCACGGGCACCGATGCGGGTGTCTACAATGTCGTGCCATCTTGCCTCGACAAGCCAGTGCTTGTTTATTTGCTTGCTTGCAGCTACATCGAGGTAGAAGTTGGGTTGTGTATAGAAATTCAGAATGTCTATGTTGAGGCAATCTATATCCTCTTTCATGCGGCGGCTGTTATATATGGCGTTTGCTGTGAAGCGCCAACCTTTTTTAAGGCTCACCTGTGGGGAAACGTGGCAACTTACCCAGTTGCCGTGGTTGACGTGGTAATTGTATTCGTTGATTCGTTCCCAGTTGTAGTCGCATCCAAGGGTAAAGCGAAGTACTCCCACATGGGCGAAAGCGGAGAAGCCTGCAGTCAGTATGTTGTCACTCCCGATGTTATTTATCAGTTTCTTGTGCTCGTTCTTTACAGTTGTCATGAGGTTGAAGTTGTGTTGCTGGTACGTGTACCGTGCTTCGGAAACATAGATAGGACATTGGTAAACATCGGTGGTGTATCCATATTCGGGAAGACCGAAATCTTCATGGGTCGCTCCGAAAAAGCGTCGTGCGAAGGTTCCTTGTACCGTGTTATGGTCGTTGATGTTGCACCATACGGAAGTTGTGAAAAAGTTGTTTGATATGGAGTGTTCCCAGTCTTCTTCTCCCGTAACGTATCGGCTCAGTTTGAAGTATTGCAGGTGAACGCGATCACCAACCATCACCCCCCATTTGCCGTTGGTCCAATCGAACTGCGCGTAAAGATCTTCATAAAAGTCATTGTTGGTGTAGTCTTCCTTTACATTTTTTGTAGTGCTATATCCACTCTCAATACCGGCTGTGATATAAATGTTCTTGCTGATAAACGGAAATCCGAATTCCAGCACTCCGCATGGTGAAGCGGAATGATAGCAATCTGTTTGCTGATCGAACGTTGTGTAATCGGATGACAGTTGAAACATGGCGTATGCGCCATTGTCGCTTAGCGAACGAGTGTAGCAAGCCGTAGCTGTTACCGTCCGGTCGTGGTTACCGCATGGGGCTTCGTCCGCCCGGCTGCGGTTATAATACTGAGCCACTTGCAGAAGCAGCTGGTCTTTGTCGGTGATGTCCCATGCAGCGTTTATGTTGGCGTTTTCAATGGCTTGATGCGTTTGGTTCGCATATGTCATTTTCCCGGCTAATTGTCCTGTTATCCATGCCTTGTCGCTTTGGGTGATTACTCGGCCCAAGATTTCTCCCGATGCCTTTGTGTCGGCCTCTACGGCTACTTTGCCGTGTGTACCCTTGGGAGGAGTGCGGAAATAAAGGTCGATTACTTTTTTCATGTTTCCGGAGCCTTTCATTACACCTGGGTTTATGCATACTTGAATCTTCTTGATTTCTTTGGCTCGGGTGTTCTTGAGAAACATTTCGGCATCCATCGTGATGTCGTTGTTGTTAATACGTATTCTGTATTCACCCATATAATAAGGTGATGCGGTTGTGCTTCCGTTGTTCGATGTGATTTCGGGGCACATTAACAGTACGTCAAGGACTGTTTCTTCGCCGTTGAGTTCCATTTCATCCACATGGATGATGTAGCGGTCGCCGATGTGTTCGATGATTTTCGCATCGGCGCTGTAGGCTGAAGCCATAAAGGCAATAGCCATGATTCCTCTTACAAGATTCTTGAAGTTCATTGTTTATTTGTTTTGCCAGTGTACAAGGGTTGTTTTGTGCTTGGCTTGCTTTTAAGTGGCGAAGTTAGTAAAAAATCTTAAACGCAAGGATGAATACGTTAAAATACCAAGGGGAAACAACTGGCTCTTGCGCTCTTTTTCGAGATGGCTTCCGAAAGAATTGTTATATTTGCCGGGCTAAAAGATTAGGGAGATATGCAGAAAGCGAACAACCATACGGAACCGTTACTGTTTCCCGAGGAGGAGATGGGCGGAATGACGGAATCGGAGGATGTTTCGTGCGATTTTTCGGATTTGTTCGAACGCCTTTCGCGCTCCGCTTTTCGCAGCCGTTTTCATCTCACGGGGAAAGACCGGGAATACATCCAAACCAAAGGACTTCCGATAATCCGACAGCATGCCGTGGATTTTGTGACGAAACGTCTGGCCCCTGCCGTCATCCCAAACGATGGCCGGCAGACTCCGATGAGAGGTCATCCCGTATTTATCGCTCAGCATGCTACGGGATGTTGTTGCCGTGGCTGCTTCATGAAGTGGCACCGAATACCAGCGGGTAGAGAACTGACCGAAGAGGAGCGAAACTATGCCGTGAATGTGCTGATGGCATGGATAAAAAAACAGATGGAAAACGATAAACCAAGCAAAACAAACTGAATAAAAAAACATACGATTATGACTCATGGACACGAAGTTCTCCACATGATGGAGGGAAACAGTTACACCACTAAACAACAGTTAATTGATGCCATCATCGCACGCTTTGGAGCTGACGAACGTTTCTATACGTGCTCGGCCGAAGGCATGACGGCGGCAGAATTGGTCGACTTCCTTGAAGCGAGAGGCAAATTTATGCCAGCTACCGGGGCGGACGATTTTACGGTAGACATTACCAAGGTGTGCAACCACTGATGGGGATGTTTTTCTGCGCTGATAACGCAAAGTTATCGTACCGCAGCTGTGGTACAACTATCACCGCAGCTGTGGTACAACTATCACCGCAGCTATGGTACAACTATCACCGCAACTGTGATACAACTATCACCGCAACTGTGGTACGATGACTTTGCGGCGAGAAGTCGGGAACAATGCGTTGAAATCTTGCCAATCTTGCCAAAAAAGTTAAGTTTTGCGCCACTTATTGGTAAGATAGAATGCCTATAAGTGGATAATATGTCGGTTTTACTTAATTTTGTCGAAGTGAATTAAGAACAAGTAAACCGAATACCAATGAAAACAATCCAATTACTGACCTGTATGGCCATCGGCTCATTTGTAACATCCGGAGTCATGGCGCAACAAAATAGTCAGACCAATGAGACTTTACTGCAATATGTAGACCCTTATATCGGTTCGGGTTATCACGGACATGTGTTCGTGGGAACAAGCGTGCCTTACGGAATGGTGCAACTGGGACCGTCCAACATTCATAAAGGATGGGACTGGTGTTCCGGTTACCATTACTCCGACAGTTTAACGATAGGATTTTCGCATACTCATCTGAGCGGAACCGGTTGTACAGACCTGGGGGACGTGTTGATTATGCCGCTTAACGAGATACGGACACCTCGCGGGAATCAGGATGACTTTAGCGGCGGATACGCCAGCAAGTACTCGCACCAAAACGAAGTGGCACGTCCGGATTATTATTCGCTGAAACTGGATAGATACAACATTCAGGCCGAGTTGACCACAACCGACCGTGTAGGATTCCATCGCTATACCTATCCTGCCGGGAAACCGGCGTCGGTGTTGATAGATTTGCGCGAAGGAAACGGTTCGAACGCTTACGACAGTTATATCCGAAAGGTGGACGACTACACGGTGGAAGGCTATCGGTACGTACACGGATGGAGTCCTTCCCGAAAGGTCTATTTCGTGATGAAGAGCGACCATAAGATTCAGCAATTTACCGCTTACGACGACAATACTCCCATGCCTTGGAATCAACTGAAAGTTGCTTCGGTAAAGAGCGTGCTCACGTTCGGCAACGTAAAAGAAGTAAAACTGAAGGTAGCGCTTTCATCGGTGAGTTGCGCCAACGCAGCTTTGAATCTGGAAACGGAACTTCCGCACTGGAATTTCGATCAGGTAGTGGCCGATAACGCCGCCCGTTGGAACCAGCAGTTGTCAAAGATGAAGATAGAAACATCCGACGCCTCTGCCCGGAAGATATTCTACACGGCACTTTACCACACCTTAATCGCGCCTACACTGTTCTGCGATGTAAACGGAGAATATCGGGGCATGAACGATATGATATATACAGACCCCGAAAAGGGCAATTACACCACGCTCTCACTTTGGGACACTTATCGTGCTTATCATCCGCTGATGACCCTTGTTGCTCCCGAAATGGTAGATAAAGTGGTTCGCTCAATGCTTTCCATCTACCGGCAGCAGGACAAATTGCCTATTTGGCCGCTGATGAGTGGCGAAACGAACCAAATGCCGGGTTACAGTTCCGTCCCCGTGATAGCCGACGCTTATCTGAAAGGATTCAACGGATTCGATGCCGAAGAAGCTCTGCTTGCAATGAAGGCTACGGCTACTTATCCGCACCAAAACGGAGTTCCTTTTGTGATGGAGAGGGGATACATTCCTGCCGACAAAATACACGAAGCTACTTCGATAGCGATGGAATATGCTGTAGACGATTGGGGTATAGCCGCAATGGCACGCAAGATGGGAAAGGCCGACGATGCCGCCCTTTACGCCAAACGTGCCGCATACTATAAGAACTATTTCGATGCTTCCATTGGGTTTATCCGACCAAAACTGGCCGATGGTACATGGCGCACGCCTTACGATCCGGCTCGCTCCATCCATACCGTGGGCGACTTCTGCGAAGGAAATGGATGGCAGTACACATTCTTTGTTCCGCAAGACCCGTATGGACTGATATCCCTATTCGGAGGTGATAAGCCTTTCGTCGCTAAATTGGACGCTCTGTTCTCAAATCACGATAGCATGGGCGATGCGCCATCGAGTGACATTACCGGGTTGATAGGACAGTACGCACACGGCAACGAGCCAAGCCATCATGTAGCTTATCTGTATGCCTATGCTGGCCAGCAGTGGAAGACCGCCGAAAAAGTGCGTTACGTGATGGACGAATTCTATACCGACCGTCCCGATGGCATCATCGGAAACGAGGACTGCGGCCAAATGTCGGCTTGGTATTTGCTTTCAGCCATGGGCTTCTATCAGGTGAACCCTTCGGATGGCGTGTTCGTATTCGGAAGTCCGCGATTCAACAAGCTGGAGATGACGGTACGAGGCAATAAGAAATTTGTGATTGAGGCTCAGAATAACAGTAAAGAAAACATATACATTCAAAAGGCTTACTTGAACGGTAAGGCTTATACCAAGAGTTATATAACGTACGATGAACTACTGA
Source organism: bacterium (assembly GCA_963595925.1). Classification (GTDB taxonomy): domain Bacteria; phylum Bacteroidota; class Bacteroidia; order Bacteroidales; family Bacteroidaceae; genus Phocaeicola. The sequence goes on from CAVBJM010000011.1 coordinate 48,603, forward strand.
AAGGCGGCGTGCTGAAATTTGTGATGGGCAAAAAGCCGAACAAGAATTTCGGCAAGACAACTTCCGACCGCCCTATTGTATGGAATAAATGAGTAAGAAGTGAGGTTTTAGGGTAACAACGGGTTTCTCTCGCCCGGGATTGGTCTCGCTCTCCTTTAGGGGAGGGCGGGACTTTTTCTTTACCCTTGTTCCGAATAAGCCTTGATATAAAAAACGAAATCCAGCGAAGATTTTCCCTCGCCGGATTTCGTTTTTTTGTGTAGTAAGCTTCTCTATTAAAGACTGTTTAGCAAATCGGTCTTCCCTTCATTGACCAATTTCAATATCAGTTCGCCGAACAGTGTGTTCTGCCATGCAAACCACGGGCGCGTAAACTTGCTTGCATCGTCTTTGTTAAAAGATTCGTGCATGAATCCCGTACCTGCATCCGTATTCAACAGCATTTTCAGACATTCCTTAGTTTCGTTGTCGTCTTGGCTTGTGAAAGCTCGCATCATGATACTCATGGGCCAAATCATGTCGTAGCCGATGTGTGGGCCGCCAATACCTTCGCCTGCTTTCCCCTTAAAGAAATAAGGATTGTCTTCGCTCCATACAAACTTGCGTGTATTTTGGTAAATCGGGTCGTTTATGTCTACATCGCCCAGATAAGGCATGGCTATGAGGCTCGGTACATTTGCGTCGTCCATCAGGAGCTGATTTCCGAATCCATCTACTTCGAATGCGTAAATCTTCCCGTATTTAGGGTGGTTATATACTGCGTATTGTTTCAGGGCGTTCTCAACTTCGTTTGCCAAAGTGGTGCATTCGTCAGATAGGCAGGACTGCTTATTTACCGTGCGCAATATCTCTGCGGCTTTCCGTAACGATGAAACTGCAAAGAAATTGGACGGAACCAAGAATTGGAAAGTAGTAGCGTCATCCGACGGGCGAAAAGCCGATGCAATCAGTCCCACGGGCTTAACGGGATTTCCCCATCCATCGTTTGGCAGTGTATCCAGCGCACGTTCCGTCTTACGTTGGAAGTGATATGCTCCTTTGCTGCTTTCCTTTCGCTGTTGTTGTTTGAATGTTTTTAGTATATTCCCTATGGCTTTAATCCATTCTTCCGAGAAAACACTGGCGTCACCTGTGAGTTTCCAGTATTGATATGCCAATCGTATGGGGTAGCACAGTGAGTCTATTTCCCATTTGCGCTCGTGTAGTTCCGGTTTCATGTCGGTTATGTCCGATTCCCATTCGCTGCCTGTCGCTCCCATGTTGAAAGCGTTGGCGTACGGGTCTATGTTGATGCACTTGAATTGTCGGTTTATAACCCCGGCCAGCATTTTCTTTAGCTCGGGGTCTTTGTTGGCCAAAGGAATGTAAGGGTATACTTGCGCACCAGAATCGCGCAACCACATGGCGTGTATGTCACCTGTGTAAACGAACGTGTCGTCTTGTCCGTCGAAGTGTATGGTGGTGTCAAGGGTGTTTGGAAAGCAGTTCTCGAACATCCATGCTAACTTGGCGTTTTTCAGCAGTTTCTTGATTCGTGTGATTTCCTTTTCCACAGCATTTGAGTGGAAAAGTCTCTTGTTGACATCCGGACGGTTCGTCGTATATCCAGGTATTCGTGTATTGTCTTGTTTGGCAATGTGGTTATATGTTTCTATATGGTTGGCGTATGCTCCGGTAGTGCCGGAGAGAACCATACAGAATAACAAGGAATGTTTGAGTTTCATGTTATTTGTTTTAGGTTATAATAATTGTTGTTAATAGCTCATCTCGGCAAACAGTTCGATGAGGCAGGCATTGTCGAGTAACCATTTATAAGGCTCTTCTTGGTGTCCCGACCAGTCTCGTCCCAATAAGCCGTTGCTGTCTCGGTAAGTAGTCCAGGCATGTATGGCATTGCCGGTCAATGCTTGGGTGTAGGTGTTTACGTGGTCTGTTTTCTGTAACGCTTTCAATCCACGGTATAAGATGACGTTGAACCAAGCCATGTCTTTGTAGACTTTAGTCGAAGGGTTGACCTTGTCAGTGGCGGTACGAAAAAAGGCGTCAGTCCCAGCTGCGGTATTTTGTGCGTCAGTTAAGTACTGTTTGTCGCCTGTTTCCTCGTAAAGCATGACTCCAGCCTGAATCATCTGTCCGCTGTTATACGTGTATTTTTCCTTGGAGACATCTCCTTTCAGATTGATGTTGTCCCAATACACGTGGTCGGAGGAATCACATAGGTGCTCCTTTGTCCACCGATAGGTCTCTATGGCTTTTTTCAGATACGTAGAGTCCTTTGTCAAACGGAACAACTTGACTCCTAACACGGTGAACGGGGCGTTTGAACAGGTGTGCTTGGCTTCTTTTTGCTGCTCGCACCAAAACAAACCTCCGCCTAAGTCATTACTCCATCCGCTATTTAAGTATTGGTATAGCGAGATGGCTTTCTGTAGGTATTCCGGCTTTTGGGTGATTTGGTATAAATCGCAGAAGTCCAAAGCGACCCATAGATTGTCATCGTAGTAGCGTCCGTGTTGCCCGTATTTGCGTGGATACGATTGGTAACATGCCGGTTGGCGACTCTCGTCCCAATACTGTTCCAGTCCAGGAATAATTTGGTTTTCTAAAAGTTTCTTGTACTTTTTCTTTCCTGTAGCCTTGTATAAAGCTACGCATCCCGACATAATACCCGAGTACGGCCACAAGAATGAAGCTTTTAGTGTACCGTTCACGCTTTCGCCTGCCGCCAAATAGGTAATGGTTTGTTTGGGATTTATGGGATAAGTCTCAGATAACAGTCCGTCCGTGGTGCAATAAAGCGTCAATACGTGGTTAAGTATAGAATCTGCAGTCGCAAGATAGCGTTTACTCTCAGGGCATTTTCCATAAGCGAAAACACCATACAGTAGCAGGGATGCGAAAAGGAAAAAGCGTTTCATGGTTGACAAATTAGAATTCCAGTTCCACTTTTACGGGAAAATGATCAGACGGAGTGCGTGTATCGTAGTCATTGAGGCTGATTTCGTTCGGGCAGTCACGTGGGTCAATTCGTTTGTTTTCTTGCTTGGGGCTGCGATAAGTGTCGGTCAGTACTCCATAACGAATCACATGGAAAGCAGGAGAAACAAAGACATGGTCTATGCGGCTCGTGCTGAAGCTGCTCGGACAGAAATTGTTGAATGTACCATTCGTTGCATATCTGAAATCAGCTTTTTCATACGAATCGCACAGTACGCCTTGGCTGACAAGAGCGGTGTACGACTGATGCGTTTGGTCTACATTGAAGTCACCCGTAAGGATAGCTGGCAGATTTTTGCCTTTACCCAGTTCTTTCATCTTGCGTTGTACGAGGAATGCGCTTTCCACGCGTGCTTTCTTTCCAACGTGATCCATGTGTAGGTTGAAGAAAAGGAATTCGAAGCCGCTGTCTTTGCATTTGAAATGTCCCCAACTGCAAATGCGTGGAAGTACGGCATCCCAACCTTTGCTGGGAATATCAGGAGTTTCTGACAGCCAGAAATCGCCGTGATCAATGAGTTCGAACTTGTCTGTACGGTAGAAAATGGCCGAGTGCTCTCCTTTCTCCTTGCCATCCTCGCGTCCTATTCCGATGTGTGCATAGCCAGGAAGTGAAGCCTCCATATCTTTTAGTTGATGTAGGAAGCACTCTTGTGTTCCGAATATATCAAAACCGTGAAATTGTATTAGCTGGGCTATGACCGGATACCGTTTGCCCCAACCATTTCCTGCCACAGAATCCGATTGATTGGCTTGGCGTAAGTTATAAGAAGCCACTGTGAAGCGAGTGGGGCAAGTACGTTTTTTGCAGAATCCGTTACTGGTGAATAATACCAATGCGGCGGTTAACAGTAAAATGTGTTTCAGTTTCATTTTTTGTTCTTTTGATTCCGTTTTTCAAATGTACGATAATTTATTCGTGGGACAAAGAATAGGGAACATCTTTTATGGACGTTCCTCTTTGTTTGTTGGGAGATTCACTCATTTGGAACAGGATGTTTGCTCCGTTTGTTAGTTGGGTGTGAGTAAAGTAGTTGCGTGTATATACTTTTCCGTTTACACGTAACTCTTTTATGTACTTGTTAGCTTGATTATTGTCTTTGGTCTGAATCGTAACAGTTTTCCCGTTGTCCAGATGAAGGCGTACCGATTGGAAATAAGGCGTACCGATGACATACTGATCAGTTCCTGGGCAAACGGTATAGAAACCCAGAGCGGAGAATACGTACCAGGCCGAAGTCTGCCCGTTGTCTTCATCTCCACAATATCCGTCTGGGTAGGCAGTGTATAGCTTGTCCATGATTTCGCGAATCCAATACTGTGCTTTCCAAGGTTCCCCCGAATAGTTGTAAAGATAAGGCATGTGTTGGATGGGTTGATTGCCGTGGGCGTATTGTCCCATGTTCATGACTTGCATTTCTCTCATCTCGTGAATCATTCCTCTACTTCCCATTCCTTGTTTTCCAGGGATTACGAAGATGGAATCCATCATGGTGTTGAATTCTTTTCTTCCACCCATCAGATTGATAAGCCCTTGCGGGTCGTGGAAGACGCAGAAGCTCCAATGCCAACTGTTTCCCTCACAAAACTCTCCACTCCAGTCTACGGCGTCAAAGTTCGGGTTGAAATTGCCTTTGTCATCTTTTCCCACCATCAGTTTGCGCGACGGTTCATATACGTTTTGGTAGTTCAAAGCGCGTTGTTTATAGATGTTCGTTTCGCTGTCAGGCTTGCCCAGTTTTTTTCCGAGTGTATATATTGTCCAGTCATTGTAGGCGTATTCCAAAGTGCGTGCTACGTTCTGTCCGATACCGATGTTGTTAGGAACATAGCCTAAACGGTTATATGCTTCATAGGCTACTCGGCCGGATGCAGTTCCTTTCAGTTGGTCGTTTGCACCGTGTTTTAGGGCTTGCCATAAGGTCTCGATATCGTATCCGCGAAGTCCCTTGATGTATGCATCCGAAACGATGGAGGCTGAATTGTTTCCGACCATGCAGTCGCGGTGTCCTGGGCTACTCCATTCGGGTAAGAAACCACTTTCTTTATAAGCGTTGACCAATCCTTCTTGGATTTCCTTGTTGATAGAAGGGTACATCAGGTTCAGGAATGGGAATAAACTGCGGAAAGTATCCCAAAATCCGGTGTCGGCAAACATGTATCCGGGTAATACTTTTCCGTTATAAGGGCTATAGTGTACGGTGTTCCCCTTGGCATCTATTTCATAAAATTTCCTTGGAAATAGAATGGAGCGGTAGAGGCACGAATAGAATGTGCGCAGATGGTCTATATTGTCATCGTTTACTTCTATCTTACCCAATTCCCGATTCCAAATGTTTTTTCCTTCAGTTTTCAGTTGCTCAAAGTTCTTTTCTCCGATTTCTTTTAGATTGATTTCTGCTTGTTCTGCACTAATGAAAGAGGATGCAATCCGCGCATGTACTATTTCGCCTTTTTCTGTTGCGAAGTTTACGATAGCTCCAGTGTGGTTGCCTTGGCATTCCTTTTGTCCTTCCACGATACGGTTATCCAAAGCCGTGGAAACAGACGTAAAGGCCTTGTCGAACAAAATGACGAAGTAGTTTCTGAAATTCTTTGGAACGCCGCCACTGTTCTTAGTGGTATAACCTACAATCTTGTTTTCTTCGGGTATCACCTTTATATACGACCCGTTGTCGAAAGCGTCAATCACTACATAAGCCTGCTTGGTTTCAGGGAATGTAAACCTAAACATGGCCGCACGTTCTGTAGGAACTATTTCGGTGGTTACGTCATGATCGGCGAGGTATACTTTGTAATAATAGGGAGTGGCATTCTCTGCTTTGTGCGAAAACCAGCTTGCACGTTTATTCTGGTCGAACACCATGTTGCCTGTGATAGGCATGATGGCGAACTGTCCGTAGTCGTTCATCCAGGGGCTTGGCTGATGGGTTTGCTTAAAGCCTCTTATTTTGTCGGCATTGTAGGTATAAGTCCAACCGTCTCCCATTGTGCCTGTTTGCGGTGTCCAAAAATTCATTCCCCAGGGTAAGGCGATGGCTGGGTACGTGTTCCCGGTAGACAGCTCGAATTTCGATTGCGTGCCTACCAGAGTGCTTACATAATCCACCGGATTTGTAGTCGGCTTGGCGTGTAGGTATGAGCAGGCAATGAGGCCAATCGAAAGCAGCGTCTTTATCGAAAAAGGTGTTTTCATAAATAATAATATTAATTGTTCTGCATCACGAAAGTAGAAAGAAAAGAAAAAACGCAAACTTTCTAATGTGGTTATTTGATGGCTATAGGCATGGAATTTAACTATTGTGGCGCTAATATTTACATAGAAAACGAGCTGCGGAAAATTCCGATTGAAAAAAAAACATATCTTTGCAGATGTGTTATCCCAAATAGATTAATAGGTATGAAAAGACTCGCTATCTTATTGCTTTTCACCGTTATTTGTATAAAAAATATTTGCGTCTATTCCGACAACCTGAAGCAGGTGGCCGACAAGGAGTATATGTCGAATAGTTCCATTACCTCCTTGTGTCAGAATCATCGTGGGGTGATGTGGATAGGTACATGCGATGGCTTGAATATTTACGATGGGAGACGAGTGGAAACCCTGAAGATAAAGCATGGAGAAGGTGACTACTTTTCGGGAAACCTGATAGACAACATTGTGTATTCCGGTAATGACGTTTATTGGATTCAGACCTATTATGGATTGAATAGGTTGGACAGGCGAACAAACGAAGTGGTGCATTTTGATGAGTTTCAGAAGCATTTCTTTATGACAACCGATAAGAGTGGAACTTTGTTTGTACTGAAGGATGATAACTGCGTATATTATTATTGCGATAAGGAGAGGCGTTTTGAAAAGTTGAATGTGGCCGGTGTTCCTGTGTCGGACGTACTGGATTTCTTTATTGATGAGGCTGAATGCATGTGGATTGTGATGAAAGGCTATTCTTGTTGCCTTGATGTTCGTAGGGCGGACGGGGAGGATGACCGCATTGTGTTGCAACCGCATAAAGAACATTTCACCTATCGTAAGCCATTGGCTTATTGTTTCAACGATGGGCGTGCTCTCTTTTACGTAGACGCCGATTCAGATTTGTATGCTTATCATATCAAAGAGAGAAAAAGAGAGTTCATCGCCAATCTGAAAGACGATATCCGGCAGCGTGGAAAGATAACATCGGTGGTCCGGTTTTACAATGATTATTTTGTCAGCTTCTTGGTGAATGGAGTGATTCGTTTGGAGAAAGAGGGGATTGGGTACAAGTCTTTTGCGCTTCCGATAAAGAGCGGTGTGTTTTGTCTGAAGAAAGACTTGTTTCAGGATGTGGTATGGATAGGAACCGACGGAAAAGGAGTTTATCTTTATTCGAACTCGCAATATTCCATACGCTCGGTTGTTTTAGACAATTATAAAGGAATGATAGGATGTCCGGTTCGGGCGTTGTTCTTGGATGATGAAGGCACGTTTTGGTTGGGCACGAAAGGAAATGGTATTCTAAAGATATCCGATTTTCGGGTGGATGCCAATGTTTCCGATTATCACTCGGAAATGCTGACGCATTCCAATAGCGGACTTGGCAGTAACTCGGTATATTGCTTTTCGAAGAGTAGGCGAGGAGTGTTGTGGATTGGCGATGAAGAGGGATTGAACTATTGGTCTTACCGGGAGAAGCGTATTAAGAAACTACCGTTACGTACGGCCGATGGAGTTGATTTTAAGTATGTTCACGATATATACGAGGAGGACGAGCACACGTTGTGGCTGGCCAGTGTAGGAATGGGAATTATGCGCTTGCGCATTTCTGGTTCGTCTGACAATCCTACGATAGACGAAGTTCGTCGTTATGTGATTAACGGCGGAGCGTTCGACTCCAATTACTTCTTTTCCATTTACGCCGATAAGCGTGGAAATCTGTTGTTCGGGAATAAAGGGTATGGGGCATACCGTTTCAATAAGCAGACCGACGGGTTGGAAGCCCTTGCCATTCATAAGAACGAGAGTATGACGCTGAACAACATATTGGACATCAGCGGAGACGAGGCCGGTAACTACCTGTTCGGAACAAGTTATGGGCTGATAAAATACGCTTCCGATACATCTTACAAACTGTTCAATGCCAGACAAGGTTTCTTGAATAATACCATTCATGCCGTCATGGGGAGTGATGCTTCTCACTTTTGGTTAAGTACAAACATGGGGCTAATATTATTCGATTCCAAGCGGGACGCTTTCCGTACATACGGGTTCGGTGACGGACTGGAAGTGCTGGAGTTCAGCGATGGGGCAACGTATCGCGACGCCGCTACGGGGACGCTCTTTTTCGGCGGCATTAACGGTTTCGTATCGGTCCGTGAGGACGGTCGTCCCGAAAATGCCTATATGCCTCCCGTGTATTTCGACCGCTTGTCTATCTTCGGGGCAGACTGTAGCTGGGGAGACTTTGCGTCTGAAACCGGCCGTGGCGAAGAGTTGCGCTTGAAGCATAATCAGAATTTCTTTTCCGTGTCTTTTACTTCGGTCGATTATTTGACGGGAAATAATTGCACCTTCTTTTATAAGCTGAAGGGATTAAGCGATCAGTGGGTTGACAACGGAGCCAGCCAGACACTTTCGTTTACCAATATGTCGCCCGGCGAGTACACTTTGCTAGTGAAGTACCGAAACAACGTGTTTGGCCAGGAGAGCGAAGTTTATCCGCTTCACATCTATATAGCGCCGCCCTGGTATGCTTCGTGGTGGGCTTACGTGCTTTATGTGTTGCTGGCCTTATCGGCTATAGCTTGGTGTGTACGCTCGTTCGTACTCCGGTCCAGACGCAAGAAGCGTGAACTGCTCAAGGAGATAGAACGGAAGCATCAGCGGAATGTGTTCGAGTCGAAGTTGCGCTTCTTCATGAGTATAGCCCGAGAGTTTTGCACGCCTCTTACACTGATTTACGGTCCGTGTGAGCGGATACTGTCTGTCAAGGGACTGAGCAAGTTGGTTACAGATTATGTACAGATGATTCAGACCAATGCGGAACGCTTGAACGCGCTGATTCATGAGCTGATAGAGTTCCGTCATATTGAGACGGGAGGGCGTGAACCGCGCATTGAGAAGCTGGATGTAGCCCGTCTGCTGAAAGAGTTGGCCCGCACGTTTGTAGAATTGGCGCGCTCGCGGCATATCGTATTTCTGAGTAAGATACCCGAATCGGTTTCTTGGAACTCCGACAAGGTGTTCCTCGATACCATTTTCGTGAATGTTATATCTTCGGCCTTCAGGTCGGTGCCCGACGGGAAGAGCGTTAAGATGGAGTTGTGCGAAACCGATGGCAACTTGGTCTTCCGCATTGCTTACGAGGGCGATGAGATGGCGCAGGAAGAGATGAAACGTATATTCAGCCGTTACGGAGGCTTGGAAAACTACGGAGGTCTGGGCGATGATTCCTTCTCGCGCAATGCCTTGGGCTTGGCCATGGCCTATAAGATGGTGCAACTCCTGCAGGGAACTTTAGAGGTTGCCAAGACGGAAGAAGGATGGAACAGTCTGGTACTTTCGCTTCCTCAACGGGAGGAAACCGCTGGCTTGGTCGAGATGCGGCAGGTCATCTCTGAATATGTACTGAAAACAGAAACGCGTCTGGATATACAACTTCCGCAGTACGAATTCGATAAGATGCGGCCGGTGATGCTGGTGCTGGAGAACGATGTGGAGATGTTGTGGTTTATCGGCGAAATTTTCTCGGAAGAATTCAATGTGATTCCGGTCAGGGAAGTCTGCGACGTGGAACGTATGTTGGGCGAGGTCTTCCCGCACATTGTTATCTGCGATGATACCATGCCAGGACTGGATTGTACGGAACTTGTCAAACAGCTGAAAGCCAATAAGGAAACGGCTCACATCCCCGTTATCGTCTTGTCGGGACAGCACGACATGGAGGCGCAGATGGAAGTGCTGGAGGCTGGGGCGGAGGCTTTTGTTCCGAAGCCGTTCAGTGCCGATTACCTGCGCATATCTGTCCGTCAGGTCATGGAGCGCAAGGAAATACTGAAAGATTACTTCAGTTCTCCCATCAGCTCGTTCGAGAAAGTCGATGGAAAACTCACGCACAAGGAGTCGAAGAAATTCCTGCAGTCTGTGCTGAAAGTAATAAACGACAATATTACCGACCGTAACCTTACGCCGCGTTTCATCGCCGAAAAGCTGGCCATGAGTTCCCGCAGTTTGTACCGGCGCATGGAGGAGATAGGCGAGGGTAGCCCCACCGATTTGATACGTGATTCGCGTTTGCACGTGGCAAAAGACTTATTGCTTACCACAAAAAAGACAATCGATGAGGTCGTTTTCGATTCAGGATTCTCAAACAAAGTAACCTTCTTTAAGGTCTTCAAGGAAAAGTATGGTTGCACGCCGAAAGAGTTTCGCACAAAACATTTAGATAACATTTGTTGAGTTTGACGATAGCCTTTTTGCCTCGGATTTGCGGGGCGGAGAGAAGGGCTAAAATCTCTCGGGACGAATTAAAAAAACGTCCCGAGAGATTTTTTTTTCGTCCCGAGAAATTTAAAATCTCCGGCGAGAGATTTTTATTTTCCGGCGAGAGATTTTGAAGCCTTCCAAATGCCATTCAGAAGGTATTGTGGCGTGGGTGAAACGACCTTTGTCGTACCATCTGCCGTCTGTTCTTCGCGATGTGTACAAGTGTCGTCAGGATATGCTTTTTGAGTGCGTTTCTTATTGAAAAGAGCTGCAAACGGAAAGTAAATATTCGTGTTAATAGAGTAAATTTGCGTGCCAATGGCATAAATTGCATGAGCGAACAGTTTTTCGTATATTAGAGGGCAAGTATCTTTGTTTCGTCTTAGATGCCCGGTTGGGCGTTGTCGACTTGAGAAACAATTAATAAGATATTAACACTAATCTTAGATTTAATGAAAGAGAAACTTAAAAATCGGTTTGTTTCTTTGCTTGCTTTGGCGCTGTTTGCGTTATGTGCGTGCGACAGTGACAAGGACAACCAACAGGAAACAGTGCCTGCCGCCAATATGGAGGTGGACAACACAAGCGTAACCCTTCTGCAGGGAGACGAAATAACGGTGAATGTAATTTCGGGCAACGGTAACTATTCGGTAAAGTCTTTCGACGAAACCATAGCTACGGCTCAAGTAGAAGACAAACAAGTGACGATTAAGGCCACGAAAGACAGTGAGCTGGACGAAAACAATCAGGCAGAAACAACCATTCTGGTTATAGACGGCCGTAAAAAAGTGGCAAGGGTTCAGGTAAAAGTGGGTAAGTTATGGCCGCTGACCGTAAATGTGCCTACTGTAGACAATCCCATAGACGAAAAAGAAACCTTAGACCTCTTTATCGGTGAGACAACAACCGTGAAAATCCTTACGGGTAACGGCGACTATAACATCTCGACTTCCGAGGGCGCGGATGAGTGCATCGAAATGGGTGAGCTGTCTGGACAAGTATTTACCATATCCGCAAAGAAGGAAACGGGAGACGAACCTGTCTATATCACCATAAGCGACAAGAAAGGACAGTCGGTAATCATCCCCGTAGTCGTTAAGATAGTAGACTTGACGCTGGATGCTTATGAAGCTAATTTTGCCGAGCCGGACGCTGCCGCCCAATATATAGGTATAGAGAAAGGAAATGGAGGATATTCGTTCTCGTATCAAGTGGACGGCAGCGCTCCAGTTCAGGAAGCTACCATCGTAGAGGCTTCGGAAACGAATAACACCATCACGCTGAAACCCAAGTCGTATGGTACGGTAAAGGTTATCGTAACCGACCAAAAAGGAGCGTCCAAGGAGATAACGGTTAAGGTGAATCCGTACGCCATCAAGCTGGAAAACGACGCTACATCGCTTGAATTAAACGGATTTGAAACCGAAAAATCGGTGACCATTGCACGCGGAAACGGCGGATACACGCTGGCCGCTCTTACCGATGATAACAAGAAGTATCTTGAGGAAGCTACCATTGACAGCGGAAAGCTTCAGGTGAAAGCCAAATGGATGGGAACCACTACGTTGACCCTTTCCGATGCAGCCGGACAAACCTTAAAAATTCCAGTAACAGTCAATACGATGGCTGCCAAACTGGAGGGCGACCGTTGCTTCCGCATCGACATCAAAAACTACGTGAAAAACCACGCTGAGATGGACAAGATGCAGCAGATTACCTTCGAGATGGTATTCTATCCCACTTATTCGCGTTCGTTGCAGTCGTTCATTGGCCTTGAAGGTGTGTTCTTGTTGCGTTGCGAAGGCGGAAAAGATGAGAACCTGCGTTTTGAAATTGCTACGAAGATACACAAAGATCCTACGAACTTGAGCGGATCTACCTACAACGACCCTCGTTTCCGCAGTCAGCAGACGATGAAGAACGACCGTCAGAAAAACGGTCAGTGGTATCATTTGGCCATTGTCTTCGATGGAACACAGAGTTCTACCAAGGAAGCCTATAAGATGTACATTAATGGTGTTCGCGAAGAACTGTCGCCTGCAAGCACAGACTATGCGGATGTGAAGCCAGACCCGTACTTGGTCCTTTCGGAAGTGAAGGGTGATGAGGCTCTGATGATTGGCCGTTCAGGAAACAGTGAATGGCGTTTGGGATACTGTGCCGTGGCTCAAGCCAGAATGTGGAAGACTGCACGTACTGCCGATCAAATAAAATCGGATATGTGTCGCTTCTATACCCCCACCGAAGCGGCGTCCAATGAAAACCTTATCGGATATTGGGTTCCGGGTAACGGCACCGCATCGGTAGCTACGTTCGGAAACTACGGATCGGCAGGTAGCGAACTCGACGCTGTGGTTTACAACAACGGAAGCAGCATCTCGAAAACAACCTTCCCAGACCGTTACAAGGCAGTGGAATGTCCGCACGCTTATTGATAACAATCAACATGAAAAACAAAATATGGTAAAAAAGAATTTCTTAAGTCTTGTCTGCCTATTGCTTCTGATGGGGTTGGCAGCTTGCGAAAACAAACTGAATCCCGGGTTTGACCCCGACGATTATGAACCGATAGTGCCGCCCGATCCTGTACGTACCTTGGATGCGATGGCAAGCGGCGAACGTGTAGTGTTGTCTGGTTCGGCACTGTCCGATATCATTCTGAAGTGGACTCCTACTACGCCTCACGGAAAAACAGTATATCGTTACGAAGTGCTGATAGATACCATTGGTGGCGATTTCTCCAATCCGGTAAGCGTTTCGTTCTCCGACAATAATGGAGTAGAAAGCCAGCTAACGCTGACTCATTATCAGGCAAACACCATCGGACGATTGGCCAAATTCCGTTGTAATACCAACGGAACGCTTCGCTGGAAGATTCGTGCGTATTGTGGACTCGACCAGTCCATCAGTAGTCTGGAAGGCTACTTCGTAATCTTCATGATGGACGGTATTGATGACATCCCGACCGAAGCCGACAAACTCTATATTACGGGAACGGCTACCGAAGGTAACGGCGATGACAATGCGGCTCCCGAAATGTTCCGTCAGGGAGAAGGCGTTTACCAATGTTTCACCCGTCTGAAAGCCGACAAGCCTTTCTTGTTTATGTCAACGATAGACGGACAGAAGTATTATTATTACGTAGATGCCGCCAATGTGCTCCATGAACAGAATCCGGGCGAGGAACACGAAATGAAAGTTTCCAATACGGACGTCTACCGCATCACGCTGAACATGAACGAACAGACCGTAACGTATGAAAAGATAGGAGCTGTATATCTGTACAACGTATCCGGAAACTATCGGAAAGATTTCGACTATCTGGGATACGGCAAGTGGGGCGTGAAAGGTTATACTGCCCGCAAGCAGAAGGAAAGCTGGGCCGGTTCAGGCGAAACGCGCCATAGTTTCAAGATGGAGATAGACGGAGCCACTTACAGATGGGGCAACAAAAACCGTGACGAGAGCGATCCGAACAACGGTACAGACATCAGCTATTATAACTTGTATCTGCTGAAAGCTGGAACTGATGCTTGGGACTATAGCTTCCGCTATAACAGCGACTTGCTTCAATGGGGTAGCGAAAACGGTGGAGTCTGGGAAGCTACGGTAAAAACGGATGTGACCTTGTATTTCAATGGCGAATATGGAACGTATACCCATCGTTGGGTAGCTTCGCAAGACTGAATGTAGAACAAACAAAGCAACGAAAATGAAAGAAAATACGATATCCTTTTTGAGTAAAGCCTTTTCGCTGGGATGCTCGGCACTGCTTATAGTATCGTGCGACAATGGCGATTTGAGCAAAATCTATCGGGGAGATTCCGAAGGACAGGAGTACGTGTCGGATGTAGATTGGGCGGACGCTGCCGACAAAAGCACGTCTACTTACATTAAATATTTCTACGAGAATGCTACAGGACGTAAAACCTTTTGTGGAAGTGTGTATTGGGAAAAGCCCAATACACCGGCCACTGCCGAACCCGTCAGTACCGGCGGTAGCGGAGGATGGTCGCAGGGACATGCGCTGGACATCGTGACAGATGCTTATATCCGTCACGCCGGCGACGAAGAATACCGACGCAACTTGTATGAAAACGTAATGAAGCCTTTCCTTCCCGCCTTCGACGACTGGAACAAGAACTGCGGTTACGGATGGAGCAACTTTGCCAATGAGTTTTATGACGATACGGAATGGATGGCATTGGCTTGCCTGCGTGTGTACGAACAAACGGGCGACAGAGATTTCTACGATGCCGTAGTTAATATGTGGAATCACGTAAAGACAGCACGCAACTACTACAAAGGCGTAGACGGGTTGGCTTGGAAAACTTCCGCTCCAGCTTCGCGTATGTCCTGTTCCAACGGGCCGGGCTGCTTGTTGGCCATGAAACTTTACCAACTGGCGATAAAGGAAGGACGCACCAACGAAGCGGTAGAATATTTGGACTTTGCCAAAGGCGTTTATGCCTGGATGACGGCATACTTGTGCGATGTGTCTACCGGACAGGTTTACGATAACTTGAGCATAAAAAGCGATGGTACAGTAGGCGATCCCGATAAGGTAGCTCTATCTTATAACCAAGGAACGTTTATGGCCTCGGCCTTAGCCTTGTATAACGCTACGGGGATTGACGATTATTTGCGCAACGCCATTTCGTTTGCATCGTATCAGGTAAACAAAAAGATGGAATCGAATTATCCAGTTTTTAGCGGTGAAGGAAACTCTGGCGATAACCTGTTGTTCCGTGGCATCTTCGTCCGTTATTTCTTGGACTTACTGAAGCAACCTACCAATAGCGTATACACCGAAAAGACCAAGAACAAGTTTGTGACAACACTTCGTAGTTGTTCGGATGTGCTTTGGAGCTTGGGTCATCCCGATGGAGCCTATGTTTGGGAATACGACTGGACGAAAGCCCCCACGTTTGGAAACAGAGATGGAAACGAAAACCGTCTGACCATCTCGCTCAATGCGGAAGTTCCAGCAGCTACGGTGATAGAGATTCGTGCCCGTTATGAAAACTGGGTAAAAGGGGAAGCATCGGAAGAAGCCAACTGGACGGGCCCCGACTTCGGTAAAGAAGCGGAAGAGTGAACGGACCTACAATTTACGATAATAAACAGAAAACAAGATGATACATATCGAAAGAAATATTTGCTTGATAGCCTTTTCGTGTGCATGTCTGTTGGGCGTTCCCCAAACAGGTATGGCACAACAAAACGGAAAGGGTGCGAAAGCGCAGACAGCGCCGAGCAAAAAGATAACCGTTACGGGTACGGTATTAGACAAGAATACCCACGAGCCGCTGATTGGTGTCTCGGTAGTGGTAAAAGGCGTGGCCAATTCGGGCACGATAACAGACGTTGACGGTAAGTTTACGTTGTATCTTCCTTATGCAGAAGCTCCGTTGGTATTTTCATACTTGGGTTATCAGCCCAGAGAAATAACGGCAGGGGCGAAGCGGAATCTGGAAGTGCTGCTGACTGAGGATGTACAGGCTTTGCAGGAAGTGGTTGTAGTAGGTTACACCAAGCAACGGAAAGAAACAATGGTTGGTTCGGTTGCTACAATTACTACAAAAGACCTGACTCAAAGCCCGACGGCAAATATCAACAATGCTTTGGCCGGACGTTTGCCTGGTTTGATTGTCAACCAGTATGCCGGTGGTGAGCCGGGTGTAGACCAAAGCGAGTTGTTTATACGCGGTAAGGGAACGTACGGAAACCAGTCGGCTATCGTTATTGTCGATGGTATAGAACGCGACATGACTTATTTGGCTCCCGATGAAATAGAAACATTCACTATTCTGAAGGACGCTTCGGCTACTGCAGCTTACGGTATCCGCGGTGCGAATGGCGTAATTGTAATTACGACTAAGCGTGGTAAGGCTGCGGAAAAAGCTACTGTCAACCTGAAAGCATCGTTGGGAATTAACCAACCCATCGGTTTCCCAGACTATTTGGGATCGGCCGATTATGCTACATTATATAATGAGGCGAAGATAAATGACGCTAAGATGACGGGAGCGGACGTAAACAGCTTGAAACTTTTCTCGCAAGAAGCCATAAACAACTTCCGTAATGCCAAGGGCGACAATTCCGATGGATTGGGTTATAACTGGGATTATTACGATTTCGCTTTCAAACCCGGATTGCAGGAAGACTTGAGTCTTTCGATACGTGGTGGAACAGATCGTGTACGCTATTACGTTTTGGCGAACTATTTTTCGCAGGGTGGAAACTACAAGTATTCGGATGCCGGCGAATACGATTCGCAGACTCGTTTCTCTCGCTACAATTTCCGTTCGAACATCGATATCAATATCAATAGGTATTTGAGCACTCGTCTTGACTTGGGCGCACGTATTACCAATCGTAATGCTCCGGGAACTACGGCTTCTCGCTTGATGACCATCTGTGCTACCCAGCCTCCTTACTTGCCGATTCTGGTGGAAGAGAATTCGCATCCGCAAAACGAAGAATACATTCGTCAGAATTCGCTCGGAATGCTTTACGGTGACAATGTATACCGTTTTAACCTGTTGGGTGAGTTGAGCCGCACGGGTTACCTAAACGAAAAGAACACGTATCTGAACGGTAGCTTCGCCATGAATTTGGATATGGGATTCCTTACCAAGGGACTGAAAGCCGAGGTGATGTTCTCGTACGATGCGTCAGAAGGTCGCTGGATTAACCGTCGACTTGACACTTACAAGGACGGTTACCGCGAATATCCCAAATATGCAACATTCATGCCTATCGAAGGTACAGACGTATACATGGACGGCGGACACTATACCGGCGCTTATAAGACAGGAAACAATTACGAGATAGATCAGACAATAGGAAACTCTTTCTCGCACAACAATTCAGAAGGACGTACATACTTTCAGGTACGTGTGGATTATAACCGGACATTCAATAAACTCCATGAGGTTACCGCCATGTTGTTGGCTAACCGCGGAAACCGGAGTGTAAATAATGAATTGGCTTACCATACCCAGGGGCTTACAGGACGTTTCGCTTATTATTATGCGCAGAAATACTTATTCGAATTCAATTTCGGTTACAATGGATCTGAGAACTTCGCTCCAGGCAGACGTTACGGCTTCTTCCCTGCAGGCTCTATCGGATGGGTCATTTCTGAAGAGCCGTTTATGAAGAAAGCTTCTTGGGTGAACTTCCTGAAGGTAAGAGCCTCCTATGGTTTGGTAGGTAGCGACAACGTAAGCAGCCGTTTCCCCTATTTGGCTTATTACGGTAGCGGCAATTCTTATAGCTTCGGAAATAATTTCGGAACAAGCGTGGGAGGTACCGCAGAAGGTAATTTGGCCAATGAACGTCTGACGTGGGAAAAAGCGCGCAAGCTGAATGTCGGTATTGATTTCACGACATTGAACCAGCGTTTGGCGTTGACTTTAGATGCCTTCTACGAATACCGTTTCGACATTATTACGGATATGAACAGCGATGGTATCATGGGATATCCTGACATTGTGGGCAAGGATGCTGCTTTGCAGAACTTGGGAAGAGTGAGCAACCGTGGTGTCGACATCGAACTGAGCTGGAATGACAAGATTGGAAAGAACTTCCGTTATTATATCCGTCCGAACTTGACTTTTGCACGAAACCGTTTGGAATATAAGGCGGAGGTTGCCCGTAATAATCCGTGGCGTCAGGAAACTGGCAAGCGACTTTATGAGAACTTCGTATATGTGTTCGACCACTTTGTAGCCGACCAGGCCGAAGCTGACCGATTGAATAAGATAGGCTACCAGTCGTGGGGACAATTAATCCCGGGCGACGTGGTATACAAAGACTTGGACCGAAACGGAGTTATTGACGATGAAGACCGTACAGCCATGGGTAATCCCCGAAGCCCGGAACTGATGTTCGGTATTCCTTTTGGATTCCAGTATAAGAATTTCGACTTCAGCGTATTGCTTCAGGGAGCTACCAAGACGTCTATCTTGCTGAATGGAGCAGCCGTTTACGACTTCCCGCAGTTCGATCAGGATAAGATAGGTAAAGTAAAGAAGATGCACCTACAGCGTTGGACTCCCGAAACGGCCGAAACGGCCAAGTATCCGGCTCTGCACTATGGAACTCACAACAATAACAAGAATTCCTACAGTAGCTTGTTCTTGTACGATGCTTCTTACCTCCGTCTGAAGAACATCGAGATTGGATATAACGTTTCGCCGAAATGGTTGCACCAATTCCATATACAGCAGGCGCGCATCTATGTGCAGGGACTGAACCTGCTGACGTTCGACAAGCTGGGTGATGTGGATATTGACCCGGAAACGAAGTCGGGCGACGGTGCTTCTTGGTATCCTATCCAGAAAGTGTTTAACTTCGGTATTGACATAACCTTCTAAAAACAGAAAGCAGTATGAAAAAGAAATATATAGTACCGGCATTGCTCCTTTCCGCTTTTGCCTTGACGGGCGTGTCGTGTAGCGACTACTTGGATCGCGATGATGACGATCAGGTGACGGAAGCCGATGCGTTTGCCCGTTATGAAAAGGTGAACGGAATGGTTGCGGACGTGTATGCCGCAGCCAAGAAGGCAGACTGCCCCTTGGTGTTCTTCTACCATTTTAGCAATAGCGCCATCACTGATGAGTGCGAAGGAACGAACGTAGAAGGAAACATTACAAATAACTTCAACAGTGGTGCGTGGAATCCGAACTCGTTGCCCGGAAGCAACGGACAGTATTGGGAGAGCCTGTACGAAGGCATTCGAAAAGCCAATCTGGTGATTGAGAACGTGGCGAAATACAATACGCCCGATAACCCTCAGCAGGAAGGCGATTTGCGTAACCGAATCGGTGAGATGTATTTCATGCGTGGTTATTTCCATCTGTTGTTGATGCGTATGTATGGCGAGGCTCCTTATATAGACCACGTGGTTCATGCCGGAGACGATATGAACTTTAAGAAAGAGTCCGTACATTCGATGGTTGAGAAAATCGTAGCCGATGCAAAGACGGCATACGACATGGTTCCGAACAAATACGTGAAAACATCCGAAAATTTCGGACGTGTGGACAAGGGCGCTTGTTTGGGATTGATAGCCGTAGCGCGCTGGATAGTGGCTACGCCGTTGTGGAACGGAGCTGCGCAATATGGTTACACCCAGCATCGCGAGTTCGAGAACGAGTATGGATACGATGCCAGTCGCTGGAAAAGAGCCAAGGAGGCTGCTTCGGATGTCATCAACTTTAAGGTGGGCGGCGCCAAACGCTATACGCTTTATACCAAGCACGATGCAACCGATTTCAAGGATCCGGCAGACGGTAACCTGAACGACAGCCGTGTGTATGCACGTCTGTGGGATATGTTCTACGATATGGACGCTTTCGCCAATGAATATGTGTTCTTTATGACGAAGTGCAAAGACCAGGCATGGCAGGGCGATATCTATCCGCCGAGCCGCGACGGAAGCTCCCGTCAGCAGCCGGTACAGGAGCAGGTGGACGAATACGAATACATTGTGGGCGATTACGGTTATCCCATCTATTCATCGGAAGCGCGGAAAGGCGGTTACGACGATGAGAACCCTTATGCAAAGGGCACGAGAGACCCTCGCTTCTATCGTGACATCATTTATCACGGAGCGCCTTACCGCAACAATAACAACGAGGAGAAGACCATGAATACCGCATCGGGCTCGGACAAGATTGGTGCATCGAACGCTACTACCACCGGTTATTATCTCCGCAAGTTCCAGCAGGAGTCGTGGAATCGCTCCGGAAACTTCTCTATCAATGCGCCGGCTATTTGGCGTTTGCCCGAGTTTATCTATATTTACGCCGAGGCTTGCAACGAGTTGGGTGAGGACATTGATGAAGCTTATGACTTGGTGAACTCCGTCAGAGAGCGGTCGTTTATGAAACCGATGCCGCCCGAAGTGAAGACCAACCAGACGCTGATGCGCGAATACATTCAGCGCGAACGTCGTGTAGAGTTGTTCTACGAAGGAAAGCGTGTATGGACATGCCGCCTTTATCTGGAGCCTACCAGCAAAGAAGAACTGTCGAAAGAAAGTATCTGGAAATCCATTGCAAGTGACAATAGCAAGCGCACGCAAGCGTATTGGAAGGGTAACAACGGCGCCTTGCCTCGCTGCCAGCGAATGATAAACGGTATGAAACCGGTAGAGGATGCCAATGGGAAGATTACGGTAAACGGAACGAACTACCGTATGGAACGCTTCTGTGTGGAAGAACGTATATTTGCCATTCAGCATTATCTGTTCCCCATTCGCCAGAGCGAGTTGCAGAAGACACCCACCCTTGTTCAGAATCCCGGGTGGTAAACGGACATGAAAAACGAACTATTAAACGAAGAAACAATGAAACGATTTCATAGTTATATAAGAGTCTTGTCGGTGTGCCTGTTGGCATGTTTCGGAGCGGCTTGTAGCAACGATGACGACGAGCCTACCGTACAGAAAGACTTGATAGAAGTGATTGTAAACAAGCCCGTGATACGTATCGGACAGGGCGAAGAAGCCAAGGTGAACGTTGTGGTGAGCAACGGCAGTTGCACCGCAAAGAGCTTCGATGAAAGTATTGCCACGGTAACGGTAAGCGGCGAAACGCTGACCATTAAGAGTGGAAACAAAAACGGGGCTACCACGGTAGAACTGGTTGATGCCGAAGGAGTGGTGGCCGATATCTCCGTAAACGTAGGTCTTTTCGACTTGGAAGTGAATGCTTCCGAGTTCGAAATAGAGGTAGGAGCGGAAAAACAGCTGATTGTGAGCATGGGTAATTTCTCGTCGAACGATGAGTTGACGCTCGCCGCTTCGTCGGACGAGGTGGTAAGCATCACCAATTCCGATCCGTTGCGCCCATATTACACCTTGAAGGGTTTGAAAGTAGGAGAGGACGATATTGTGATTACAGACAAAAAGGGAAAACAAACTACCGTTCACGTTTCTATTACTCCGCTTGACATCGAAGTGGAAAACGGTGATTTGAGTTTAGGCGTTGGCGGAAAGGTACAACTTGCCGTATCGAAAGGAAACGGAGGTTACACTTGCGAACCTGCCAGTGACGCTGATGCGGAAATGATTTCTGTTTCGCAGGTAGACGATACGCACTTCCTCATCGCAGGAAAGGCGGAAGGAACAGCTTCTGTTCTGATAACTGACCAAGCCGGAAAGACGCTTACCGTTTCTGTAAAGGTAATAAAGCCGGATAAGGTGGCTTACTTGGGTAGCAACCTGTTGGTTAGTGTTCCGTTTGAGAGCGATGGTCAGGTAGACGAATCGCTGAAGCACCTCAACTCGATAACTTACGAGGCTCGCTTTAACATTTCGTCGCTCAACGGTGACAGCGATGCGAAGATTAATACCGTGATGGGTGTGGAAGGCATTTGCTTACTACGCGTGGATGTACACAAGGGCGGAAATTCTACCGACCGTTACATCCAGTTGGCTGCTGACCGAAAGGGCGGTATCCGTTTCGAGGGCTCTACCAAGATAGAGGCCAACAAGTGGTATGATGTGGCCGTAACGATAGACGGAAGCAAGACAGGTACAGACCGAATCGCCTTGTACGTAAACGGGGTGAAGGAAACCTTGCAGCTGACCAACGGAACTCCCAATGACTTGAAAGACATTGATATCACATCGAATTACTACATTGGCTACTCCGAGGGCAAGCGTCGTCTGAACGGTGCCATCACTTACGCCCGTATCTGGACCAAAGCGCTGACCGATGAGGAAATCTCTGAACAAAGCGGCAAGCTGCTGAGCGGAGCGAGAGACGGAATGGTGGCCAACTGGAATTTCACCAACCTGAACGGTAATACCAACGTGTTTACTTCTTACGAGGAGAAGGTATTCGAAGCAAAAGTTTCGGGTACTGTGACAAACTGGGTAGTAGATGAGGCCTTGAAGTAACCTCTCCGTAACCCCGAAACAGACGCCCTTTAGTGTAGCAGTGACTACGCTAAAGGGCGTTCTTTTTTCTGCGCTGATAACACAAAGTTATCGTGTCACAGCCGCGATACAACTATCACCGCAACTGTGATACAACTATCACCACAACTGTGATACGA
>CAVBJM010000012.1:0-69543 GCA_963595925.1 bacterium
CTATGACCACATAGGCATGGAGGTGGGCATTGTAAAACAACAAGTCTGGGAAGAACTCCTGTTGTCCTACCTCCAAGCGAAATTGTCTGCCCATATACGAGAACCCTTTTCTGAGTTCCAAGAGAAAACGTGTCACATTGTTCACCAACTCGTTCTCTATGTCTCGCTCGTCAAACTTCTCTCTCAGGTTGAGGAAGTCAAATTGATAAGGGTCTTTGGTCAGTTGTTGTGCCAAATCGCCTTGCACAGCAGGAAGTGTGGATTGGAAATTGGTGACAGCCTTACCGTCACGTTCGTATAAGTCGGTATCGAGCCAATTAAGCAGGGCATCACGTCCCCAGTTATTCTCCCATGTCTTTCTTACAAAGAAGAGGGCTTTGTCTAAATTTCCATTACATCTTTCAATAATGCGGCAATGATGTCCCCAAGGTACGAAATACAATAATTTGAAATCGTCAACAGTCTGTTGACGATTTTGACTTTGTTCCGCAAGTTGCGGAATATTTGGGTCGTTTAAGCCTTCCATGAAATCGTCTGCAGCTTGCGGACGATTTACAAGCAATGGAGCATAAAGCTTGTAAAAGTAGCTCATATACTTCAAGTTGGTAGGCGAGAAACCTTTTACTCCAGGCATCTCGTTCTTCAAGTCCTGACTGAGATTCTTGTAAAATCCTGAGCCATAAGTGTTGGCATATTGATTGGCTTCGATGTCTCGTCCCAATTTCCAATAGAAGTCCAACAAATAATGTTACAAATATTATGTTTTATCTTGATAACCAATCAGAAAAAATGAATAATTGGCATATATTGCTACTATTTAGACAAATTAAAATTATTATCTGTAAAATTGCCCGACTTAGGAGGACAATTCGTTTGCTCTTTCAAGAGTAACTTGAAAGGTTTCGAGCTACTCGAAACATACCTTGCTGTGTCTTTGTGGACACCATGTTTTGGAGAAAATAAATCTAATACCATTGAAAACACTGCGGTGGTTCGCCCAAGTGGCTGGAGGCGCAAAGCCTCCAAGGAACGGCTCGTTTTCGTTATGTCCAAAGGATGAAACAAATAAATCCCGAAGAATGGGGACATAGAATGTCATTCCTCGGGATGAACAAAAATATACTCCTGCATGTCATACGATAAACATGTAAAACGTATGACATCAATGTAGATATGCTTACACGCTTCTTTGCATGGATACTTCTTTATCACATTACAAGTGCATTTCTATACGACAGTAAATCAGTACGTCAACAAGCCAATACGACAGTGAACAACCAAAACATCAAAGATGTGACCATTTTTTTGAAAAAATATTTGGAAAAGAAGTGGGAAAAGTGTATGTTTGTGATATAACGGAAATTATCTAAAACGCCTCCTACATTCCGCGTATATATTAATATAAAGCCCAAACAGTAATGAAGAAACTTATATTTATTTTATTCTTTACAATGGCTGTTTTGCCGTGTATCGCGTCGCATAGAATAACCGTGACTGTGCATTTGCCAAAAGGAGACGATAGTACGAAAGTTACTGTTTACGCTCAGCATCACTGCAAGGGTGATACCTTGCTTCCTAAGACAGTTAAGAAGCATACATACACATTCTATATCGGTCACGATATGTGTTTTATAGCGACTTCCGACACGTACAGACCGGAGGTTATCCATACCATTCCGGTAGGAGTGGATGAACCGCAAGATTTGCATATCTATCTGAAGAAAAAGAAAACCACAAACGGTGAGAGTGAGGCGGAATATATCAACAGGATGATACGTGAACTTACGGCTTCTGGTATTTCAGCGGGTAGTACTGTTTCCGTGCGTATGGATGAATAGTGAACAAGTTAGCTTGATGATTTTTTGTTTTTGGGATGGGAAGAATTCTGCCCTTATTTTTTCTGCTGTTGTGCGGATGTCTGCCCACATTTGCGCAGATAAATCCGTATGGGAAGTTGCATGTAAATGTACATGTCCCCAAAGGTTTGGTTCTTAAAGGCGTAAAGGTAAGCGCCAGTGTCAATTCTCTGGAATACCTCCCCGATACGATTATCAAGAACAAGGCTGTATTCTCGAAACTGTATCAAGGCACATACGTCTTGGAGGCTTCGGCCGAAAACTTTGAGACGGTCTATGATACGGTCCGGGTGGAAGGCGACGTTACTCGCCATAAAGACTTGCGCTTGACGCATCGGGAGATTGTTCTGCCCACTATCAAGGTCAAAGGCAAGACTCGGGCGGTAATCTATCGCGGTGACACCATTCAGTTCAATCCGGAAGCGGTAAACAAGCTTCAGAACGATATGGCGCGCGAGATACTGGAGCAGATGCCGGGCGTGGAGATTAACGGAGATGAGATACAGGTTCATGGACATCGGGTGGAGCATACATACGTAGACGGAAAGAAAACGTTCGGTGACAATCCTATCACGGCTTTCGACCATATAGAAGCCAACGATGTGGTACACATCCAGGCATACGAGGATAAAGATCAGAAGAACGTCTCAGACGAGAAGAGGCGTCGCGGCAGTTGGGCGATGAACATCATCACCCGCAGCAAGATGGTGAATTCTCACGACGGAAAGGTGCTCGCTTCTGCCGGAAAGACACTCACCGACGCTGACGTAAACCGGCACGATACCCGGTACGCGTTGGGAGGAGCGTTCAATTTCTTCTCGGAAGACCTTCTCTATTCCGCCAATCTCATGGCCAACAACGAGAACGTATCCTCTACGAGCAATCTGCGCTTCTTGCAGATAGACAAGGTGAATCCTACTTACAGCAATAACAACTGCGCCGGGCTCGGCCTTGACAAGTCGTGGAAGGAGCGCACGAAAGGACTGAAGCGTGTGACCGTAGGCTATCAGTATACCCGAAAAGAGACCGAGTCCGACCGAATGACCCGTGATGACTATTTGCCTTACGACGGACAGGAAGCCCGAAACTATACGCAAGAGAATATCATGAAGCGGACCGAGGGGAGGCACGACATTCTGGCTGGGGTGACATTCGGCCTGTCAAAGAACATGACCCTCAGCGCGTCGGTCAATCAGCAGTTTACGAAACAAAATGACGAAAACCGTACGAATATCAGCGACGTTACGGGCAACGCCTTATCCTCTGGCCTTAACCTTTACAGTAAGAACGGTCACGGCAATGCTACAAACGGAAGAATCAGCCTCTCGCACCGCTTGGATAAATGGAACTACTCGGTAGCGGTGAATGGCAGCCGGGGCGTAAACGACTTCGGCGAAGCTCGCCTTGACAGCGTCAGCCGTCAGGGATATGCGTACCAAGTGAGTGAACATCTCGACATCCCGGGGGCGAATCGTGACTATCAGTTGGGAGTAAACGCGTCGGCAAGCACATCGCTTAAGTCGATGGAGCAAAAACTGAGATTCAATTATAGTTTCAATACGGAACGGGAAACCGTCCGGCAGAGCGCATGGAATCTGCTGACGTCAGCTCTCGATTCGGTCAACACGTACCATTACATCAACCACAGGCAGGCGCATCGCGCCTCCGCGTCTTTTGAAACACCGTTGGGCAAAACGTACCTGACATTGACGGCCGGTGTCAAGC
This sequence comes from bacterium, assembly GCA_963595925.1. Lineage (GTDB taxonomy): Bacteria > Bacteroidota > Bacteroidia > Bacteroidales > Bacteroidaceae > Phocaeicola. The sequence continues at coordinate 3,582 of CAVBJM010000012.1, forward strand.
ATGAAACGATTCGTGATGACAACGAGTTCGGGGTAGGCTCTCATGACCATTACTCATTCCTGACCCCAGACTGTAAGATTGGGATATCTACACGAGGCAAGAACCCCCTCTGTACGTATTCGCTCAACTACGCCGTAAGCGGAACGAGTCCTAACATCGTGCAGCTGCGCCATCGGATAGACAATCAGAATCCGTATTCCCTCAACGTCGGCAATCCGCTGCTCGCCCCAACCATTACCCACCAGCTGTTCACGATGGATAACATCCCGTTGAAACATCCCGGGCAGGCGATAAACCTGATGGCAAGCGTCGAGTTCTTGCGTAACAGCGTCGTCAGCAAAACGAACTATTACGACAAAGACACCTATCTGCCCCAGCTCGACTATACAACCATGGCGCATAGTTCGGTCAACACCTACGACAACGCTGACGGCGGCCTCCACGCCCGATTCTCATTTTGCGCCGACCAACCGCTGAGCGGTATTCGCTCTAACATCCACTATTCGCTGAACGCCGACTTTATGCGGATGCCTTTCTGGTATAACGAAGTGGCCGACAAAACCAAGACCTCCCATGCGGGTGGATTTATCGGCTTCAACTGCAACGCGGTTCCCAAGACGAGATTCATGGTAAGAAACAGCCTTTATTACATGACGTCTTCGTGCCGGTATAGCAGCCTGAGGGGGAAGATGCTGACTTATGGGCTCCTCGCTACCCTGCAGACGGACTTCTATCCGAACTTCTTCCTGAAAGCGAACTACGAATACAAGTTGCAGCACGATGCGACTCTTCAGGAGAACCGTCGTGAGAGCATTCTCAATCTTTACATCGGATACAAATGTATGGCGCATAAGCGGGGAGAGATTTCTGTTATAGCTTATGACCTGTTTAATTCGTACAACAATCGCGTCGTTACGATGACCCAAAACTATACCCGTCAGAGCACACAGGTTAACTACGGACGGTACATCAGCCTCAACTTCTCCTGGACTTTCCGCAAGTACAAGACCAGTCCTCACGCTTCTCTTCGGGATGTTGACTGGTAGGTAGCGGCCCGGTCTTGGGGTGGGGAAAGAAAAAAGGCGCGACTCTCTTTGGGGGAGCCGCACCTTCTTGTTATGAGGTCAGAGACTTGGGTTAGTCTTTGTTTTCGTTGTGGTTTTCACGACGTTCTCTGTGCTGAGGCTTTCCGCCTTCGCGACGAGGCTGACGAGGCTTTTCCTCGGGCATGCCTTCGGGACGGGGAAGCAACACTTTGTGAGAGAGTTTGAACTTGCCAGTCTTCGGGTCGATGTCGAGCAGTTTTACCTGTATTTCGTCGCCTTCTTTCAAACCGGCTTCTTCGATAGTCTCCAGACGTTTCCAGTCAATTTCAGAGATGTGCAACAAACCGTCCTTGCCCGGCAAGAATTCTACGAACACGCCGTAAGGCATGATAGAGCGTACCTTTCCGGTGTAAACTTCGCCTACTTCAGGCACTGCTACGATGCCTCTAATCAGACGCAAAGCGTCATCGATGCTCTGCTTATTGTTGGCTGCAATCTCGATACGGCCTACACCGTCTACTTCTTCGATGGTGATGGTAGCGCCGGTTTCTTCCTGCATTCCCTGGATAATCTTTCCGCCCGGGCCAATCACAGCTCCGATGAATTCTTTCGGGATAGTCAGGCTCTCGATGCGCGGAGCGTTCGGTTTGAGGTCGGCACGAGGCTCAGCGATGCAGTCGGTCAGTTTGCCCAAGATGAATTCGCGGCCTTCCTTAGCCTGCAACAAAGCCTTTTCCAGAATGTCGTAAGTCAATCCGTCGCACTTGATATCCATCTGAGTAGCGGTGATACCGTTCTTGGTACCCGTTACCTTGAAGTCCATGTCGCCCAAGTGGTCTTCGTCGCCCAAGATGTCGGACAAAACGGCGTATTTCTCTTCTCCGGCGTTTTTGATCAATCCCATTGCGATACCCGAAACCGGATTCTTGATAGGTACACCGGCATCCATCAGAGCCAATGTTCCGGCACATACGGTAGCCATAGAAGAAGAACCGTTAGACTCGAGGATATCCGAAACCACGCGTACGCAGTAAGGATAGTTCTCAGGAATCTGTCCCTTCAGGGCGCGCCATGCCAAGTGGCCGTGACCGATTTCGCGGCGGCCTACACCACGCTGCGCTTTTGCTTCGCCCGTAGAGAACGGAGGGAAGTTGTAGTGCAACAGGAAGCGTTCCTTGTGCTGGTCCAGTACATCGTCTACCAGTTTCTCGTCGAGCTTGGTACCCAGTGTAACGGTGCTCAGTGACTGAGTCTCGCCACGGGTAAAGATAGACGAACCGTGAGGAGCGGGCAGCGGACTAACTTCGCACCAAATGGGGCGGATTTCGTTGGTCTTACGGCCGTCCAGACGTTTGCCTTCGTCCAGGATGCAGCGGCGCATGGCCTCTTTTTCTACATCGTGGTAGTAGCGGTCTATCATGCCGCCCTTTTCTTCCAACTCTTCGTCGGTATACTGAGCCTTGAACTCATCGCGGATGGCGTTGAAGGCATCTTCGCGTTCGTGCTTGTTCTTGTTGCCCGATTCGGCGATGGCGTAAGCCTTGTTGTAGCAGAAGTCGTGTACGGCTTTGCGCAAGTCTTCGTCGTTCTCTTCGTGGCAGTATTCGCGCTTTACGGTAGAGCCCACTTCTTCAGCCAGCTCCATCTGCGCTTTGCAGTGAACCTTGATGGCTTCGTGCGCGCTCTTCAGCGCTTCCAGTAAGTCTTGTTCGCTTACTTCCTTCATCTCGCCTTCTACCATCATGATGTTTTCGTAAGTAGCGGCTACCATCAGGTCCATATCGGCTTTCTCCAATTGGTCGAAAGTCGGGTCGATAACGAACTGTCCGTCAATGCGAGCTACGCGTACTTCCGAAATAGGGCCTCCGAACGGAATGTCGGAAACAGCCAGTGCAGCCGAAGCGGCCAAACCAGCCAGCGCGTCGGGCATGTCAACGCCGTCGGCCGAGAACAGGATGATGTTCACATAAACTTCGGCGTGGAAGTTATCGGGGAACAACGGACGTAGGGCACGGTCTACCAAACGGCAAGTCAGGATTTCATAGTCCGAAGCCTTGCCTTCGCGCTTGGTAAAGCCACCGGGGAAACGTCCGAATGCGGAATATTTTTCTTTATACTCCACCTGAAGTGGCATGAAGTCGGTTCCGGGAACTGCATCTTTTGCGGCACAAACAGTAGCCAAGAGCACGGTGTTACCCATGCGCAGCATAACAGCACCATCTGCCTGTTTTGCCAGCTTTCCCGTTTCGAGTGTGATGGTTCTTCCATCAGGCAACTCGATCGTCTTAACAATAGGATTGATCATAAAATTTGATTTAAAATAAAATTCTTCGTAAAAATCGGCCAAAGATACTAATTTTATCAGAGTAGTTCCGTGTAAATCAGATAAAAATAAGCGCAAAAGTCGTTTTTTCTCCGTAAAAAGAACGGAAGCTAAGGAAAAGGTTTATCTTTGCCCTTTAGGAAGAATGTTTATCATACTTTATGCCGCAAGACAAATATACTTATTTTGAAACGCTGTTCCGGGATAATTATTCCAGATTGTACTTTTACGTCTTGAATCTTATCAACGACACCGAGCATGCAGAAAACATCGTGGATAACGTGTTCGCTCAGGTGTGGGAGAAATTGGACTCGGTAGTGAAAGAAGACTGTTCTCTTTTACCGTACCTGTACGCGTTGGCTCGAAACGGTAGCGTCGACTATCTGCGGCATTGCGAGGCGGAGCGCGGGAGTGGCGATTCGGCTCTCGCTGGCGATGGGATACTGGCGGGTATTCCCGATGATGACGTAGCTGAACATTGGGAGCGTGTGAAAACAGTGAAGCACAGCGTACAGGCGTTGCCTCCGCAAATACAGAAGGCGTTCAAGGCTTGTTTCCTGGACGGGAAAAAGTACCGGGAAGCAGGCGATGAGCTGGGTGTCTCGGTAGACACGGTGAAATCCTACATTATCCGCTCGCTATCGTTCATTCGGAAAGCGGTGAATCCCTCTTCGGAAAAATAACAGTTGAGGCATGGAAGAAAAAGATACCTATAGGAACATTGAGATAGCCGAAAGGGCTGTTCACGACATCGGATTCCGAATGTCGGAAGAGTTCGTGGCGTGGATGCAGGACGAGCAGCACCGCACGTTGTTTCACGACCTGATGCTGTTTCGTGAAGCCATGATGAATATGGACAAATCACGCCGCCCCAACGTGAAAAAGGCTTTGCGCCGTGTAGTGCCTAAGGCCGACCGGAAGCGGATGCACGCCGAAACTCGGCGGATGATACGCCTGTGGGTGACAGTTTCGATACTGTTTTTGTTGGTGCTTTCGGTCATTCTCTTCATTGCGTTCCGTGCGGATGTCCGTGACGACCAGAGTATCGTGACCGTAGTTCCAGCCGTAGCGGCGCCCAGTGGTGTAACCCTCTCGATAGACGACAGCGGGAAGATAGAACTAAACGACGCTTGCCAAGTGCTGGCGGACGAAGGCGTCTTGCTTTCCGACTCTGACTTGAGCTATCGGCAGGACAAGGCCGAAAAGGTAGCTTATCACATCTTGTCGGTACCCCGTGGGCAGAATTTCCGTTTGGATTTGGAAGACGGAACCACCGTATGGCTTAACGCGGAAAGCCGCCTGACGTATCCGAACCGATTCACGGGAAAGGAACGCCGGGTAAGCGTTGACGGAGAAGCCTACTTCCGGGTGGCAAAAGACGCCGCGCGCCCGTTTGTGGTGAACGCTAGTGGTGTAGAAACACAGGCTTTGGACTCGGATTTTAATGTGCGCGCCTATGTGGGCGAAGTGAAGCATGTCACCTTAATCAGAGGGAACGCCCGTGTATCGGATGTCAACCGGAAATTCGTTCGCACGCTTAGCCCCGGACAGGATGCCGAGATAAACGAGGCGCGGAGAACGATACACGTCGATGATGTAGACGTGAAGGAATATACCGCATGGAGAGACAATCGGTTCTATTTCCAAAGCAAAGAACTTATTGAAATCATGCAGAAAATAGGCCGGTGGTACAACATGGAGATTGTTTTCTCCAACCGAAAGTCTATGCATTACCACTTCAGTTTCTGGATTGACAAGAACGCTTCGCTAGACGAAATGCTGAAGATACTGAACGAGGTGGGGAAAGTAAAAATCGAAAAAGCGGACGGCCGTCTAATCATTCATTAACCAATAAACTTAGCTGTACTGCGAAGGCACTACGCCAAACTGTTCCTGGAAGTGCTTTCGCAGCGTGCGCGCGTCGCTGTATCCTACCATCTCGGTTATTTCCTGAATGTTGTATTTGTGCTCCAAGATTAACTGGGCCGCTTTGCTCATCCGGATGCTGCGTATCATGTCGATGGCGCTCAGTGCGCTGACTTGCTTTAGCTTGCGGTAGAGGGTAGGCTGAGAGATGTGCAGCTGCTCGGCCAGTTGCTTTACGTTGAACTCCTCGTCCGACAGGTTGGCTTCGATGACTTGAATCACCTGTCTCAGGAATTCGTCCGTCACTTCGGGCGTTTTCTCTTCCGATGGCTTCAGCTGTAAGGTTTGCGAGTAGAGGCGTTTCAGCCGTTCGCGCCCGGCTATCAGACTTTGTACTTTCTCTTTCAGAATCTCTGGGTTAAATGGCTTGGACAAGTAGTCGTCGGCTCCCGTACGGATGCCGTGCAGCACGTCTTCTTCTTCGGAACGTGCCGTGAGCAGCAGGATGGGGATGTGTGCCGTTTCAGGCGTCTCACGCAGTTCTTTGGCGCAGCGGAATCCGTCTTTTACGGGCATCATCACGTCTGAGAGTACGATGGACGGTTCTTTTTCCTTGGCCATCTGTACGCCTTCTTCGCCATTGGTGGCCTGATAGACGGTATAGTTTTTACAGAACAGACTGCCAAGGTATTGCCGCATCTCGTCGTTGTCTTCCACAATGAGTATGCTGTATGGCTTATCGGTGTCGGGATGGTCTGACGGTGTTTGTGGCGTGATGCCGGTCTGACTGTCATTGACGAAGTGCTCCTTGCCTTGCGGGAAGTAGAGCGTAAACGTGCTTCCTTCTCCCACACGGCTCTTCAGGGTCACGATGCCGTGGTGCAAGTCCATCGTATTCTTTACGATGTGCAGCCCGATGCCCATCTTTGTGGAGAATTGCGGGTTGGCTGGTGCGGTGATGAAGGAATCGAATATGCGCGACTGGAACTCTTCGGCGATGCCTTGTCCGTTGTCGGTTACCGTTATCCGGCAGTAAGGGTGTCCGTCCATCTCCGTCGGTTCTATGCCGATGGCTACGCTTCCTCCCTGAGGTGTATACTTAAAGGCGTTCGAAAGCAGGTTGCCGATGGCTTCCTGGGCTTTGGCCTCGTCTATCCAAAGGAAGAGGGGTTCAGCGGGTAGCGATAGTTGGAAATGGATGTGTTTGCTTTGTGCCAGTTGGCGGAACGGTGCGGCCGCCGTTTGGGTGAGCAAAACGATGTCGCAGCGCGTTATCTGCAGTTTCATCATGCCGGCTTCTATCTTCTGCACAGACAGCAGATGGTCTACCAGTGTATGCAGCGATTCGCCGTTGCGCAGTATCATCGATATCTTTTCGTAGAACTTGTCTTGTGGGGACAGCGAGTTCATAATCTCCTTCAGCGGAGCCAGTACCAGCGTAAGGGGAGTGCGCAGTTCGTGCGCGGCGTTGGTAAAGAAGTTCTCCCGTTCCATGCGCATCCGTTTCTCGTGATCGCGCTCTATGTTTGCGGTAAACACTTCCTGTTGCAGCTGCATCTCGTGCCGAAGTCTTCTTTGGCGGATACGGGAGCGGTGTATCATCCACGCCAGAACCAGTATTGCGCCTGTCAGCAGCAGCAAGCGGAACCAGAGGCGTTCCGTCCAGTGTGGAAGAATGGTGATATTCAGGCTGGCCAGTTGCCCGATGCGTTCATCGGGATAAAGCGTTTGCAGTTCGAATACATACTTCCCGGCCTCCAGGTTGTAGAACGAAACCTTCTCGCCCTTGTCGGTTACCGTCCATTCCTTTTGGTACGGGTACAGGCGGTAGCGCAACTTCTGTTGTCGGTCGGTGTAGGCCTGGTTGCAGAAAGACAGTGAGAAGTCGCGGTTGCGGTGGTTTAGCTCAATGGCCGACGTGTGCGCCAGGCTCTTCTTCAGAATGACCTGTCCGTTTACGGTCTCCCCGATGTCTACCGCGTTGTTTCCCACTTCCAGCGCATTGATGCACGGCTTCTCGTTCTCGGAACCCAAGTGCAGGTAGGTCGGGTCGAAGTAAGTCAGGTTGCGGTTGTTGCCCCAAAACAAATATTTCCCCAAGGTGAATGCCGAACGGTTGCTGCCGGAAATGAAGTAGTGGTAGAACAACTGTTGCTTCCGGCTGAAGCGGGAGATACACGAGTTGGAGCCCACCCAGATGTGTCCGTTGGTGTCTTGCATCAGGCATCCGATAAAGTTGTTACACAGTCCGTTTTGTGTGTTGAAGAACTGCGTAACCGTTCCTTGTTTCGGGTTAACGACGCCCAGTCCGATGCTATATCCCACGTACAGGTCGCCTTCGACGGTAGCCAACAACGAGCGCACCGATACGTTTTGCAGCTTATGTTCTTTCCCATAGCCTAACGTTACGCTTTTGCCGTCGGCCGACAGTTTGCCTAACCCGTTTCCGTCGGTTCCTATCCAGATGCCGCCGTCGGTTGTCTGTGTGATGGCTCTTACCGAGATATCCTTTACCGGACATTTGACGCGAACGCACTTCCCCTTGGCTTCATCGTATCGCAACAGGCCGTTTTCCGTGCCTATCCAGTGGCGTCCTTGCCTGTCGGTAAACAGACTCCATACGGCACTGTGGTTTTCGGTTCCGTCGACTTCCAGTTTTATGGAGCGGCTGGCGCAAGTCGTGCAGTCGTACATGGTGAGGCTTCCGTCTTTGTTCCCTGTCCAAAGCTGATTCTTTCGTTCGTCGTTGAAGAGACAGAGGGCGCTTGCTTTACGCTCCGTTGCTTTCTCTGGAGTAGAGAAGGTAAGGGGCAGTTGAGCCGAGAACGGTGCGTCGCTTCTCTGTACTCCCCGGTGGAACGTGGCCATCCACAAGTGTCCCTCGCGGTCGGAGGTGATGGCGCATATTTCGTTGTGCCGGTCTTGTAGATATTGGTGGATGTGCTCTCTGAGCAAGCTCCAGTAAAGCACACCTCCGCCATGCGTGCCGAGCCACAGGGTGCCGTGCGTGTCGTAGTAGGCGCATATCATGCGGGTTTCCACATTCGGGTTGGGAAACGAAACGTTGCTATAAATGTGCGTCACGAACTTGTCGCCGATGGATTCGATAACGGTATATCCGTTCCACGTAGCGGCCAGAAGTTTTCTTTTGCCTATCGGGATAAGGGCGTACACATCGGTATGCGAAAGCCTATTTTCCTGTTGGGTATCGTTATAGTTGAAATATCGGAGATGGTTGTCCGTCTCGTGGTATTGTATCAGTCCGTTGGCAATGGTTCCTATCCATACGCTTCCGTTGAAGGTACAGATGCATCTCACCTCGGTGTCTTTGGGATAGAAGTGTATGCGTCGGCTTATCTGGGAGGATTCGGTGCTGAAGCGGTATAGGTTGGAATGGCCGTCGGTGAAATGGCAGAGCTTCCTCTCTTCATCGAACGAATAGGCCGTGATGCGTGCCGTGCTTCCGGCCGTTCCGTCTATGCCGATGCTTTTTAGTGGAAACACGTGCAGCTCGTTTCCTTGACGTTCCTCTATCCGGCACAGGTGGAAGCCACGCGAAGCGATTATCCAGCACCGACTTGCGTCAACGGGTTGGATGCCTAAAATGGTTCCTCGTATCGGCTTCTCCATGACGATACGCAGGAATTTCTCGGCAGGTAGACTGAACGCGTGCCATTGGCTGTCGACCTGTACTCCCAACACGTTTTGGGTAAAAGGTTGTACCGACGAGATGCGGTTATATGCATCGGGCACGGTGAAGTTTCTGAACGACATGCCGTCGTAGCGGCTCAGCCCATAATCGGTGCCGAACCACATTAGTCCTTTTTCGTCGCGGTAGATGCTGTTCACCTTGTTGTCCGACAGTCCGTCCTGTATCGTCAGGTTTTGCATGACATCCACAGGCGAGGCGGCTAATCGGGTAGGAGAGAGTGCATTCCATGCGAACAGTCCAACCAAAAATAGAATGTGTAATGAGTGGCGTAACCCCATGTGTCGTGTTTTTGCAAAAATAAACAAATCTTTGCGTAAACGGGCAGAAAAACGGTTTAAAAGCGTGTTTTGAATTGAATATGCCTCAAATGTGAAATGCTTATGCATGATTCTTTCACGTGAAAGAAGTTATATTTGCACTCATTAACACTGAGAGTATTAATGTTTAATTTAAATGTAATGCTGATGAAAAGAATTCTCTCTCTATTCAGTCTGTTGCTGATGGTTGTTGCGTTGCACGCCCAGCAATTCAGAATCTCCGGAACGGTTACCGACCAAAAGACAGGCGAACCGGTTATCGGAGCAAGCGTTGTGATACAAGGTACTACCTACGGAGTGATTACCGACATGGACGGAAACTTCACGCTGAACAACGCTTCGAAAGGAAAAACCTTGAGTGTATCGTATGTGGGATATCTTCCACAGTCGGTAAAACTGGACGGTAACAAGAAAGTGTTCCACATTGCCTTGGCTGAAGACAACAAGGTGCTGGACGAAGTAGTTGTAGTAGGTTTCGGTACACAACGAAAAGCTAACCTGACCGATGCGGTCGCTACGGTGGATACAAAAGCTCTTCAGTCGCGCCCCGTAACCAGCTTGAGCCAGTCGTTGCAGGGAACAGTGCCCGGCTTGAACCTCTCTGTCGGAGGATATGGCGGTCAGTTGGGACAGGACATGGACGTTGATATCCGTGGAACAGGTACTATCTCTACAGGTTCCAAGGCTTCTACCCTCATCTTGATTGACGGTATAGAAGGAAACATGAACAACTTGAACCCCGACGATGTGGAATCAATCTCGGTACTGAAAGATGCGGCAGCCAGCTCCATTTACGGTTCGCGCGCCGCTTTCGGTGTAATCTTGATTACTACTAAAAAAGGTAAAGCCGGAAAGGCCAGCGTAACCTATACAGGAAACGTGCGCTACTACGGCCCGTCGCAGTTGCCCAATATGATGGACTCGTGGCAGTTCGCCAACTATTATAACGAGGCTATGACCAACGACGGTGGAAACCCCATCTTCAATGACGATACCTTGACACGTATCCAGCAATACATGAACGGCGAAATATCGACCACTACCATTGCTAACGCCAACGGAAATTGGCAGTTCCACGAAAAGGCGAACGACAATGTGAACTGGTATAAGACACACTACAAATGGTCGTGGGCGCACGAACATAACCTGAACATCAACGGCGGTACGGACAAGATGCAGTATTACGTATCGGCCAACTATCTGAATCAGGACGGTAACTTGAGATACGGAAAGGATTCGTTCGACAGAATCTCGACCAACGCCAAGATGAATGCCCAACCCTACAAGTGGCTCGACATCGAAGTAAATACCAAATACGTGCATACCAATCTGGACAATCCGCTTTATTCTGAATTGGGCGGTTTGTTGTATCACGACATTGCGCGTCTGTGGCCGGTGATGCCGTTCCAAGACCCGAACGGATACTATATGCGAAACGGTAAGCTGAATCAGCTCACCAACGGAAGCCGTTCGAAGACCAGCAACGACAACGTGTATATGCAAGGTCAACTGGTGTTCCACCCGTTGAAAGGATGGAACATCTACGCCAACGTAGGCTTGCGCCTGATAAACATCTTCCAGAACCAAAACTTGAACAAGGTTTACGAACACAATGTAGCCGGCGAACCCCTTCTCTTGGCTTACGGCGGAAGCTATGCAGCCGGACAAACGGGAGCCATGCAGCAGTGGACAAAAGCCAATCACTTAACGACCAGTTTGTACACCGATTATTCGTTCAACTTCGACGAGCATAAGTTTAAGGTAATGGCCGGTGTAAACACCGAGAAATACAACAACCGCTACACCGATATCCAGCGCATGGATTTGATTTCCGAGGCAGTACCCGAAATCGGCGCGGCTACAGGAGATGACAAGATACGTGAAGCTAGCGCATACTCATGGGCAACGGCCGGATTCTTCGGACGTATTAACTACGACTATTCCAACAAATACTTCATCGCTGGAAACCTTCGTTATGATGGTTCTTCCCGTTTCCTTCGCAAAGACCGTTGGGGATTGTTCGGTTCGTTCTCTTTGGGATGGAACGTGGCAGCCGAAGAATTCTTCAAAGTAGACAAGAACATTATCAATCAGTTGAAGCCCCGTATCTCTTGGGGTACACTGGGTAACCAGAACACTACATCTTATTATCCGATGTATCTGTTGCAGACCGTTAGCACCAACTCCGGTAGCTGGCTGATGGGCAACTCCAAACCTACAGTGGCTGGAATGCCGTCTACCGTCAGCAACTCGCTTACGTGGGAAACCGTGAAGTCTGTCAATGTCGGTTTCGACTTGGGAATGCTCCGCAACCGTTTGACAGTAAACTTCGACTACTTTGTCCGCAAGACGCAGAACATGGTAGGTCCTTCATCGGAAGTAGCTTCCATCTACGGTATTACGATGCCGGAAAGCAACAACACCGACTTGCGAACCAAAGGATGGGAAATCGCTCTGAACTGGAAAGATCAAATCGGAACGGTTAACTATAACGTAGGTTTCAACCTGTCGGATTCACGTACGTTTATCGACAAGTACCCCAACGCTTCCAAGTCGTTGGATGCAGCTTACTACGAAGGTGAAGAACTGGGCGAAATTTGGGGTTACGAAACTCACGGTATTGCCAAGAGCCAGGCCGAAATGGACGAATGGCTGACGAAGAACAACCCGACATGGGGCTCGGGATGGGGCGAAGGTGATATCATGTACACCGACCTGAATGGCGATGGCGTGATAAGCAAGGGAGCCAATACGGTAGACGATCCGGGTGACCGTCGCATCATTGGTAACTCTACGCCACGTTACCGTTTCGGACTGAACTTGGGATTGGAATGGAAAGGACTCGACTTCAGCATGTTCTGGCAGGGAGTGTTCAAACGCGACTTGTGGTTGAGCGGCCCGTCGTTCTGGGGTATCGTAGGAGATGAGTGGCAGTCTACCGGTTTGAAAGAACACATGGACTACTACCGTTCGGCCGACACTACTTCTCCATTTGGAGCGAATACCGATGCGTATTTCCCAAAAATACACATGAACAAGACGATGAACCAGCAGACCCAAACCCGTTACTTACGGAACGGCGCTTATGCGCGTCTGAAGAATATTCAGGTGGGTTATACTTTCCCGTCGGTAATCACCAACAAACTGAGAATGCAAAGACTGCGCATGTACATCAGTGCAGAAAACGTGTTGACCATTACCAGTCTGCCCGACGCGTTCGATCCGGAAACCGTTTACTCAAATTATACGGGAAGCAATACGGGTAAGACTTATCCGCTTCAAACTACATTCTCTTTCGGACTGAGTGCCACATTCTAAGTATAAAACGGAATATTATGAAAAGAATATTATATACAGCATTAATAGCCTCATTGGGGGCGTTCACTACCGGATGTAACGATTTCCTGGATTGTGAACCTATCACTCAGGTAACCACCAACACTTACCTGTTTGCGGAAGCCGACTTGGCCGCTTATGCCGCCAAATTCTATAACGACAGCGAAAGCGAGAGTAGCAACGAGTATGGCAACATCTTGCTCTCGCACGGATCGGGATCGTATAACTTGGGATTGTTCCAAAAAGATAACGGAACGGATGACCAGACGGCTGATGAACCCAGCAAGCTGTTCGTAACCGGACAGTATCGGGTGGGCGACAACGATTTGTGGCATACTTATTTCCGCAAGATTCGTGCGTGCAACTATTTTATCCAGACCGTTATTCCACGCTATGAAAACGGTGAACTGACAGGAAATAGCAGCAATATCCGTCATTACATTGGCGAGGTGTATTTCTTCCGTGCTTACGTTTACTTTACTGCCTTGCAGAACTTGGGCGATTTCCCCATTCTGACCGAAGTGCTTCCGGACGATTACGATGGCATACGTGAAGCTTCGAAACGTCGTCCGCGCAATGAAGTAGCTCGCTTCATTCTGTCGGATTTGGATAAGGCTTACGAGTTTATGGCGGCTACGGCACCAGTAAGCAACCGTCTGAACAAGGACTGTGCAGCTTTGGTGAAGAGCCGTGTAGCTCTGTTCGAAGGAACTTGGGAGAAATATCACAAGGGTACGGCCTTTGTTCCCGGTGGCAATGGATGGCCGGGCGCTCAGATGGATTATCTGAAGGATTACAGCATCAATATCGATTCGGAAATCAAGTATTTCCTTCAGCAAGCTGTTGAGGCTGCCGATATCGTAGCTAAGGGACATACGCTGAACGCAAACTATGCGGCGCTCTTCAACTCGGTAGACTTGAGCAGTGTCAACGAAATCCTGTTGTGGAGAAAATACAGCCTGAACTCAGCCGCTACGTCTTATCACTTCGTGGTAAGTTACTTGCAACGAAACGGCGCCGGAAATACGGGCTATACCCGCTCAATGGTAGACTCGTATCTGATGGAAGACGGTACGCCTATTTATGCCAGCGCCGATTACGAGGGCGATGATACCTATGCGCACCTGTTTGCAGAGCGCGACCCGCGTATGGATCAAACCATCTTGAAGACGGGCGACTTGCTTTCGGATGACCCCAACTTGGTGAACTATATAAAGACCGACGGAAAGGGTTACTTCTATCGTGCCGAGATATTCGAAGGACAGCCCGAAAACGGCAATCCTACTGGATATAGCTTGCGCAAGGGCTTGAACACATCGGGCGAGATGCAGACCATCAAGGAGTCATATACGGGTTGCCCCATATTCCGTGCGGCTGAAGCTTATCTGAACTACTTGGAAGCCTATTACGAACTGAACGGGACTTTGGGCGGAAACTGCGATACGTACTGGAAAGCGCTCCGTACACGTGCAGGTATGAGTACGGACTATCAGGGAACGATTGCCAAAACCGATATGAGCAAAGAAAAGGCTGACTGGGGAAGCTATTCGGCAGGCACACAAGTGAATGCTACACTGTATAACATCCGTCGTGAACGCCGTGTAGAACTGGTCTCGGAGGGATTCCGTCTGAATGACCTGAAGCGTTGGCGTGCTCTTGATCAGGTGAAGAACGTGCATATTCAGGGCTTTAACTTCTGGGATAGCAATTATCAGTTGTATACCAACCCATCGCCCGAAGATGCCGCTTCAACCCTGTCTACGATTGCGCTTGTAGAATACGGAACGGAGGGCGCTACCGCCAATATCTCCGCTAAATCCGACCCGGCTGCCGAAGGCAAGTACCTGTTGCCGTACCGCAAGAATACGGCTAACATCGGTTTCAACGGACTGAACTGGAACACTGCCATGTATCTGTATCCCATCAGCAATCAGGAATTTAGACTGACAACGGCTGTTGAAGGCTCTTCCGATTACGATTCGTCTTCCATCTACCAGAATCCGGGATGGAGCAAGCAAGACGGTACATTACCAGAGAATTAACGAACCCCTAATAGCAGAGACGGAAAAGGAGGAGGCTTACTCTCTCCGGCTATTTTGACCGGAGGGGAGGCCGTCCTCCTTTTTTTTGATTAATATCCAAGGAATAATGAAACATACAATGCAATCTGTTGCGCTGATGGCTGCGTTGGCTGGTAACGGTGTGATGCAAGCGGCGACTCCGGCGCAAGGCGATGCGACGGCGAAACGTCCCAACATCATTCTCTTTTTGGTAGACGATATGGGATGGCAAGACACCTCGCTCCCTTTTTGGAATACGAAGACTTATTATAATAACGTGTACGAAACGCCCAATATGGAGCGTTTGGCTAAGCAAGGCATGATGTTTACGCAGGCTTACGCTTGTAGTCTGAGCTCGGCCACGCGATGTAGCCTGATAACCGGCGCAAACAACGCCCGTCACCGGGTGACCAACTGGACGATGGAGCGAGACAAGTCTACCGATTTGCCCAGTGAGACGGTTGACCTTCCGGCCTGGAACTGGAACGGAGTATCGCAAGTGCCGGGTACGCCGAACACCTTTGTGGGAACATCGTTCGTAGAGTTGTTGAGGCAGAGCGGATACCATACCATTCACTGCGGAAAGGCACACTTCGGAGCGCTGGATACTCCGGGAGAGAATCCTACCCATTGGGGATTTGAGGTGAATATAGCCGGACATGCGGCCGGTGGACTGGCTACGTATCTTAGCGAGCGAAACTACGGACATACCAAAGACGGAAAGGCTTACGCTCTGAATGCGATACCCGGCTTGCAAGATTACTGGGGAACGGGAACGTTTGTTACCGAGGCGTTGACGCAAGAGGCGATAAAGGCACTCGACAAGGCCAAGAAATACAACCAGCCGTTTTATCTGTACATGGCTCATTACGCCATCCATATTCCCATTGATCGAGATATGCGTTTCTTCCCGAAATACGTACGGAAAGGCCTTTCCGACAAGGAGGCGGCTTACGCCTCGCTGATAGAGGGTATGGATAAGAGTTTGGGCGACTTGCTGGACTGGTTGGACCGTAACGGCGAGACCGAAAATACCGTATTCTTGTTTATGAGCGACAACGGCGGACTGGCCTCCGAACCGGCGTGGCGAGACGGTACGCTGCATATGCAGAACGCTCCGCTCAATAGCGGAAAGGGCTCTTTGTACGAGGGAGGCATTCGCGAGCCGATGATTGTGCGTTGGCCCGGACGGGTGGAACCCGATACGCGTTGCGACAAGTACCTGATGATAGAGGATTTCTATCCTACGATATTGGAGATGGCTGGCGTGACCGGTTATCGTACCGTTAATCCGATAGACGGCGTGAGCTTTATGCCGATGCTGCTGCAGAAAGGCGACACTTCGAAGGGACGTTCGCTTTACTGGAACTTCCCGAATGTTTGGGGAAATGAGGGACCTGGTATTAACCTGAACTGCGCCATCCGCAAAGACGAGTGGAAGCTGGTTTATTATTACGAGACTGGGAAAAAGGAACTGTTCAACATCCCCGAGGATATCGGTGAGAAGCACGACGTGGCGGCTCTGCATCCCGATGTAGTGAAGAAGCTTTCACGGGAGTTGGGCGCTTATCTGCGTCGGGTAGACGCGCAACGGCCTACATTCAAGGCTACGCACAAGCCTTGTCCGTGGCCCGATGAATAAGAGAATTATAAAAAGTTGCGGAGCGACATCGGTCAGGTTCTTTCCTGCCAATGCCGCTCCGCTTATTTTATGGGGTATATTCCGTTAGGTTTTACTTTTCGATGCTGAGCAATTCAACTTCGAATACCAAAGTAGAGAACGGTTTAATCTTTCCGGCTTCGCGGCCACCGTAACCCAATTCCTGAGGAATGTAAAGTTTCCATTTAGAGCCTACAGGCATCATGGTCAGGGCTTCGGTCCATCCTTTGATTACTTGGTTAGCACGGAAAGTAGCGGGCTCTTTGCGGTCGTAAGAGCTATCGAACTGAGTACCGTCTATCAAGGTTCCCTTATAGTTTACTTTTACTTTGCAAGTATCGGCCGGTATTTCACCCTTGCCTTCAGTGATTACTTCATACTGCAAACCGCTGGCTGTAGTGATAACGCCTTTCTTCGATTTGTTCGAAGTCAGGAAGTCTTCGTTCGACTTCTTGTAGTCTGCATATTTAGCCTCCATGGCTTTAGCCTTGATGCCTTCAGCTTTTGTGCGTACGTATGTAGCGGCAGAGTCAACCGAAACTAACGCTTTGTCTTTTACGCCTGCAATGAAACCGGCCATGAAGTTGTCTTTGTTCAATGATTGAACGCTGTCGCCTTCGAAAAGCTGGTTGTTGATGGCTTCGAACATGTCACCGCTTACCTGCATACCAATCTGCATACCGGCCATATAGGCTTTCTTCTTGGCGCTGGAAACTTTCATACCTTCTTCGATACCTCTGATGAATTCTTTGTAATCGGTCGAGTCTACGCCCAGACGTCCCATAGCATAGTCTTTCAGACCCTGCGAGTTACTTTCACCCATCATGTAAGAAAGGGTATCAACGTCCGATTTCATGTTTGCTTTCGGACCTTGCGCGCATGATGCCAAGCCCATAGCGGCTGCGAACACCATAAAAATAGCACTTTTTCTCATTTGCTTTATACTTTAGTTTTTTTGATTGATGTTTGTTCTTGTTTCTTAGAGCACTTCTATAAGTTCTACTTCGAAGATGAGGGTGCTGTGAGGCGGAATCATTTCGCCTGCGCCTTGTGCTCCGTATGCCAAATCGGAGGGAATATAGAGTTTCCATTTTGCGCCTTCCGACATCAGTTGCAGGGCTTCTACCCAACCTTTTATCACTTGGTTTACGCCGAATACGGCCGGTTCGCCACGTTTTACCGAACTGTCGAACAACGTGCCGTCTATCAACGTACCTTCGTAGTGGCAGCGCACGCGGTCGGTAGCTTTCGGCTTCTTGCCGTTGCCTTCGGTTATCACTTCATACTGCAAGCCGCTGGGCAGGGTTACCACCTTCGGGTTCTTTTTGTTCTCTTCCAGGAAAGCTTTGCCTTTGGCGATGTTTTCGGCGTGCATCTTTTCTTCCAGTTCGCTGAAATACTTGTTTACTATTTCGCGCGCTTCGGTGTGGGGGATGGCTGGTTTGTTTCCTGCCAAAACGTCTTTCACGGCTTGTGCGAAGTCGTTTGCGTCAATGTGCTGGGCTCCCAGTTGCAACAGGTTTTGGCCGATGCCCAAGCCAATGGCGTAGCTGAATTTGTCCATAAATGTTTTGTTTTTCGGTTTTTACTGTTTCCCGGCATCTTTGTGGCCGGGAGAGGGGCGCAATGCCCCAAATAGCGGGGCAAAGGTATCTCTTTTCTTTGAATATGAGTTGTTTTAACCGATTAAAAATTCTTATTTTTGTCGCAGACGTATAATATCGATAAAGAGATGAACAAGAAACGAATCGTGATACTTACCGGTGCGGGTATGAGCGCTGAGAGCGGAATCAGCACGTTCCGTGATTCGGGTGGCCTATGGGATCGTTATCCGGTAGCGCAGGTGGCTACCCCCGAGGGGTATGCGGCCAACCCGAAGTTGGTGATTGATTTTTACAACGAACGTAGAAAAGAGTTGCTTCGGGTCGCTCCCAACCGCGGACACGAATTGGTGGCTGCTTTGGAGAAGGACTTCGATGTAACGGTGATTACGCAGAATGTAGACAACCTGCACGAGCGTGCCGGAAGTTCCCGGGTGATTCACCTGCACGGCGAGTTGACAAAGGTTACATCGAGTTACGAGCCAAACGACCCGTTCAGCGTGCGTGAGTTGGCTCCAGAGGAGTACGAGGTGAAGATGGGAGACTGCGCGGACGACGGTTCGCAACTCCGTCCGTTTATCGTGTGGTTTGGCGAGCCTGTACCCAAGATGGAAGAGGCCATCGACTACGCTTGTAAGGCCGATATATTCGTTATCATCGGCACTTCGCTGAATGTATATCCGGCTGCGGGGCTGCTGAATTATGTGCCTCGGGGTGTGCCTGTTTTCCTGATTGACCCGAAAGAAGTGCCCATCGTTTCCGGGCGACAGGTGAACGCTATCCGGAAAGGGGCTTCGGAGGGCATGGAGGAGCTTACCGGCATCCTGAAATCGTATTTGTAGGCTTTCGGCCTACAAGGTTGCCGAAACCGATTGTCCTTGCTTGCCGGACACGGGGATACTGAGGTCTTTCTTGTCTATTCGGAGGCGGAGCGTGTCGGATTTCCAGGTAGGGTCGGAAGCGTGAATCAGGTAACGGTCTTCGCTGCGCTGAATCTGGTAGACGCCCGGCGTAAGTATTTCCAACTTCCGTCCGCCATTCAGTTTCAGCGTGAGCGGACGGTATGCCGTAATCCACCAAGTGTTTTGCGCCTGTGCGTACACCGCCTGTGCCTCGGCGTCGTTCCGCAGGACGCGCAGGTCGGATAGACGGAAGTCTCGGGTCTCTTCTTCGGTTACCGAGGGGAGTATCAGATACTGGTACGTGCCGTTGCGGGGCGATAAGCCTTGCGGGCAGTCGATAGACACCACGTCGCCCTCCACGTCTTGTGGGGAATACATTTGCATGATGTCGTGCCACTGACCTTTGCGGTGCGACGTTTCGGCCGTGCAGCCGTTTGTGGCGTTCCACACGATGTAGCCCGTGCCGTGATGGAAGAACCGCTGCTCTTTTCCTTTGAAGGTACGCTTGCTGTCTACGGCCGTCCATGTTTTGCCTTGAAGTGCTTTCAGTTCGCCTTGGCGGAAACACTGCTCTACCGAGGTGGAAACCGTCAGGCTGCTGTCTGCCTGGATGCCGGCTCCTAAGCAGAGCACGAAGCGGTCGGTCATCACCCAGGCTTTATGGGCGCGGATGCCGGAGCGGTCTATCGTCATGGCTGTCATCCCCCGATGTCCGTCAGATACGCCACCTGCAAAATCGGCGTCGTTTCCCGGACTGTAACCATGCTTCAGCGTCGGCATGGGAGCGTCCGAAAGGAATGCGGTGACGCCGGGCACCCTACGCCAGTCCCACAAGGGGAAGATGTTCAGATATTCGTTGCCCGTGCGGTACACGTAAGTGGCTCCGTCGGCCATGTAGTAACCTTTCATGTTGTCGCCGTTCATCGATTCCGCTCCCGTTACACGGCTGGAGGCCATCTTGACCGAAGCCATCCATTCGGCGTTGCGATGTACGGTGTAGTCGGATAACCAAAAATGTTTATGTCCGCGGAGCGGATGCGCGGCAGTTGTAGCCGTATAGTTTTCGTCTGTTAGTTGTCGGGCGGTGACGGCGCATGCGCCCGGATGCTCTCCGCCCAGTTCGCTAGCCGAAAAGGCGAGGCTCAGCGCCTTGTGTACGGGGGCGTTGTGAAACAACTGCCGTCCCAACGAACTGATGTCCATCTTTCCTTTCCATAATATCCAGCGATAACCTTCGTCTATGAGGCGGCGCACGGTGTTCAGTTGCGTCTCGGTAAATGCCAGCGGCGTGCCGGCGAATATCTGTGAGTAGAAGCTCATGGATGAAACAAACGAAAGTCCGTAGTTGCCGAACTGTTGTTGCGCTCCGTGTTGGTGGAAGCTCCAGTCGTCTTTTATCCCTTCTTTGCCGCCCGTTACGATTTCCGACGCGATGGTGTCGCGGGCTTGTCGGGCCAGCGCCGCGTCGTCTTGAAGCAGCGCACGCATCAGCACGTTTCCGGCCAGCCACACCTTGTTCTGTCCCGTCATGCCGAACTGCGATGCCTGCATGGTCTCTATGGCTTGCCGCTTCTCATCGGGGGTAAGCCGGTCTTCGAACAACACGAAGGCCGAACCCAATGTTTTGGGCACTCCTATCTGGTTGTACCACCAGTTGGGACACGTCAGCTTGGCGCTGAACCAGTAACCGATGGCTCGGTGGATGGCCGTTTCCACCTGACTGGAATGATAGTAAGCGGTTTGTGGCGAGAGATATAGTTTTGCCAGCTCCAGAATTCTTTCGGGGTGGTTCTTCGGTTCCCATCCCGACCGCTTTTGGTCTCGATAGTCGATATCGGGCCATGCGCCTTCGGCTGAGAGGGTAGACAGATAGCGTTCCAGCTTCTTCACGTCCAGCGGATAGCGTTGGTGAAGTTCCACCACCGCTTGGTCCGACATCTCCTGCTCGGGCGCAATGGCAGTAAGCGCCTTCATCAGTTGGTAAGGGTCTGAGTCTGATGGAACAAGGGCTTTGGCAAAGTGGCGTTTTACATTTGTCAAGTCGGTAGGCGAAGCGGCTTGGGTCGTCAGCGCGGCTCCGAGTAAGAATATCAAGAGTGTAATCTTATGCATCGTTTCAAGGTTTTGTTTGCGCAAAGGTAAAAATATTTGCATTATAAGACAAATAAAATCAATGCGTTACGAAACCCAAAAATCCCTCGGGACGTTTTCGGAATCTCTCGCCGGAGAATAAAAATCTCTCGGGACGTTTTAAAAATCTCTCGCCGGAGATTTTGAGCCTCTCGCGAGAGCGAAAATTACACTTTTACAGCGACCCGTTATTTTCGGCGAATCAGTTCCATAAACTCGTTGCGCAAGTCTGCCTGACTGAACGCTCCCGAGTAATCGGACGTAGTGGTTACGGAGTCTTGCTTCTCGACGCCTCTCATCTGCATGCACATGTGTTTGGCTTCCAGTACCACCATGACGCCCTGCGGGTTGAGGGCTTCCTGAATGCAACTTGTTATCTGCTGTGTCATGCGTTCCTGTACTTGCAGACGGTGTGAGAAGATGTCTACCACACGCGCTATCTTGCTCAGTCCTGTGATATATCCGTTGGGGATGTAGCCCACGTGCGCTTTTCCGTAGAACGGCAGCATGTGGTGTTCGCACAGGGAGTAGAACTCAATGTCTTTAACAATGACCATCCGGTTATACGGCTCCTTGAACTTGGCGGCCAACAATACTTCCTTCGGGTCTACCGAGTAGCCGCGTGTCAGGGTTAGCATGGCTTTGGCTACGCGTTCGGGAGTTTTCAGCAGGCCCTCGCGCTCGGGGTCTTCGCCGATGAGTTTCAGTATTTCGGTGTAGTGCGACTTGAGTTGGTTTATCTTGTCTTCTGGAAATGTCAGCAGATTTGTATCTATCATGATTATTCTATGGGGATATTGATTTGTTCGCGTACGATGGAGGCCTCCTTGAAATTGTTGCCGCTGGCTTTCATTTTTCGCATCACGGCGTATGCCTCTTCCATGCTCTTAAAGTCGCCCACCCGGCACAGCCAGCGCGGTGACTGAAAATAGGTATAAACGGCCAGTTCGGGGAAGTCTTCTTTCACTCTTGCGCCCATGGCTTGAGCCTCGCTCTTGGCGGCGCGCGAATTGTTCCCGGCATATACCTGTATGCGGTAGCCTCTTCCCTTGATGCTCTTCGAAGAAGATGTCTGTTGCTTGGCGGAGGTGCCTGTTCCGGTGGAGCCGGACGCGTGGCGTTGTCCTATCAGCGTAGCTATTTGTTGGCTTTGGTGGATGGTAACCGTCCCTTCGCCTGTACGTTTGGTCTGCAGACTTTCCACAATGTTGTGTTGAGCCGATGCTGTGACAGCTCCCAGAAGGAGGATGAACGATAGCAAATGTTTCATAATCACTGTTTGGTAAAGGGGGAAACCGCCCGCCGTCTTCGGGAAGAAGACGGCGGGCGGAAGTCCCGTGTGGGGATTGATTATTTAAAAGCGTCGATGATGCCTTTGAAGTCGGCTGCTTTCAGTGCAGCGCCACCAATCAAACCACCGTCTACGTCGGGTTTAGCGAAGAGTTCCTTAGCGTTAGAAGGCTTGCAGCTACCGCCGTACAGGATAGTAGTGTTATCAGCTACTTCGTTTCCGTACTTGCCAGCTACCAACGAGCGGATGTAAGCGTGGATTTCTTCAGCTTGTTCCGGAGTAGCGGTCTTACCAGTACCGATGGCCCAAACCGGCTCGTAAGCCAAAACGACTTTGCCGAAGTCTTCAGCCGACAGAGAGAATACAGAAGCCAGCTGTGCTTCTACTACTTCGTTCTGCTTGTTTGCTTCGCGTTCTGCCAATACTTCGCCGATGCAGAAGATAGGCTTCAAACCGTTTGCCAAAGCCAATTTAACCTTTTCAGAAAGGATTTCTACAGTTTCGTGGTAGTAAGCGCGACGTTCTGAGTGACCCAGGATAACGTATTCGGCTCCGGTAGAAGCTACCATTTCGGCAGAAACTTCGCCAGTGTATGCGCCTGATACTTTATCCGCGCAGTTTTCAGCACCTACGCCGATGATGCTCTTGTCTACGATAGGAGTAACCGAAGCCAAGTGAATGAACGGTGTGCAGATGATAACGCCGCAGTTCGGTTTGTCGGCAGTCAGTACTTCGTTCAGTTCTTTCGCCAAGGCGATTCCTTCTTGCAGGTTCTTGTTCATTTTCCAGTTTCCTGCTACGATGTTCTTTCTCATTTTGTTTTTTGTTAAAAGGGTTATACTTGTGTATTTAGTCTTTTTTCTTTTTCCGTTTCTTCCATTGCAACCAGGCCGCGTCGCATAGCGAAAGTATCAGCAAGGGTGCGATGAACCATCCGGCCACCAGCATAATCTTGTGGGGGAGGGTTTTGGGGTTCAGTTGTCCCAAGGGCAGCCGGTCAAGGGGCTTGTTCAGCTGATATTCATCCGGCAGGTCGTTGCCGCTCCACTTGTTGATGACTACGCCGTCTTTCAGTAGCAGCAGTCCGGGGTTGGATCGTATCATGGTCTTCAGCGTGGTGTCGTCCATGGTAGCGAACGGGTATTCCGCCCCGGTGTTTTCCTGCCAGGTGGCGATGTCCTCGTCGCGCGAGGCGGTGACGCAGTAAAATCCGTAACCGTGCTCCATGCTGTAGTCGTAGATTTCGTTTATCAAGTCCATGCCGCTGTCGTCGGCCGTTTGGAGTTGGTGCGCCACGAGTAGGAAAGTGTAGCCTTTGTTGCCGAGCACTTCTTCGGTCAGGTCGGTTCCGTCTTCCGCCGAGCAGATTTGAAAATCGTGGATGGGCGGCTCGTATCCTTGCTCCTTTACGCGTGTTTTCGAGTCAACGAACGTCCACGTGCTGTCTGTAGGCAGATGGTCGATGTCGAACTCGCGCTCTTCATTGCCTTTGCGGTAGATGAAAGTGGTTTCGTACGACGTGAGTTTCTCACCTTCTGGTACTTCCATCCCTTGGCGGATGTTGGCTCCGATGTGGTAGGGTCGGAAGTCGAACACGGGAAGGTGGCGAATGCACACGGCCGCATATATAATAATGAATACAGTGCCATAAAGCGAGATGAACCAATCGACCTTTTCGGTGACCAGTTTCTTGAAGTATTTCTTCCGCCAGTAGAACACGGAGAAAGAGGCGGTCAGCAGCAGCGTGTTTTTCCAGAACGTGTTCCAGTTGGTCAGCTTTACGGCGTCGCCGAAACATCCGCAGTCGGATATCGGGTTGGTTAGGGCTAACCAAAGGGTGAGTGGCGTCAGGATGCACATCGCCAGGAACATGACTGCCGGAACTATTCGACGGTGGATGCCGAACAGGAGGTAGAATCCCAAAGCGAACTCGAATACGCCCAGCAGCACCGCGCCGAAAAACGGCAGACTGTCCGGGAGGGAAGCTCCCCATCCCCACACTTCCAGATAATCGTGTATCTTGTAGGCCGTGCCGGCGGGGTCGTTTGCCTTTACGAAACCCGAGAAGATGAAAGTGGCGGCCAGCAGCGCGCGACAGAGGTTCACCCAGGCGGAAATAATGACAATATGTGTTTGCTTATTCTCCAAACTCCAGTTTGATTAGTCCGAACACGGAATAGTTAATCATATCCATGTAGTTGGCGTCAACGCCCTCAGATACCAGCGTCTTTCCGTCCAACGCTTCAATCTGCTTGGTGCGGTATAGCTTCATCAGGATAAGGTCGGTATACGAGCTGATGCGCATGCTTCGCCAAGCCTCGTCGTAGTCATGGTTCTTGGCCTTCATCAGTTCCAGCGCTTTCTTGGCGTGTTTGTCGTATAGCTCCAACGCTTGATTCTCGTCGATGTCCTCGTTTTTGGCATATCCCAACTCCAGCTGAATCAAGGCGATGATACCGTAGTTCACGATGCCCATAAATTCCGGGCGGATGCCTTCGTTAATCATCGAAACTCCTTTCTCTTCGATGCTGCGAATGCGTTCGGCTTTAATCAGGATTTGGTCGGTTACCGAAGAGGGGCGCATGATTCGCCAAGCCGCTCCGTAGTCGTGCAGTTTCTTGGCGAACAGGTCTCTGCAGACTCCTATGACGTGCTCAAACTGTTGGTTTGTCTTTTCCATTTTTCGCTGAGTGATGTTCGTTTTGTTTGCGGCAAAGTTAGTACTTTTCGCTCAATCGCCCAAAAAGGGACGTGTCAAATAAAAAAGCCACACTGTAACGTGTGTTACTGTGTGGCTTCGGTGCAATGTGGTGCCAACGGGAATCGAACCAGTGACACAAGGATTTTCAGTCCTTTGCTCTACCAACTGAGCTATGGCACCTTGCTGAATTGCGGTGCAAAGGTAGGTAAGTTTTTTGAATCTGCAAGGGATGCGCCTAATTTTTTTGCAAAAATCTCTATTTTTTCTCCGAAAAGCGTGTTATCCGTTCCGATGTGGAGCCCTCCGATGGGAGGCGCCCGAAAATCTCCGGCGACGTTTTTTAAAAACGTCCCGAGAGAATAAAAATCTCTCGCCGGAAAATTTTAAAACGTCCCGAGGAATTTTCAAAACGTCCCGAGAGATTTTGTAGCGGCTCTGGAAGGGCAGAATTTGGGTGGTGTAGAGTAGGTAGACAGGGTTTGTGTGAAATTAATTTGGGTGGAAAAAGATTTTTCTGGTCTTTAGTGTTGCACGTATCGAAATAATGAGTTACCTTTGCAGCGCAAAAACGGGGGAACCCAAAGTTGCAATCGGAATGTAGCGCAGTTGGTAGCGCACTACGTTCGGGACGTAGGGGTCGGGCGTTCGAGTCGCCTCATTCCGACAGAAGCGGCAGTAGGCAGATGCTTGTTGCCGCTTTCTTTGTATATACATGCTTCCGTGCAGACGCGTTCGCGGGTAGACATAAAAAAAGAGACACTTCACAGTGTCTCTTTTTCTTTTAACACATAGGCATCTTCAATTCATTGAGGGATTATTCTTCGTAGTCACCCTCAAGTCTTATCAGGGTTAGTTTAGTTTTGTGTTTAGTTAAATTGTGTCTTGTTTTTGTTGTGTATCTCTTTTACGCTTATCTTATTAACAAGATGCGTGCCAAAGATGAAAAATATATGCAGAAAAAAAATAAATCAGCTGATTATTAGGCTGATAATTTTTCAAGATAGATTTTAAGGTGTGTGAGGAGGGTGTGGAAAAAAGTGGGGAATTGTGGAACGATGGGGTGTGGAGTGTGGAATTTTTCCCCAACGAGGTGAAATCTATTCCAGTTGGTAATGCTTCAGTTTGTTGTAGAGGGTCTTTCGGTCTATGCCTAGCAAGGTGGCGGCTTTCGACTTGTTGTTGCCCGTTTGGCGCAGAGCGTCCATGATGCGCTGGCGTTCCAAGACTTCGTCATGGAGCGGAGAAAAATCCGTGGGATGCGACTCGGATTTGATTGTCAGTTCATCGCTCAGGTCGTCCAAGGTGATGAAATTTCCGGTAGCCAACAGTGCCGCACGCTTCACTACGTTCTTCATTTGGCGCAGATTCCCGGGCCACGAATACGCTTGTAGGGCTTCGCACGCAGCTGCGTCGAATCCTATCAGGTCACGGTTCAGCTCGTTGTTGGCTTGGTCAAGGAAGAAGTTGGCGAATATCAAGATGTCTTCCGTGCGTGTCTTCAGGTCTGGTATCTTCAGGGTAAACTCGTTGATGCGGTGGTAAAGGTCTTCACGGAATTTGCCTTTGGCGATGGCCTCTGTCAGGTTCTCGTTTGTGGCGCAAATCAGGCGCACGTCTACGTTTATCTCGCTGGAGGCTCCCACGCGCCGTATCTTTCGTTCCTGCAAGGCTCGCAGCAACTGCACCTGTACCTCATAGCTCAGGTTTCCTATCTCGTCCAGAAATAGTGTACCGCCATTGGCTTCTTCGAAAGCTCCCGCCTTGTCGGCGATGGCGCCTGTAAACGCGCCTTTTTCGTGCCCGAAGAATTCCGATGCGGCCAATTCCACAGGGATGGCTCCGCAATCTAACGCTACAAACGGTTTGTTGCATCGCTTGCTTGCGCCGTGTATGCGTTGTGCCACATATTCCTTACCCGTTCCGCTGGAACCGATTATCAGAACCGACATCATGGTGGGAGCTACCAGCTGCGCGTAGTTATACAGTTGACGTGCCGCTTCGCTCTCGCCTTCGATGAAGCTGGGGTGAGCCGGCAAATCCTCCGTCTTGGTTTCTACGATTGGTTCCGATGGGATGCAGGTAGCTTCATTAATCTTTTTCAGCAGCTCGTCGGGTTGTATCGGTTTCGGTATATAGTCCATGGCGCCATGCTTTATGGCTTGCACTGCGCTCTGTATATCGGCGTATCCGGTCATGATGATGACTGGAGTCAAGTCTGGCAGGTCGCGCAGCCACGTCAGCAGTTGGATGCCGCTTTGGTCGGGCAGGCGTAAGTCGGAGAGTATTAAGTCGTATTTATCGGTTTGCAGTGCTTTTCTTGCTTTTCCGCAGGAACTGACCGAGTTTACGGCGAAACCCTGTTTGGTCAGCCACGTCTTTAGCATGGTAGAGAAGGTAAGGTCGTCTTCTACAATTAAGATGGATTTTCCCATGTGTGCTGATTTATATCAAGTAGCAAAGATAGCTTTTTAAATTTATTTGCAGACTTTAAGTAATACTTTTTCGGTCTCTTCCAGAATGATTTCCGCCTTTTTGCCGGCTTCTGTTACAAATACGTTGTCTTGTCGGTGCTTTTCCAGCCATGTCAGTTCCGGGATGGCGCGGTTTGCCTTAATCATGGTAAATGTGGGCAGCATCTTGTGTGCTACGGCGCATAGCGTGCGCATGTCCTTCTGCTGCAAGGCGGCTTTCATTCGCTCCGAATTCTTGCGGGTTTCTTCGGCGAAGGTGTTCAGAATAGACCGGGCGGCTTCTTCGTCGCCACTCGAGAAGGCGGTAAGCGCTCCGAAATCGAAATCCTCGTTATTCGGCGCTTTTGGGGCGGTTTCTGGGGTGGCGACTTCCGATACTTCGTTTTGTTTTACTTGTGGAAGCGTTAGTAAAATTTTCGCGAAGTCGTCTTGTTGGTAAGGCTTGGTCAGTCGTCCGGTGAATCCCTTGGCAAGGAAGTCATCGTCGTGCATGTCGCTTCGTGCGGTGATGGCGATAACCGGGATGGTCTTGGCCAGTGGCGAATCGATTTCCCGCAAACGCTTCAGTAGTTCGAACCCGTTCATTTCGGGCATCTGTATGTCGGTAAACAAGATGTCGAAGTGCTGTTCGCGAATCAGGGCGAAGAGTTCGTTGGGCGTGCAACACTGAATGGTGGGAGCGCAGATGTTTTCTGTACCCTCGAACAAGTTGTATATCATCGCCTTTGTCAAGTTCAGCTGGATGCGGTCATCGTCGATGAGCAGGATGCGCACGGGCGTGTCGGAAGTCAGCCGGATATGTACGTTCGACGGGCTTTCGCTGGGGTCTGCCGCTTCGAGCGGCAACTCTACGCTGAACGTGCTTCCTTGTCCCTCCTCGCTGTCTATCTGCATGGTTCCCGCAAGCAGTGTCACTAACTTCTTGGTGATGGCCAGTCCCAATCCGAAACCTTCCTGTCCCTGTGCGTTACGCAGTCGGGTAAAGGCGTTATAGATTTGCTCCTGATCTTCCCGGCTGATGCCGCATCCACTGTCTTTCACGCTAAACCGCAGTGCGCCGTTCTCGTAAGCCACTGTTAGCACGATTTCACCCTTTTCGGTAAACTTGAGGGCGTTTGACAGCAAGTTTTCCGCTATCTGACGGATGCGGAACGGATCGCCCTTGACGGTGCTGGCCGGCTTGATGCCGTCGTTGAACTGCAAACGTAAGCCTTTCTTCTGCGCCAATGGGTAGAAGCTGACATAAATGTTCTGAAACAGTTCGCGAGGGTTGAAGACAACCGGATGCAAATCCAGCTTTCCGCCGTCCAACCGGTGGTAGTCCAGCAGCGAAGTGACCAAGTCCAGCAAGTGGCGTGCCGAGCTCTTCATGTTTTGCAGGTAGAAGAGTTGCCGCTTGTCCTGTATCAAGCGGATGAGCAAGTCGATGTATCCGATGACGGAGCCTACCGGCGCCTTGATGTCGTGGGTAATGGTAAGCATCAGCTTCTCCCGTATGGCGAGCAAGTCCTCGGCGTAGAGCTTGGCTTTGATAAGCTCTTGCTGATAATGGTGCGTACGCACTTGGTCGCGCCAGATAATGAGCAGGAATATTACCACCAGGAAGATGGCTGTCAGTGCGATGATGCCTGTGGTGTGCGCCGCCCGCTCTCTGATTTCCTTGTCGTGTTCCAACTTGGCCAGTGAAGCGTTTTGTTCTTCGCGTTCGATGTCGTCCAGCACCAGGTTTACGCGTTGGCTGAGCATCGTACCGACCTTTTGCAGTTCCCCTATCCGTTTGTTCAGAGTCTGTCGGTTAGCCTGTTGTTTTTGCTTTACCTTGGCTTGCACATCATCCAGTATCTGCTCAATTGTGTCAATGGGGTCGAATGCATCCTTGATGGAGTCGGCCATTTCTTTTTTGGTGATGGTCTGCACCTGTGTTGAGTCCGCTTTTCCCGGGACGAACACTTCGGCCAGACGCTTGAAGAACTTCTTCTTCTTATGCTGCGTGGTATAATTGTTTTCGTTGGTTTCCACTTGTCTGCGCACGTGCGCGTCCTTTATGACCGACCGCTGCTGAGCCAACAAATCGTCCAGTTGTCTTCGGTAAAACTCGCTCAAGTCTTCTCCACCCAGCAAGCCGATAACCTGTTTCATGGTTTCGCCTTTCTCGTGAAGGAGGTGGCGTATCGTATCCACTTTCGCCAGCGAAGCGGAATCTTTTGCCAGCGAGTTTTTAAGCGAATCAAGCAAGTTCTCGGTTTCCTGCATATGTTGTAGGAAGATGGGGTACTCGTTTATATTGCCCGTGCATAGCGAATGTCCTATCAACTCGGCTTCGAATAGCTGATTGGTGACCTCATGAGTCAAGTGGCGTCGGTCGTTGATGCTCTCTTTGTCAATAGGTGATGACGTGAGCAAGTCCATCTGCTTATAGATATATATAGTAGAACAGACGAACAAGGCCACAAGCAGGATGTAGCCGCAGGCGATTTTTACGGAAGTGGAAAGCATAGTTTGATTTCTTTTTGCGTTTTATAGCGGAAACGGAGCCAGTACATAATGCCTGCACTGGTAAGACCGAAAGGAAAAGCCATCCAGATGCCCGTGATGCCCCAACGGCATACAAAGGCAAACAGGTAGCCTAAAGGTAGAGAGATGATGAAATAGGCAATGAATGCGAATACCATCATTAGGCGCACATCGGCGATGCCCCGCAGGGCGTTGGCGTAGTTTATTTGAAGCCCGTCGCCGAACTGATAGATTAGGAACGGGATGACCACCTGCGCCACCATGGCCGATACGGCCGTGTCGGCGGTGAACCATCCGCCCAGCTGGTTGCGCAGCAAGTAGATTGCCGTGCAACTGACAAGCATGATGAGAAGTATTAAGTGAAAGCCCGTGCGGGCTGTTTGTTTCACGTTCGGCCAGTCTCGCTGTCCGGCAAAATTGCTGATGCGAATCGATACGGCCGCTCCCATGCCGTAATAAACCATGAAGCAGACTTGCGAGATGGCTATCATAATCTGGTAGGACGCCAGCTCGGTGCTTCCCAACCATCCCACCATGACTGCGCTCAGGCTGAACGATGCTGTCTCCATTCCCATCTGCATGGCGATGGGCCATCCCAAACGGTTGAGGCGAATGAAGTCGGACTTGCGTATCCAGCCCAAACGGAAGCCTTCGCGGTATTTCTGATAACGGTTAGTGCCGAAAAATAATATCAGGTAGGCTACAGTCATCAGGATGCGCGACGCGAGTGTGGAGATGCCGGCTCCTGTCAGTCCCATTTCGGGTAGGCCGCACTTTCCGAAGATAAGCAGATAGTTTCCCACGATGTTCAGCACGTTTCCTCCCAACAATATCCACATCGATGTCTTCGTGTCGGTAATGCCGTCGGTAAACTGTTTGAATCCGTTGAACCAAAGAACGAAAGGGATGGAAGCCAATAAAATCAGGAAATACGGTCTGATGTAAGGCAGTAACTCATCGGGCTGCCCGATGTAGGGCAAACTTATGTATAGCGCAACCAGAACCGCGCAAACCAGTGCCGCTACCACCGTGTTGGCCAACAGGCTGCTTTTAAGCGTCTCGCCCACACGCAACGGGCGATTCTGCCCGAACAGGCGTCCCACTACGGGCGTGAGACCGTAGGCGAACCCGGTGCTGAAGATGATGGCCAGATTAAACATATTGTTGACGAAACCTGCCGCTCCCAGTTCGATGGCACTGTGATGGCCTATCATCAGCGTGTCGGCCAGACCCAATACGATGGTGCCCAGCTGCCCGATGACGATGGGGATGCCCAACAGGAGCAATGACTTATAGTGCCGCAGGTTCTTCATGATGCGCTTTGTAAAACAATACGCTACAGTTCTCGGGCACAAACGTACGCTGAGCCACTTGCTGCAGACGTTCGGGAGTGACGGCTCGGTAGCGGTCTACTTCCGTATTAATGTTTTCGGCTTTTTCTATCAATTCGTGATATGCCAGGTTGGTAGCCACGTTCAGATAGTTGATGTTGCCGAATATCTGTTCGCTTTCGAAGCGGTTTTTCACTTTCTCCAGCTCTTGGTTGTCCAGCGGGGCGTTCTTTATTGCGTCCAGCTCCTCCCATACGGCCTTTTCGGCATCTTCCAGTGATACGCCTGCCGAGGGCTTGCCGGTGATGTGTATCAGTCCGGCGTCCAGGCTGCCCGAGATGTAAGCGTCTATCGACGAGAATACCTGACGGCGGCGCACCAGATTTGTGATGAGGCGCGACGAGCGTCCGTTGGCCAATACGTCGGTCAGCATGTCGTAGGCGTAGAAGTCGGCATCGCGCCGGCTGCACATGTGAAAAGCCATGTAGAGGGTGTCTACGGGCACGTTGCGCTCTACCGTTTGTCGGCGTATGGCTGTTTGCGGTTCTTCGGCGGGCAACTGTCGTGCGGGGATGTCGCGCGCCGGAATGGGGCCGAACCATTTTTCGGCCAACCGAACGGTTTCACTGAACGAGATGTGTCCCGTTACGGCCAAGATGGCATTGTTTGGCGCGTAGTGTCGGAAGAAGAATTTCTTTACCTCGTCCAACGTGGCGTTGGCTATGTGGTTGATTTCTTTTCCGATGGTAGGCCATTGGTAAGGATGCTTCTTGTAAGCCATCGCCCGAACCAGATGCGATGCGTCACCGTAGGGCTGATTCAGGTTGCGCTGCTTGAACTCTTCGATGACCACTTGGCGTTGTACCTCCAAGCTCTGCGGATTGAAGTCGAGGCTGAGCATACGGTCGCTCTCCAACCAGAAGCCCGTTTCCACGTTTTGCCGTGGAAGGGTGATGTAGTAGTTGGTGATATCGTTGTTGGTCCATGCGTTGTTCTCGCCGCCTGCGTTCTGAACGGGCGTATCGTAGTCGGGGATGTTTACCGAGCCGCCGAACATCAGGTGCTCGAACAGGTGGGCGAAGCCCGTATGTTCGGGGTGCTCGTCGCGTGCGCCCACGTTATACAACAGGTTTAGAGCTACCATCTGCGTGGAGTTGTCTTCGGCGTGTACGATGCGAAGTCCGTTAGGGAGTGTATGGCGGTTTACGTGTATCATGGGCGCAAATGTTATTCCAGTACTTCGGCTTTCAGGATGCGTACGTTCTCTACGGGGCGGTCGGCCTTGCCTGTCTTTACCAAACTAATCTTTTCTACTACGTCCATGCCTTCCACTACTTCACCGAATACGGTATAGTTGCCGTCCAGGTGGGGCGTGCCTCCAATGGTGGTATAGGTTTCAATTTGTTCGGGCGTGAACGATACGGAGTCTTCCTTGGCCACCTGTGCTTCGGCTTGACGCTCCAGTTGTTCTTGCAGTACCATCAGTCCCTCCATGTCTTCGGCCTTGCGCATTTTGTAGATTTCCTTCATGTGCTTGCGCGCCAACACTTGGAAGGCGGTGTCCAGCCGCGCTTGGTTCATCTGGTCTTGAAGGTTCTGTAGCTCGGGCTTGTTGAACTGGTGTCCCACTACGATGTAGAATTGGCAACCCGATGATTCTTTTCCCGGGTTTACATCGTCTCCCTTACGGGCGGCGGCCAACGCTCCGCGCTTGTGATACAGAGCCGGGTTGAATTCGGGTGGAATGGTATAGGTCATGTCGCCTTCGCCCAGTCGGGCGGTGTCGGGGGCCGTCTTGCTGGTCGGGTCGCCCGCCTGAATCATGAAGTCCTTTATCACGCGGTGAAACAGGGTACTGTCGTACAGCCCTTCTTTTACCAGTCGGACAAAGTTGTCGCGATGGCGCGGCGTTTCGTTATACAGTTTAACTACGATGTTACCTTGAGTCGTTTCAAATCGTACGATTGTTTCGTTTCCGTTTGTCATAGATGTTCTCTTATTTCCGCATCCACCGCATACGGTTATGCAGCAGATGGCGAGGATGAATATGAAGATTGCTTTTCTCATTCGGCAAAGGTTTAGGTTTGCCATGCAAAGGTATAAATAAAATGTTACGTTCTGTGCCGAATGCGCGCATACGTGCAAAAACGGGTGTATTTTCGGCCTTGGACGAAAAAAAGCGGAAACGCATTCCGTAGAAACGTTTCCGCCAGATGTATGTAAGTTTCTTTCGCGCGGGTTACTTCACTCTCGTGAATATCGCTCTTTCCACCTCGAGCTTTTCGCCACTGGCATCCCAGCTTGCGCATTCCAGAGTCAGAGTGGTTTCGGTCAAGCTCACGATGTGCAGATATACTTGCGTCAGGTCGTAGGCGAACCGGGTGCCGTAGCAGGTGTAAGTGTCTTCGCCGTTGTATATGTTCAGGTCGTCGCCCTTAACGCTCCACTTCAGCGTTTGGTCCAGCTCTCCGTAGCTGATGGTACTTATGAACTTGGCAACGCCCTCGGCTGTGAACTCCCAGCGTATTTTGTCCGTATTCTCGGTGAAACCGTCGCCGCCGGACAGTTCCCAGGTGCCTACAAGGCTGGAGGCGTATTGGTCGTCATCGTTGCTGCATGATTGGATAGAGAGGCAAGCCAATAGGGTCATTACGCAGAAAAGCATTTTGTGGAGGCACGAAGCCTTCGTTTTCAGTAGTTTCATGTTAGATAGTTTTTAGTTGATTATGGTGGTAAAGTTACTGTTTTTTCTTTGGAAAGTTGTTCACGTGTCGCCGGAAAATTGTCTTACTTCGACCGAAGTAAACGCGTGTCACAGTTGCGGTGATAGTCGTATCACAGCTGTGGTGATAGTTGTATCGCAGTTGCGACACGGTAACTTTGTCTCCAGAGACGGGGAAACGTCTCAGAAAACCTGCATTTTCACGCCCAGCGACAGGCTTACGATGTCTTTCAGCTTTACTGTTCGGTCTTGCACCATGGCTCGGATGTAGAGGTCGCATGTGCTCACTTCGTAAAAGGCGGTGATTTTTTTCAGGAACTTCCGTTTGTTGTGTGGTACGTACAGCCCTACGCCTTGTCCCAGAAACACGTTGGCCCGTAGCTTGGTTTTCAGTAGCGGATAGTAGTCTTTGGGGTAACGTTCGGGCTCCTTTGCCCAAAATTCACTCCCGAAGATGGTGTTCAGGTATAGGCCGCATGACAGAGGCGTGAGGCTCCATCCCTTCTTCAGTCGGATGTCCCAAGGCAAAAAGTTCTCTTTCAGAGTCATGGTTACCTTGGCGCGTCGGCTCTGATGCTTGGGCAGGATGCCCAGAAACAGTTGGGTCTCCCACTGGTCGTGGCGACCGTAGTTCCATCCCGTTCCCACCGAAACCATTCCCATGTTTCCGGCGTATTGTACAACCAACTGAGTGGGGATAATCGCGTTCCAATGTTTCCGATAGCGATGTACACGGCGGTCGTAGTTCGATTCGGCGCTTTGTTCCGTCAGCGTATCGGGCGCTGCGTAAGCAATCGTATCGGACGTGGTGGCGGCTCTTAGTCCGTGCGCGCAGAGCGAAAGGATACTAAAAATTAACCACTTGATATTCATAATGGGTCGGGGTTATAGTGAATAACAGGTAACTTCGGTGCGACACGGTGTCGGCACCGTAATACATCACACCGTCGCCGAATAGGTCGTCGACCTGTAGCGTATGGTCGTGTCCGGAGATGCAGAACATCAGTCGGGGCAACTGCTTGATGCAGTATTGGAACGACTTGGCGGTGTTGTCGTTGAACTCGTCGCTGTACGGGCGGGCGTGCATACACACCACCGAGCGCGAGAAACGGTCAGCGTCGGCCTCGGCCTGTGCCTCGATGTAATTCAGATTGGGTACTGGGGCGGCGTAATTGTATTCCATGGCGTTGGTGTTTAGACATACGAACTTCACTCCGCCGGCGATGAAGCTGAAATCCATATCGCCGTATATCTTCATAAACGCCTCTTCGCCAGTGCCCAGAAAATCGTGGTTGCCTATCAGTGCAACGTAGGGAACGTTCAGCCGCTGCAGCACGTTGCGCTGCCACAAGAATTCCTTGGTTGTTCCGCAGTCGGTTAGGTCACCTCCGTGAATTACAAAGTCTATCTTCCCGTTGCCGTTAATGCTGGTTACAGCGTCTTCCGTGTCGGAATACCAGCCGTGCGAATCGCTGATGACGGCTATGCGCAGGGTGTCCTTTCCGTTACACGCCTCCTCTATCCGTCGGATGTTCGTGTCGTTGATTCCGGTCTCTCCCGATATCTTTACATCGTACGGATGGTATTCGAAAACCGATTCACATCCGTTCAGGAGAAGCATTGCGGCAAGGCACGCCGTATGTATGTACTTCTTCTTCCTCATTTCTCTTTCTCTAAACTCAAAGCAAAGGTAGAGGTAACGCGTCGGACGTGAAAGGTCAAAAAAGCGGATTCTGCGTCCTTTTTCTCCACATGAACGGTTGTACGGGGAGCGAAAAGGATGCGGAATCCGCTTACAAAAAATATAGAGGACGATGTTTTATTCTGCTGTTTCCAAAGCCTGTGCTTCCTTAGGCACGTAGTCTAACTGGAAGAAACGGCTTGCGCGAAGCAGGTGACGCCAAATGCTGACCAACTCCTGCGTTTCTTGCAATACGTTGAGGTAAACCAACGACGCCTTCAGTGCTGTAGAGTCTTCTTCCTGCATGCGGTTCATCTGCAGCTTGCGCAGTGACGAAATCTTGTTCTTCAGTGCGTCGCCTTTGGTCAGGATATCATCGGCTTCGGCGTAATTGTTTTCGTTGATGGCGGCTGCGGTACGTTCCATCAGCTCGCATAGCTCGTTGCGTACGGGCGAGAATTCGGCGATGCAAGTCTTTGGCACGGGGTTGAAGTTGTTGTCGACGTGCTCCTTGCAAGGTTCAACGATGCGCTTCAGGCAGTACAGCATTTGTTCGCAACTGTTGCTTCCCAGGTGATACCACGTATTCTTTTCGATGGCAATGGCGATGGGGATGCGGCGCAGCCCGAGAACTTCCTTGCGGCGGCGTTTCTTCAGCATCTTGCGCTCATCGTCGGTCTTTCCGGATACTTTGCGCAGCATGCGCAGGTCTTCGTTGATAAATCCATTGGTAACCTGTACATAAGCGTCTTCGGTGTATTTCAGATAGCTATACAAAGTCTCTCTCACGTGGGCTCTGAGCAAACTCAGCGTTTCGGCCTTGTCTTTGCTGCGCATCATCTGAGTGAAGAGGTCGTCCTGCTTCTCTGCCTTTTCCTTCTTAGCGTACTGGATGTTGCTGCGTATCAGCAGGAACACGGCCACGCAGATGAACAGGAACATTCCCACAAAGCTGGTGTAGAACATAACGAGAGTAACTATTGCGCAGACGGTGAATGCTACAAACGCGGTTATAAACCATCCGCCGATGACCGAAAGCATACCTGTGATACGGTATACAGCGCTTTCACGTCCCCAAGCACGGTCGGCCAGTGACGAACCCATTGCAACGATAAACGTAACGTAAGTGGTAGAGAGGGGGAGTTTCATCGTTGTACCGATGATGATAAGCAATCCCGAAAGCACTAAGTTGACCGAAGCGCGAACCATATCGAATGCCGCTCCGTTTTCCAAAATCACTTCGTCTTTGTTGAATCGGCTGTTAATCCAGCGGCGCATTCCTTCGGGCATCACGCGTTTCAGAAAGTCGTTGGTGGCGGTAGCGCGGCGTACGATGGTGCGAGCCAAAGCCGAAGAACCGAACATTTCATCGCCTTCTTCCTGGCGTGCCAAATCGACGGACGTTTTAATTACGTTCTTGGCTTTCTTCGAAGTGGCCAGGGCATATACCATCACCAGTCCCGATCCGAACAAGAAGATTGTAGGAGTGTGAGCCGATGACATAAGCGATGTCATCATGAAGTCGTGGATGCCCACTCCGTTCGAGTTAGCTATATAGTCGGTGTATG
Source organism: bacterium (assembly GCA_963595925.1). Lineage (GTDB taxonomy): Bacteria > Bacteroidota > Bacteroidia > Bacteroidales > Bacteroidaceae > Phocaeicola. Next base: position 40,814 of record CAVBJM010000012.1, read on the forward strand.
ACGAGAATCCGGCCAAAGGCACACCGATAAAGTTAACCAAGTCGTTTCCGGCGAAAGCCAAGGCCAGTGAGAATGTACCCAACAGTACGATGATGCGGAATACGTTCATCTTGCACCAGTGGAGAATCTGCATTAGCAGCGTGAATACCACGAAGCATCCGAAGACCAGTATGGTGGTGTTTTGTTCTATCCATCCCAACGCTTCCGCGCTCATAAACGGAGCGCTCTTCAGTCCTTTAATCAAAACGAAATAGGCCAGCGACGTTACCGAAATACCTCCGAATACGCCGATGGTCCACGAAAGATGCTTTTTGTAATTGAAGCTGAATATCATACGCGAGATGTACTGTACCACCGAACCGACGATAAAGGCAATAGCCACCGAAAGGAAGATACCTAAGATAACCGAAAGGGCTTTCTCGGTGTTCATCATATCGCCCAGCGAAAGCAGTCCGGTCTCGTCGGCTACAATCTTAAGGATGGCAAGAATAAACGTACCTCCCAAAAGCTCGAACACCATGGAAACGGTAGTAGAGGTGGGAAGTCCTAACGTGTTGAATACATCAAGTAAAACCACGTCGGTTACCATCACCGCAAGAAGAATGCACATGATGTCGTAGAAGCTGAAATTCACCGGCTGAAAGATGCCGTGGCGAGCGATATCCATCATACCGTTACTCATGATGGCTCCTACAAAAACACCTAAAGCGGCCACAATCACAATGGTGCGATACTTAGCCACCTTTGCGCCGACCGCTGAATTCATAAAGTTTACGGCGTCGTTACTGACACCTACCAGCAAGTCGAAAACCGCCAGCATGAAAAGGAAAATAACAATCCCTAAATAAACTGTTTCCATAAATTGTTCTGAATTTTGTTTTCGGTGCAAAAATATGTGTGGCATGTTATAACGAAGTGTCATATATGTTACATTCGTGTTACAAGCCCTCCGCTCCGCTTCTGGACGTGATAAAAGTATCATAAATTAGCTGTTGGTTAGCAGCTTTATTCATAGGAAATTAGTACCTTTGCACACAGAAACGTAAAATATCACAGTAATCACTAAAACATAGAAAGCAATGTCTGAATCAAAGAAGATAAAAACAGCGTTGGTATCGGTTTACCACAAGGATGGTCTGGACGCAATCATACGTCGTTTGGCTGAAGATGGCGTAGAGTTCCTGTCAACCGGAGGTACCCGCCAATTCATCGAACAATTAGGATATAAATGTCATGCAGTGGAAGACCTTACGGGTTATCCCTCCATCTTGGGTGGACGTGTGAAAACCTTGCACCCGAAAGTATTCGGCGGTATCCTTTCACGCCGTGAACTGGAAGAAGACCGCAAGCAGACGCAACAATACGAAATTCCGGAAATCGACTTGGTTATTGTAGACCTTTATCCGTTCGAAGACACTGTAGCGTCGGGAGCTGATGAACAGTCCATCATCGAAAAGATAGACATAGGCGGTATCTCGCTGATTCGTGCCGCAGCAAAGAACTTCAATGACGTGGTAATCGTAGCAAGCAAGGTGCAGTACAAGCCATTCTTCGATATCATCGAGAAAAACGGTGCAGTAACAACTCGTGACGAGCGCCGCTGGTTTGCACAGGAAGCGTTCGGAGTGTCTTCGCACTACGATACGGCTATCCACGCATGGTTCGAAAAGAGCGCGAAATAAGTCTTTATCCGCAAACATCTAACAGAAAAGAAAAAACATGGGACTGTTTTCCTTTACACAAGAAATAGCAATGGATCTTGGAACTGCCAATACCGTGATATTGAGCAATGACAAGATTGTGGTAGACGAGCCTTCGGTGGTAGCGTTGGATCGTCTTACGGATAAAATGATAGCCGTTGGCGATAAGGCCAAACTGATGTACGAGAAAGAAAACCAGAATATACGTACCGTACGCCCTCTGCGTGATGGTGTGATAGCCGACTTTAACGCTTGCGAGCAGATGATGCGTGGACTCATCAAGAAAGTCAACACCGGACGTCACTTGTTCTCACCGTCTTTGCGTATGGTTATCGGTGTCCCTTCTGGATCGACCGAAGTGGAACTGCGCGCCGTAAGAGATAGTGCCGAGCATGCCGGCGGTCGCGATGTGTTCTTGATATTCGAACCGATGGCGGCCGCTATCGGAATCGGTATCGATGTTGAGGCTCCTGAAGGCAACATGATAGTGGATATAGGTGGTGGTTCGACGGAAATCGCAGTCATCTCGTTGGGCGGTATCGTGGCCAATAACTCTATCCGTATCGCCGGCGATGATTTGACCGCCGATATTCAGGACTACATGAGTCGCCAGCACAACGTGAAGGTGAGCGAGCGTATGGCAGAACGAATCAAGATACATGTAGGTGCAGCGCTGAACGACCTTGGCGACGAAGCTCCAGAGGACTACATCGTTCACGGCCCGAACAAAATCACGGCGCTTCCGATGGAAGTTCCCGTTTGCTACCAGGAAATAGCGCATTGCTTGGAAAAGAGCATTGCAAAGATTGAAACCGCTATCCTGAATGCGCTCGAAAATACACCTCCTGAGCTTTATGCCGACATTATCAAGAACGGTATCTACTTGGCTGGAGGCGGCGCCTTGCTGAGAGGTCTTGATAAACGTTTGACTGAACGAATCAATATCCCGTTCCATATCGCCGAAGATCCCTTGCTTAGCGTAGCGAAAGGCACAGGCGTGGCTCTGAAGAACGTAGATAGATTCTCGTTCCTGATGCGTTGATGATATAATCGCCGCTTGGCATCGTTTGCGGATGCGCTTCATGCGTATCGATGCGGACAATGCCAAGCGGCAAATGTTCTTTTTACACTCCGGTTATGCGAAACCTGATAAACTTCCTGATAAAATATAATTATTGGCTGCTTTTTATTTTGCTTGAAGTGGCGAGTCTCACCATGCTGTTTCGCTTTAACAGTTATCAGGGAAGTGTTTTCTTTACCTCGGCCAACTGGGTGTCGGGTACCGTATATCAGGCTGTGAGCAACATCACATCTTACTTTGGCTTGCGAAGCGTGAACCGCGACCTTGTTTCGCGGAACGTGGAACTGGAGCTGCAAGTGCAGCAACTCAGTGAAGCGCTGAAAGAATATACCGAGGATACAGTCGCTATCACACGTATGCGGAGGGATGTTCTGAAGAACTATCACGTGTTTCCTGCTCATGTAGTGAACAATAGCGTTACGCAAACCGAAAACTATATCACGATTAATCGTGGAAGCAGCGACGGGCTTACTACCGAGATGGGTGTGGTGAGCGGAGTGGGTGTAGTCGGCATCGTTTACATGACTTCACCGCATTATTCTATCGTGCTGCCTGTGCTGAATACCAAGAGCAATATTAGTTGTAAAATTCAGCGTACGGATTATTTCGGGACCTTGAAGTGGGAAGGTGGACCGTCCCGGTATGCTTGGGTGAAAGATATGCCGCGACATTCGGAGTTTACGTTGGGCGATACGCTGGTTACCAGCGGGCACAGTGCGGTTTTCCCGGAAGGTATTCCTGTGGGAGTGATAGACGATATGGAAGATAGTCACGACGGACTCTCTTACCGGCTAAAGGTGCGGCTTTTTACCGACTTCGCTCGTCTGAACGAAGTGAACGTAATACAAGCCTGCGGCGGTTCGGAACAGATAGCGCTGGAAGACAGTATCAAATAAAGGAGGGAAGGTATGATAAAGTTTTTGCAACGTCTTTGGGTGTTCTTGCTTTTGCTGACTGTACAGGTCTTGATTCTTAATCATGTGCAGATTGTCGGATATGCTACACCTTATTTATATATATATTATATCCTAATCCTCAATTCGGAAACACCGCGAAACTCGTTGTTGCTTCAGGCTTTTGGCTTGGGACTGTGTGTGGATATTTTCAGTAATACGCCCGGCATGAACGCTGCTGCCGCTACACTCATGGCTTTGGCGCGTACGCCTGTCTTGCATTCGCAGATGTCGCGCGATATTACCGATGACTTCGAACCCAATATCCGTAACTTGGGTTTCTTTCATTTCCTGCGATACGCTCTTTACGAGACAATCGTTTTCATCGTTGCGCTACAAGCCCTTAACGCCTTTTCCGTTTTCCGTGGAAAAGAGTTGTTCTTGCGAATCGTGACCGATGTGGTCATTACGGTGTTCCTGATAGTTTGCGTGGATGTGTTGAGAAAGAGGAGGAAGAGATAGTGGACAGAAATTATGCGTTGTCCAAGCGCAGGTATGTAATAGGCGGAATCGTGTTGCTGGTGGTGGCACTATACATTGTCCGCTTGTTTGCGCTTCAAATCATGAGCGATGATTACAAAAAAAGTGCCGATAGCAACGCCTTTTTGGAAAGGATACAGTATCCGAGTCGTGGACTGATATACGATCGTACGGGGAAGTTATTGGTTTATAATCAGCCTGCTTACGATATAACGGTGGTGATGAAGGAAGTAACGTCGCTTGATACCGTAGACTTGTGCAATACCCTTCGCATCACCCCAGAATACTTGCGAAAGCGCTTGCGTGACCTGAAAGACCGTCGACTGAATCCCGGCTATTCGCCTTATACCAATCAGGTGTTGTTGACACAACTCTCGGCCGAGGATTGCAGCGTGTTTCAAGAGAAGATGTTCAAGTTTCCGGGCTTTTACATTCAGCGCCGAACCATCCGTCAGTACAATTATAATGCTGGAGCCCATATCTTGGGAGATATCGCCGAGGTCTCGAAAGGGGAGATGGAGAACGACTCATATTACCTGCCGGGTGACTTCATCGGAAAGTTGGGTGTAGAGAAGTCGTACGAAAAGGAACTGCGCGGCGAGAAGGGCGTGGAAGTGCTTTTGCGCGATGCCCATGGCCGAATACAGGGCAACTACATGGACGGAAAGTTCGACAAGACTCCTGTTCCGGGGAAGAACCTGACGTTGAGCTTGGATATTGAGCTGCAGATGTTGGGCGAACGCCTGTTGGAGGGAAAGATAGGAAGTATCGTAGCCATCGAGCCGTCTACGGGGGAAGTGCTTTGCCTGGTTTCGTCACCGACTTACGACCCTCGGTTGATGGTTGGGCGTGAACGTGGAAAGAATCACTTGGACTTGTCGCGCAATCCGTGGAAACCTTTGCTGAACAGAGCCATCATGGGAACGTATCCGCCGGGGTCGACGTTTAAGACCACGCAAGCTTTGACTTACCTTCAGGAAGGGGTTATTTCGGCGGGTACGATGTATCCCTGTTCGCACGGTTTCTCTTATAAGAACCTGCACGTAGGATGTCACTCGCATCCCAGTCCGTTGCCTTTGCTTCCGGCCATCGCCACTTCGTGCAACAGCTATTTCTGTTGGGGACTGTACCACATGATAGGAGCGAAGAGCAAATACGGTTCGGTACAGAACGCCATGAATACGTGGCGCGACTATATGGTTTCGATGGGCTTCGGTTATAAGTTGGGCATTGACTTGCCAGGCGAGAAGCGAGGGATGATACCCAACGCGCAGTTCTACGACAAGGCTTACCGCAAGTCGTGGAACGGACTGACGGTTATCAGTATAGCAATCGGTCAGGGCGAGGTTACGGCTACGCCGCTTCAGATAGCCAATTTAGGAGCGACCATTGCCAATCGCGGTTTCTTCCGCACGCCCCACGTGGTGAAAAGCGTAGAAAATATTCCGTTGGATACCGTTTATACCAACAAGCATTATACCAAGGTGAGTGCAAACCATTACGAAGAAGTGGTAAAGGGAATGCGTTCGGCGGTAGTGGGCGGTACTTGCCGTACGGCTAACCTGCCCGATATCTTGGTATGCGGAAAGACGGGAACGGCGCAGAACCACGGAAAAGACCACTCGGCTTTCATGGGATTCGCTCCGATGGACAACCCGAAGATAGCCGTTGCCGTTTACGTGGAGAATGGGGGATGGGGAGCCACTTACGGTGTGCCCATTGGTAAACTGATTATAGAAAAGTATCTGAAAGGGAAGCTTTCGGAAGAAGATGAGGCTTTGGCCACGGAAATTCAAGAACGAAGGATAGCGTATGGGATACAGGAAAGATAATTTGTGGAGTTCGGTAGACTGGTGGACCATTGGCATTTATTTGGTGATGGTAACGTGCGGATGGTTCAGCATCTGCGGAGCGAGTTACGACTATGGCGAACCGAACTTTTTCGATTTCACCACCCGTGCCGGAAAGCAGTTGATGTGGATAGGATGTTCGTTTGGCTTGGGCTTTGTGCTTCTTATGCTGGAGGAACGGATGTACGACACTTACGCCTACTTGGTGTACGGCATTCTGCTGCTATTGCTTTTCGGAACGATATTCAATCCGCACGAGATTAAGGGCTCGCGCTCGTGGATTGTACTGGGCCCCGTGAGCCTTCAGCCGGCCGAATTCGCCAAGTTCGCTACGGCTCTTGCGCTGGGAAAATACATGGGCGACTTTTCGTTTTCGATGGCTCGATGGAAGAATCTGGCTACGGCGCTGGCTATCATTCTGGTGCCGATGGGGCTTATTGTGTGCCAAAAGGAAACGGGTTCGGCCCTTGTTTACCTGTCGTTTTTCCTGGTGCTTTACCGGGAAGGGATGACGGGTTCCATCTTGTTTGCCGGCGTGTGCGCGGTGATTTACTTTATTGTGGGCATCCGTTTCAACGATGTGCTGATGGGCGACCAATGCACTTCGTGGGGAGAGTTCTCGGTGTTTTGTTTGGTGCTGTTGTTTTCTGCCGTTTTGGTCAAGGCGTATTGTAAAAACAGCAGGGAGGTTGTCCGAAATATAGTGATGTATGGCGGAGGTGTCGTAGTGCTGGGATGTTTCTTCTCGTTCTATGTCATTCCGTTTAATATGGTTTACCTGTTAGGTACGGCGTGTGTGGCACTGGGCGCTTACCTGATTTATCTGTGCTTCCGCGAACGTATTTACAACTACCTATACATCTTGTTGTTCTCCATTGGCTCTATCGGATTCTTCTATTCGGCCGACTATGTGTTCGACAATATTCTTGAAGCGCATCAGCAAGTCCGCATCAAGGTGCTGCTGGGTATGGAAGACGACCCTACGGGGGCAGGCTATAACGTGAACCAAAGCAAGATAGCCATCGGTTCGGGCGGATTTACCGGTAAGGGGTTCCTGAACGGTACGCAGACAAAGCTGAAGTACGTGCCCGAACAGGATACCGACTTTATCTTTTGTACGGTGGGCGAAGAGCAAGGCTTTGTAGGTTCCACGGCCGTGATTCTGCTATTCGCCGTGCTGATATGGCGACTAATCTATTTAGCCGAAAGACAGACTTCGAGGTTCGGGCGCATCTACGGGTACTCGGTGTTGAGCATCTTCTTCTTCCATTTGTTTGTAAACGTAGGGATGGTGTTGGGCATTACGCCGGTCATAGGTATTCCCCTGCCGTTTTTCAGCTACGGAGGTTCGTCGTTGTGGGGATTTACTATCCTGTTATTTGTATTTCTCCGAATCGACGCTTCCCGGAAGGTTTAGCTTCAGACCGATGTCTGAGAGGCCGGGAAGTACGGAGTCCGGCATCAGTGACACAACCTGCAATACGCTATCGGCAGGATAGCACATCAGTTTTCCGGCGTACGACATGCGTTGACGGAAACATCCGGCAGTTCCTTCTCCTATCCAGTTCCCTTGTTCGTCGGCCAATGTGATGTGTACCGTATCGGGATGTATCGTAGGGGTGAGCGGATGTACCACCGCTAGCCAAAGGTCTTGATACGGATACGTATCATCGTGGCGCACGCCTATCTCCACCTCGAACTGATGGTAGGTGACGTTGGCCGGAAGCGCAAACGTCAGCGAGTCTGTGCGCTTCCAGCCTCCTGCTTGAATTGGGCTGTAACGGTGATAGCGTGTGCCGTCGTCGTGACAAGACGACAGCAACGCCGCTAAACAGAAAAGGAACAACGTTTTTTTCATACAGTCTGCTCAGGTTTTCCCTGTTCGCCCTGCGGTTTTTGGTGCTCAGAACGGGGTCTTTCCTGGTCGTTTCTCGGTTTTTCCTGATTGTTTCTCGGTTTCGCCTGATCGTTTCTTGGCTTGTCCTGACTGTTACGCGGTCTGTCCGGGCGGTTACGGCGTTCGTTCTTCCGCTCGTTGTTGGGGCGGTTATTGTCTTCGCCGTTGCCAGCCTGAGGCTTTTCTTTCCGGTTGTTCGGGTGCTGCGGTTTGGGCGCGCCGTCTGTCGGGCGGTTCTTGGGTTGCTGCGGTTTGTTCGGAGCGTCGGCCGGACGTGGCTTGTTAGGCGCTCCTTGAGCCGGTTGCGCTCCCTGTTCGGGGCGGTTCTCACGCGGCTTGTCTCCGTTGCGTTTTTTCTTTTTGTTTTTCTGATTGCGAGCCTTGTCGAAACGAGTCAAGCTTTCTTGTTCCAAAATGTCTTTCGGGCGTTCGGGCGCTGTTGGATGGCCGTCGCCGACCAGAGTCTCGGGCTTTTCTCCCCGTCGGTTCATGTTGATGACTTCGAAAGCCCGGCGAGCCGGAATCGTCACTTCGTTGGCCAAGAAACTCTTGTCGGTAGAATAAGTGATTTGTCCACTCAGGATGTCGGCCTTGAAGTAATAATACGTAGCGTCCAAGGTCTGCAGTTCCATTTCCTTGCTTGGCAATCGTTTTTGGCATTCTACGTAAGCGTCGACCTCGTAGTTCAGGCAGCATTTCAGCTTGGCGCACTGACCAGCCAGCTTCTGCGGGTTGAGCGAGATGTCCTGAAAGCGTGCCGCTCCGGTGGATACCGAAACGAAATTGCTCATCCATGTGGCGCAGCACAGTTCGCGTCCGCAGGGGCCAATGCCGCCTATGCGTCCGGCTTCCTGACGGGCGCCTATCTGTTTCATCTCGATGCGCACCCTGAAGGCCTCGGCCAGCACTTTGATGAGTTGGCGGAAGTCCACGCGTTCATCGGCTATGTAGTAGAAAATCGCCTTGTTTCCGTCACCTTGATATTCCACGTCGCCTATCTTCATCTGCAGGCCCAGGTCGGCCGCGATTTTGCGTGAGCGTATCATCGTGTCGTGTTCGCGCTTCTTTGCTTCCTCGTATTTCTCGATGTCGGCCGGCTTGGCTTTTCGGTACACGCGTCTTATCTCCGCGTCGGGCTTCAGGTTTGCTTTGCGCATCTGCAGCGGCACCAATCGGCCGGTTAGTGTTACCGTTCCGATGTCGTGTCCGGGATTTGCTTCTACGGCCACCACATCGCCCTTTTCCAGCGGCAGGTGGTTACTGTTCTTGTAGTATCCCTTGCGTGTGTTCTTAAATTGTACTTCCACCATCTCCTGTTCGTCGGCGTTTCCGGGGATGTCCGCCAACCAGTCGTAGGTGTTGAGTTTATTATTTTGTCGTCCGCATCCCTTGCAGCACAAGGTTCCGCTTCCGTGTTTTAGTAGAAATTTGTTCATAATATATCGGGTGTTGTGAGCCTCGGCGGCTCATCTTTATTTATATTTAAGTAGTAATACAATCATTTTCAGCGCCAGGTCGAAGAAGACGAAGCGTGCGTTTACGTTCTGTTCGATGTGCTTCTCGGCCAGCGCCAGCTCTTCCATGATGCCTATTACGTTTTTCTCGGACACAAAGGGGGAGAAACGCGAGGCGAACTGGTTTTCTTCTTTTCCCAGATAAAGCATCGATGGCTCCCTCAGGCGATAGATGAAGTTTTCGCGTATCATGCGCTGGCAGTATGCCAGGAAGTTCTTCTGTCGTTCCCGTCCCAGAACGGTAAGTTCTTCGCTCCAGTCTTTCATGCCTTTTACCTGACGTGCGTAGGCCAGACGCATCATGCGCACGAAGAAGTCGAAGTACAGTTGGTTTTCTTCGTCGATGTGTATGTTTTCGATGGCTCGCAGCGCGCTGCCTTCCGAACGGTGCGCAATGCCGGCGGCGTCATCGGGCTGGATGGAGTAACGGCGGCACAACATATCGGCCAACTCGTTTTCGGGGATGGGGGGCAGGTGAAATATCTGCGTACGGCTTATCACCGTAGAAAGCAAGGCGTCGGCGGCTTCGGTAACCAAAAGGAACAGGGTCTGCTGTGGAGGCTCTTCCAGTATCTTGAGCAACTTGTTGGCACACTCGGCGTTCATCTTTTCGGGTAGCCACACGATAAGAATCTTGTAGCCTCCCTGACTGGATTTCAGGGCGAGCTTACGCTGTATCTCGTCGCTTTCGCGGGTGTAAATCAAAGCCTGTTGGTTTTCGGCCTTCATGCGCTGCAGCCAGTCGTGCATGGAGAAGTAGGGATTTCCCGTCAGCATGTCGCGCCAGTCTTTCATGAAATCGTCCGACACGGGGGCTTCGCGCATGTTCTTCCGCTTGATGACGGGAAAAACATAATGCACATCGGGATGCGCATAGTGGTTCATCTTTACGCACGACGGGCACTGACCACAGGCATCGCCGCCAGAGGGATGCTCGCAACACAAGTATTGCGCAAATGCCAGTGCCAACGGAATCTTTCCGGTGCCTTCTTTCCCGGTGAAAAGCAGGGCGTGGGGGATTCTGTTTTCGGCTACCAGCGCAAGCAGACGTTCTTTGGCTTCGGCCTGACCTATGACATCTCTGAAAAACACGTTGTTGTCTTCGTTATAACCTATAATAAGCAAAGATACAACAAAGAAACGAAAGGAAATGCAGGGCGGTATGTTTTTCTGAAAAAATGGGGGCGCCGTATGGTTCTTTTCATCGTTTTTTTGTGGCGTGAGAAGAGGTGAAAAATCTCCGGCGAGAGATTTTAAAAACGTCTCGAGAGATTTTGAAAACGTCCCGAGAGATTTTTTTTCTGCGGCGAGGGATTTTTGCCCCTCTGTAAGGCCGCTCAGAAGGTGCTGTAGGGCGTATTTCAGCAGGCGGAATAAAAGTCGAAAGGTAACGTGCCTCACGGCAAGTTACCTTTCATTAAACAACCAATTGTTTTTAATTACGTATTACTATTTTTCAAAATAAAAAAGCATCACGCTTTCAACCTTAAAAAATTATACAGAGGCAAATATATAGGATTAGTTTGAGAAATCATAACAAAAAAGCGTTTTATTCTTGTTGTCCGTTGTTTTTTAGTCGAAAATCCTAAAAATATGCAGTTCTTTTTCGGAGAGAAGCATTATTTTTGCGGAGAATCAACGAAAAAAACGATAACGAATATGAAAAGAATTCTTAGCAAATCCCTCTGGGTGTGTCTGGCCTTGTTTCTCCAGACGTTAAGCTCGTGCGCTTTTGCCTCGAAAGGCGGCGATGGAGAGCTAACCGAAGGCAGTGAAATGCCTGCATTTACCCTGAATTCGGAGAAATACGGCACGGTAACTCCTGCCGACCTGAAAGGGAAAGTGGTACTGGTGACACTTTTCGCCACTTGGTGTCCGCCTTGTCAGCTGGAGCTGGCCGAAGTGGAAGCCAAGATTTATCCCGCGTACAAGAACAACCCTGATTTCCGCCTGTTGGTCATCGGTCGCGAACATACCGACGAGCAACTGAAGGTGTATAACGAGAAGAAGAAATTCAGCTTTCCGCTCTATCCCGACCCGAAGAAAGAAGTGTTTTCGCTCTTTGCCGACAAGAGCATCCCTCGTTCATACCTTTTCGGCCGCGACGGCAAGCTGGTCTATTCCACCTTGGGATATGAAGACGGCGATGGCGAAAAGATGATGCAGCGGATAGCGGAGGCTCTGAAATAATCCCCAAATCTTTAGCTGCCCTTGCGCTTCAGAAAATCGGTAGGGCTCTCGCCAAAATATTCCTTGTAGCACTTGGTGAAATACGATGGGGCGCTGAACCCTACGGCATATGAAACCTCGGCCACTGTCTTGTCGGTAGACGCCAGCAAGACGGCGGCCTTTTTTAGTCTGGCCATGCGCAGAAGCTCGTTGGGTCCGTAGCCCGTCAGCGCTTTCGCCTTGCGGTACAGTTGTACGCGTCCCATGCCGATGTGTGCTCCAAGGTCTTCCACCGTAAGTTCCGGGTTGGTTAAGTTTTCTTCTATCAGCCCCCGCAGCTTTTCGGCAAAGCCGCGGTCTACATCGGATATCCGCTCTTTTCGGATGGCCGAAGGGTCGGAGAAGAAATTCTGCAAACGCTTTCGGTTCTCTATCAAGTTCCGCAGCCGGGCCAATAACAGTTTGGCGCTGAAAGGCTTCGAGATGTACGAGTCGGCGCCGCACTCGTACCCCTTCACTTTCTGCTCATCCACGGCGTATGCCGTGAGCATCATGACAGGAATGTGCGAGGTCTGTACCTCGGCCTTTAGCCTCCGGCAACATTCCATTCCATCCATGACCGGCATCATCACATCACAGATGATGGCGTCTGGAATGTGTTTCATGGCTTGCTGCAAGCCTTCCTGTCCGTTTGACGCCTCGATTACCGTATACTTGTCGGACAAGAGCATGCGTACGTATTCGCGTACATCCTGATTGTCGTCGATGACCAGTACTGTTTCTCGGTCGGGAGTTTCTACGCCATCGCCATCGGCCACCGTCAGAGTCTCCTGGTCGGCCTGTAGCACCGCCCCTTCTTTCAGATTCTGTATCGACGGCGTTTTGGTCTGTACGCTTTCCGGCTCTCCGGCCTGCTTCATCGGAATGTGTAGCGTGAAGATAGACCCTTTCCCTTCCGCGCTGTCTACCGTTACGTTTCCTCCGTGCATCTCGGTAAAAGCCTTGACCAAGGCCAGCCCGATTCCCGAGCCGGAATAGTGCACATCGGCTTGGTAGAAGTCATCGAATACGTGCTTTACGTGTTCGGGTAACATGCCCACTCCACTGTCTGACACCTGACACGAAATCCAGTCGCCCGTGGCATCGGTAAATCGGGACAGTTGCACCTCTACCAGTCCGCTCTCGGGCGTGAACTTAAACGCGTTCGACAACAGGTTGTAGGTGATGCGCTCCAGCTTTTCCTCGTCGGCCACCATCGTATATCCCCGCTCATCGGGCACTACGTTAACCCGGAAGCGGATATGTTTCTTCTGAGCCACCGCCCGAAACGCCTCGGTCCACTCCTTCATGCCGGCGGCCAAATCGAATTGCGATAAGTGCATCTCCAGTTTGTCGTTCTCAAACTTTCGGAAGTCCAATATCTGATTGATGAGCCGTAGCAGTACCGTTACGTTTTTCTGTACGATGCGCAAGAGCGAGCGTTCGTGCTCGTCCAGATGGGTGCTCTGCTCCAACTGCTCCACCGGGTCGGCTATCAGGGTAAGAGGCGTACGGAAGTCGTGCGACACGTTGGTGAAGAACGCCAACTTGGCGTGCGTAGCTTTCTCCAGTCGCTTGGAGAGTTCCACTAACTGGTCGCGCTGTTCTTCTACTTGACGCTTCTGTACCGCTAACTCCTCGCTGATGCGTTTCTTCGTCCAAAAGGCGCGCACCACAAAAAACAACAGAGCCGCCAAAACGATTAAGACGCCTATGATACACACCAACACGATGCGTTGCACGGAGTAACGCATCAGGTACTTGTCCAGTTGTCCGTCTATCAGTTCTATCTTACCGTCCAACTCTTTCAGATGCACGTCCTGCATCTGTAGGATGCGGGCGTTGTCCTTGTCGACCAAGGCGGTGGAAAGTTTCGTCTCCTTTTCGTATTTCTTTCCCTGCAAAATCGCCATCGCCACCTGTAGCACTTTGTCACCTCCCGTGGGGTAGATAAACGAAGCGTCAAGGTTTCCTTTCATAATCTGTTCCACTCCGAAATCTTTTCCCGACATTGCGTCCATTCCCACAAAACGCATTTCCTGTTCGCGTCCGGCAGCTACAGCGGCTTCGTAAGCGCCGGTTGCCATCCGGTCGTTGTGTACAAACACCATGTCAATATTGGGAACCGAACGCAGTACGTCGGCAAACTTTCGGTACGCCTCCTTTCGCAGCCATCCGGCGTCTACCGAAGTCACGACCTGGATGTCGGGATAAGGTTTTATGGCTTCCATAAATCCGTTGTGGCGTTCTATGGCCGATGTCGCGCCCGTAAGTCCCGCCACCTCGGCTACGCGTCCGCGGCCATGCAGCCGATTGGCTATGTAGCACCCGGCCTGATATCCCATCTCGTAGTTGTCGGCTCCCACAAACGCCGTATATTTCGTAGAATGAATCTTGCGGTCGACCAAAACTACCGGGATGCCTTCGTCGTAAGCCTTTTCAATAACCGGTGTAATGGCGTTGGCCTCGTTGGGCGACACGATAATCAAATCCACTTTACGGCGGATAAAGTCTTGTATGTCGGCTATCTGTTTCTCATTGTCGTCCTTAACCGACCGAATGTCCAGCCGGGTGTTCCGATAAAAGAGGGCTTCTCTACGCAACTCTTCGTTCATCTGTTCGCGCCACTCGTCATCGCTGCATTGCGACACGCCGATAACATATCCGCGCTCGGGCATGGAGCAGGCATTGAGCAGAATGGAAATCATCAAAACAATCAGGAACGTATAATGTTTCATAGAATCAAAGCTTTTCATAATTAGTCAGTCGCCTTTCAGAACGATGTATTGTTCTACAAATATAAGTTGTTTCGGCATACAATCCAAGAACTGGGACTGGATGCCACGAGGCTTGTGCTCAGAAAGAAAGGCAAGGTCTTCTGCAGTCGAAGTCCCTTGCCTTTCGGTGATGATATAAGATTAAACTGTAGCTTTCTCTTTCAGATAGTCAGGAAGCACGGGCATCGCTCCGTTTTGGGTGCAAACGTAAGCCGAAACTTCCACGGCCAGACGGTGAGCGTCGCTGATAGCTTTTCCGTTCAGTATTGACGAAACGAATGCTGCGGTAAACGAGTCGCCTGCTCCTACCGTATCGGCTACTTCCACTTTCGGTGTCTCCACAAACGAAACGTGGCCGGGGGTAAACACATAGCTCCCGTTCACGCCACAGGTAAGAATTAACATCTTCAGATTGTACTTGGCCAGCAATATCCAACACTTGTCTTGCAAGTCGATGCCCGGATAACCGAACATTCGGCTTACGGTAACCAGTTCCTCATCGTTTATCTTCAGGATGTTGCACTTCTGAAACGAGTTGCACAGTATTTCCTTGGTATAGAATCCCTGACGCAAGTTGATGTCGAAAATCTTCAGCGTATCGGCGTTGTTGGGCATGGTGTCGAGGAATCGGTTAATCGTTTCACGCGAAATCACGCTACGTTGAGCCAACGATCCCCAGCATACAGCTCGTGTGTGGCGCGCCAAGTCCTCAATGGCCGGCGAGAACGGGATGTTGTCCCACGCTACGCCCTCTTTGATATCGTAGCAAGGCACTCCTTCGGCATCCAGTTCGACTTGTACCGTACCCGTGGGATAGGGAACAATCTCTACCATCGAGTTTAGTTTCTTTCCGCGGAAGTTGTCCAGAATCTCCAGTCCCAACTTGTCATTGCCTACGGCACTCACTACACGGCTATCCAAACCGAATTGCGAAACATGATAAGCGAAATTGGCAGGAGCGCCGCCTATCTTTTTCCCTTCGGGCAATACGTCCCAAAGCGCTTCGCCCATTCCTACTACAATTGTATTCGTCATATAAATAAAGTCTTTAAGGTTATTACTTACGTATTCTTGAGAGGTAGAACAGCAGATATATCACACCTACTGTCATTACGGCTACCGCTCCAGCCTGGCCGACAGCATCGCTAGCAAATCCCATGAACAACGGGAAAACGGTGCCGCCAAACAATCCCATAATCATCAGGCCGGAAATTTCGTTCTTTTTCTCGGGAACGGCAAGCAAAGCCTGAGAAAAAATAATGGAGAACACGTTTGAGTTGCCGAATCCGACCAATGCAATGGCGATGTAAAGCACAATCTTATCGGCCGAAACGAATAGCAGAATCATTGAGGCCAACATGCAAATCACGCTAATGGCAAAGAACAGTTTAGCCGAAACCTTCTGCAAGATGATGGCTCCCGAGAAGCATCCCAGCGTACGGAAGATAAAATACAGGCTCGTGGCGAAACCGGCTTCGGCCAGTGTCATGCCAAGGCGTTCCATCAGGATTTTTGGAGCGGTAGTATTCGTACCTACATCTATACCTACATGGCACATGATACCCAAGAAGCAAAGCAGTACGAACGGACGTCCCAGCAACTTGATGCATCCCACAAAGCCTGAAGCCTTGTCGGGGGCTTCTTCTTCAATAGGGGTAGCCGATAGCCATAGGATAGCGATAATTGCCACAATCATATAGATGGGGAAAAGCACTCGCCAACCTAAACCGAACGTAGGCATGGCCTGCATGGATCCCCACATGGCGATGTACGGAGCGAGGAATGAGGCGATAGCCTTTACGAACTGTCCGAAAGTGAGCGAGCTGGCCAACTTATCGCCGGCGATGACATTGCTCAACAACGGATTGAGCGAGGTCTGCATCAGTGCGTTGCCGATACCCAATAGTGAGAAAGAGCAGAGCATGAAGCCGTAGCTGTCGCCCCAAATGGGAATCAGCAGTGAGGCAAATGTGACCAAGAGGCTTAGAACAACGGTATTCTTGCGGCCGATGCGGTTCATCAGAATGCCGGTGGGTACCGAAAAGATTAAGAACCAGAAGAAAACCAAAGACGGGAAGATGTTGGCCTGAGAGTCGGTCAAGTTGAGGTCTTCTTTTACATAATTCGAAGCGATTCCTACCAAATCAACGAAGCCCATAGCGAAGAAGCAGAGCATCAACGGAATCAGTTTTGCATATTTAACTTGATTGGACATAAGATGGATTTATTTTAGTTTATACACGTTTAAAGTCTTGACTGTATAGTTCTCGCGCTCGGCGTAGAAACTAATCTTATTGTAAGGTTGCGAAGGAAACACGCGGTTGGTCATAACATATTTGCCGCCGTTGCCGAATGCTTCTACACTGGAGCGGTCAACAAACAGGCGCAGAGTCAACTCATCGGTTGTGCCCATCGGGGCGACCGTTATAGCGGGGAAGTCTTTGCTGAAATCCACGTTGCCGCTTTCGCTGCGGTCCATTATGAACTGCTTGTTCTGTATATCGAAATAACAATGCAGCTTGTCGCCTTTCTCGTTTTCCAAGTCGAACAGAATCTTTTTCGCTCCTCCATTCTTGATGGACATTTCCAATTCGTAAGCTCCATCGTTTTCTTTCAGTAGGGAAGAGATGGTGTAAGTGTCGCTCACTTTAAACGGGCGGAACGTGTTCTTTTCCGTTCGGACCTTTTCCATTTCGGGTACGGGAGCGGACTTCAGGTAGTAGTCGCCGTTCTCTTTATACAGCGACAGGTCGCGGGCTATCGTGTTCGCTCCCCGATATTGCGATGTGGGTAATACGGCTTGATACTGCCAGTTGCTCATCCATCCCAAAGCTATACAACGTCCATCGGGTGCGTTGTGCCAGGTTACGGTAGCGTAATTGTCCTTTCCCCAGTCCATCCATTTGATGCGAGTGGGCGATTCGTTGGTGAACTTCTTTCCGTCGAACGTCCCAACGAAGTATTGTGTGGCACTACCTCCGAATAGTCCGCCCGGGTTCAGGTTGCAGATAAGCACCCATTTCTTTTCTTTCATGCCTTCTACCGGAAGCTCTATCAGGTCGGGGCATTCCCATACTCCACCGTGCGCTCCCTGCTTGTAGCCGAAGCTGCTTTCCTTTTTCCAGCTTTTCAGGTTCGGCGAAGAATAGATTTGCATTTCCTGTCCTACAGCCAGCATCATGACCCAATACTTTTTAGGTGCGTACCAAATGACTTTCGGGTCGCGGAAATCTCTTTCATCGGAAGTCAGTACAGGGTTGTTCGCGTATTTCGTAAATGTCTTACCGTTGTCCGTACTGTAAGCGATGCTCTGCGTTTGGCTGTCGCCCCACGGCGTTGGTTTAGATGACGTGTAGAAAGCTACAACTGCACCTGCACCGAATCCGGCAGTGTTGTCCTTGTCGATTACCGCAGAACCGCTGAACACTGTACCCCAAGCGTCGGGGCAGACGGCATCGCCTTCGTAAGTCCAATGTACCAAATCGGTAGAAGTGGAATGTCCCCAGTGCATGTTTCCCCACGTAGATCCGTACGGGTTGTGTTGAAAGTATAAATGGTATACGCCATCGGCGTAGAACATTCCGTTCGGGTCGTTCATCCAACCGTAAGCCGGTGTATGGTGGTATATCGGGCGATAAGTTTCCCTGTTTGTGGTGTCGAACGTATCGGACAGACTCATCTTTTTCCAGCAAATAGAGCCTTCGGGCATTCCTTGTACGTCTATAGAGACGCGCTGTCCGGCATAAGCCGACAAGTCCAACGGAACATAATAGTCTACTTTCTCGCGAGCCAGACGAACATTGTGTACGATGTTCTGTTGGTTGTTTCCTACCACGATATAAATCTTTCCGTCAGGAGCTGAGTCCTGAACAGGAAGCAATAAATATTTCTTGGCTTTCTGTACCACGATGATGTGTTGTTCGTTGGCCAAGTGCTTAAAGGTGATTCCCTGCGTTTCCACGGCGTGAAGTCCCGAAACCGCAAAAATCAGCATGCCTGCGCATGCCGATTTTATGTAGTTGGTGAATGGATTAATCATCATATCCTTATTCTTTAATTTTGCCAAACTTTGACGTTGCTTATCGTTACGTATCCACCGTAGCAGTTAACCGACCACGGATTTTTTTGAGTACCGTAGATGCGGTTTGTGTACGAAACGCAGTCGTTTACATATACCACGCAAACCGAATTGTCGGTATAAACCGTAATGTGGTAAGTATTGTCCGATGGAGTGTCGAATACGTAACCATCTATGCCGTCTACGAATCCAGAGCCTTCGGAGCCTTCTTCCTCAAAGTTAATCTTTCTTTTTGAATCGCTCTCGGGATTGAAGACAATCGAGTAATACTTGCTTGAATCGGTTCCGCGGACCAAAGACAATCCGAACTTGTCTGTGGCTGAAGCTGTGGTAACAGTAAACGAAATCTTGTTTTTCACTCCCAGACGGTTGAACAATAGATAAGAATCTCCGCTCATTGTATAACCAGCGTTGGCCGATGCAATCCCGTTTTGACTCTGTGCCATCACTTTAACTGTCGACTCGGTTGTGAATTTGTTGTCAATACCTGTAACCGCACCCAAAGTCAGCGTTCCGTCTTCGTGCTGAATCAGTTTGTGGGCTACGAGGTTACCTGCCCATTCCGGTTCATTGGGATAAGCTCCGACTTCGATGTTGTTTTCGCCGGAACGGGTCGGACACCATCCCCAAATATAGCGGTCGGTACCGTTTGATGCCGTTTTCCCGGCGTAGAAACCACGGGAGTCAAGGAAGCCTTCGTGACTGTCGGGCCAGATGCCTGCATCGTTTTTCGTGCATGCTTTCAGTTCATCCAGTGTGTGTCCTTTAAAGTATTGCACCTTTCGGAGTGCCGCATGTTTTTCCGAATAGATGAGATACCACCAATCGCCCATCTTGAATACATCTGGGCATTCGTAGAAGCGGTCCCACATCATGGTCATGAAAACGCCGTTGTGCTGCCACGTCTTCAAGTCGGACGAAATGTATTCGGCCAAAGAACCTTTTCCGTCCTTGGTTGTGGAAACCAACATGTGATATTGGCCGTCATCTCCTTTGAATACGAATGGGTCACGGAAATCGCTTTTGCTATATCCGTTCGTTTCGCCTTTCAGATAAAACGTGCGGCTTTTGGTCCATGTCTTGAAGTCGGG
Organism: bacterium; assembly: GCA_963595925.1. Classification (GTDB taxonomy): domain Bacteria; phylum Bacteroidota; class Bacteroidia; order Bacteroidales; family Bacteroidaceae; genus Phocaeicola. The sequence continues at coordinate 60,443 of CAVBJM010000012.1, forward strand.
CGAAGTAGCCATCATGATAGCTTCTCCACTTTCTGTAGACGAGGGTTGGTATTTGTGTCCGGTATAGAACGTGTAATACAATTTGTCTGCTTCATTATAGATGGTGCTTCCTGTTCCCAAGGCTGCGTCTTGTTCGGCTTTTCCTCCGCAAGGAATCAGCTCGCCGAGCGATTCGTAGGAGGCAACATCGGTGGTACTTACCCCCCAAATGGGGTGGTAAGTAGCCGCTTGGTTGGGACGGGAATCCTGTAAATACAGAATTTTGAAGTCCTTAGTTACAGGGTCGAAAAACGGCATTGGGTCGCCTACGTAACCTACAGCCGGTTTATAATAGGTGTCGAACGACTTTGCGTCGGTTGAGGCGAAATATTCGGCAGTTCCATCCCAGTCACGTTGTGTATAAACCGGGTCTAGATTGTCACTGCAGCCGCAAATGACCGCAGACAAGGCTGCCCATGCAAGAGTATATGTCATCTTTTTCATCCTTATATACGTTTTTATTCGTTACCTTTCAAGTAATCTATCGCATTCTTTGTCATTGTTTCTACATTGACATGGTATTTGTCGGTGGTACTGTCCATTCCTACCGCATACCAGTCGTAGCAACCGGAACCGATGCAGAGTACACCACCTCTGTTTCCGTCGGTAGGATATTCCCATACTACCACGGCTCCATCGCCGCCATAGCCCAAATCGGTTGCTCCCGTTTGGTCGCACCAGTCACTGAGCGTTGCGTATCCACCCCAATCGGAACCGATATGCCATTGTGCCGTACTGTTTGTGATGCGGTAGTTGGCGTCGCAAGTATAAACGTTCGAGTCATCGTTGTCTTTCAGTCCGGAGTAAAGCGGATGGCTTTCGTGTCCTTTGTTCGAGAAGCTCCATGCGCCGCCCGTTGTTTCAGCGTCGTTTTCCACTTGTCCCCAACAGTTGTTCGGGTTTCTTCCGTCTTTCGTGATTCCCAACTTTACTGCATAGTATGTAGCGTATCGGGTTAGTAGCAGACCGCCGCCGTTGTTCATGTAGTCTTTCATCTTGACTGCTGCATTGTTTGCAGCCGAAGCCTTTTCGTCGAACTTGTCCATGTTGTCAATACCGCCGTCAATGTGTAAATGCCACCACATCACTTTGCATTTGCTGATGTCTACGTTGCCCGAAGATATATCGGAGAACGGAACGTATTGTGCGCCGTAGGTGTTTATCATCCATGTGGCAGCCGTTTTTTCTTCCGGGTTCAAGTCATCGAGCGTAGCCGACAATCCTACGTAAATATACTCTGGTGCATCGGTCTGGATTACAGTCACAACGTAGACGGCCGATGCGGTATTGTATGTTACCGTAAATTCCACAGGATTGGTGAAATCTACTCCTGTTCCCGGCACTGGGCTGACAATGGCGTCCATTGAGGTAACAACCGAGGGAACCAGATTCGTGATTGATTGTGAGGAGGGTACTCTTACCGTAATCTTGTGGTTGGTTTCATCGATGGCTCCAATGTACGTATCATTCAGCTTAAATGATGTAATCTTGGCTTCATCGTGTTTTACCTTGATGGTATAGTCTTGATATACATCGCCGTTTATCACGGTCAATACCTGAGGGACTGAAAGGTTCAGCTTGTCACCTTTTTGAATTGATGAGCTGGCTCCATCGGACAACGTCAGTGCCGTAACTTCCATGGCATCCGTATTGTACACTTCGGGAACGGATACCGTGATGGTTTTCTCCGTATTGTCTATTGCGCCATCGTATTTGTCTACTGTAAAGGAGGTGACGTATGTATCACCGTCCAGTCGTAGCCCCGATGTATTGTCTTCATTGCATCCCGGCAAGGCAATCATAATAACCATTGTGAGAAAGGAAATGATTGTATTTGATAGTATAAATTTCATTGTCTTTAGAATTGAAAGGTTTTACCAATTTCCGCAGTTCTGGGTGTAATGCCCGTTGCTTGCGCTCATTTGTGCAAATGGGATAGGCAGATATTCATGTTTGTTCTTTGTAAAGGCGGCCGAGGTGTAGATGGAGCAGTTATCTGCTTCTTCCGCATAGTACTTGGTGAGTACATCGCAGGCTTCTCCCCATCTTACGAGGTCGAAAAAGCGGTCGCTTTCCATAGCCAGTTCCACGCGACGTTCAAACTTCAGCATCTTCAGGGCATCGGCCTGCGAATAGGTTCCGCTATAAGGCTCTACGTTTAGGTGGGCTCCGTAAGTGGTTTCGTAATCGGCAATTACGCTTGTGCTCTGTTTTGCACGAGCGCGCAGTTCGTTTATCAGATTAATGGCTTCTGAAATGCGCCCATCGTTCAGCTGAATCAGTGCTTCGGCGCGCATCAGCAGCACATCGGCATAACGCAATACGATGTGGTTCATCGGAGACCCCCACCAGGATCCTTTTACCAAATAACCTCCATCGGGATCCACATTGTGTTTCAGACTTACATTGTAGCCATAAAGGCCGTTGCTACGGCTCCAGTCAGAGGAACGTGACATAATATACTTGTTGTTGAATTCGTAAGGGAATCCGGGAATTCCTACAGTCAGAAACAAGCGAGGGTCTGCGTAATCGGTTTGACTGTCGTAGTCCTTGTTGTTGAACGTATCGAAATACGGATGCCCGTCGGCATCGGTTTTGAAAGCGTTTACCAAGTTCTGGCTAGGTTTGTAGAAGTCGCATCCGCCATCGGTTACTCCCGATATATTCGGTACGATAAGTCCGAACGACCAGTTACAGTTCCCTTTGTTTGTTCCGTCGTTTATGGAGTATTGCATGGCCCAGATTGATTCCACTCCGTTCTCATACTGTGGTTCGGGACGGAAGTTGTTGTGAAAGTCACTTTCCAGTCCGAATCCGCCTGCGGTGTAGATGCTCTTCTCGGTGTAAGTAATCACCTTTGCCAAATCATCTTTGCTGATGGATGTAACCTCATTGTTTTCTGCATTGTCCTGATGATATGCCTTGTACAGGTAGGTTTTGGCCAAATATGCGGCTGCTGCCGACTTAGAGGGACGTCCTTTGTCCGACTGCTTGTCTGGTAGATTGTCGTAAGCGAACTGGAAGTCATTGGCTATTTGCTGCCAGCCTTCATCGTTTGTGTAAGCGGTGTTCGACAGGTTGTTATAGTCTTCTGGTGAAAGACTTTCATCGTTGGCAAATACGATATGCTTGTAAAGCTGCTTCAAGAGGAAATGTCCGTGTCCGCGCAGGAAGCGCATTTCCGCAATGCGTTGTTGGCGCAAAGGATAAGTAGCGTCGTCCATCTGATCCAGCAGTTGCAAGGCCGTGTTGGCACGTGAGATGGAATTGTACAGGCGCTGCCACATATCGCTGATGTTCCAGGCCGTGGTCATTACACCCTGTGATACTTCCAGATTATGAAATACGTCGCCATCGCTGGTGCCGTTCCCACCCTTGTAGGCATCGTCCGAACGGACATCGTAGTTCCACATGGAGAACGAAGAATTAATGTCTTCGGCTGTTATCCATACGGCGTAGGCCGAAATGACCAAATTGTCCACGTAAGACGGATTATTTAGTTGTCCGTCATCGAGAGTGCCTTGTGGTACTTGGCTTTCCAGAAAATCGGAGCAACTTGTGGCGGAGCCCATCAACAGAAGGCTCAAAGCCGTTGTATATAAGATTCTTTTCATAATGCTGTCAGTTAAAAACCAATGTTTACACCGAATGTCAGGTTCATTGGGATAGGATAATCATAATTCGGGTTTTCCGGGTCTACGCCGGTAAAGTTTTTGCTTTTGATGGTCAGGGCGTTTTGTGCACTGACGTACAGACGGAAGCGTTCCATCTTCATCTTCTTCGCCCATTGTTGAGGCAGGTTGTAACCGAGTTGAATGTTGCGCAGTTTCAGGAACGAACCGTCTTCTACCAAGTAGCTTGATACACGCTTTTCGTTGTTCGTGTCACTGTTGGTCAGTGCAGGGATGTTCGAGTCAGGGTTAGATGGTGACCAAGCGTCAAGAACACGCTTTCCTTTATTCAGGTAGGTGATGTTTAGGCCGCTCCACAAGTCGGTTTCTTTCTTCAGGTCACTGATGATGTCTACACCTTGTACTCCTTGCCAGAACATGGTCAGGTCAAAGTTCTTGTATTCCAAGTAAATGTTCAGTCCATAGCTGAACTTCGGGGTTGGGTTGTAAATCCATGCTTGGTCCAGTTCGTTTATCACGCCGTTTCCGTCAAGGTCGCGCCAGCGTATGCGTCCCAGTCCGGCGCCTTCCTGAGTGGCGTGATTGTCTATCTCTTCTTGCGATTTGAAGATTCCATCGGCTATATAACCGGCTTGCGAACCGTTGGCGTGACCTATTACACTATATACACCGTTTCCACCGAATGTGCCATTAGCAGCTACTGTGCTGGGCAACTTGGTAATCTTGTTGCGATAGAGCGAAAGGTTTCCGTTCAAGTCGTATTTCAGTCCGAAAGCTGTTTTGTTTCGGTAGCCCAGATTCAGCTCTATACCTTTGTTTTCCATTTCGCCTGCATTAATCCATTGCGAGCTTCCTTCACCCATGGCTGCGATGCCTTGCATTTCTACCAAGATATCTGTGGTCTTTTTATAGAACCAGTCGAATGATCCGTACAGGCTTTGATTGAAGAATGAGAAGTCCAATCCCACATTGGTTTGTGTGGTGGTTTCCCATTTCAGGTCATCATTACCTATTTGGTTGCGTTTGAAACCAGACTGAAGGATGCTTCCGCCGTTTGTTCCGGCAATGTCGTATGCCGTACCGTAGCTTTGACCACCCGATTCGTTTACACCGTAATTGGGCACATAGATGGTGTACCGTGCAGTGTTCGATATTTCCTGATTACCAGTTTGTCCCCATGAGGCGCGTAGCTTCAGGTCATCTATCCATGAAACGTCTTTCAGGAAGTTCTCGCGGCTCAGGCGCCAACCTGCAGACACTGATGGGAATGTGGCGTAACGGTTGTTCTTTCCGAAGCGTGATGAACCGTCTCGGCGTACCGTGAGCGAGAGCAGATACTTGTCATCGTATGTATAGTTGAGTTTGCCGAAGAACGAAACCAGTGAGTATCCCTGTCCCGATCCGTAAGCCTGAGCGGTTCCTGTACCGGCATCCGGCCACATGAAGTCAGTGTTCAAGATGGTAAAGTCTTCTTTGTATCCTGAGAATGACGTGTCGTCTTCGCGGTTAAGCTCCATACCGGCCATTACATCGCCACGGTGTTTCCCGATTTCCAGGTTGTATGTGGCTACTGCGTTCCACATCCATTTGGTCCAGTGCTCTTGCTTGGCTTCTACCGCATTCTTGTCGTTGGCCACGTTGCCTTCGGTAATGGGGTAGGTAAAGATGCGTTGCTGCTTCTGTGCGTAGTCGATACCGAAGGTTGAACGCACGTTGAAGCCTTTGAACGGGGCGAGGTTTACGTAGGCGTCACCGAACATACGCCAGTAGGTATAACGGTTGTCGGCGTTACGTTCCAAGCGAGCCAATGGGTTTTCACGGTCTGAGTAACCTCCCACCGGACCGGCGTAGTTGCCGTAAATGTCTCGCACGGGGATAGACGGGTTAAATTGCAAGGCGTTCTGCAGAATGCCGCTGGGTGACTGCACTTCCGATGTACGGTTTACCGTGAAGTGTTCGCCTACGGTAAGCAGTTTCCCTATCAAGTTGTAGTCGGAGTTCATGCGGGCAGAGAACCGCTCGAAGTCGGTAGTCTTGATAATGCCCGCATTTTTATAATATCCTATTGAGAAGAACGATGAGCCTTTCTCCGAACCATTGCTCACCGAGAGATTGTATTGCTGTGTTAAACCCGTGCGTGTCACTTCGTCGAACCAGTCTGTGTCGCCAGCTGGGATTGTGTTTGCCGAGTCAAGGTATTTCGACATCGATATGCTATTCAGTTTCGGGTTGCCGTTTGCATCGTAGCCCCAGTTGAAACGGTATCCTAAGCCGTTGGTGTTCGGGTCGTTGCCATCGTTTACGTAAGCTTGCCACATGGCTTGTCCGAATTCTTCGGTGTTGAGCACTTTCATTCGGTTTACGTACATTGAAGCCGAAACAGAGGCGTCGAAGTCAATCTTTATCTTACCTTCCTTACCTTTCTTCGTGGTGATGATGATAACGCCGTTAGCCGCACGCGAACCGTAGATAGAGGCCGAGGCTGCGTCTTTCAGCACCTGAATAGATTCGATGTCGTTTCCATTCAGTTCGTGCATGCCTCCTTTGGTCGGCACACCATCAATAATATAGAGAGGGTCGTTGTTGTTTAGTGTTCCGATACCGCGAATGCGGATGGTTGCAGATCCGCTGGGGTTACCATCGGCAGTAATGTTCATGCCCGGTACTCGTCCTTGCAGTGCTTTCATCGGGTTGTTTTCGTTCTGCTTGGCTATTTCGTCCATGCTCACTACCGAAACAGAACCTGTCAGGTCGGCCTTGCGCTGAGTGGTATATCCTGTTACCACTACTTCCTGCAGAAGTTCCGAATCGTCTTCCAGAATTATTCGCATCGAGGTGGAAGCCTTTACGGTCTGTGTTTTGTAGCCTACATACGATACCGAGATATTGGCACCGTGCTTTACTATAAGAGTAAATTTACCTTCGAAATCCGAAATCACACCGTTCGTTGTGCCTGCTTCCACTACCGAGGCACCGATAACCGGTTCGCCGTCCGATTTAGACGTGATGATTCCGGATACTTTCAGGCTTTGCGCCCGAACTGCTGTACACATCAAGATAAACAGGAGTGTAAATAGGGAAATCCTTTTCATGCTTTCCATGTAGTATCCAAATTTATAGTTAAACAAATCTTATTAATTTATATCGTTCGCTTCATCAGCGAAGACACGGCAAATGTATATAGTTTGCTTTCCGGTAGGTATAAAACATGTTTCTTCCTATTGTAAATATGTTGCATGAAACATGCGTTGTCGCATTTGAAACATTTTTATGATATAAGGGAACTGGCCGAAACAAATCGTCAGATTAGAGAAGTATTGAAAGACACTACTACCGAATTTATATGGATGGATCCGCAAAAAATGTTGGGTGAAGATAATGCTATAACGAATACGTCTTCTAATATTTCCGATAAAGCTTCTATGAGTCCTTCAGGCTTATAGTAAAGCTTGAAGCCGAAAGTCGTGAGGTTAGAGTATCTCCACTTCTTTTTATACCTCCTTGCTTATGGTTTCAGCGGTGAAAAATATACCTTTGCACCGTTATGGAAAAGAAACAAGCATTACTTATCGCCGCCATGGTGAAATACGATCATGGCGATGCCAAACGTATTCAGCACTTCATGAAAGTGCACGACTTCGCTGCCACCATCGGACGACTGGAAGCGATAGACGAAGAAACACTGTCCGTTCTTGAATCCGCCGCTATTGTACACGATATAGGCATCCATATCAGCGAACAGAAATACGGTTCGTGCGCCGGGCCTTATCAGGAAAAGGAAGGCCCCGCTGAAGCCCGCAAACTGATGGAGTCGCTTCACGAGTTTACCGAAGAACAAATAGCGCGTGTGTGCTATCTGGTAGGGCACCATCACACTTATCGCGACATACAAGGCATAGATTACCAAATCTTGGTAGAAGCCGATTTCCTGGTAAATATCTTCGAAGATGAACTGCCCAAGGAGTCCATTCCGGGCATTCGTGAAAAGATATTCCGTACACAGACGGGCAAAAACCTGCTGGATGAAATGTTTCTTCACGATTTCTGACTATCTTTGCCCGCACATAACTCATACTGAAACAAAACAACATACCTATGAAAAAGGAAAAAATTATACTTACGGGCGACCGTCCTACCGGCAAGTTGCATATCGGACACTACGTAGGCTCTCTGCGTCGCCGCGTGGAGCTGCAGAATTCCGGCCTATACGACAAGATTTTCGTGTTTGAGGCCGATGGACAGGCTTTGACCGACAATATCGACAATCCCGAGAAGGTTCGTCAAAATGTGATTGAAGTGGCACTCGACTACTTAGCTGTGGGATTGGATCCCGCCAAGTCTACTATTTTCATCCAGTCGCAGATACCCGAGCTTTGTGAGTTGAGCTTCTACTACATGGATCTCGTGACGGTATCGCGCTTGCAGCGTAACCCTACGGTGAAGACCGAAATACAGATGCGTAACTTCGAGACCAGCATCCCCGTAGGTTTCTTTACTTACCCCATCAGTCAAGCGGCCGATATTACCGCTTTCAAGGCTACCACCGTTCCCGTAGGAGAGGATCAGGAACCGATGATTGAACAAACCCGCGAAATCGTGCGTCGTTTCAACCATATTTACGGAGAAACATTGGTAGAACCCGAGATTTTGCTGCCAGACAACTCCGCTTGTCTCCGTCTGCCGGGAACCGATGGTAAGGCTAAGATGAGCAAGTCGTTGGGTAACTGCATTTACTTGTCCGACCCTGCTGATGAAGTGGAAAAGAAAGTACGTAGCATGTACACCGATCCCGGACACTTGCGTGTGAGCGACCCCGGAAAGCTGGAAGGCAACTGTGTATTCACTTACCTGGATGCGTTCTGCCGTCCCGAACACTTTGCCCGTTATTGTCCCGACTACAATAACTTGGACGAGATGAAAGCTCACTATACGCATGGAGGCTTGGGCGACATGAAAGTCAAGAAACTCCTTGCTGCCATTATGCAGGAAGAACTTGAACCAATACGCAACCGTCGCAAAGAATTCGAAAAGGATATCCCCGCTATTTACGATATGCTGAAGAAAGGTTGTGAAACGGCTCGCGAAACAGCAGCGCAGACCATGGACGAGGTACGTCGCGCCATGAAGATAAACTATTTCGAAGATGCCGCATTGATAGAAGAACAGGCCAAACGCTTTGCTGCCGGAGAGTAATCCCCGTGTAAGCGTTTCGCTACATACATTTCGCAGGCTGGGCAGAAACGCTCGGCCTGTGTTGTTTCTGTACGCTTATTGCCGGAATATTACTGCGAGATGAAGTTTTTCTAAAAAAAACGGCGCAAATGTTTGCGGAATAAAAAGAAACGTGTACCTTTGCACCGCAATTAAGAACGAGAACACGGGCGTTTAGCTCAGCTGGTTCAGAGCATCTGCCTTACAAGCAGAGGGTCG